>JAVHTD010000008.1:0-111098 GCA_032161105.2 Candidatus Thermosaccharophagus tengchongensis
CTTGTAAAGGTTATCGTAAACTTCAACTGGAATTTGCCTTCCCCTTGACCAACCTATCTCGGTTCCGACCATGCTCACAGGTCCCCAGTGAATGAAGATGCCGAACCTTGCCTCCCTCCACCATTTCATTCTCGCTTCGTATTGCTCCCTCGTCTCACCGGGCACGCTTGAGATAACCGCTTGCGCCTGTAAGGGCAAAACAGCCCACAATGTCAGGAGGAACATTGCCCACTTAGCGCAAGCTGCGGGCTTGTTCATTTTAATCACCCCGCCAATTCCATCACAGTTTGCGCAGTGAGGCTGTTTAGCACACCGTGCATTGTTGCGCACGACGCTCAAAATGCCTAACATGCCATTATGGTTGCCTTACCGAGGCATTGCCATTGACTCAAGGTTGACCTGTTTCAATTCGCTAAGGAGTGATGTGCATGAGTGAGCATGGCGATGTTGAAAGGGCTGTCATTGGGTTAGATGTGGGCAATACGCGCATAACTGCTGCCATCGTAGCGGTGTCGGGGAATGTGCTTGCGATGATTCGCCGCCCAACTGATGCTGTAGGTGGTGCAGCTGCATGCTATAGGCAAATTGATGAGATGGTTAGCCAGTTAGTCTCTATGGCACGAGAACGGTGCATACCCGTGAGTTCCATCGGTGTCGGTTTTGGTGGTCCGGTGGACTATGAGCGTGGGCGAATTGTGCGTTCGCATCATGTTGCCGGCTGGGAGGGTTTCCCGCTGCGCCAATTGCTCTATGAAAGGTTCAACCTGCCCGTTGTGCTTGACAATGATGCCAATGCCGGTGCGCTCGGTGAGTTGCTGTTCGGAGCTGCAAGGGGGTGCAGGAATGCGCTTTATGTTAACATTGGCACGGGCATTGGTGGCGCAATCATCTCCGATGGAAAGCTTGTGCGTGGCGAAAATAACCTCGCCGGTGAGATCGGTCACATCGTTGTTGTGAGGGGCGGTCCAAAATGCGGCTGTGGCAAGAGCGGTTGCCTTGAAGCTGTGGCAAGCGGCTCTGGCATCGGCAGGCGTGCGACCGAATTGATACAGCGTGGCGATGTTGAGACATCGCTCCCGAAGCGCAGCGTCACATCAAAGGAGGTTTTTGAAGCAGCGCTACAAGGAGACAAGCTCGCAGTGATGGTTGTTGATGAAGCCGTTGAACACCTTGCGCATGGTCTCGGGATAGCCGTCACATTGCTCAATCCGAGAATCGTCATCATTGGCGGCGGTCTTTCCGAAGCCCCCGAGAGGTTGCTCCTTGAGCCGCTTCGTGAGCGCATTTCAAAGTATGCACTTGATGTAGCGCTGAGTGGCTTGGAGATAGTTAACGCCAAATTGCGCTATGATGCAGGTGTGCTTGGAGCAGCAGCGCTTGCGATTTTGGAAGGAGGTGCTGAATATGATTGACCTGAGTGAGCGGCTGGGTCTGCCAATAAAACTCGTCCAAACGGACAGTGGGTGGATGCTTGAGCTCGGCAGGGAAGTGAAAAGCGCAAAGCCACAACCGAGGCACATTAGCGACTTGAAACCGGTCTTGCGCAACCCACAGGCGAATACGCCCGATGTGCTCTATTGGATGTTTAGGGATGTGAGGTTAGCCGGTGATGAAGGCGCATTGCGTTCAAGCGTGCCATTGCTTCGCTATGACATCTCGCTCTTTATGCCCGGTGTCATGTCGGTCAATGGTGAGGTGAAGGACGGGGATGAGTTCATCAAGGCGTTTGGACACTACCATCCGTATCTCCGCAGTGGGTATGTCACATTCCCCGAAGTCTACGAGGTTGCCTACGGAAGGATGCTGTTCATCTTTCAGGAGCCGGAGGATGTGTTTCAGCCAATGAAGGGCATACGCAGAGTGCTCATAGTTGAAGTTGATGCTGTAGACGAGAGGAAGCTTGTGGTTGTGCCGCCGAACTTTGGTCATGTGGCTGTCGTAGTCGGCGATGAGCCAGTTGTCACTTCAAACTGGGTTGCGCGCATCTTTGACTCGCAATACGCGCCATTCGCAATGATGCGCGGCGCCGCTTACTACATCATCAAGAGGGGCAACGATTGGGCATATGAGCCAAACCCAAGTTATGGTCGCTTGCCATTGCCGGAAGTCATCCCGTCAACTGCGCTTGATACATTCGGCATACCGACAGATGAGCCAATCTATTCCGCATGCCTGCGCCAGCCAAAGCCCTTCTCGGTCTTGACAGAACCTCCGGTGCCGCCGCTTGAGGCTCAAGCCATGCAACAGCTATAGCATCACCTGACCAACTTGAGGATGAGCACATCATCCGGCGGGAGCTTATGGCGCACCGTTATTGTGTTCCCATGCCAGCTGATGGGCATCGCGATTTCCCGTTGCTCATCCAAGCTCAGCACCATCACTTTTGTTCGCTCATTCAAGCGCAGCGCAGCGGCATCTATTGTGAGCGTGAATTCCTGTGGCGCATCGCTATCGTTGAGGACGGTGAGAAAGATTTCCCCTGAGGCTCCATAGCGTTCAACATACACTTTCTCGTTATCCGTCCATGCATGCGTTATCGGCTCCCAGCCGGCTTTGGCGAGCGTTTGTATCAACGGGATGTAGCGCTTGAACAAATCCCTGTCTCGCTCATACCATTTCTTTGGCGATGCCCAATATGGGTCTTTTGATGCAGCCTCCTCATCAAACATGCTCGGGAAGATGGCATAGAATGCGCATCGCTTCATGTATCGTTCAACGAATTCGCGCTTGAATCGTTCGTAGTTTGTGTTCATGAGCAGGCAATATGGCTTTCGGTATGACAGCGCACGCCAATAGCTCATCATCTCATCGCGTGTTGGCTCATACTTATCGCCGCGCATCCAGTTCACCTCAACTCCCATCACATCAAGCAAGTGTGCCGGGAAGGGAAAGCGCTGCAAGACAGCATTGGCAAACATCAATTTGTTCCGCCCGTGCATCTTTTCAGCGAGCCATCTTGCAAACTCATAAACGGAAAAGAACAGCATCTGGCAGGGTGTGCCGTGCGCATCAAAGACGAGTGGCAGTTTGGCATAGCGCCAATGCTCACGCCTGTAATTCAAAGTGGTTGCACCCATTTCAAGCGAGTCAAGATAGACGCCGTCAAGCTCCCCCTTCGCCAATTCCTCAAAGCTTTCGTTGACAAGGAGGTTCTCCCCACCGACCTCGCCAAAGAAGGCGTCGTCAAACCAAACGGTGCCAGAATGTGTTCTCCTGAAAAGCAGGTGCAATGTGGCTCTTTCCACCGGGCGCTTCGGTTGGAAGAGCCTTTCCGCCTTCTTCCAATCATGCGTGCCAGTCTCAAACTCAGCCGTTAAGCCCCAATGGGGAGTTCCGTCATCGTAAATCAAGTCAACATAGACCGCGTAGTTTGAGCTCGGCTTCCCCGTGACAGCCTCTGCTTTGCTCCAAGCGTTGAACAGCAGCGGTCTTGGTTCCTTTTGATTGAGCACAACGGTTTGCGAGATGCCGAGCTCCATCCCGAGCTTCTCGGCGCTGCACCTTATTGAATGCTTTCCGGTGCGAGCCACCCTATCATCAAGCGAAAAGCCAGCGCCATATGCTACCCATCCTTTAACCAATCCCCTCCTTGAGCGTTCAAACGCGCCCTCAATTGTTTGCATCATGATGCTTGCCTTCGTTTCCTTCCCGTTTGGCGTTCCGATGTCCGGGTCTGGATTGAGCAATATGAGTGCGCCATCGCACCACGGCGCCTTAGTTATGGAGAGGACAATTTGTCCGTTGCGCCCATGAACTCCGCTTGTGAAGGTGGCTATAGCCATCCGGCGGCGAAGTTCACCCCTTGCACCTTCGGCATCCATCCTCAGGGTTTCAATCACAGCTTCGTAAGTTCGCGGCGTCTCCTTTGGCAACGGCAGCCAGTGGCTCATTGGCTCAACATAAACGAAGCTGTATATGCCATGCTGTTCATCAAACGGGACATTGTTGTCACCTTCGTGGAAGGCAAACCCAAAGTCCTCAAAGTTGCGCACAGTCGCGATGTCGGTGAAAGGCATCCAAATACCCTCTCGCTCCACGCGCTTGATGAAAGCCTCGGGGAAGAGGTCGTAAAATTTTTGAAGAGCTGAGCGCATGCGCCATCTCGGCTCAAATCGGTAAATGACAAAGCTGAAGCTCGCCCGCGATGGGAAGTTGATTGTTTCCCGTGAGAGCCCCAAGTCGAAGGCGCAATACAGTTCACGGCTCGCTGCATTGTAGGCTATGCGAAACAGCCTTGGGACATCCAATGGTATGGCTAAACAAAGTCCGTCTGTGTCGCTGCTGATAGCCCCAATCGGATACCAAGACATCTTTCCATTCGCGCCGGCACCGACATTGATGGAATTGATGTATTCTCGTTCACCATCAATGCGCTCATTGCGTCTGATGTCATTTGACCAGAACCAACCGATTGCGTTAACCGGCAGAGCGAAGTAAACCGTTACTGCCCTATCAGTTCCGCTCAAGTCCTCAATTTCTCCGTCCACTCGCACGCATTGCTTCACGGCTTTAAAATCAGCCCGCAGGCGAAGCTTCAACTCATCATCGGTTGCGCTCAGTTGAGCGCCATAACTTGTTAACTTGACCTTCCCAAGCGGTTGACGGAAGTGCGAAGCGGCTGCCACATCACGGATATAGAATCCGCCAATGCCATGGTCAGTTATGACCTGTCCCGTATTCGCATCTATGCTTATTGCCATTCCGTCATCGGTGCGCAGCGTGATCAACTTCGGTTTCCCAACTGGCTTGTAAGCACCTGTGGTGACTGGCACGCCGTCAAACCTGTATGCGCCCTTGGGCAGGGCGAGCTCAACCAGCTTAATGTCATCAAACCAGACCGTTCCAGTGTGCCCACGAAATAGCGCATAAACATTAACCCTACCGATTGGCTTGTCTGGGAGCACAATAACACGGCGCACTTGCCAGTCATGTGAGCCGCAATCAAAGGGAGAGTTTTGTCCCCACAGCGGTGTGCCATCGGTGTAGATTATGTCCAAGTAAAGCGAGTATCCGCTTGATGGCGTCCCACTTACACCCTTTGCCATGCTCCAACACTCAGCGATGATCGGCGTCGGCTCGCGTTGGTTCAACTCAATGGACTGGAAGATGCCCAATTCATCCCTCGGATCGCTGCTTTCGCACCTTGCAGAACGCTTTCCCGTGCGAGCAACCCTCTCGTCAACCTCATATCCGCGTTTCCACGCCTGCCAAAACGAGTGTTGCTTCGCATCACCGATCTCAAAGCTCTCGTTCTTGAGCAGGTTGGGCAAACCCGCAATGTCGGCAGTTATTGAGCGCTTGACGACAATGGATTGGGAGTAGGCACTGCATGGCATCGTCACAAGTGCCATTAGAGCGAAGATGTTGCGCCGCATGATGCTAATCACCTCCATCGCTGTGAAGCGTCGCATTTATGCACTTGGCGAAGCGCGAGCCGTCTCATTGTGGATGTGCTGCCGAGAGCTTGTGAGCAAGTTTTTTTGCCTCCCTCAGCGCATTTGGGTGATTGAGCACATCGCCCTTTCCCTCAACACCTCGCACGAGCAATTCGCCGGCATACTCAGCGCCGATGGCTTCAAAGAAATACTTGACCGTTAGTCGGACACCATCAAATAGCCTTCGCCCAGATGTTGCCCCGACGGCTATAAGATAGCCCTTGCGCTTTGGTGCATCATCGGCGACTTTAAGCTTATGCTTCCTCGCCCAAAGTGCCTGCGCCCTATCAATGGCGCATTTAAGCTGCGCTGGCACATGATAGAAGAAGATCGGCGTTGCAATGACTATGGCATCGGCGCTGTCAAGCTTTTCGTATATCAACTGCATCTCGTCCTCAATGACGCACCTTCCAGTTGTCTCGCATGAGCCACACTCAATGCATGGCGAGACCTTGAGCTCCCTCACATATATGCGCTCAACCGATGCCCCAAGCATTTCCGCCTCGTTGAGCAGCGCATCAAGTAACAAGTCGCTATTTCCGCCCTTTCTCGGGCTCCCGAAGATGCCCAACACCTTCACTCGTGCTTGCACCCCATTTGCGCGTCATTGAAAATTCTCACTGTCGCTCTCGCTTGATGCTCGTCATGGTTGATTATAGCCGTAAACCCAATCCCGCCGCGTGCGATAAGGCGCTGTCGGAGAAGCAGCGCATCGGTGTAACATGTTTTGTGAGGTGATGGCGATGACTGGATATGAGCGCTTTATGGCTGCGTTAAGGCGTGAGGAGCCAGACAGAGTCCCAATTTGGGAACTCGTTATAAACGAACCGACACTGACTGCGTTTGGCGCCTCGTCGCTTGAGGAGTTCGTTGAGATGGAAGACCTTGATGGCATTTGCATATTTGAGGACATGCGCCTCAGACCGATTGAGGCTGAGGAGAAGGAAGAACTTGTGTGGCGTGGCAGGACAATTCACGGTGGTGAGGGCAGGCTCGTCGTTGACGAGTGGGGCATCGTTTGGGGCATGTCTGAGTTTGGCATCCCATACCCAGTTGATGGACCAATAAAGTCGCGTGAGGACTTAAAGCGCTATGAGCCACCGAACCCAAATGATGAGCACCGCTTGCAATCGCTCCGAGAGGCAGTAAAGCGCTTTAAAGGCAGGAAGGCGATTGTCTTCCTCACGCACGATGGGTTTGAGTTTCCGCACTACCTGCGAGGTGGCATGGAAAATTTGCTTGCCGACTATATTGAGGACCCATACATGGCACATGCCGTTGCCGAGATTGTCATTGAATACAAGATCAAGTTGATGCAGCGCGCCATTGACGAGGGAGCCGATGTAGTTGTATCTGGTGATGACTACGCCACGAGGAAGGGGTTGATAATGTCGCCAAAGCACTTCCGGGAGTTCATCCTGCCGTATTTGAAGCGAAGCATTGATGCAGCGCATGAGCGCGGTGCTTACTACATCAAACACACCGACGGAAACATATGGGCGATACTTGATGACCTTGTTGAAGCCGGAATAGACGCTATTGACCCGCTTGAGCCGATAGCCGGAATGGACATCGGTGAAGTGAAGGCAAAGTATGGTGACAGGATTGCGGTCGTTGGAAATGTTGATTGCTCATATCTGCTCTGCTATGGGACAGTTGACGAAGTGGTTGAGGCAGTCAAGGAGACGATTGCAAAGGCATCCTGTGGTGGTGGTCACATACTCGCTTCAAGCAACTCAATTCACCCAGCCGTGAAGCCGGAGCTTTACAAGGCAATGGTTGAGGCTGCGAAGGAATTCGGGCGTTACCCAATTGATCAGGAGCTCATCTCCGCATATCGCAGCAGGAATTACATCGCAAAATACATCGCGGGCGGATAAAATTGTGGCGGCGGATTCCGCCTTCCCGTTGACGCCGTGGGTGAACCGAGTTGCAGATGTTGCAGGGTTCCGTTGGTGGGAATGGGGCGTGCGTTTAAGCGGTTGTTAATTTCGCCTTTTGGGGGTGGTAGTGATGACACGCCGTCAGATGCTGACAGCGTTTGGCGGTGCAGCGTTAGGCGCTGTAGTCTCCTCCGTTGTTGCTCCACAGGTGCGTCAGTTGCCTGAAGCAACTTCAAAGAGGTTGCCCCGTTGGCGCGGCTTCAACTTGCTGGAAAAGTTTAATGTCGGTCGCAATCAGCGCTTCGTTGAGAGTGACTTTGAGTGGATAGCTGAGTTGGGCTTCAATTTTGTGCGTTTGCCGATGGACTATAGGTGTTGGATTGAGCCCGGCGATTGGACGAAGTTGCGTGAGGAGGTGCTCAGGGAAATTGATGAGGCAGTTCGGTTTGGCGAGAAGTATGGCATTCATGTGTGCATCAACTTTCATCGCGCCCCGGGATACACTGTTGCTCGTCCGCCAGAACCAAAATCGCTTTGGACTGATGAGGAGGCACAGAGTGTCTGTGCGATGCATTGGGGGCACTTTGCGAAGCGCTACAGTGGTATTCCGAATTCGCAATTGAGTTTCAATCTGTTCAATGAGCCGCCTCGCATTGATCCGCAAGTGCATCGCAAAGTTGTTGAGCGCATGCTTGAAGCCATCCGCAAGCAAGATGAGCAGCGCCTCGTGATATGCGATGGGCGTGATTGGGGCAATACTGCTCCAATGGAATTACTTGGGTTGAATGTCGCAGCTGCAACGAGGGGCTATCAACCGTTTAGGTTGACTCACTATCGCGCTGAATGGGTTGGCGGCTCAGACAAATGGGCTGAACCGACTTATCCGCTGAAGGATGGGGACACCCTTTGGGACATTAACCGCCTGCGCGAGTTTTATCGCCCTTGGAAGGAACTTGAGATGAAAGGGGTTGGCGTCATGGTCGGCGAATTCGGGGCTTACAACAAGACGCCACACAAAGTTGTCTTGGATTGGATGCGAGATTGCCTGACGGTTTGGAAGGAGATGGGTTGGGGATGGGCATTGTGGAACTTCAGGGGTTCATTCGGAATATTGGACAGCGGTCGTAGCGATGTCGCTTACGAAAGTTGGCGTGGTCATAAGCTTGACAGAGCTATGCTTGAGTTGCTCCAAGCGTTTTGAGCCGGGTGGGCGCAATCGGTGCGCGTTGGTTTAGGCTTCCTCTGAGTGTCCAACATGTGCAAGGACGATGGCGCCATACACTCCGGCTTTGTCACCGAGCCTTGCTGGGACAACTGGTGGGCGATAGCGTTTAGGATAAACCTTGAGCATTTGCTCGTAATAGTTTCGCAGCGGCTTTAATAGCATTTCGCCTCTGGCGAGCATTCCACCGCACAGGATGAGCACTTCCGCCGATGTATGAACGGCTATGTTAACCAAACCCTGTGCGAGTCTCATGGCAATTTCATCCCATGCCCTTTGATCCTCAAGTTCGTGTGGTGGGACACCATAACGGCGCTGTATTCCGGTTGCCGAGACAAAGGCTTCAAGGCATCCCCTTTGACCGCAGTTGCACTCCGGACCGTTTGGGTCAATTATTTGATGCCCGGCTTCAACATCCAAAGAGCCGTGATAGATGCGCCCGTCAATGATGTGAAAGTAGCCGATGCCGGTGCCGAGTGTGAAGCCGGCTACTATGCGCTTGCCCTTGCCGGCACCCAATGTGGCTTCTCCGAGACCGGCTACATTGGCATCGTTATCAAGCAACACTTTCACACCGAGCTTCTGTTCAAGCTTCTTGAAGCTTACATTGCACCAAGGCAGGTTTGGCGTATCGTATACAAAAGCCTTCCTCCAATCAAGCGGTCCTGGTGAGCCAATCCCGACGCGCCTAATTTCATCCTTACCCAACTGCCCTATTGCATCGGCGAGCATGTCAATCTGAGTATCAAAGTCGGGTTGTGTGCGGAACGAGATGAGTTTGAGTCTGCCGTTTGGAAGGACAGTTCCGATGCGTGTGCTTTGTCCGCCTATGTCAACGCCGACGCATCCAACTAAATCGCTTCGGCGAAGTCCACATGGCATTGTCATCCCTTCGCCACCCCCAATGCGCACACTGTGGGAGAATCTTTAGGCTCACCTTGAGCCACCGTGTTGCTTCACTGGCTCAAGCTTTTCAACGCCCAATGGGGCAAGGATGCTCATTGGGACTGATGGCATTGTGAGTGCCGGCGAAGTTGCAGTCGGATGAAATCCCCTCGGTTTGCGTGTGTTCATCGCCACGATGCACACTGCAGTGAGTATGCACGCTATGGCGATGATGAGCATTGCCAACTCCTTGTTCTTCATGGCGCATCACCATGCAAAGTGTGCCATATGCGATTGCCTCATTGCTCGTAATCCTCGGTGTCCCAAATTTCCGGGTTTCTTAGCTCGTCAATTGTGAGCGGTTTGACATGCCCATCACAGAATGCAACTGTCGCCCTCAGGAAGTGCCTGAATGCAATTGAGCCATTTGGGTATTGCCCTCCCCAAAGCGGCAGCGAACGGACATAGAGAGCGGTTGCCCACTGCGGCTTACACTCCGGCATGTGAAGCATTGCCGGTGGGTCAACGGTGAAGTAACCGATGTCATAGATGTCGTCGGGTTCGTAGTATGAGTCAGCCAGCATGACGGTTTGCGTTGGACTATCCACCATGGAAAGCTGCAATGAGGTTGAGTGCAAGGCGCCATCCGGGTGCCCACCCCAAAGCGGTGCTAAGTAAACCCAATTCAAACCGGTGTGGGCGCAAAGCGCCCAATTTCTCTCATGGTCATATCCAGAGCCCTTTTTCCAAACGCCGTATTTGTCACCGCCAGCTGTCGGGCAGCGTTGCATTTCCCAACTGCGCGCATACGGTTGAATTAAGTAAGGCCAGAAGACGGGACCTTGATGGTATCGTCCCGGATAGTTCTGGAGCGGATAGTAGATGCCATGCGGATCGTAACTTATTGGGAAGCGTTCGTCGTAATCGGCTGCGTATAGCAATATTGCGGACGCCATCTGCTTGAAGTTGGACGCGCATGATGCGGCGCGAGCCCTTTCCCTTGCACGCGCCATCGCCGGGAAGAGAATGGCGGCAAGCACTGAGATGATGGCGATGACGACGAGCAGCTCAATGAGTGTGAATGCGCTAATCCGGTTGTGGATTGTAGCCAGACGATGCCGCTCTGGGAAGCTTAGGCGGTAAAGCCGACGCCGAGATGTAGCGCGCTGGCATGCGCGCCGTTTGACTGTTGCATCTGCATCAATTGGATGCCTGTGCTGCGCCATCTTTCCGTCCACGCCCCATGGCGGTCTTTGGCTCAAACCTTTATCCATTATGGCTTTCCATCAACTGCTTGTTCAAGATTCCGCTCACCCGTGAAGCATTCATTTGAAACCGAGCGCCAAACTTTAGTTTTGATGATGTGATGATATCCAATGTGCGCGGCAAGCGCGAAAGGATTCTCCGATGTGGGTGCGGCAATTTGTAAATGGCATCGGTGAGATGGTGATTGAGGAGAAACACCCGCCTTGGAGGTGAGCGGAAGTGGGTAGGGCGATTTCGTTCATCGCCTTTGATTTGGGGGCTGAGAGCGGCAGATGCGTTGTGGGAACATTGACCGATGGGAGTTTGAAGCTTGAGGAGGTTCATCGGTTTCCAAACGGGCCTGTGCGCATAATTGACAGCTTGCACTGGGATGTGCTTCGCATATGGCAGGAAATGAAGGAAGCGATGAGGATGTGCGTATCAAAATATGGCAGCGAGATTGAGGGCATCGGTGTTGACACTTGGGGGGTTGATTTTGCCCTCCTCGGTCGTGGCGATGTGTTGCTTTGCAACCCATACCACTACAGGGATAAGCGCACTGACGGGATGATTGAGGAGGCTTTCAGGCGAGTCCCGAAGGAGGAGATATTTGAGCAGACTGGGATTCAGTTCATGCAGATCAACACGCTCTTTCAGTTGCTATCAATGGTTGTGAGTGGCTCACCTTTGCTTGATGTTGCTGAGACGCTGCTGATGATGCCAGACCTGTTTAACTTTTGGCTCACCGGCATCAAGGTCTCGGAATTCAGCATCGCCACAACAACTCAATTTTACAACCCGAGGGAGAAGCAATGGGCAAAGCCACTCCTTGAGCGCTTGGGAATACCGACGCATTTCCTCCCGCCGATAGTTTCCTCTGGGACGATCATTGGGGAAATGATTTCATCAGTCGCAGATGATGTCGGTATGCCGAGGGTGAAAATTATTGCCCCGGCATGCCACGATACCGGCTCAGCTGTGGCAGCAGTTCCAGCTGAGGGTGACAACTGGTGCTACATAAGCTGTGGGACATGGGCGCTAATGGGTGTTGAGATTGATGAACCAATCATAAACGAGCATAGTCTTCGTCTCAACTTCACGAATGAAGGTGGCTACGGAGGCAAAATCAGGTTCCTGAAAAACATCATGGGGCTTTGGCTTGTTCAGGAGTGCAGGCGCACTTGGGCAAGGCAAGGCGAGGAGCATTCATACTCGGAGCTCACTGAGATGGCATCAATGGCGCAACCGTTCAAGGCATTCGTTGACCCAGACAATACAATTTTCTTGCACCCGGGCGATATGCCATACAGGATGAGCAAGTTTTGCCAAAGCACATCACAGCAGCCACCGGAAACGAAGGGTGAGTTTGTAAGGTGTGCCCTTGAAAGCCTCGCTTTAAAGTGCCGTTGGGTGCTTGACAGGCTTGAGGAGTTGCTCGGGAGGAAAATTGAGGTGGTGCATGTTGTGGGTGGTGGCTCACGCAACTCGCTGCTATGCCAGTTCATAGCCAATGCCACACACAGACCAGTTGTAGCTGGACCAGTGGAAGCCACAGCAGCGGGTAGTGTGATGATTCAAGCGCTCACGCTCGGCTATGTTTCCTCACACGATGAGGCGAGGCGCATAATCAGGCACTCATTTGAGATGTGGCGCTATGAGCCAACCGAATTTGAGGAATGGGAAGCTGCATACGAGCGCTTCAAGACCATACTGGAAGCCTCTGAGAGACTTGAGCTGGATTAGCGCATGGAGGTTGGATGCCAAGTCAACAGCGCTGATTGAGCAGTGCCTGAGCAAGTGGAGATGGAGTGGTTGATTGCAGAGGGTTTGGCTATAAGTTGGCTTCGCATCGCGATGGTGAAATGGATTGAAAGGGGCTTAACTCGTCATCTCGTTTGCGCCGCCCTTGTGGAGGCTTTGTTCAAGCCGTTTGAGGAGTGATTGAAGGAGCATCCTTTCTTCAGCTGACAGGCTATTAATCAGCGCCATGAGCCGCTCCTTGTATTGTGGGATGACGCGTTCCAACAGGCGCTTGCTCTTCGGCGTCAGGAAGAGGCGATAACGGCGTCTGTCGGAGGCATCTATGCGGCGTTCAATCAACCCATATTTCTCCATTCGGTCTATCAAGCTCGCTATATTGCCCTTTGTGGTCAGCATCTTCCTGCTCAATTCCTGTTGCGTTATACCTTCGCCAGTGCTGAGGAGAGCTATGACATCAAGCTGCGTTGGCGTTAAGCCGTAGTTCCTCAAGAAGCGTTGCCCCTCTTTTAGCAGCCCGCTGTAAATGCGCCACAGGTGGTTGAGCAAATGCATTGCTGAATCGGCAATTAAGCGCATCTGGCATCACCACTGGTAACCCATTTGGCTTTGGGATCGTTGGATAAGTTTAACTACACGAGCGGCATTTGAAAAGCCTTACTCGGCGCCGAATGTGAATCATCTGTCGCCTTATCCGCCGTTAATATTTTTTCCGCCCATCGCTCTCTATTTGTATCGGTGGTTTGCACCAGCTTTAATGGCTGTCAAAGCCCCTTTGCAACTTCTCAACGAGCCCTTTGAGCGCTTTCCATTCCCGCTCCATTGCTTCCCAATCGCCCCTGCGCTGTGCTTCCTCAAACCTTTTCATGTGCGCTGAGATTTGTTCGGTAAGCTTGCTTCCCATAGAACTGCGTGGCGATGCCTCGGTGCCGCTCACCTTCAAGGCAGTGCCTGCCGCAATACCTTCAGAATCAGCCCCAACTACCATCTCAATTGCCTCGTTCAATGTGTCCGCCATTGCGACTTTATCCTCGGACGCTGCGAGGACTTTCTTGAGCTGCGGCAGTTGCGTTTGCTCGGATTGCAAAAAGAGCGGTTCAACATAAAGCAGCGAGAACGAGATGGGTATCACAAGTAGGTGCCCCCTTATGACCTGCGAACCGCGTTGATTCCACAGGCTCAAATATTGCGATATGGTTGGGTCTTGATCTATGCGAGCCTCAATTTGCATTGGTCCGGGTATGAGCGTTCCTCTCGGGAACCTGAAGATGACCACCTTGCCGTATTCATCCGGGTCGCAGTGGGCAGCCATCCAAGCGATCATATTTTGCTTCTCCCTCGGCGTGAATGGAAGGATGAGCATGAAGCTCTCCTTCTTCTCGCCCGGAAGACGCATCACGACATAGTAGGGTTCCATCAGGCGCTGCGAGCCGGCGTAAAGCTCTTTTGGTATCTCCCACACATCCTCCATGTTGTAAAACTGCGTTGGATCGGTCATGTGATAATGTGTAAACATTATCGCCTGCGTCATGAAGAGCCTTCTCGGATAGCGAATGTGGCGCTGCAGATGCTTCGGCATCGCCCTCATCGGCTTGAACATGGTCGGGAAGATCTTTTGGTAAGTTCGGATTAGAGGGTCTATCCTGTCAGCCTCTTCAACGACATAAAACTTCACCTCACCATCGTAAGCGTCAACGGTGACTTTGACCGAATTGCGTATGTAATGGACTCGCCTCGGGTCAAGGACATCGGGCGTTGCATATGGGAAAAATGGAGAGGCAGTGTAGGCGTCAATGAACCAATACAATCGCCCGTCGTCCCCTAACACGATGTATGGGTCTGGGTCAAGAAGCAGGAATGGGGCTATGGCTTGAACTCGCTCGTGTATCTTGCGATACATGAGCACCTTGCTCTCGTTCGTCACAGCGCTTGAGAGGAGAAGCATCAAGTCAGTGAACCGTGCCGAGAAAGCCAACCTCTTGAGGAAGCTGTCAACCGGGACGCCGCCCTTCCCTTCGTATTTGCAAAACTTTGGACCGTCAGCACTCGGATAATCAAACTCCAACTCGCTCCCATTCACCACGACATATTCAGGGATCGGCATGCGCTCCCTCGGCGGCGCAATTTCTCTCCTCTGGGCTTGCGGTGTTGGCTTCCCCTCTAACTCCGGGTGGGCACTTCCGCTGGACGGTTCACCTGAGGAAGTTGTGGTAGCGCCCTCTGGTGGCTGTGGTGCTGCTGGGGTTTTTAGAGGCGGTGATGGTGGGGGTGGCTGCGGCAGTTGCAATTCGCCGAAGTAAATCTCGGGTCGGCGCACTTTTAAACCACCAACGAGCGATGTTGGTGGGATGTCTTTTATAACGAACCTCGGAGAGCCATCGGAAGTAGCCTCATTAACGAAGCTCATGACCACTCCGTAGCCGTGCGTATACTTGAGGTGGTCGTTAACCCAAGTCCTCGCTTGCAGGTGCTGCACGAGTTCTCTTGCGGCAATAGCCACTTGGCGGAGTTTCCCATCAACCGTGTATCTGTCAACATCAACATCAACGAAGGTGTAGTATGGGCGAATTGACTGCAGCTGCTCATATGTGCTCCTCAGCGGGCGTGCATCCCAAAGCCTTATGTTGTAGAGTGTCGTGGCGTTTTCCAAGATTGCCTTCCTGCTCAACTTGCTCACGAAGTATGGCAGCTCCTTAAACCTGTCCAAGTTGTATGCGTATCTCGTGAACTTGATGTTGTGCTCAATGAATGGCTTCTCAAGTTGGAGCTCATTCGGGTTGACGATGAAAGCCTGAACCACACCGGGGACAACGAAGCGCCCGATGAAGGAGAGGATGAGCGCAACCCCGGTTGACCACAGGAGTGTCCTTACGCTTCCCCATTTGATGTTGAGCAGAAGGATTATGGCTGCGATGGCGAAGACGAACATCAGAGCCCACAGTGCCGGCAGCGCCGCATAGTAATCGGCAAAGCCGACTCCATAAACTCGCCCGCGCATTGAGTAGAGCAATTTGAACATCCCAAAGCGAGTCCCAACTGAGGCAGCGATGAACCACAGTGCAGCCATGAGTGTTAAGGTGCGAACGGCATGGCTGGTCATCTCGGTGCCCGTCTCGGTGAAGGAAATGTGGTCGTCAAAGATGAGCAGAAGTATCGCACCGATGATGAGCAGCGATAGCCCAGTTGAGAGCAAGCCGAAGGCGAAAAGATACAACGGCAGCTTGAAGAGGTAGAAGTCAATGGGTTTGTTGAATATCGGCTCTTTGAGGTCAATCGGCGTCGGATGAAAGAATTGGAGGACGGTCAACCACTTATGGCTTGCATAGTAGCCGGCAACCAACGCGGCAGTGAGCGAGAAGAAGAGGACGGCATTGTCAATGGCTCTTTCCATCGCCATGCGTTCGTCGTCGTCCAAAAGCCACTTGCGTGAGGATGGCGGTGCCGGCACTCGGCGTATGTAACGCCACGGGAAGTAAAGGGCGGAAAAGAGGGCGGGGAATGTTATGGAGAAAAGGAGCAGCCTCGTCAGCAGTATCTTACCGTAGACGGACTGATATCCTTCGGAGACAAACCAGAGCCATTGAGCATATACCGAGAGCAGCTTAATGGCGATCAGGATTGCGACCACTGCTATGGCGATGAAGCCGACCAAACGCCATCCGCTCATGCTCGCATTCACACTCCAATGTCACTAATAGCCCGCTGACGGCTAAAATGAACTTCAATCCATGCCGAGAGCCGATGGGATTTGCCGCCGGTCATCTGAGGTTAGCTGCGTGATGAACTTATGTGGCTATCTTGAGAAGAGAGCCATTCAACCTGCGCCTCTATGAATCGTGCCAAAGTGCCCATCCAAACAGCCATCAGAACGAGATGTTCAAACTGAGAAGGTGAATGTCATCCTCTGGCGATGGGCGGTCCGCAAAGGCGTAGTCAACATACATGCCCCTCATGAAACCGCCCTTAAATCCGAATCCGATCGTCAGGCGTCCATCAAGCAAGCCGATGCGCCCAACGAATGACGGTGTAAGGCGCCTCTCAAGTCCGGCTCTTATTGCTATCCCACTTCCTCTGCCACCCGCCCAATTGGTCGTGTTGTCCTCCAGATCCCAAACATCAAGCGCAAGCAGGGTGTTCTCATCAAACCAATGCGCTATGCCGGCGTTTATCAAGCGCTCATCGCGCTTCCTCACCGTCCCCA
Organism: Candidatus Thermosaccharophagus tengchongensis; assembly: GCA_032161105.2. GTDB lineage: Bacteria > Armatimonadota > Fervidibacteria > Fervidibacterales > Thermosaccharophagaceae > Thermosaccharophagus > Thermosaccharophagus tengchongensis. Next base: position 16,630 of record JAVHTD010000008.1, read on the forward strand.
TTGTGAATGATGGGCGTGTGGTGTTGATTGAAGATATGCCAATCCATGTTCGGTCAGCGAGCCTCGTCAGGAAGCCTATGTCAAAGGTCCAATTCGTCCTTGAGCCCTGTCCGGTGATGCGCTGCTGGTGCATTTTTATCGTCGTGCCAAAGTCAATTTCGTATCCACGCCACATGCCTATTGGTTGGGTTATGGTGTATAGCAACCCGAAGTGCGTCGTTCGTCCACCCAATGCCAATGGGCTTTCATCCCTCGCCCACATGAGCGTGAGTCCACCGCCGAGTTTCCCCTCTTGGGAGCCTTTGAGGTGACCGACAAGGAAGTAACGCTCATCAGCCGTGTTGAGCCTGCAGTTGAGCGATGCCACAGGCTGTGATAACCTCGCCGTTGCAGCCGGGTTGGCAAGCAGTGAGCCAAGGTCTCCAACGACAGCCACCGAAGCGCCACCCATCCCTAAGGAGCGAGCGTTTATCCCGTAGCATGGCATACCCAAGACCTCAACTTGTGCGCTGGAGCGTCCGCAAAGCAACCCGCAAAGGCACACCGCTGTTGCAGCGAGCATTGTGCGATGCTGCTTAAGCGCCCTTGCCAACCACACCGTAAACCACCTCCAGCCAAAGTGTTGTGCTGTGATGCATCAAACTGTGCTGCGTGTATTGTGTCATTGTTAGCATAACTTGGATTTTCACGCCACGCTACACGCTCAATAAACATAAGAACCGATCTCAAGGAACACTTTTCGGCGTGACTTCTGCCAGTTGATGCTCACCCATAGATCGCCAAAGCGTCTGGCAATGGAAGCATCATAGTCAATGGTTGACATCCCGCTGTAACCCTGATACGAGCAACCGAGGCGCAGGCGCCATTTGTCCCCAAATGACCTTACGATGTGCAAGTAACCGTAGACGCTATCGCTTGAAAAAGATTTTGACGCCGAGAGTGCGACATTCCAATTGCGCCCGATGTTGCCATAGAAGTTGAGCATGAGAGATTCGTTTGCAGACCGCCAGCCATAAATTGACGAACCACTATCGTAGCTGTAGCTGAGGCTTAGCATGCCGAATCTGCCAAGTTGATGATTGAGCGAGAGCACCGTGCTCCTGCCGAGCTTAAATCCATCTTTGGAGTTGAAGGCTGATAAGCCGCCGCGAAGTGATAACGATGTTGCTTTGCCCAATCGGTATGGCGGTGCATAAAAGTCAACATCAATCCCCTGAGAGAATGAGCCGTATGCGTATCTCCCGCTGCCGAGCGCAAGATAGCCGATGACCGAGTAGCTGAAGCCGCTTTTTCCGATCGGCTTCATTGGCAGTTGAAGCATTGTTTGGGCATTCCAAGAGTTCCCATACGATGTCCTGTTGTAAAAAGCCTCAATGCCAAGGTCAAACCCGCCGAGCTGCCCAATGTAATCAACCCGTGTCAGCAAGTCCTTCCCCTTGAAGTAGTCCGCACCAATTCGCAACATTGAGTTGGTTCCAAAACGATGCATGTGCTCCCAGCGGAGGTTTCTCTCAGACCTCGTTAGCGCCTCAAGCAAAATTACACCCTCGCCATTCCCACCGAGCACATAGTTCTCCTCAAATGAGATTGTAAACCCGGGGCGATAAACGCCAAACCCATGGCTGCCAAAATATTGAAGCCTTAGTGCGCCCGTGCCCTTCGTATCGGCGTGGAAGTATAGAGGGAAGTCAATCTGCAACCCGCCATAGGAGTTGTATGAGATGATTTGGTTTGCAAAGCCCCTTGAGGTCATGCGCAAGCCGTAGGTTGATAGCGGGATGACATGAATTGGAAGCGAAATAAGTTTGTTGCCTTTGGCATACAGCTGCGCCCTACGAAGGACTATTTTCTCGCCCGGGTAGATGACGATCTCCTTCGCCCTTATCCAAGTTTGGTCAATGCTGTAATCCGGTTCGGGAGCATACACCCTCGGCATCTTCTCTTCGTCCTCAATTACCGTGAGCCATCTTATGCCGAGCTTCTTCGGCTGCGGCGCAGTTTGAATCATCGTGCCCTCCTGACGCTCATAGTCAAGCACCAATCTGTCGCAGGAAAGCCTATTCTCGCCGCATGTGATGGTGACGGAGTTCTTTCCGGCTTCGCCCTCGGCGATGAGTATGCGCCTGTCCAAGAAGACATTCATCCTGACATCGCACTCAACTGTGACGCCCATGTGGATGAAGCGGGCGTAACCGCTTGCGGTGATAAAGCTGTCGCTTGGTGAATACGCCAAGTAATCTCCCTTGACGATGATGAGGTTGGCGTTTCTTGACATTGCAGCCTGTGGTGGGAGCAGGCGCACTTCAACTGACTCGCGCGAGACACCGAAGAATGCGGTCACAACAGCTATGCCGGGTGTCGTCCCGCTGCGCAGCGTCACCCTTGCAACTTTGTTTCGCAGTATGGCACTCGGCTCTATTGTTGTATCCGGCATTGAGCTTATGAAGCGCACCTCAGTCCCATCCGGTATTGACGGGTCATCAACTTGCACGGTGATGATGCTTGTGCTTTTTCCATTCGCCGGGATCTCCTGAGGCGTGGCTGTGATGAGGAATCTGATTGGTTGGAATGGTTGTGGCTCACACAGTGCTCTTTGGCACTGAGTTAACAATGACACCAGCAGCGTGTATATGAGCGCATTCAAAATTAGAGCACCCTTATGCTGCATGCTGTCCATCACCTGCGGATCTCGTTGAAGGGCATCGTCGGAAAAAATTTTGCCCACAATGTGCGCCCTTGAAACTGTGCCATCACAGCGGCGGAAGGACAGGCATCATTACATGATGGATGAGTTTTCCAACAGCCCAACCCAAATTATAAGTGGTGCTAACTGCGCAAAGCGTGAAGGCATATGGGGTGAGCAAGAGCAAAGAGCGATATAAGTCGGTGCGCATGTTCATCTATCGCATCCTGATACCGCTTCTGCGCATTGCTGCGAAAGTTCTGTTTGGGTTAAGGGTTTATAATGCCAACTTGGTGCCGAGGATTGGCGGGATCATAATTGCATCCAATCACCCAACATATCTTGATCCGCTGTTCATAGGTTGCGCTTGTCCGAGGAGGGTTTCATTTGTAGCGAAGCGCCCCATCTTCAACATGCCATTACTCAGGACGCTCCTATGGCTTGACGATTGCATTCCCGTCTCAAGGGGCGCAGGTGATATTGGTGCATTGCGTGAGTGCATCAAGAGGTTAAAATCTGGCGAGGTCATCGCCATCTTTCCGGAGGGCACAAGGAGCGATCATGGCAGAATGCGCCAGTTCACGCACGGCGCTGCGCTGCTTGCTCAACTTAGCGGATGCCCGATTGTGCCGTGCGCCATCATTAATGCCTATCCTGCGTGGCGTTTGAATGCGCCGTTGCCAAGACCGCATTGGCGTGTTGAGGTGCGCTTCGGTGAGCCAATTACGGTTGAGCAATGTGACCCGGAATTGAGGGAGATCATCATCCAAAGGGCGACTGATGAATTGATGGCTCGGATGAGGCAGCTCGGGGTTCATTGATCTTGAACTAAGAGTGTTTGCAGCCCTTGCCCAATTAAGGCAAGATGAAGATGAGGTGAGTTTTGGCGATGGGAAGTCAGTGTGATAAACATGAGGGTCAAAACGGCATTGAGAGTGTTGGGGTAAGGCATATAGCCTTTACGGCTGTCGTCGGGATAGCTCTCCTGCTGCGCTGGCTCAACATCGTTCAGAGCCTCTTCGGGATTGACTTTGCCGCAATCATAGCAGCTATCGGCGGCTACAAATTCTTCTACGAGACCATTTATGAGCTCCTGTTTGAAAGGCGGATTGCAACAGATGCCGCTGTGGCGGTGGCATCAGCGGCGGCACTTTATGTCGGGGAATACTTCGCCGCCGCTGAGGTCATACTCATCATGCTCATCGGTGAGGCGCTTGAACATTATGCCGTTGGTCAGACGAGAGCCGCATTGAAAGAGCTCGCAAGGGCAGTCCCATCAATCGCTCATTTGGTCAGGGATGGCGAAGTTGTTGATGTCCCGGTCAGTGACATCAAAGTGGGTGATGTTGTGCTTGTGAAGCCGGCTGAGCGCATCCCGATTGATGGAGTTGTGGTTGATGGCTCCTCAAGTGTTGACGAGAGCACGATAACCGGGGAACCGCTGCCGTCGGACAAATCCGCCGGAGACAAAGTTTACGCGGGGACAGTCAATCAGGCAGGCATACTCTATGTTCGCGCTGAGGCAGTCGGCGGAGAGACAATCGTTGCGAGGATAATGCGCATGGTTGAGGAAGCGCGTGAGCGCAAAGCTGAAATTGAACGAGTCGCCGATAAGTATGCGCGCTGGTTCTTGCCAGCCGTTATGTTGGCAGCTGCGATCACATTTTTGTTGAGTAGGGATTTGATGCGCTCTGTGGCTGTGCTCATCATTGCGTGCCCGTGTGCCCTTGTCCTCTCAACTCCGACGGCTATCATTTCAGCCGTTGGCAGGCTCGCAAGGGAGGGCGTCCTTGTAAAGAGCGGAACTGCGGTTGAGGGGCTTGGGAAAATCAACTGTGTCGTCTTTGACAAGACTGGCACGCTAACAGTTGGATCACCGATGTTGACCGACATCATCGCGGCTGGCGAGTTTGACAATCGCATGGTGTTGTCCTTAGCAGCATCAGTTGAGGCTGTAAGTGAGCATACGCTCGGACGCTTGATAGTTGAATCGGCGAAAGATAGGGGAGCAGTTGTTTCCCAACCGATGGATGTGCGAGTTTATCCCGGAATGGGCATTGCTGGAGTTGTGTCCGGAAAAGCTGTATCTGTCGGCAACCGGAAGCTGCTGTCGGCGTTGAATATAACCGTGTCAGACAAGTTCAACGAGGAATGGCATCGCTTAGAATCCGCCGGAAAGACAGTTGTAGCTGTGGCTGTCAATGGCGCTGTTATTGGATTGCTCGCCTTTTCCGACGAGTTGCGCCAACAAGCGCCAAGCGCAATTGAGATGTTGCGAGCGCTCGGAATGGCGAAAGTTAGCATGCTCACCGGCGATGCGAATGCCGCTGCAAACGCCGTTGCCGCTAAACTCGGCATAACGGATGTCCACTCGGAATTGCTCCCGCACGAAAAGGTTGAGCGCATACAGCGATTGCAATCTCAAGGGCTATATGTGGCGATGGTCGGTGATGGTATAAACGATGCACCGGCACTCGCCGCAGCGCATGTTGGCATCGCCATGGGCGGCATCGGGACGGATTTAACCGCGGAAGCCGGTGATGTGGTCATCCTGACGGACGACCTGACCAAAGTGCCGCTCGCAATTGATGTCGGAAGAGCAGCGCTGAAAAAGATCCATCAAAACATAGCAGCATTCGCCATCGGCGTTAATTCGGCTTCCGTCCTGCTCGCCGGCTTTGGGTATATACCGCCAGTTTGGGCTGCCGTAGTTCATCAGGTAAGTTCGCTCGCGGTCGTTTGTAACTCGCTTATGCTCCTTTCAAGGCGCCGCGCTGAGCTGTTACCTCGGCTTAACAGGATGGCGCTGCGATTTAAAGCAGCTGCAGGTGCACTGCGATGGGAAAGCATAAGCGCATTCGTTGTGCGGCACAGCAGTGTGATAGTGCGCTGCAGTGTGCTGGCGTTATTGGTCTGTTATTTGCTCTCAGGGTTGTTCGTTGTCCGGGCAAATGAGCGGGCTGTTGTATTTCGCTTTGGCAAGCTTTCAAGGGAACTCGCTCCCGGATTGCACTATCGTCTTCCGTCGCCATTTGAAAGTGTGGTTAAGGTTGATGCCCTCAGCAGGCGCAGGCTTGAGATTGGCTTCAGGAGCAGACCGAATCCGTTGAGCAACGAGCCGGTCGTTTATGAGTGGGCGTTCAAGCATAAGGTGGTCGGTTATGAGCGCCGCCCGGAAGAGGGGTTGGTCATCACAGGCGATGAGAACATCATTGAAGTGAATGTGATCGTGCATTACAGCATCAGTGATGTTACAGCGCTTCTGTTGCGCTCTGTGTCGCCTGAGACAATACTGCTGCCGCTGTCTGAATCAATCCTCCGCAGCGTTCTTTCACGCTGCGGGATGTATGCGCCATTAGTTGAGAGTAGAGAGCAAGTTGAGGAAAAGTTGCTGCGCGGTTTGAGAAGGGCGCTGATGCGCTACGGGATGGGCATAGCTGTGCACAGCGTCAAGTTGCAAGATGTTCATCCACCGCTTGAGGCAGATGTCGTGGATGCGTTCCACGAGGTGGCAAGGGCGCTTGAAGCAAAAGCACAGCTCATCAATGAAGCCGAGGCTTACAAGGCTGAGAAGCTGCCCGAAGCGCGTGGCGAAGCTGCATCACAAATGTCATCGGCATTGGCGTTCAGCGTTGATAGGGTGAAAAGAGCCGAGGGAGAAGCCTCGCGGTTTGTGAATGTGGCTTCGCAGTATAGCAGGGCGAGGGAGATACATCGGATACGCCTATATTGGGAGGAGCTTGAGGCAGTGCTGCCAAACTTGAGGAAGTATATCGTGACAACGGATAAAGTTGGTTCGCAGCGCATAATTTTTCTCCCACCAAGCCCTGACATGGCTGTGGGAGGAAAATCGCAGCCGGTGAAGGAGGAGGCATTAGTCATCCCTATGTTGGAAGAGTTGGAACATGCGCCACCACAGGGCAAGCAAGGCGCAGTGAGGTGAGTTGGAAGTGATCTTTCGCCAAATCGTTTTTGTGATAGCGCTTGTGGCTCTTATGGCTTTGCTCAAATCGTTCGTGTTCACGCTTGATGAGCGTGAGGTTGCCATTGTGACGAGGTTTGGTAAGCCGGTGAAGAGGGTCATCTCGGCTGGATTGCATTTCAAGCTCCCGATTGATTCGGTGGTGCGCTTTGACAGGCGATTGCAGCTGACCGAAATACCGGCTCGCGAGTTGCTCACGCAGGATAAGAAGAGCTTGGTCGTTGAAACTTTCGTGTGCTGGTATGTGTATGACCCGAAGCGCTTCCTTGAAACGCTTGGGACAATGCAGGCAGTCCCGATAAGGCTTGAGGATATAGTTGTCTCGGAATTTGCGGCGGCTTTCGGGAAGCGTTCCCTATCGGACATACTCGCACCTGATGGCGGTTCTTCTGAATTGGACAGGATAGGCGAGGAGGTGTTGAGGAGGTGCCGAGAGCGCATCCGAAATGAGTATGGCATCCCGAATGACCCAAAGAGTGACCCGATAAAGCTCGTTGATGTGCGCGTGAGGAGGCTCAACTTCCCTGAGCCGACGAAGCAGAGCGTTTATGAGCGCATGAAGGCTGAGAGGCAGCGCCAAGCAAAGCAGTATAGGGCGGAGGGAAGGGAAGCGGCAATGAAAATTCGCAGCGAGACGGATAGGGAGGCTGCTCGCATACTTGCCGAAGCTTACAAGCGCGCCGAGCAAATCAAAGGTGAAGCCGAGGCGCAAGCAATGCGCATCTATGCCGATGCATACAAGCGTGACCCGGAGTTTTATCGCTTCCTGCGAACGCTTGAGGCATACAAGAAGGTGCTAAATGACAAGACCACGGTCATACTGTCGGCTGACTCGGAGTTGATGAAGCTGCTCACACAAGGACAGGAGATTGGGACGAAGGATAAAGGGAAGAGGTGAGCAAGGATTGAGGCGAAGGGAGTTTTTGATGCTTCCACTCGGCGTGGTGATGTGTGAATTCCTGAAAGGTTGCGGCGGCTCATCAAATGGGTTGCAAAGTGAGCAGCCGAACATCGCGCAGCCCGACATCATCCTGACCGGTAATGAGAGCGAGCTGGCTGAGCAGGTGCGTCTCGGTTATGCCAAGCTTCACGAGATGGCTGAAGGCGCAAGGGAATACCTTCGCATCGGCTTTTACGGTAGTAGGCGAGAGGTCTTGAGGATGCACCTTTGTGAGCCAAAAGGGGGCGTTGCAAATTACAAGCATGTTCGCCTCGTGAGGGAGTCAACTGGGGAGGCTGTTAGGCTTGTTTGGGGCTGGGATAAGCTCAAGCCGCAGATACGATTCGTTAATGATGACGGCGAGTTGCTCACGATCAATGGCGTGGAGATGGAGTTCTGGGTAACGGATGCCAAAGGGAGGTTGCCAACAAACAGCATTGATTGGCTTTCGCTCGGCGCAAAGTGGTTGGCAGTTGGATTTGCAATATGGCTTGGGGCGCAGGTGGCAAAGCTTGTGGTGTCGGCGATTGCCTTCCTTGCATTTAGCGCAATGGTTGTTGGTGCTTTAATGATGGCAGCCGGCATTGCGAAGTCAATACTGGAGCTGACCGGTTGGACTTTTGATGATGTCAAAAACTTCTTGGTGAGGGCAGTTGAGGAACTTGCCAATGCGCTGCTTGAGGGAGCTAAGTTCATAGAGCAAGTGCTTCCCGGATTGGCTGCATAGAAGAAGGTAACTTACATCGCCATTTGGACATGGGTTGGTGATTTGCTCATGAGGAGGGCAAGCAGGACAGCCTGTGGCGGTGCCGTGTTAGTCCTTGTGTTAGCCATCATTGCGTTTGTCCATTTGTGCTCTTGCAAGCGCGCTGAGCGAAGAACAGCCGGAGAGAGTTTGACGCTCATAATCATCTCGCCACATTGGGATGGCATACAGCGTGAATTCACATGGGCTTTCCAAGAGCATTACAAGCGGCGCTTTAAGAAGCATGTTGAAATACGCTTCCCAGATGTTGGTGGGACTTCACAATGCCTCCGATACATACGCACCAGCTTTAAGGAGAGTCCAAATGGCATCGGCGCCGACATGTTTTGGGGCGGTGGAATTGACCCATATGTTGAACTCAAGCGTGAGGGCTTGCTTGTGCCATACAAGCCGCCGGACGAAATTTTAAATCACATACCGAAACAGGTGGCGGGCATACCGCTCTATGACGAGGATTATTGCTGGTTTGGGACTGCGCTCTCCGGGTTTGGAATATTGTTCAACAAAGTTGTGTTGCGCGAGCACAACCTCCCGGAGCCAAAAGAGTGGGTTGACTTAGCTGACCCGAAGTTTTACGGTTGGGTTGAGCTTACGGACCCGAGGCAGAGCGGCGTTGCGCACATGATGTTTGAGATAATCCTACAGGCTTATGGTTGGGAGAAGGGGTTTGAGGTCATAGCTATGATGTCCGGCAATGCAAGGGCATACAATCGCGGTTCGCAGGAGCCGGTTGAAAGCGTGGCGAATGGACAGGCTGCCTGTGCGCCAACGATTGATTTCTATGCATGGTCAAAGATAAACGAGGCCGGCAGTGACATGCTCGGCTTCGTTTACCCGAAGAACATGACGGTGATCAACCCCGATGGCATTTCAATCCTCAAGGGATCGCCACATAAGGAGGTCGCGCAGGAGTTCATCAACTTCGTCCTTTCAAAGGAGGGGCAAAGGCTCTGGATGCTCCCGAAGGGAGCAAGGGGCGGACCAAAGGAATTCACACTCGCAAGGATGAGCATACTTCCGGAGTTGTATGATGAGCTGAAGGGAAGAAGCGTTTTGGATGTCAACCCGTTCGAGTGGAAGACTACCATGCACTACGATGCTAAGCTCGGCGCTGACAGGTGGGAACTGCTCAACAGCCTCATTGGTGCACTATTCGTTGATGCGCATGAGCAAGTGCGTAAGGCATTCTCGGCGTTGATTGAAGCCGGCATGCCAAATAAGCTGCTCAGAGAGTTTGCGCGAGTGCCATTGGATGAGACACAAATGATGAAACTCGCCCAAAGATGGGTTAGGGATAAGTTGCTCTCAAGCAAGTATGAGGCTGAGTGGGCTTCTCAAGCGCAAGCAAAATACAAGCGCATAATTGAGCTTGCACGAAAGATGAGAAAGTAGCCGCGCACCATCTGAAGTTGATGGCGATGCTTTACGGTGTAAATCAGAGGATGTCCTTCAGCACTTCCCTTTGTAGTTCAAACAGCTTTTCAATCCCAGCCCTTGCAAGCGCAAGCAGGCGTATGAATTGCTCCTGAGTAAATGGTGCTCCTTCGGCAGTTGCTTGAACTTCCACAAACCTGCCGCCCTCAAGCATTGCCACATTCATGTCAACGGATGAGCGTGCGTCTTCCTCATAGCACAAGTCAAGCATTTCCTGCCTGTCAACTATGCCGACGCTTATTGCTGCCAAGAGACCATGAAGGGGTAAGGCTTTACTTGAGAGCAAGTTTTGTTCGCGCATCTTGTGAAGCGCCTCAACAAGCGCAACGAATCCGCCGGTGATCGCAGCCGTCCTCGTCCCGCCATCGCTTTGCAACACATCGCAGTCAATGATGATTGAGTGCTCACCGAGTGCGGATAGGTCAACAGCTGCCCTCAATGCCCTCCCGATTATGCGTCCTATTTCAACTGAGCGTTCATGCTGGCGACCTCGCTTAGCCTCACGCTCGTTCCTTTGCGTTCCCGACCTCGGGATCATCCCATATTCGGCGGTTATCCAACCGGTCTTGCTCCCGATGAGGAATGGGGGCACCTTATCCGTTATCGTAGCTGTGCAAACCACCCTCGTGTTGCCCACCTCAATCAGGCATGAACCATCTGCAAACTTTATCCAACCTCGTGTGAGCCTCACCGGGCGCATTTGGTTTGGCGCTCTACCGTCAGCACGCCTTATCAAGCTGACTTGCGACATCTTCATGCGCCCCCTTGTGCGCTCCGTTGGAACTTCCTTCAACCCGAAATTTGACTGCTACACATTTTGCAGCACTTTGTGCCATCTTGCACCATCGCCTCTGTGCCGGTGCATCATTTAGATGACCTTAGCACTTTAACCGCTCCGACAAAAGCTGTGCGCATTTAACTGCGCATCTGATGTGGCGCGAAGAGTGCAAGTTGACTATGCGTCAAGTTTCAACCATCGCCTCATTGTGAGCCGAAGCACAATTAGCTGGCACAATTAACTGTAGGCTGCCCTCATCCGCCGATGCGATGGAACTGGCAGCAAATCAGGGGTGCATCACCAAATGGGGGTGAATGGGATGGAGGAAGAGCAATTGCGCAAGCTGCTTGAGATCTTGGACATACTTGCATGCCCCGCATGTAAGAGTGGCGTTGTGCTCTCGGACGATAAGACGGCGTTGATATGCGAGGGTTGCGGCAGGCGATACAGGATTTGGAAGGGCATCCCGATAATGTTGCTTGATGACATTGAGTTGCCGGAAGATGAGCCCTCAAGCAGCACGCAACAAAGCTCGGAGGGGAAATCTTGCAGTGCAAGCCCATAGCGTGCTGCCACAGGTTGATGAAGGGGTTGATGTCTCAGTCTGCATCGTCAACTTCAATACGGTGAATGAGTTAAGCAGCTGCATAGCTTCGCTTGCGAGGGGTGCTTCATCAATAACGCTTGAAGTCATCGTTGTGGATAATGCATCAACAGACGGCAGCGCACAAATGGTGCGTACAAAATATCCGTGGGTGAAGCTCATCGCAAACGAGAGGAATGTCGGCTTCGCTGCCGGATGCAATCAAGCAATGCGCCATTCTCGCGGGCGATACATCATGCTCCTCAATCCGGACACGATCGTCCACGATGGCGCAATTGAAGAGCTCGTAAAGTTCATGGATGAACATCCCGATGTGGCGATTGCCGGACCAAAGCTGCTCAACACCAATGGCACACTGCAATATTCGTGCCGTGCCTTCCCAACGCTCCTTACGGGCTTGTTCAGGAACACGCCGCTTGAGAGGCTATTTCCGTCAATCAAGCCCGTGAGACAATACCTGCTTACGAATCACAGCCACAATGAGCCAATGGAAGTGGATTGGGTTTCCGGTGCTGCGATGCTCGTGCGCAGACGGGCAATTGAGATGGTTGGCATGCTTGACGAGGGCTACTTCATGTATTGCGAGGATGTGGATTGGTGTTGGCGAATGCGGAAGGCTGGCTTCAAAGTCTTCTATGTCCCAAGTGCTGTCATAACGCATGCCGTCGGGAGAAGCAGCGACCAACTCTTTGTCCCGATGCTCATGCAGCGCCATCGCAGTATGCTCCGCTTCTACCTCAAGAACTATAGGCGCATGCTGCCGCTCCCATTTGCGCCATTAATAGCGCTCGGCATCGGCATTAGGCTTTTTGGTGCGCTCTCAAAAGTTGCGTTGTTGCGCATGGTGCTCAAATGGAGGCATTGGGTTGAGAATGCGTTCAAGCGCAGGGCGAAAACGGCGCGCTCATTCACCCAAAACCGCAAGGGCGGTTCTTGAAAGTCGCGCGGTCACATTGGCACACTGTGCACAGCACATTGGCACAGCGCCAATTGCTGTGCTTGTGCTCATTGCCGCAGCAGCACCGCTTGTGTGGTCGTTCCCAGAATTTCCGACTCTGGAACTCCACCCGGCGCGCATGCCATCGGCATTTAGCCTGCTCATCTTCACCCTTGCGCTTGCGAGCATTGTGGCGCATTTGTTGAAACGGAATCTGCGCGCTGATTCGGGGGAGGCGCACATCAGCGCAATCAATGTTGTGCTCCTTTCGTTCATCGCATTCTGCGCTGCAAGTTGCATTGACTCAATCTCACCGTGGGATAGCGCGATTGAGATGGTCAACACGCTCTCATTCTGCACCGCCTTCATCATCGCATCATCAGTTCGTGCCGAATGGGCATTGGCGTTGCTCTTGGCGATCTCAATTGGTGGGTATGTTGAAAGCCTGATTGCGCTGCGCGAGTATTGCGCCTCATATGCTGCTGGTCTGAAGGATTGGCGCGCCTTTGGGACTTTCCAAAATCCGAATTTGCTCGGCGGCTATATGGCTATGTGCCTTCCCGTTGTTCTGGCGCTCGCGCTTCACTTCAAGCGGGCGTCGTTTAAGTTCGTTTGTTGGTTGGCTTCATTGCTAATCGCGTTGGCACTCATAGTGAGCGGCTCAAAGGGGGCATTTGTGGCATTGCTCTTTGCGATGGTGGCGTTTGGCTGGCTATCGTTGAGGCAGTTTCGCTCATGGCGCGTTTCCGTCCTCTCGCTCGCGGTTGGCTTGATGTTAATTGCTCTCGTTGCATCAATCCCGACGCTGCGCCACAGGATTGTCACGGCATTCAGCGAACAGGCACATTCATGGCTGTTCAGGCTTTTCGTTTGGAGGGCAGCGCTGAGCATCACGGCTGCGCACCCGATCAATGGGACTGGCATTGGCACATTCCACCTTGCCTATCCGAGATTCACGCAAGTCGGACCGACATTCATGGCGCACAACGCCTTCCTGCAGATCGCTTCGGAGTGCGGCATAGCTGCATTGCTCTCCTTCGCCATCTTCATTTGGTTGTGCCTTCTTCGCTCGGCACGCTCAATTTCGGCATGCAAAGATGAATACCATTGGCTTCGCGTTGGCAGCATCTGCGGATGCATTTCCTTCGTCATGCACAACCTCGTTGATTGCACTTGGTATGTTCCGGCATCAAGACTTGCCTTTGCGCTCCTTTTAGCTTGCTCCGCAGCGGGGTGCATGGAGCAAAGTGAAAGCATGTCCAAACAGCACGCCAGCCGCGATGAAGGGGATTTGGGTTTGACCGAGGTGAGATTGCCAGTTCCGATCGTTGTCCGCAATGGGGTTGTGATCGGAATCGTCATTGCCCTCTTTACCTGCGCCTTCATTTCGCTGAGCCATACCGTTGCCGCGCTGCATGCTCTCAATGGGCGCAATTCCAAAAGCGCTTTATCAGCCGTTGAGGCATTTGAGAGGGCGATTGCGTGGGAGCCATTTAATGCCCGTCATAGAATCGCGCTCGCCAATGCATGCTTGGCGCTCGCAATGCGCAATGATGGAGCGGCCTTGAGGCGTTCGCTAAGGGAGGCTCTCACCGCTATCAAGCTGCAGCCGATGAGGGGTGCAAATTATCACACTCTGGCACGAGCCTACGCCGCACTCGGTGAGCGCTCAAAAGCAATTGAGGCATACAGGTTGGCGCTTAAGGTCAACCCGCATGATACACTCGCTATGATTGAACTCGGTCGCATGCTTGAGCTGATGGGCAAAAGTGGAGAGGCAGTGGAAATGTATGAGCGCATCCTCAGCTTGATGCGCTCACCATATGGGAGATACAGGGCTGTTGATGCGCCAACAGACATTAACGCCGTCACTGCCGCCGTGAACTTGGCATCGTTGAAGCTGCGCAGTGGTTGCACCATGGGTGAGCTATTGCAGCTTAAGGGCGATTTGGAATTGGCAACAGGCTTGGGTGAGGAGTATCTTGGCTTCTTCCATCCGCAGATGGGCGATATCGTGCGCCTCACATTGGATGAGGCAAAGCACCAACTCTCACTCGCATATGCATACCTCTCGGTGGTGAGTGGTCGTTTGGGGCAAGCGGAGCAGTCGGCGAGGGCTAAGCGCAGGGCATTGGAGCTCAATCCGGACATCAGCAAACTTGATTTGGGGGTGGGCAATTGATGCCACTAAGGCGCCGCAAATCAAGCAACCTCAAGCGCAGGCTCACTATAGCGGTCTTTCATGGACCAAACTTGAACTTGCTCGGTGTGCGGGAGCCATCAATCTACGGCTCTTTGACGCTTGATGAGATCAACCGCAAGCTTGAGGAGCTCGCTGATGAACTCGGCGTGAGCGTGCGCGCATTCCAAAGCAATCATGAGGGAGAGTTGATTGATGCCATTCATGATGCGAGGAACTGGGCAGATGCAATCATCATCAATGCGGGTGCGCTCACGCATTATTCAATTGCGCTTCACGATGCATTGAAGGCAGTCGGCTTGCCGGTCATTGAGGTTCATTTGACCAACATCCATGCAAGGGAGCCATTTAGGCACACTTCCGTTATAGCACCGATAGCTGTCGGGCAGATTTGTGGCTTTGGCGTGCTCAGCTATCTGCTTGCATTGCGCGCCGCAGCTGCCATGTTGATGGAAAAGGCAGGGTGCGAAGGTGATGAGGTATGACCATCAGGATGCCGTATGAGGAGAGGTTGAAGAAGCTGCAGGACAAGTTCCAGCAAATGCGAATTGATGCGCTGCTCATCACGCACATGCCGAATATACGCTACCTTGTCGGGTTCACCGGCACATCCGGGATTCTACTTGTCGGGCGCAGTGAATGCGTCTTCATAACCGATGGCAGGTATGATGCGCAGGCGCATGAGGAAGTGAAGGGGGCAAAGGTGAAGATAGCGCCGCGCCGAAAAAGCTACTTTGATGTTGCGGCGAGCTTGCTCAGGCGTTGGGGAATTGGCGCCATCGGAATTGAGGCAGAACGGATAAGCGTGGCTCAGTTTGAGAGGCTTAAGGGGTTGCTGCACAAAGCTAAGGTGCGCAAGCTTGACGGAGTTGTTGAAAGGATGCGCTCTATCAAAGACGAAGCCGAGTTGCAGTTCTTAAGGAAAGCTGCCGGGGTCGCCGATGCTGCGTATGAGCATGCTCTCTCCGTAATTCGCCCGGGAGTTAAGGAGCGTGATGTTGCTCTTGAGCTTGAGAGGTTCATCAAGTCAAGCGGTGCTGAAGACATCTCGTTTGATATCATAGTTGCATCCGGATATAGGAGCGCGATGGCGCATGGGATTGCTTCGGATAAGGTTATTGAGCGCGGCGATTTGGTCGTGCTTGACTTCGGCGCTGTGTGCGATGGCTACCACTCCGATTTGACGCGCACGGTAGCCGTTGGGAGAGCCGATAAGATGGGGCGTTCAATATACTCCGCCGTGTTGAGGGCACAACTTGCAGCCATTGAGGAGGTGCGCTCTGGGAAGACAATGAAGCAGGTTGAAGCTGTAGCGAGGAGGGAATTGCGCTCAAGTGGCTATGAGCGTCATTTCAAGCACGGCATTGGGCACGGTGTCGGATTGGAAATCCACGAATTGCCCAGCCCAAAACAGAGTGGTGGCGGGTTGATGGAAGCTGGTTGCGTGGTGACGATTGAACCCGGGGTCTACATTGAGGGTGTCTGTGGTGTGAGGATTGAGGACATGGTTTTGGTCAAGCAGGATGGTTATGAGGTGCTCACATCGGCTCAAAAGGAAAGCGAACTGCCCGTGCTTTAATTTGCACCAACTGGCAATTGCGCTTTGTGTGGTAATTTGCGGGGCTGCGATATCGGATGCGGTGTATGACAAACACTGCGCTGCTGTTGTTCTGTGTTCATCAAATGGCTTGCATCGCTTGGGATTTCCCGCGCGCTGGTAATGCAGCAATTTGCTCCGCAACTTTGTTGCAGGCGTTCAAATCTTAATGGGCGGATGGGATTGTTCTCCATTGGAAAATTTATCGGAGCGGAGGTGAGTTAAATGGAGCGATATCGTGGCGGCTGTGTTTCTCGGCGCAGCTTCATTGGGAGCACCATAAGAGGCGTTGCGGGAATGGCGCTTGGCGGTGCTCTCGGGTTTGTGCTATCACATGAAGCAAAAGGTGGTGAGGCTGCGGTGAAGGAGCCATACTGCGGGTTCAGAGTCGGATTGCAGAGTTACTCGCTGCGCAAGTTTGGTGCTGAGGAAGCGGCTGCAATGGTTGCCCAACTCGGTCTCAAGTATGTTGAGGCGTATCCGGCTCACCTTCCGGCTCGCAAGGACATAGTTGAGGATGCAAAAGCGGTGCTTGAAAGGCACGGCTTAAAGGTTGTAGCGTATGGCGTCGTCAGACTGACTAAGGATGAGAAGGCGATGAGGAGCTTATTTGAGTTTGCGAAAGCCATGGGGATTGAAGTGCTATCGGCTGATCCAGACCCTGACAGCTTTGAGCTGCTTGATAAGCTCACCGAGGAGTATGGTGTTGCCGTTGGAATACACAATCACGGACCCGGACACAGGTGGAACACAACTGAAACAATGCGCAAGGCGATTGAAGGGCACAGCGTCAAAGTCGGCATTTGCCTTGACACCGGGCACTTGGCGAGAGCCGGTGATGACATCGTCAAAGCCGTGCACATCTTCAAGGAGAGGCTTCATGGTGTTCATTTGAAGGATGTGGATGCAAACAAGCGCGATGTGGTTGTCGGCTCGGGCGTCCTTGACATCAAGGGCTTTTTCAAGGCATTGAAGGAGACGCAGTTCAAGGGCTACATTGCTCTTGAATATGAGCTTGAGCCGGATAACCCAATTCCGGGGATTCGCAAGTCGCTTGAATTCATTCAGAAGGTGTGCGCCGAATTGGCGTGAAGTTAAGCGGCGCACCAAAGGCGCTTTGCGGTGGAAAAGGCACTGTGGAGTGGGCTTGCAAAAATGGCAATGATGGTGGTGAGCGGTATGAGAAAGAGGCACATCATTTTGTTGGTGGCTGTATGTGCCGCCTCATTTTTAGCGTTGGCGATTTGCATGACGGTTGCGCAACAGGCGAAGCCCGTTAAGGTTCCCATTCGCGGTGCATGTCAAACATGTCACAAGGTGCACGCTGATGAGTGGCTAAAGTCAGCTCATGCAAGAGCGTGGATAAGTGAGCTGTTCAAAGAGATGAGCAATGAGTATGAAGATGAGGACTGCCTTCACTGCCATGCACCGGAGCGCTTGCTTGATACAGGTTATGGCAACGAGCCGAAGTTGCGTGAACGCACAAGGGAAGGTGGCGTCGATTGCTCAGCGTGTCATGCCGACATAAAGGGTGCAATGCATGGTCCTTACGAGATTGAGCGTGAGTTCCATGAGAATGTGAAAAATGAGAAGCTTGGCACAGTTGAGATGTGCGCAAGTTGCCACGCCAAGTTCGGAACTATAAGCGAATTTAAGGGGAGCAGGTGGGGCAAGAGTCCAAAAGGCTGCGTTGAGTGCCATATGCCGAAGGTTGAACGCCCGATAGGCGAGATACCGACGGTTGAAAAGAAGTATCCAGTTAGGGCATCTCATGTGCACACATTCAGAGGCGTTGAGGATATTGAGTTTGTCCGAGAGTCACTCAAGCTTGAGGCTGCTGTTGATGGCGATGAGCTTTTGGTGAAGTTGAGCAGCCTCAATGTGGGGCACAATTTCCCAACTGGCTTCAATGTGAGTGCAGCCTTAGTTGATGTATCGCTTCGTGATGGCGATAGGGTTTTGCAATCGTTTAAACATTTGCTCTCCGATGAGCGTCCCAGTGGTGGTAAGGACACTCGCCTGTTGCCCGAAGAAACACTCACGCTCCACTTCCCACTTGACGGCAAGAAGGGGATTGCTGTTGTGCGCTTGTTATACAAGCGCCCAAAGACGCTTCCCGATGAGAAGGCTCTTGAATTGCTCAGGGTTGAAGTGCCCGTCAAGTGATCAAGTAAACTGTCGCACCAGTTCTGCCGTCATCGTGTGGCATTGATTCGGGTGCAGATGGCGGGGCTTTTTCTGCGGCATGATGGTCATTCTACGAAGCGATGATGCGCATTGGGTTTGTCCAGGCGAAGTTGTCGTCGGCATCTACGCACTCAACCCTCAAAAAGCGTTCATTGCCACGCAGCTTGTAGTGCGCTTCGGTGAGCATGTCCTTCCCGATTGCCGTCCATTTTTCCCCTTTGCCGTTGTCCGAGATGAATGTGATTGCCCTGACCGGTGATGTCTCAACATGCACCCATTCATCCTCAATATGCACATTCAGGATTTGTGGTCCCGTGCTTGAGTAAAACATTCCTTCCCGCAGCGCCCCCAGGACATCTTGCACTGTCAGTTGGCGGCACTTGACCATGACCCAAGCTCCGCAGATGTCAACCGGGCGATGCTCATTGAAGTGATAATGTGCATCATCCACAGCTACGCCCCAAATGAAGCGCCCGCGCAGGAGGAGATCATCCCAATGCGTTGTTGAAAAACCCTTACCAACAGCGTGGTGACACGATGTGTTGAATATCTCAATTGCGATGTAGCCATCAAATGAGAGCATGTCATGCGCTGTCAGCTGTGACCAGTATGGATGGCAAAGGACAGCGACGCCACCTAACGAGCGTATTTCCTCCACAAACCTGCCCGGTGATATGTCCATTGCTGAAATCCCATCTGGCTTCTCCCATTGGCGTTCAATCCCTATCGCAACAAAATGGAAGTCAGTGCCGGCTTCGGATAAGCCAACACTTATTTCTTCACCCGGTATGAGTAGCACTCCGTAAGTCTCCTCACCCTCAATCAGGGTTAGTTTGTTATGGTCGGTGATGGCGAGGAAGTGATAGCCTGCTTCGGCGTATCGTCTCACCACATCTTTCGGTTCCAAGTCGCCATCGCTTCGTTTGGTGTGAGTATGCAAATTGCCCTTGAACCAAGCCCCATCGGATGAGAACGGATTTGGGAATTCAACACGCATTTCAAATCACTCCCCATGCGCCCTCAAAATGCGGCGGAGTTCCGTTTGCCGTGCGGTCATTGAGGAGATTGTATCTCATGCCTTTTGATGGTTCACTGCGGTATAGTGATTATGGCGTGCCGATGGTTTTGCGCATGCAATGCCGATGCATTTAACACACAGGTGGTGAGGGAAGGTGAACTTCGTGATTTTGGCTGTCGGCGTTTTATTCGTTTTGGCTGCCTTTGTTGTGGTTGCATACAACAGGCTTGTGCGCTTGAGCATGCTCGTTGATAACGCATGGTCGGATGTAGATGTGCAGTTGAAGCGCCGCCACGACTTGATCCCGAACATCATTGAGGCTGTGAAGGGCTACATGAGTTATGAGCGGGCAACCCTTGAGAGGGTTGTGCAAGCACGCGGTCAGGCAATATCATCCTCAACGCCTGATCAAAGGGCGCAAGCTGAGGGCTTGCTCACGGCAGCATTGAGGCAATTATTTGCGCTCGCCGAAGCATACCCCGACTTGAAAGCCAACCAAAGTTTCCTTGACCTGCAGGCGCAGCTCTCGGAGATTGAGGAGCAAATTCAACTTGCACGCCGATACTACAATGCCGTTGTGCGAGATTACAACACCGCAACTCGCACCTTCCCAAGTAACATAGTTGCGGCTCTGTTCGGTTTCAGAGAGCGGCGCTTCTTTGAATTGCCCGATGTGCACGAGCGCGAGGTGCCTCAGGTGCGCTTTTGATGGTTGGCGGAGCTGCGCAGCGTGGGCTGCAGCGTTTTTGAGTCAGACTCGCTTTTGAGGTGAGTGCAATGGATGTTGCGGTGAGCGGTAAAGTGAGCAGCGTGAATTCAATTTCCGTTGGATGGCTCTTTCGCGCGTGGTTATGTGTCCTTCTTCAAGTTGGCAGTGCATCAATCCGATGCAGCGGCTGGGAGATTGAGAGGTTCATCACCGATGTAATGGTGCACGATGATGCGCACATAACTGTAACCGAGCGGTTGAAGGTTGACTTCGGCGGCGAGTTGCGCCATGGCATCTTCAGGACAATACCATACCGCTATAAGCGCCATTTGAAGTTGCCCATGGGAAGCACGATGCCGCTACTCTACAACCTTCGCATTAAAGTCCGCCATGTGACCGATGGCTTCGGCAGAGGGTTAAAATATCGCGTCTCACGCAAGAACGGTTACATTGAGATACGGATTGGCGATCCAAAAGTGGTTGTGAGCGGCATTCAGGATTATGTCATCACATACGATGTTTGGCGCGCCCTCGTCAAGCTGCCGGCACATGCAGCGAGCGTTATGCGGCGTAAGTGGGAAGGAAGTCTTAGTGTTGTTGAACTCTATTGGAATGCCACCGGGAATGAGTGGCGTGTCCCAATAGGTGAGGCAATTGCGAATGTGATGTTGCCCAACGGCGTTGACGGGCTTGATGAGCGCTCAGTGATGGTGGCATTTTACACTGGACCTTACGGCTCAGCGGAGCACAAGGGATGGGTGCGGCGTTCCAAGGACTGCATCTCATTTGGGACGGACAGGTTGGAGCCGGGATGTGGATTAACAATTTCCGTCGGCATGCCAGTTGATGCATTCTCATTTCCAAGCGCTGTTCAGGAATTGATCTGGGCGCTTCTGGATAACTGGCATTTGGTGGTTGCTTTACTTGCGCCATTGATTGCGCTCATCTGCATGCTCACGATGTGGTATCGTTTTGGGCGTGACCCATATTCACACCTCCCCGTAGTTGTGCAGTATGAGCCACCGAAGGACCTGACCCCGGCGGAAGCTGGCACATTGGTTGATGAGCGCGCTGATGTGGATGACATTACTGCGACAGTCATTGATTTGGCTGCGAGGGGTTACATCAGGATCCGAGAACTCAAGACGACCAAGTTCCTCTTCCTCGCAGACAAGGATTATGAGTTTACGCTGCTGAAGCCGCTTGCAGACATGTCAGTTCGGGGGGAAAGCAAGGGCGCAAAAGGGAGACCCTCAAGTGGAGTTGAGAGGCTGGATGCCGAAGCTGAGGCGAGAGCTGAAGCCTTTCACGGCGTCGGTGATGAGGCGCTTGAGAGGCATGAATATCTCATGCTCGTTGGGATGTTTGAGAGTGGTGACAGAGTTCTGCTCTCGCAATTGCGCAACAAGTTCTATCGCCACCTACCCGGCATTCGGGATGCGCTTTATAGGACGCTCTCCAAGCACAAGCGGTTGTTTTATGGCGACCCTGACGAAGTGCGGAATCGCTACCGATGCATCGGAATTATCGGAGCTGCAGCGCTCTGCGGCGTTGTTTTTGCCCTCTCGCAGTTACTTAATGTGGACTTCGCGTCAATGCTTGTAGCTATGTTTGGCGTCTCAAGCAGCGGTGCGGTCGTTTGGCTCCTTGCGCCGCTCATGCCCAGAAAAACTTCTCTCGGTGTTGAGGCGTTGCGATACATACTCGGATTTAAGGAGTTCATCATGCGCGCCGAGAAAGACAGACTTGAAAGGATGGCATCTGAAGACCCGACGTTGTTCGGGCGCATACTGCCGTATGCCGTTGTGCTCGGTGTGGTGGATGAGTGGGCTGAGAAAATGAGGGACATAATTCGTCATCCACCGGAATGGTATGAGAGCAGCGACTATTATGCCGGTGGGTTCAGTTCAACCCGATTTATTCACGACATTGGGCATGCAATGCGAACGATGGGCAGCACTTTCACATCGGCTCCTCGTGAAGTTAGTGGAGGCGGTTTTGGTGGCGGTGGCGGTGGAGCTTGGTGAACATGTGCGAACGGTCACCAAATGTGTGCGATGGTGAGCGTTATGCGGCATCGGTGGGAAGAAGAACTTCGCGTTGAGGTGAAAGCGCCAGTCGTTGATTTTGAGCAGCACAATGAAGAGGTAAAGCGCGTTTGGGAAGCTTACCGCATGAGGAAGCCAATCAGGGTGCCGATGATAATTGGCACAAATGTGCGCTACACGATGCATCGCAAAGGCGCAAATCCATCCGGCATAACTTTTGAACGCATGTTTTCCGACCCTGAGGCGATGCTGCGAAGGCAGCTTGAACACGAATGGTTTATGCGCCACTTCATCACCCAAGATGCCGAGATGGGCTTGCCAAAGGATGGTTGGCATGTCGGCGTTCACTTCCAAAATGTTTACGAGGCAGCTTGGCTTGGGTGTGAGATTGTGTTCCTTGAGGGGCAAGTGCCGGATACAAAGCCGATGCTCCCCGATGACGACCGCAAAAATATGCTCTTTGATTTGGGGATGCCAGACCCGTTCACCGGCGGTTTGATGAAGCGCAATTGGGAGTTTTACGAGTTCATCAAGCGCAAGCAGGAGGAAGGGTTCACATTTTTTGGCAAGCCGATTGCAAGCGTAATGCCATGCGGGTTGGGGACTGATGGACCTTTTACAGTGGCATGCAAGGTTCGCGGCGTGGAGAAGTTTTTGCTTGACTTGATTTGTGATACTGAGTATGCGCTTCGCCTCCTTGACTTCGTCACGACGGCAATAATTGAGCGCATATTGGCTTACCGAAGGCATCTCGGGCTGGAGCTGAAGCCGAAGACATGGGGCTTCGCCGACGATGCGATACAGTTCATCTCACAGGAGATGTATCGTGAGATTGTCTTCCCATTTCACAAGCGCCTCGTTGACGAGCTCTCTTCCGGTGGACCGATAAGCATTCACCTTTGCGGTGATGTGGAGCGCCATCTCAAGTTCATCCACGAGAACCTCAATGTCTGGAGCTTTGATACTGGCTTTCCGATTGACCTTGCGAGGGTGCGCCGTGAACTTGGTCCCGATGTGGAGTTAATCGGTGGACCGACGATCACATTCCTTGAGCGTGCCACACCTGAGCAGGTTGTTGAAGAAGTGAGGCGCATATTGCAATCGGGCGTTATGGATGGCGGCAGGTTCATACTCCGTGAGGCGAATAATCTGCCACCCGGCGTTCCACTTGAAAATGTGTGGGCGATGTATCGTGCAGTGAAGCAGTATGGTGTGTATGAATATGTTGGGTGATGATGCATCCGATTAGTGGCGCTGATTTAAAGCGCCATCGTTATCAGGGGTGTTGTCAGATGGGGTCAAAGTTTAAGGTGCTAATCTGTCAGGGCACAAGCGGTCTATCGGGGGGAGCTCACATCGTTGCGGAGGCGCTCAGGAAGAAACTGCACGAGAGCGGTCTTGCCGACAAATGCGAGATCAAAAGGGTTGGCGATAGGGGTTTGTTTAGGGATGTGCTCATTGACATCATCTCGCCCGACGGGAAAAGGTGGACATACGAGAGGGTGAGCGTTGAGGATGTGACCGAGATCGTTGAAAGCCACTTGGTCAAGGGTGAGCCGGTCAAGCGGTTGCTTGCTGGCGATGACTACCGAAGGTTCTTTGAAGGGCAGCTGCGTTGGGTGCTCAGAAACTGCGGTGAGATTGATCCCGAGGACATCAACGACTACATTTCAGTTGGGGGTTATGAAGCGCTCAGGAAGGCGCTCACCGAGATGACGCCAGAGGATGTCATCAATGAGGTTGTGGAGTCCGGACTTCGCGGCAGGGGTGGCGCCGGCTTTCCGACCGGAATTAAGTGGCGAATATGCAGGGGGCATGAAGCCCCGGCCCGTTATGTCATATGCAATGCTGACGAGGGTGACCCGGGTGCATTCATGGACAGGAGCATACTTGAGGGTGACCCGCACTCTGTCATTGAGGGATTGATTATCGCCGGCTACGCCATTGGTGCGAGCAAGGGCTTCATCTACTGCCGTGCTGAGTATCCGCTCGCCATAAGGCGGTTGAAGGTGGCATTGCAGCAGGCAAGGGAGATGGGCTTCATCGGTGAGGACATACTTGGGAGCGGGTTTTCGTTTGACATCGCTCTCAAGGAAGGCGCAGGCGCATTCGTATGCGGTGAGGAGACAGCGCTCATCGCATCAATTGAGGGCAAGCGAGGCATGCCTCGCCCGCGCCCACCATTCCCAGCCGAAAAGGGCTTATGGGGCATGCCGACAATCATCAACAATGTTGAGACGCTGGCGAATGTGCCGAGGATAATCCTCAACGGCGCAAAGTGGTTTTCATCGGTTGGAACCGACAGGAGCAAGGGGACGAAGGTATTTGCGCTTGCCGGGAAGGTGAAAAACACCGGCTTGGTTGAAGTCCCGATGGGCGTCACGCTTCGCCAACTCATATTCGGGCCGGGTGGCGGTATGGCTCGCAAAGGCTATGCATTCAAAGCCGTTCAAATCGGCGGTCCATCTGGCGGTTGCCTTCCGGAGGAGCTGCTTGACACGCCGATTGATTATGAGTCGCTTACACAGGTTGGCGCTATCATGGGCTCCGGTGGGCTGATCGTCCTTGACGAGGGCACATGCATGGTTGATGCAGCCAAGTTCTTTCTCAGCTTCACTTCCGCCGAATCGTGTGGCAAATGCATTCCATGCAGGGTTGGTTTGGTTAGGCTTTACGAAGTGCTTGATAGGATAACGAAAGGCGAAGGTAGGGAGGGCGACATTGAATTTCTTGAGCGCATGGGCAACGCCGTCAGGGAGACATCGCTTTGCGGCTTGGGCAAGACGGCTTTGAATCCGGTTTTGACAACCGTGCGCTACTTCAGGGATGAGTATGAGGCGCATATCAAGCATGGTCGTTGTCCAGCTGGCGTCTGCGTGCCATTGCTCCGCTTTGAAGTTGACGAGGGCAAGTGCGTCAAGTGCGGCAGGTGTGCGAGAGTCTGTCCGGTTGGTGCGATAGCATGGCAGCGTGGCAGCTTCCCCGTCATAAACAAGGATGCGTGCATAAAGTGCCGTGCATGCATAATTGAGTGCCCTGAGCATGCTATAAACTGAAGCCGTGAAGTTGGCTATATGAGGGGTGATTGCTGATGGGGTTGGTGGGTGGTGAATTGGAGCGCAGGTTGGAAGAGATTTTGGGCGCCTTCTGCGGCAAGCGCAGTGAGCTCATCCCGATACTTCAGCGCATTCAAAATGAGTTCGGCTACTTGCCCGAAGATGCGCTCGTCAAGGTGTCAAGGTTCATCGGCGTCCCAGAAGCACATGTTTACGGTGTGGCTTCATTCTACGAACAGCTTCGTCTCAGGCAGTTGGGAAAGAACATCATCACGATATGCAGGGGCACTTCATGCTATGTGTGCGGCTCATCAAAGCTGATTGACGAGGCTAAAAGTGTGCTCGGCATTGATGAGG
Source organism: Candidatus Thermosaccharophagus tengchongensis (assembly GCA_032161105.2). Taxonomy (GTDB): domain Bacteria; phylum Armatimonadota; class Fervidibacteria; order Fervidibacterales; family Thermosaccharophagaceae; genus Thermosaccharophagus; species Thermosaccharophagus tengchongensis. Next base: position 41,926 of record JAVHTD010000008.1, read on the forward strand.
GTGAGACGACGCCGGATTTGAAATGGACGCTTGAGACGGTGACATGCCTCGGGATGTGCGCGCATGCGCCGTGCGCAATTGTGAATGGGAAGGTATACGGCAAGATGACCCCGAAGAAGCTGGTGAGCATCATTAGGGCGGTGGAAGGTGGGAGGCGATCATGACGGTAGATGAGCTTGACGAATTGCGCCAAACGGCAATGCGCCAGTGGGATGAGCTGCATTCAAAGCCGCATGTGACGGTCGGTAATGCCACATGCGGGCAAGGTGTTGGAGCGCTTGAGACACTCAATGCCATTCACGATTTCCTCACCGAGCGCGGTGTTGAGTGCGATGTGGTTGAGGTTGGTTGTATTGGCATGTGCTATGCCGAACCGATAATGAGCGTTTCGCTTCCCGGCATGCCCGCAGTCTTTTACGGCGAAGCCACGCCGGAGAGGGCTTGCGAGATACTTGAGCTGCATTTGCTCTCCAAAAAGCCAGTTGCTGAATATGCGCTCGGCACAGTTGGTGAGGGCTCCATTGATGGCATACCGAATTTGTTTGAGACGCCGATGATGAAGAAGCAAGTCAGGCGCTTGCTCTCACGCTGTGGATTTGTAGAGCCGACGAATTTGATGCATTACCTTGCCACCGGTGGATTTGATGGGCTTAAGAGGGCGCTCAGCATGGAACCATCGCAAATCATAGATGAGTTGCGGCGTGCCGGGCTTCGTGGCAGAGGTGGCGTTGGCTTTCCGACATGGCGCAAGTGGTTGACATGCATTCAAACACCTTCGGACGAGAAGTTCGTGGTATGCAATGCTCATGAGGGCGACCCGGGGATATTCGTGAACAGGGTATTGCTTGAGAGCGATCCATACAGCGTGCTTGAGGGGCTTTTGATCGCCGGCTACACAGTCGGAGCTTCAAATGGGTTCATTTATTGCGGCGCCGAATACCCGCTCGCATTTGAGAGGTTGACGGCGGCGATAAAGGCTCTTGAGGGGGTTGGGCTGCTTGGGGACGACATACTCGGAAGCGGCTTCAGCTTCAGAGTGTGGCTTGTTAAGGGCGCTGGCGCATATGTGTGTGGCGAGGAGACGGCGCTCATCGCTTCAATTGAGGGTGAGCGTGGCATGCCGCGTGCTCGCCCGCCATTCCCGGCTGCAAAGGGTCTTTGGGATAAGCCGACGGTCGTCAACAATGTTGAGACACTCGCATATGTCCCTCACATACTCCGTCACGGAGCCGAATGGTTTGCCGAGTATGGAACTGAGAGGAGCAAAGGCACAAAGGCATTCTCGCTCACCGGGAAGGTTGAGCGCCCCGGTGTGATTGAAGTCCCGCTCGGGATGACCTTGAGGGAGATAATCAGTGAGTTAGGCGGTGGCTCTTCAACCGAGAAGCGAATTAAAGCCGTTCAAATTGGCGGTCCAGGTGGAGGGTGCATACCGGAAAGCATGTTTGACTTGCCCGTGGATTACGAATCGCTTGCTCCGACTGGCGCAATGATGGGTGCCGGAGGGATAGTCGTCATGGATGAGGACACCTGCATGGTTGACATGGCTCGCCATCTCATTCAATTCTCGCAGTGTGAGTCTTGTGGCAAGTGCGTCCCATGCAGGCTTGGCACGAAACAGATGCTTGCCATACTTGAGGGCATAACAGAGGGCAATGGCAATGAGAGCGACATTGTGCTGCTTGAGGAGATTGCGGATGCCATGAAGGTTGGGTCGCTATGCGGTCTCGGGCAAGCTGCGCCAAACCCGGTGCTCACAACTATCCGTCACTTCAGAGATGAATATGAGGAACACATAAGGTTGCATCGCTGTCGCGCCGGCGTCTGCAAAGCTTTATCAAGTTAGCGCAGCTTGGCTGGATGAGAGGGTGTATCTCATCTACATCTGAGTTGAATGGTGAAGGAGGTAGCAGGATATGCCTGTGATTTACATCAACGGCTCTGAGATAAGAGCGAAGGAAGATGCGACAATACTGCGAACAGCGCTTGATGCCGGCATTTACATACCACACCTTTGCTATCACCCCGACTTGAAGCCAGCTGGAAATTGCAGGTTGTGCCTCGTGGAGGTGGAGGGGAGGGGAATTGTGGCATCGTGTCAAGCACAAGTTGAAGATGGCATGAAAGTTTGGACTGAGACACCGACGGTGCAAAAGGCGCGCCAAATCTCGCTTGAGTTGCTGCTCGCAAATCATCATGGCGACTGCCTCTCCTGTCCAAAGAACAACGAATGCAAGCTCCAAGAGGTCGCCTCATACATCGGCATCAGTGAAGAGAGGTTCAAACAGCTGCGCATGCTTGTGCCGCAGTTCCCGATTGACGAAAGCAACCCTTTCTTCATGCGAGACCCAAACAGGTGTGTGCTGTGCGGGATATGCGTTAGGACATGCGACGAGATACAGGGCGTTGGCGCAATAAACTACGCCTTCAGGGGCTTCGCCACAACCATTTCCACATTTGGGAACAAACCCATCGTTGAATCAGCTTGCGAATCATGCGGTGAATGCGTCGTTAGGTGTCCGACCGGCGCACTCGTCCCGAAGGACTACCTCAAGCCGGCGAGGGAGGTTAAGAGCGTCTGCACATACTGTGCTGTCGGATGCTCAATCTATCTTGGCGTGCGCGGGAATGAAATTGTATCCGTCCGTGGTGACAGAGAAAGCCCAGTGAATGAAGGGCAGCTCTGTGTCAAGGGGCGATTCGGGTTCAGATTTGTCAACAGCCCGGATAGGTTGAAGAAGCCCTTGGTGAAGCGCAACGGTGAGTTCATTGAAGCCTCTTGGGATGAGGCGCTTGATTTGGTGGCGAGCAAATTCTCGCAATACAAGGGTGACTGCTTTGCTGCCATCAGCTCATCGCGTTGCACGAATGAGGAAAATTACCTCGTTCAAAAGTTTGCGAGGGCAGTCATGCAGACGAACAATGTTGATAACTGCGCAAGGCTATGCCATGCTCCGACTGCCGCCGGTCTTAGCATTGCGTTTGGGACTGGTGCGGGCACATCGCCGATAAGCGACATAGATGGTGCCTCATGCATCTTCGTTATAGGTTCAAACACAACTGTAGCTCATCCAGTTGCCGGGACAAGGATTCGCAGGGCTGTCAGGAATGGTGCAACCCTGATTGTTGCAGACCCGAGGAAGATTGAGCTTTGCAACCGTGCGCACATTTGGCTTCAACATTATCCCGGAAGTGATGTGGCTCTCATCATGGGCATGGCGAGGGTCATCTATGAGCAAGGGCTGCACGATGAGGAATTCATTCGCGAGCGGTGCGAGAATTTTGAGGCGTTCGTTGAGTCGTTGAAGCAGTTTGAGCTCGGATTTGTGGAGGAGGTCACGGGAGTCCCGAGGGAGAAGATAATTCAAGCGGCAACCCTCTACGCCACAAGGAAGCCATCTCTCATCATCTACTCACTCGGTATAACCGAGCATTCGCATGGGACTGAAAATGTGCTTGCGCTCGCAAACTTGGCTATGCTCACCGGCAATGTTGGAAAGCCATACGCCGGTGTGATGCCGATGCGTGGTCAGAACAATGTTCAAGGAGCATGCGATATGGGTTGCATGCCAGCAGCGCTGCCCGGCTATCAGCCGTTGACGGATGATAATGTGCGGGGGAAATTTGAGGATGCTTGGGGATGCAAGTTGAGCGACAAGCCCGGGTTGACGCTCGTTGAGATGTTACGGGGGGCATTAAGCGGCACGGTGAAGGCGTTTTACATTGTCGGCATGGATGTAGCATATAGCATGCCGAACGCAGCCATTGTTTGGGAAGCGCTTAGAAGAGCTGAGTTCGTCGTTGTGCAGGATATCTTCATGACTGGCACAGCCGAGTTTGCTCATGTCATCCTTCCGGGGGCGAGCTTCGCTGAGAAGGATGGCACATTCGTCAACCTTGAAAGGCGAGTTCAGCTCATCAGGAAGGCGATTGAGCCAGTTGGCGATGCCCGTCCCGACTGGTGGATAACATGCGAGATAGCAAAGCGCATGGGCGCAAGTGGATTTGATTATTCACACCCGTCAGAGGTGATGGACGAGATAGCGAAGTTGACGCCATCGTTTGCCGGGATATCGTTTGAGCGGCTTGAGAAGGGCGGAATACAGTGGCCGTGCACATCGTATGACCATCCGGGCACATTGAGATTGCATACCGAGACATTCAGCACGCCGACTGGCAAGGGGCGTTTCTCACCGCTGAAATACAGACCGCCGGCTGAATCGCCAGATGATGAATACCCGCTCATCCTGACCACGGGAAGAAGCCTTTACCACTTCCACCTTGCGATGACGAGGCGAGTCAAAGGCTTAGTGGCTCTTCACCCCGAGGAACGGATATGGCTAAACCCGCATGATGCACGCAAGTTGGGCATATCTGATGGCGACAGGGTTAAAGTCATCTCAAGGCGCGGCGAAGTTTTGACGAGGGCGAAGGTGACCGAGGAGGTGGCTCCGGGAACAGCGTTCATGACATTTCACTTTTATGAGACTCCCACGAATCTCCTTACGGGCGATGCATTATGCCCCATCGCGAAGACGCCAGAATTTAAAGTGACGGCAGTGAGGGTTGAAAAGGTCTGAAGAGTTGCCGCTGGTAAAGCCGGCGTGCAAGATTTAAGAGTAAGGCAGCCCGAGCTTTGTGCGCAGGGGATGACATTGTGCCGTTGTGGTTTACATAAGGGGTGATACAAGCATGCTTAGCGCTATCAAGGGGCGATGTTTCCCCATGTGGCTGTCATGCGTGATGCTCGCATGTGTGGCAGTTTGGTCTGCGTCCCCGCAGTCTGAGCAGGTCGGCAAGCAAAGCGGCATTGTGTTGCGTTACAAGAGCAGGGTGGGAGATTTGATGCGTTATAGGTCATGGTTTCGCATGCGCGCTATTGGGGTGAGCGATGGGGAGACTAAGTTGCGCACAACTTTTAGCTATGAGGCGATATACGCCCATGCGGTGAGTTCGGTCTCACCAGATGGGACATTTGAGATGGAGACCACAAGGGAGTCTGGAAAAGTGCAGCGCGATGGTCGTGAGGAAGATTTGAGCGGGAAGCCATACAAGCGCATTGTGAGAATGAATGACAGGGGCAAAGTGCTTGAGGAAAGGGTTGTTGAGGGCGAGGAGCGCGAGGACGAAAGTAAATTTGCCGACCCAATAGTGCTGATGGATGAAGTCCACTCAAGGGCTGTCCAGAACATAGCTTTTCCTGAGGGCGCTGTGAACAAAGGGACGGAGTGGACGACAGCATTAACGGAGCGCATTGCTAACTCGGTTGTGAACATAACCATCAAGTCAAAGGTGGTTGACTTCGTTGAGCTTGATGGGCACAAGTGCGCTGTCATTGAATCGGAAATAAGCGCCCCTGTGGACATGTCGGTGAGGGTTGGCGAGTTTGACATAAAGCTTGATGGCGAGTTTAAGGCGTGGACAACGCTCCACTTTGATTACGAGAGGGGTATTGAAGTGCTTTCAGAGGACCAAATTCGCGCTGTCATCAACCAAACAGCGCGAGCACAAGGCGGGAGCGTGAACTTACAATTCAAAGTGGCGGCAAATGCAAAATCAGTGCTGCTCAGTTATAGGGCAGCCGGCAAGTAAGCTTTTTGAAAACCATCATTTGGCTTCCGGGAAAACTATTCGGGCACATCTTGAAAAGGAGGTTGCAAACTAATGGGTGAACTCAGGGTGGGCACATCTGGCTACCAGTATGACGATTGGGTCGGATACTTCTATCCACAGGGTTTGCCGAAGCGTGAGTGGCTCAACTTCTACGCACGCCACTTCAACACGGTTGAAGTGAATAGCTCGTTTTACACGATGCTCCCACCATCAACGACGGCTCGGCTGGCGAAAAAAGTTCCCGATGGATTTGACTTTGTCATAAAGGCTCACAGGTCTTTCACGCATGACAGGAATGCCGATGAAGCTATGGTGCAAGATTTTCATGAAATGCTCAAGCCGTTAGCTGAGTCGGGCAAGCTTGGATGTGTGTTGCTCCAATTCCCGTGGGAGTTCAGATACGACCAATCCAATCGCGATTACCTGATAAGCGTTTGTCACGCCCTCGCCGATTACCCATTGGTGGTTGAGTTCCGCAATATTGGCTGGATAAGGGATGAGGTGTTTGACTTCCTGCGGGATTGGAACATAGGCTTCTGCTGCGTTGATGAGCCGAGGCTTAAGGGCTTGATACCGCCTATAGCTGTGGCTACTTCCGATGTCGCCTATGTGCGCTTCCACGGGCGAAACAAGGAGAAGTGGTGGCAGCACGAGCAGCCTTGGGAGAGGTATGACTACCTTTACACCGAGGATGAGCTGAGTGAGTGGGTTCCGAAGATACAAAGCCTATTGAGCAACTCCGAGCGATGCTATGTCTTTTTCAACAACCATTACCAGGGCAAGGCAGCCGTAAACGCACAGATGCTCCTCAAGTTGATGGGCAACAGCGGGTGATGGGATGAGTGTGAGTGAGTTGTTAAGCCGCTTGCAAGTCACTCTCCAACAAATACGCTCGCAGTTGGATGAGATTGATCAGCTGCGTGAGAAGTGTTTTGAGTTGTCTCGCAAGCTGGTAAGACAATGCAGCACCGCGATAAAGCATGTCCATCGTGGTGAGCGTTCTGAGGCGGAAGTTGCATTGCGGGAAGCCGGCGCTATGGCGAGTGAGCTCTCCGAAATTGCGTCAGTGCATCCAGAAGTGTCCTCATGGGGCTTTGTGCAGGATGCGCAGCGTGAGTTTGCTGAGGCAGCGTTATTCTTTGCCATAGCCTTGGGGGATGTGCTGCCCGCGCTGGATGATTTGAAAGTCACCGGCGTGGCATACATTAACGGGCTCGCCGAAGCAATGGGCGAGTTGCGCAGGCTCATTTTGAGCAAGCTTGGTGATGGCGATGTTGAATCGGCAAGGGAATTGGTGAGCATTATGGAGAGTGTTTACTACGAGCTGCTCCCGTTTGACCATCCGGATGCCATCACGCTCGGCTTGAGAAGGCGTGTTGATCAGCTGCGCCACTCGCTTGAAAGGACGAAGGAAGACCTAACACTCACATTGCAATGCGCCGCACTTTTGCAATCGCTCAAGCGCACCGCATCCGGTGGCGCTCACTAACATGGCTTCAATTTGTCAGCTCATGCGAGCTGCCCCTATAGCGTTATACGCATGCCGTCGTAAGCCACCAGCACTCCCTTCCTTCCGAGCTCCGCAGCAATGATGTGGTGTGGCGGTGTCCAGTGGGGCGAAATGTGAGTCAGGATGAACGGGGCATTGTCTTTGAGCATGCCCTCTGCAAGCATCCTTCGGCGCAACACCAGCGCAGCTTGAATGTTCATGTGCTCCTTAGTCGGCGCATCCACTCCGTATGTGGCATCAACTATTGCAGCATCAAACTGGAACTGGCGCATGTATGACAGCGTTTCCTCGCCCGGAAAACCTGTATCAACCGCATACAGCAGCCACTTGCCAAATCTGCAGATGGCGAATATGAGTGCATCTTCACTCCCGATACAATGGGCAGCTGGCATCGGATGCACAACTGTAACCTCATCAATTTGGTGTGGCTCAAATGGCTTCAACTTGATGAGCCTCACCTTTAAGTCGTGCTTTTGTTGTTCGGCGAGCCATTGCCGGACAAGCATTAATGGGCGTTCATTGCCGCATATCGTGAGTTCGGTGAGCGCCGTGACCGGCTTCTTCGGTTTATAAGTTCGGTGCGCTGCCCATATGTTTGCGCGCCTTGAGTAGAGCAGTGTAGGGGATAGGTGGTCCGGGTGTGAGTGCGTGATGAGCAATGTCTTGAGGTTCGTCAAGTTGATGCCGTGACGCATCGCCGACGAAATCACATCGGGTGGGCAGTCAATGAGCAAGTCGTCACAGATGAGCGCACATGAAAATGAGCGCAGGTCGTTGCCGCCGTGGGCGCGTGCGGCATCGCAATTTTCGCAATTGCAAAATGGAGCCGGGTAAAGGTCCGCTGAGGCGGTCCCGAGGAGTGTAACGACCATCGTTTGGCAATCCATCCTTAGCACCGTCCCATTTAAGTCAACCCTCTCCATCTGCGAATGAGCCATTCAAACGAAAGCAAAGCCAACACGGCAAGGTATAGCCACGGGAGCGTGTTAAGCCTCCTCGCGGAGACCTCGGCTTGTTTCAGTTTTTTCGCGACCCTCCCCGCTGCAAACTTTAAAGCCTCATCCGGTGTTAGGAGCTTGCAATTGAGTTTTTCCGATAATGTGCGAAGTGCTATCTCGTTGCGCCCAACACGCATTCGCTCGCTCAGCTGCATTGCAGTCACTACCGATGCGCGGTTGCCATTCATCCCGAGTGGCTTAAGCGTCCATGTCCCAGCTTTGTCAAGCCGCACGCGCCCAATGTAGACGCTGCCATGCCTGTCCAGATTAAATGTCGCTTGACTGCCGTCCTCATGAGTTGCTTCCACTTTGATTTCGCTTGGTTGCCCCGAAGCCGGTCCACCGTGCCAGACAGCTCGCACAGTTAGGGTTTCTTTCACATCCGTGAGCGTCTTATCCGGTGTCAGAGTCACCCAGTTATCAACGAGTGGTGATGGCATACACCTTACAATGCCTTGCCAGAACTTCAAGAACTCAGTGGGCTGTGCTGAGCGCCTTGCTGCGTCCATCCACCATCGCCATGTATCAAATGGGGCGAAGACCATCACCTTACCGGCACCATAACGATGCCAAACGAGTGCTGCATCGTTGCTAACTGCAGCACCATCGTATCTGAGGAGGATTTGCGATGCCCCTTTTGGTCTCCCGAGGATGACGCCATATTTAAGCTTTGGGAGACCCTTCCAAAGGCGCTTTGATGTTTCCTCTCCAAAGCCCATGTTTATCGCCGGGCACTTTAAACCGATGCCTGTGGGCATTAGCGAAAAGTCAGCAGTTAAAAAATTGCCTTTAGATGGCTCAACCGGAAGCAGCTGCATCAATGTCCTGTCCCTTGAGTTGAGCAAGCTCCTATCGCCGCCGAGTATGAGCAATGTCCCGCCACGCTCGCCAACATACCATGCAAGCTCATCAATCGCCCTCGGTGGAAGTGAGCTTGCATCAATGTTCCCAACGATGACTATGTCAAACTTGTTCAGCGTTGCCCTATCAATGCTCAGCCTGAGCACCTGTTCGCCGCTTACTAAATCACCTTGCGCCAAGAAGCCGGCTCCATCCCTCTCGCTGAGCGAGAGAAGCTCAATTGCGCCATCGCTCTCAAGTGCTCTTTTAATGAACTTGAACTCAGGGTTTGGTGAGCCGGCGATGAAAAGTGCCCTTACATTGCGCTCAACCGTCCTTATGAATGCCATTGCCCTGTTATCCTCGGTGAGTTGCTCATGCTCACCGGGTGTGCAACTCGCTGTAATCACATGTTCACCAGGCGGTGTGGAGAGGGTCAACTCAAATGTTTTTCTCGCATCGTGCCTCGTCAGCGCCAATCGGCTTTGATGTATTCGCCTCCCGTCAAGCGAGACAGTTAGTTCGCCACTATAGCTTTCACCGCTCGCTAACCTAACTGAGCATCGGACTGATACCGTGCTCTTTGGGAAAGTGAGGATAAATCGCGGTGTCACCTCAACTGAAACGCTTTGTGCCTCCCCCTTGCCGACGCCAACGATTGCCCAATTGCCGCCGATTGATAAATTGCCGATGGCACTTATAGCTGTTGATAGCCTATCGGAATCGGCATCTTGACCATCCGTGAGCACGATCACGATGGGTTCATCGCTGTTGCCAATTCGCTGGGCAAATGTAAGCATGTTGGCAACAAGCCTTGTTTGCTCATCGGCGAACTTGAGTGAGTTCAGTTCATCCAGGTTGACCTCACGGAGGAATTCCCCGAATGCCCAAATGTGTATGTCCGATGGCTCAACTATCTTCCCCAACTTACGCGTCATTGTTTTTAGCACACTCATTGCCTCATCATCAGCTCCGCTCAAGCGCATGCTCAGTGAGGTATCAACAAGTATGTGAATGGCGGGGTTATACGAACGCCAATGCTTAACGGTCAGCTCAATCGGGGATAGCAGCAGCCAAAGGAGCACAATGGCTAACATGCGCAAGAATAGCGCTATAAGCCATCCCTTGCTGCGCCATCTTCGGCGCTCACTCAGGTATGCATACACTGAAAGCATGGCAACCGCAAGCAGAATGGTTTTAAGCATCATGAAGCGCTTCACCATCCAGTGCGCATCTCATTCAAGTCGGCAATATCATGATCCAGCAGATGGCTGCATGAGGGTGCTCAGCCTTTTCCCTCAAGCCACTTTACGATGGATTGCCAAAGCGTAAGACCGTCAGTGCTCCCGAGGATGGCTTCCGAGCATCTCTCAGGGTGTGGCATCATGCCGAGCACATTCCTTTGCTCATTGCATATGCCGGCGATGTTTGCGAGTGAGCCATTTGGGTTAGCCATTGGCGTTACATTTCCATGTTCGTCACAGTATCGGAACACAATTTGCCCATTCGCCTCAAGCGCTTTGAGCGTCTGCTCGTCGCAGTAATAATTCCCATCGCCATGTGCGACCGGCATGCGCACAATTTGCCCGCGCCGATATAAGTTCGTGAATGGTGTATCGGTGGTCTCAACCTTGAGGTGAACAAACTTGCACACGAAATGCAGGCTGCGATTTCGCAGCATTGCCCCCGGGAGAAGACCAGCCTCAAGCAAAATCTGAAAGCCATTGCAAATGCCTATGACAAGACCGCCTCGCTCGGCGAACTCCGTAACCGCATCCATGACTTTTGAAAACCTCGCAATAGCTCCCGGGCGAAGATAATCGCCATATGAGAAGCCGCCCGGAAGGATGAGGCAGTCAACATCCTTTAAGTTGGCATCTTCATGCCAGACATACTTAACCGGCTTTCCGAGGACATTGCGGATGACATGGTAGCAATCCTGATCGCAGTTTGACCCGGCAAAGACAACGACACCAAAGCGCATCCAATCACCCCTTTAAGGTGGCGAGTTTGCGCACATCATCCAGCTCTAATCGGTGTTCTCCACGAGCACCTCATATTCCTCAGTAACTGGGTTTGCGAGAAGCCTCTCACACATCTCCCTTACCATCGCCGTCACTTCGCTCCCATCCTCGGAATCAAGCGTCAGCTCAATTAGCTTGCCCACTCTCACATCGGTGACAGAGTTATACCCAAGTTGAAGCAATGCCCTTTTAATCACAGCCCCTTGAGCATCCATTAATGAAGGCTTGAGCCGTATGAGCACTATCGCTTTCTTCATGTGAATCACTCCGCCATCAATCTTTGCTCCCGAAAGTCAACTCCCCGGCGTCTAAGATGCCATTATCCTTGATGCTGCCTTTCCCATTGAGCTCGTGACAGCCCCTTCCATCCCGCCTTAGCGAGGCACTCTTTAGAGCAGCGCCCTCTCTGCCGTGCACTGGTTGCACCCGCTTTACACCCATTTTGGCGCGCTTGCCGTTGCGGCATCCTTTGATCCCAAACAAAATTTGCCATCGCAACCGCACCGCATTTGCGCGAGCAATTCTTGAGAGCCATCAAGATCTGTTCACCATGAGAAGCCCAAATATCGCGGACCATTAGCGCAGGCTTGTGGAGGAGTAAGCCTCACTGCGTCGCAGTAGCATTTGAACCGGCATTGCGTCACACTGATGATGTCAATCAAGCACCCGCGCAAATGCGCGGTTCAAAAGAGGGGAATGAAGCATGCATCTGATAACACAGGAGCAAGTGGAGCAAGTTTGGAGCGACATGGCAAAGTATGGTGAGCGGGAAGCGGAAGAGCTTGATGCTCGCGTCACGAGTGCGCAGCCGAATGTCTTGCCCTTCGCCTTCGCCATGTTGGAGGAACTTCCCGAGAGGGCACAGGAGTGGGCTGTGCACCTTTCATATCTTGTCACTGAGGTCTTTCTGAGGGCGAGCGGTAACGCTTTACCAGTGGTGTCACTTGAAGAATTCTTGGGAGCTTACGAACAAGTTGGCGACAAGCTTTCCGAACTTGCAGAAGCTGCGCAATCCGCTGAGGAGGGTGCTCCAACCATAACTGTGGATGAGTTGACAGACCAGCCGAATGTGCTCACCACTGTCATTGAGGTCCTTGAAGCTGGGGAAGAGGAAGGGGCACTCTCCGGTTCGGAAGCATCCACGATATTCTGCCTAATGCTTGCCGTCATAAATGCATACAATGATGCATGGGCACGCTCCAGCGGTCATTCACAGGCGTAAACGGCTTCCACACACTTTGAAGGGAGTCGTCGCTATCCTACCTGTGGGAGCGCTTTTGCTCAGAAGTATCGCGCTAACAAGCGGCGGCTCCGTGAGTCAAGTGCGTCGCAGTTCGGTATCTCGTATCTCCGTCCATCTTCGTCTATGATGAAGATGCGCGGGTAGCGCGCTTTGTATATGTTGTCGGTATTCGGTATGTGAAGCTCCATCGCCCCGATATCGGTTTCCACTTCCCAAACCATCCCTCCGGATGCCTTCTCATGCCTTATGCGGCGGACTCGCTTTATCTTCGGCATCATGTAGATTCGCTCAAGCTCCTCCCACAGGATTGCCCTTGATGCCGGTTCAATGTTCTGCAAGTCCCTTATGATTCCGATCTCCCTTCCATCGGTGTCAAGCACCGAAATGTAATGCGACTTATCCGTTAGCGGTAGCAATCTCACCAGCCTGCCGATCTTCATTCTTTGCCCATCGCAAATGAGCCACAGCTCATTGTTTTCATCGCGCTCAACTTGCACCTCGCATTCGTCCAACCATCGTATTTCTAAATCCGGTTCAATGTCCCCATCCATGCTCTGTCACCCCCACAGCCGCTTCAAAAAGGCATCCGGCAAGGGATTGACTGGAACTCATCTCATGCCCTGGATGCGTTTCCATTTGAGCCATCATTGCCTTCACGGTTATGAGCGTTGCTTTCATTTGAGCTATCTAAGTCACCGTCACCTTTGCCGTTGCCATTATCGTTAAGCAAGCTGTTGCTTAGCATCGCCTGTATTTGAACGAGGCGCTTATATATTCCGTCTCGCTGCATCAACTCCTCGTGCGTTCCCATTTCAACCACTCGCCCGCTGTCAAGCACGATTAGCCTGTCGGCGTTGCGCAGCGTTGAGAGCCTGTGTGCTATGGCGAAAGTTGTCCTGCCTTTGAGCAGCCTCTCAAGCGCCTTTTGGATAGCATATTCGGATTCGCTATCCACTGAGGATGTGGCTTCGTCAAGGATGAGTATCTTTGGGTCTCTCAGGATAGCCCTCGCAATGGAAATCCTTTGCCTCTCACCACCGGAGAGCTTTGTTCCGCGCTCACCGACATATGTATCGTATGCGTCTGGAAAGTTCAGGATGAATTGGTGTGCATTGGCAGCCTTAGCTGCTTTTATGATCTCCTCCATCGTTGCATTCGGTCGCCCGTATGCTATGTTCTCATAGATTGTCCCATGGAACAGGAATGGTTCTTGCAACACCACTCCCATCTTCTCACGCAATGCTTTCAAGTCAAGCTGCCTCAGGTCATGCCCATCAATCAGTATTCGCCCTTCCTTCGGGTCGTAGAATCGCGCGACGAGTGCTGTAAGAGTTGTCTTGCCGGCACCGCTTCTTCCGACTATGCCTATGGTCTCCCCGGGACGGACTTTCAAGCTAATGTCTCTCAACGCCGGCACCCCATCATCCCGCTTTCCGTTGCCGTTGTATGAGAAGCTGACCCTGTCAAACACAACTTCGCCCTTGAGTTCGCTCAACTTTATCGGTTGTGATGGTTGCTCAATTTCCGGCTTCGTATCCAGTATCTCAAACACCCTCTCCGCAGCTGCGGCAGTCCTTTGCCACACATCGTTCAGGTATGTGAGGTTTTGGACGGGCACATAGAACTGGCGGAGATACATCGTGAACATTGTCAGCACGCCGATGGTTATTTGTCCATCAAGGACTTGATTGCCACCAATCCACCAGACAAGCATCAGCCCAAAGGTGGATATAAAGCCCATTGTCGGGAAGAAGAGTGTTGAGAGCCTTGCAGCATCAAGGTTTGAGCGCACTATCCTCTCGCATCTTCCCCTAAAGCGCTTCACCTCGCGCTCCTCTTGGTTGAAGCATTGGATGACCTTGATGCCGGAAAGCGTTTCAATGAGGAATGAGTGCATCTCAGCGATGACATTCCATAGCCTGCGATACACGACGATGGCGAGCTCACGATAGTATACAGTGAGGATTGCGAGCAGCGGTGCCGGAAGTAATGCTATCAGGGCGAGGTGCACATTTGTCCTGAAGAGCACAATGGCGATCCCTACGAGGGTTATGAGGTCAATCAGTATGGATGGGACATTGTGGACAATGAATTGCTCAAGTGCAGTCACATCACCAGTTATGCGCGACATGATCTGACCGCTGCGGCGCGCTTCAAAGAAAGACATGTCAAGGTTTGCCACATGCTCGTAGAGGCGTGTGCGCAGGTCGTAGAGGACTCTTTGACCGAGCCATGCCATCAAATAATTCCTAACCATGCTCAAAAGGGTTGAGGCAAGATACACGCCGAGTAGGGCGATGGTCAGCCACAGCAGCAAAACCCTGTTGTGCTTCATGATTGCGTCGTCAATCAGTATGCGCATGAGCATCGGTGGGACGAGCGAAAGCCAAGTAAGTGTGACAGCCAAGGTCAGTCCAAGGATTGCTTGCCATGCGTATGGTCTGAGGAAGCTGACCAATCGTCCAATTAGTGACATCCTCAAGCCGCCTCCAATTTGGTGCTGTGGTGCGGTCAAAAATAAACGCCATCCGTGAGAGCGTGTCATATGCTCCTCGGATGGCTGAAGCACTGCGCCGTCACGGGTCTCTAATTGTGCATGCAAAAATAAAATGGGCTTTGACTGGCGTGCACTTACGGCACGCCATCAAAACCCATCACTTTCACAGCCCGTGCGGTTTATCCACTTTCCACCACAGCACCTTTTTAGCTGCTTTGTTGCATATCCCAACTCACCAGCGGGCTTGCCCTACGACCACCCCATCCTTCAATCTCACCGCAAACTTACACTATCGTGGTGCGTTGCAGTATTTCAGCTGTCCAATGGCAGGTGCCCGCTGTTCAAAAGTCATTTTAGCGCGCAATCGGTGAATGTCAAATTTAGCCGCATCAAAATCCGCTGCAAGCGCGTCCCGAAAGGCTTTTGAAGGTGTCATGCGCGGGCGTGTCACACCATACTAATTGATGCATCCACTTCCGGCTCGGGAGGTAAGACATGACCTTGGGTCTTCTTCTGACGGCTTTGTTCATCTCTCTCTGGCATGCAATGATGCCGACGCATTGGCTACCATTTGTGCTTGTAGGTAAAGCCCATCATTGGAGCAGGTTAAAGTTGCTCCTTACAACTTTGCTTGCCGGCGCTTGCCACGCTACAACGATGCTTGCACTCGGGTTGGTTGCGTGGTTCGTTGGGAAGGGAATAGTTGCAATCTTCTCTTCGGTAGCCAAATATGTCGTCGCATCGGTGCTCCTTCTCGTTGGTGCTGTCTACATAGCGAGCGCATTGCTCTCACCGCCGCACGGCAGCGGTGAATTCATCAACAAGTTCGGTCACATGAGGTGTGGCGAATGCCATCCCAATAGCGGGGGAGAAAAAATTGAATGGTTCGCCGTATTGGCATTGATGCTCATGCTCACACTGTCTCCGTGTCAAGCTATACTGCCGCTTTTCTTTGCGGCTGCTGCAAGCGGTTTTGAATCGCTCACTGCGCTAATGTTGCTTACTGGCACGGTGACGATGCTCGTGATGGCTTCAATGGTCATGTTGGCTTCGTGTGGACTTAAGTTGCTCAAGTTGCAGGTGAGCGAGCGCATTGAGAGGATGCTGATTGGCTTAGTGTCAATAGCCCTCATTCTATTCGTCTTTCACCACTAATCCGACGGCAACTTTCGTTGGATTGGGTTGAGGTTACGATTTGACAATGCCTTCCGAAAGCCCAACAGTTGCTTCTGAGTTCAAGTGCGCAGCGCTTGATGAGGTTATCCTTAATCTGGGGTTGCCGGCGAGCTTCTTGGCGAAAACGAAACTATTGCTCAGGCTGGTGAGTTTGGTCAGCCTTAAAGCTGCCTTATGATGCGCTGCTTATCCCGCGTGGTGGTGAGCGTCAGAATGGGCACATTCACATCAGACGGTGTCTTTGGCAAGAGAGCTGCTGAGGTATGGTCAGCGGTTGACGAATTCGTTGACCACATGCGTTCCCTCAAATCCTCCTCCGTGCATACCTTAAGATGCTACGCAAATGACATCATTCAATTCGCTGCATTCCTTGAAAGGCTATTTGAGGGTGGCGAGCGGTTCTCGTGGGAAGAAGTCAATGCAACTCACGTAAGGCAGTTCGTGATGGAGTTGACGATGAAAGGCTACTCAAAGCGCTCAATCGCTCGCAAGCTTTCTTCGCTGCGCGCCTTCTTTCGCTACTTGGTCAGCAGGCGTCGCATAAAGTCAAACCCGGCGGTTTTCATCCGCGCCCCAAAGCTCCCAATGACGCTCCCAAGAGCGCTCACGGTCGCTGAGGTTGAGGCGTTACTTAAAGCGCCTGATGATAGCAGCCCGATTGGGCTGCGCGATAAAGCAATTCTTGAGGTGCTCTATTCAACGGGAATGCGCGTCGGTGAACTCGTTCGCCTCAATTGCACCGATGTCAACATGGCGGTTGGGGAGATCATCGTCACCGGGAAGGGCGGGAAACAGCGGATAGTGCTCCTCGGTGAGCCAGCGCAAATTGCATTGAGGGAGTATCTTGAAAGGGCGCGCCACAAGTTCGCCACCAGTCGCAGCGGTGTAAATTCTGAGGCGCTCTTTTTGAGCAGACGCGGCACGAGGCTGACAGAGAGGCAAGTGCACAGGATAGTTGTGAGATATGCGCAACTCGCCGGATTGGGCGATAAGGTCACACCGCATACGCTGCGCCATTCATTTGCCACACACATGCTTGAGGGCGGTGCAGATTTGCGCGTTGTTCAGGAGCTGCTTGGGCACGCGTCGCTTATAACGACGCAAATTTATACTCGCACATCAATGGCTCACCTTAAGCGCGTCTATGACATGGCTCATCCAAGAGCAAGGTGAGGTAAATGCATGCGCGTGTATTTTGATCAACAGGTTGCATTAAACTCAATGGTGGGTGATGCGCTGTTTTGAAGCGTGATAATGACGGCTGGATAAATTTGGGGGGCAAAATGCCAATGTCGCAATCCATCATCTCTGAGTTGGCGCAGCGATTGGGAAAAAGCGAGGAGGAAGTTCTCAAGTTTTTTCAACTGCTATGGCAGGTCATGCCGCCATCCCCTGAAACACAGCCCTATTTTTTCCGTTACCTTGATGAGCGCTTCTTGCGTTTAGAGGACCGTTACACAACGCTGCGACAAGAAATGCACCAACAGATTGAGGCGCTCAGGAAGGACATGCAGCAGGGCGATGCGGCGCTTCAACAGCAGATTGAATTGCTGCGTGAAGACATGCAGCGCGAAATTGGGCTGTTGCGCGAGGACATGCAGCGTGAGGTTGGGCAACTGCGCAAAGATATGCAACAACAGGTTGAGGCACTTAGGAAGGACATGCAGCAGGGTGATGCAGTGCTTCAACAGCGGATTGAGTCGCTGCGCGAGGACATGCAGCGTGAGGTTGGGCAACTGCGCAAAGATATGCAACAACAGGTTGAGGCGCTCAGGAAGGACATGCAGCAGGGTGATGCTATATTGCGCCAAGAAATAGAGGGGTTGTGCAGGCATGTTGAGCGTGTGGAGAAGTGGCTTTTTGCACTTACGGTGCCAGTGTTAGTTTCAACTCTTGGTATCTTAGCTTTATTCCTTCAAGCCTACTTTAGCCGTTAAAAGAACTTTGTTCATCCGCAGTAGCTCGCAAGCAGGATTGGCAAGGAGATGACATTTGATTGGAGCAATCACGGGTGCAACAGCACTTCATCTCACAAATGCTTGTGCAGGGCACGAGAAACGGCTTCACTCAATGCTCGCTGAGGACATCTCGTATTTTCCCTGCACACCCTTTATGAACCTCGTTGGGGCTCGCCTGAATATGCTTCCAAAGTGTGAGGAAAGGCGCTGTGCCTCCTCGGGATGCTCATCAATCAAGTTGTGCGTCTCCTTCGGGTCTTCAACGAGATTGTAAAGTTCATCTGGTTGACCTTGCGGTCTTTGGACGAAACTCCAAACTTCGTCTCTTATGCACCGATCAACGCCCTCATGGTAGCCGCATATTACAGCCTTTCGGTGCTCGTCTGTCTCGCCCCTGAGGACTGGCACGAAGCTTTTTCCGTGCACAGCAATGTTGTTATTTCCGAAGCCGAGCAACTCAAGTATCGTTGGCATTACATCCGGGAACTGGATAAGAGCCTTCGTTCGTCTGCCACCATTCTCACCGCCCGGAAGGCGCACGAGGAATGGCACCTTCAGGAGTTCGCTGTGCATCCTATCGGTGCCCTTCAAAAACTTTCCGTGATCGGCAAGCGGATGACCGTGATCGGCAGTCAATATGATGAGCGAGTCATCAAAGTAGCCCAAGTCCTTCATTGCTTCAAACAACGGCTTAAGACAATGATCAACGAATGTCACCTCGCCAGCATATAACCCTCGTATAAACCTTATCTGCTCCTCACTTGCCCACTCCTTTGCCCAACCACCCATCGGGAGGATAAGCCTTGGTCCTTTGTAGCTTGGGTCGGTGTAAGTGTCAAAGCGCTTTGGTGGATCCCAAGGTTCGTGTGGCTCAAATGAATCAATCCAAAGGAAGATGTGCCTGTGAACTCTATTCCGCTTAAGCCAATCTATGGCTCTGTCAACAACCTTCGCCACAAACCAATCGCTCTCGTCCCTAAAATCATCGGTGTTAGCCAAGAACTGTGCCACCCTCGCACGCCACTCTGGAGTGTAGTTTTCGTTGACATAGTCATCCACACTTCTTCTCGGCGGTGACGAAAACCAAGGGTCATACTCCTGCCCGCGGATCCATTCGTATGAATTGAAGCCGCGATGGTAATTCATGTTCGGCGCACGAAAATGGTATGTGTCGCTAATGAGACCGCACACATACCCCTCCTTGCGGAGTATCTCAGCGAGGGTAATGTCATAAGGTGTCAGAGGCATCCAGCCACGAAATGGCAGTGAGAAGTGCCCCGTCATGAGTTCGTATCGCACAGGCATTGTTGGCAAGCCACTTGGATATGCATTTTCAAAGATGATGCACTCGCTTGCGAACTCATCAATGTTGGGCGTCTTGCAAGCAGGCACATCGTCAAAGATTGGTTGTCCACGGTTGTAGATGCTAACATGATCTTGGCGCAGACTGTCAAGCATGATGAAGATCAAGTTCATCCTCACCACCTCCGGACTTTTTTATACGCCGACGGACGGCATCTTCTTCACTCATTTGCGCCATTGCTTCATCCCTCAACTTGAGCACGGCAGCTTGGATATCGGCAGCCAACTTCCTGTAAGCTTCATGACGACTCATCTTGCCATCATCAATCAACCGCTTGTATGGCTCTGGGTCAATTGGGGCGCCTATGTGAACCGTTATCTTATGCCGTGATGGTATTCGCCTGTGCCTTGAGAGCGCTTGGAATGTCCCATGTATGAATGCCGGAACTACAGGGGCACCGGATTCAATCGCGAGCAAGCCCACACCCGGCTTGAACTGTTGCATTTCGCCTGTGGGTGAGCGTGTGCCCTCCGGAAAGACGAGAAGGGTATAGCCACGCTTAAGCGCATCAATCGCAAGTTGTAGACCCTCGGTGAAGCGAACATGCCTGTCAAATGGGATGACGCTGAGGAATGTGTGAAATAGCCACCCACGAACCTTTGAGTTGAAGAAGTAATCCTTTGCGCCGAGTATGCGCAGCATGCTTGCATGTTTTCCGCACGCCAGCAGTATTGCGCATGTGTCAAGGTGGCTGCAATGGTTTGCAGCGATGATGAAACCATCACCCTCCGGCAAGTTCTCTGCTCCGTGAACTTCAAACCCGAAATAGGTTTTAAAAGCGAGGTGCATTAGCAGCCTCATTAACCACCTGCACATTCGTTTAAAGACACCGGCTTTTAGCCACCTGTTTGTCTCCGCAGTTGGCAGCCTTTTGGATTGCAGGACCTTTAAATGCTTTGCATCCATTTCGGCATGGGCATCCTTTGCGCTGGTGATTCGTCTCGCCACAGCATCAATCACATCTTGCACGGTGTGCAGTGCCGGAAGAAGAGCCTCAGGGAATGTCGTCTTCAACCTCACTTCAAGTTCAACAAGCAGCTCAAGCCGCATGAGCGAATCAAGTCCGAGGTCAAATTCAAGATGATGCGTTGGTGAGATCTTGTCGCTCGGTTTATTTGCGACCAGCGCTATGGCATCTATGACGAGCCCCTTCAATCGCCCATCAACTTCACGGACGCGCGTTGTGGGCAGCTCCAATGGCTTTGATGTCCCTATGAGCAACCCCTTGACAGCAGCCCTGTCAATTCCCAAAGCGGGCGTCCTCGGCAGCTCGCATGTCAGTATGTGGACTCGTTGAATTCGCTGGTAGGATGGGAGGCGTGAGGAGATTTCCCGTATAGCTGCATGAAGGCGCTTTGTGAAAAGCTCCAAGCCCTCCTTATCGTTCCATAGGTTCTCATCCGGCACAATGACAGCGTGAATTGCCTCACCCATCGTCTCCTCATCCCATACCCCGACGACGCACATCTCTTTGACCTCTGGGAGGTTGCCGTATAGGGCTTCAATCTCTTCAGGGTAGACATTTTTCCCCGCCGCAGTGACTATCACATCTTTCATCCTTCCGCAGATGTATAGGTAGCCGTGTGGATCAATGTAGCCAAGGTCGCCCGTGTGGAGCCACCCATCTTTTATGACCTGCGATGTCGCCGCTTCGTCATTGAAGTAGCCGAGCATGACATTGCTCCCTTTGACGAGTATCTCACCGATGCCCCTCTCATCTGGCTGTGCGATCCTCACTTGCACTCCCGGCAGTGGCAATCCCACTGAGCCCCTCTTTTGGCGTTCAATGGGATTCACAGTTACCACTGGTGACGCCTCTGTAAGTCCATACCCCTCGCAGACAACGAAGCCAAGCGCTGTCAAATCATCAAACACGCTGATCGGGAGTGGAGCACCGCCGCTTATGAGAGCTCTGACCTTGCCGCCAAAGGCTTCGTGCACAAATGGAAAAAGCACCCTACCAATCCTCAGGTTAGTTGCTCTGTAGAGCAGCTTGCTGATCTTAAGCATTGCTCTGAAGAGCGCCCATTTGAACTTCCCACTCCTTCTAACCTCGGAGAAGATGGCGTCACGCAATATCTGCAAAGCCCTTGGGACTGCTATTATGCAAGTGGCGCCGACTTGGCGCATCGTTTCAATTACCGCTTTTGAGCGCTGCGTCGTCAGGTAGGTTATCGTGGCGCATGAATACAAAGGCACAAGAAAGCCGCCGGTGAACTCAAGTGCGTGATTGAGCGGAAGTATTGAAACGAAGTGGTCATTCTCGTTTGGCTTTAGCATGCGAGATATCGCCAGGACATTTGAGATCAAGTTGTGGTGCGAAAGCATAACTCCCTTAGGTTCGCTCCCGGCTCCCGAGATCACAATGATTGATGCGATGTCGCTTGGGGCGATCTCCCTCTCATACTCTTCAGTATCAATTGGCTCCGGATGGATCTGGTCTTGTTCTCCATACGGCAGGCACATGTTGTTTATGTCAAGCACTATCGGCGTCGGCTGCATCCTCTCCATCGCGCATTCCCAGATTGCCTTTGCGCATGTAGTTGAAGCCAATATTGCAACAGCCCCAGACCACTTTGCGACCCTCAAAACATACTCTGGCGGGAGTTGCCTATCAACATGCACAACCGCAGCTCCAAGGCTTGACGCAGCCATGTAAGAGATGCCCCATTCTGGCTGATTCTCGGAGTAGAGCAGAACTTTTGAGCCGTGACCAACACCGTTCTTGAGCAATGAAGCCGCCATAGTTCGGCGTAAGCGCTCAATATCGCTGTAAGTGTATCTGACCCAAATTCCATCCCGCTTTATTTGCATGGCGACCTTTTCTGGGGAAAGCGATGCAGCCCGTGCAACTAAATCGGGCAGTATGCGCGGCTCCACTTTGTGGCGCTCCTTGATGTGCTGCTCCCCGACTGGCTCTTCAAACCTTTTGATGAGCATCGCTCGTGCCTTTGAGCCGTCCACTCCCAGTGCATACCGCAGCAAACCGGGTATGTGTATTCGCTGTATGTATTCAACCCAGTTGATTGAACGCACATCAAAGTTGAAAGTCCGCTTGTCATCATCCTGCAGGCGCTCAAACAGGTTGAGTAGGTTCGTCGTTTCGTAGCATGCTTTGACCTCCGTATATGAGCCGTAAAGTTCAACATAGTATCTCAGGCGCTCAAGCATGAGGCGCATATTTCGCAGCTGTGAGTTTAGTTTCCTCATGCGGGCTGTGAACTGGAGCCGTTCCGTAAGCGGAAGCAAAATGCCGAGGAGAAACCACCGCATGCGCAGCTCTCTCAGGAATTCATCGCTTCGCTTGAATGTCCACTCTGGATATTGTGGGACTGCTGAAATGTCGTGCAGCCTCAGTGGGTTGCTCAGGAAGTATTCCCTGCCGATGCGATACAGCTCACCGAACTTTAGCGGGTTGACCGACCCAGTCGCAACATGAATGATGTGCAACCCCGGCTCCAACGCAGCCAGCATTACGGAGCAAAGCAGGGCGTTAACCACGAAGTCAACCGGGACAAAGTCAATGATGGCATTCGGATCGCCCGGGAAGTCCGGCAGCCTCCCACGCCCGTAGCCGATGATTATCGGGTCTGCCATCCTCAACCCTTCTATCCACCCGGGCGATGGCTCCAAGAGACCGCTCTCAATGATGGCTGGGCGAAGTATGATGGTGGGCACATCATCCCTGTAGCGTGTGATTAACTGCTCTCCCATCGCTTTGGTGAATGTATATGTATCGTTCCAACCGCGCCTCCTCGCCCACATCATACCTTCGCTGACGAGCATCTCCCTTAGCCGTTCACTCTGTGCCAGCTCAACTTGCCCTTCATCGCCAGCTTGATTGCGCTCTTGCCCTGCATGTGCATACAGTTCCTCAACTCGCTTCAGTATTGCCTGAACTTCATCATCAACATCATACCTCTCTATGGAGCCATCGGTTGGGCTTTTTCCGAGGCGC
Organism: Candidatus Thermosaccharophagus tengchongensis; assembly: GCA_032161105.2. GTDB lineage: Bacteria > Armatimonadota > Fervidibacteria > Fervidibacterales > Thermosaccharophagaceae > Thermosaccharophagus > Thermosaccharophagus tengchongensis. The sequence goes on from JAVHTD010000008.1 coordinate 65,106, forward strand.
AGGTGCCACATTGATACATTGGGCATGAGCGGCTCCTCTTTGACCAAGCCCTCTCGCATCGCATTCACATAGCATGTGGAGACATGCACGAAGATCGGTTTTTTCGCCCATGTCTTTACGAACTCAATGACACGCCTTGGAGCTATGGCGTTGAGCTTCGTTGCGACATCAATTGGGGCATCAAAAGAGACATCGGCAGCGCAATTTATGACTATGTCAACTTCATCTCGCACAGCCTCAAGCGCTTCCTCGCCCAGACCCAGCTGCTCGTTGAGCAAGTCGCCCTCAATTGGGACGATCTTTTCGTCAACGAGCCCCTCAAGCTCCTCACCGAGCTCACGCCTCAACGGTTCAAAAGCCGTTGAGAGTAGAACCTCCTCATACAATCTCCTTCTGGCATCCATCACTTGACCATTTGGAAGTCTCCTTTTGCGCACAAGGACATAAGCGCGCCGTATGCAGCTTAAGTCCTTGAGCAACTTGGCTATGAGTGCCTTCCCGAGGAAGCCAGTGCCACCTGTGATGAACAAGGTCTTACCTCGGTAGAACTCACTCACCTTTGGCAACTTGTCCCTTCTTCCCACCTTGCCCACCAACCTCCGCTTGCATGTGGCAGCGAATGACCATCTATCTGGAAGGGTTATAGGGCAAGTTCAATCCACACCGCGTGACTGATTAAGGTTTGGCAACCGTTAATAGGAATTGCCATGGTCACTGTGCAAAGGCAGGTGCATCATGTCCGCACAATGCGCGAATAAAGTGGCGTTGACTTCAAAGCTTAAGCTCCCTTCCATACTGGTCGGAGAAAAAGATCTGGCTCATATCCTTCCTCGGGCGCTGCTTTGGGAACTCGTCCGGGACGCCGACAGGCGTCAGGGCAACCACATTGATGTCCTCAGGTATGCCGAGCACTTCCTTGACTTTCTCTTGGTTGAATGCCCCTATCCAGCATGTCCCATAGCCGAGTGCCGTTGCAGCGATAATCAAGTTCTGCATTGCTATCATGACATCTTTATCGTGCCAGCGCTCGCTCTCAGCTGGCACGCTCAACCCGGCGATGATGACATCCGCATCAGCTATCCAAGTTTGGTTGTTGCAAGCCTCACCGAGCCTGCGCTTTACATCCGGGTCACGCACAACTACGAACCTCCACGGCTGTCTGTTTCCGGCTGACGGTGCCTGCCTTGCCGCTTCAAGTATAGTCATCAGGTGCTCATTTGGGATTGGCTGCGGTTTATACTTTCGCACACTGCGCCTCTCCATTATCGCCTCTATGGCATCCTTCGCCATCTTATCACACCCCCTCCACGAAGTTTCTCCGCCACTCCGAAATCTATCAAACATTGTGAAGCGATGTTCAGTTTGCTTCACACTTGAGGTGCGGACCAAACTGGCAATAACGCCGATCCGCAATCAAATGAGAGTAGCACAAGTTGAAGTTGAGCTGCACTATATTCGTAGCTGCAGCACCTAAGGATGATGGGGGTGCGGGTGGGATGTCAATGGACAGGAGTTTAAGCAGCGGGCGCTGGTATGAGGGGTTAAGCGGGTATCATTTTCTCGTCCTCGTGGTAGCGTCACTCGGGTGGGCATTTGACACGATGGACCAATGGCTGTATGTGCTCGCACGCCAACCAGCACTTTCAGCGTTGCTAAATGTTCCCCCGGAAGATCCGCTGGTGGCGAAGTATGCCGGAATTGTGCAAGCCATCTTCATCTTCGGATGGGCTACCGGTGGCTTCCTGTTTGGCATTGTCGGCGATAAGATAGGGCGCACGAGGGCTATGATGATCACGATTTTGCTTTATGCCGGCTTTACCGGCATGGCTGCGCTATCTCGGACTTGGTGGGAATTTGCGATCTACCGATTCCTTTGTGGGCTTGGCGTGGGTGGTGAATTTGCAGCCGGTGCAGCACTCGTTGCCGAGGTGTTCCCGGAGCGCTCCAGACCTGCTGCGCTTGGCATAATGCAAGCATCTTCGGCGTTAGGAAACATCTCAGCCGGATTGATCAACCTCACCATAGGCGCGTCGCCGAGGCTTGGTTGGAGGTATGTGTTTGCGGTTGGAGTGCTGCCTGCATTGCTTGTCTTCGTCATCCGCCTTTTCATTCGTGAGCCGGAGCGTTGGGAGAGGGCAAAGATTGCCGAGGCGTCCGGCGCTGAGCGGCTCGGCAGCTTCATTGAGCTCTTCTCTGACAGGCGTTGGCGGCACAATACGATTGTTGGCGTGAGCCTTGCGGCGGTCGGCGTGATAGGTTTTTGGGGGATTGGAACTTGGTCGCCGGACTTGCTCAGGAATGCACTCAACCCAGACAACCTCCCACACTTGAGGGCGCTCACCGAAAGGGCTGTCAGCGTAGCCATAATGATGCAGAATGCCGGGGCGTTTTTTGGCATACTCGCATGGGCGTGGTTGGCTGAGCGCATCGGCAGGAGGGGCGCATTTGCATGTTCATTTCTGCTCTGCTTCATTGTCGTGCCCACAACATTTCAGACCGTGAGCAGTTTCTCGGAATCGTTGGTGCTGTTCCCATTGATGGGGTTCTTCACGACAAGCTTGTTTGGCGGATATGCTGTATACTTCCCTGAACTGTATCCGACACGCCTTAGGGCTACCGGGACTGGCTTTTGCTACAATGTGGCGCGCTACCTTGCAATAGCCGGTCCATACACATTCGGTCATTTGAGAGCCGCCTATGGCATAAGGAATGCCGGTTCAATCCTCTCGCTCATTTTCCTCCTCGGGCTGCTTGTCCTTCCGGTTGCGCCGGAAACGAAGGGTAAGCCGCTGCCGGAGTAAGTTTGAAATGTGGCAATGCAAACATTTCAAGCAGTGTCAAATCAAAGGCGGATGAAATCATCCAAACCAGTCATGCGCGTCATATGTGACCTAACCACCCATTGTGGGAACAGCTTCGGCTGTTAACTCAACGCCCTCCAGCGCGGTTGAAACTCGCTTTCATATGGGTGTTGGGCGAGTTGGTAGCTCCCACAGTTTGTGGTAAAGCCTTCCCAGTATGCGCTAAAATTCATTTGGGTTTGCATTTAAGCCGGGTTTCAACGCAGCAGATGGGGGTAAGAGCATGAGAAAGGCGGCAAGCAAGAGAGCAACTAAGGCGACACCGAAGCGCCAATTACCCCTCATAGGTGGCGAGGTGGAAGGGCAGGAGGAGAATCAGCAAGTTGATAGCGCGGCAGCCTCGCAAGCGGTGCAAGTTGAAGTTGTTGAGGCAAGTGAAGTTCAACACGAGGAGTTGGCAAAGGCTCCGGAGGCGATTGAGGAGCAGCCATTGGAGGACTTGTCCGACTACCAAGCACATCACATTCAGGTGCTTCGCGGTTTGGAGGGCGTCAGGAAACGCCCCGCAATGTATATTGGGGATACGAGCGTTCGTGGTCTTCACCATCTCGTTGATGAGGTTGTTGACAACAGCATTGATGAGGCTCTCGCCGGTTTCTGCAGGCGAATTGATGTGGTCATCCACTCGGATGGCTCTGTGAGCGTTTCCGATGATGGGCGCGGCATACCAGTGGATATGCATCCTGAGGAGAAGCGACCCGGGGTTGAAGTTGCGCTTACAATGCTACACGCCGGGAGCAAGTTTGGCGGTGGCGGATACAAGGTGAGCGGTGGGTTGCACGGTGTCGGCGTCTCGGTCGTCAATGCGCTTTCCGAGTGGCTTGAGGTGAGGGTAGCTCGTGAGGGAAGGATATGGTATCAGCGTTATGAGCGTGGACAACCAGTCACACCGCTTAAGCCGATCGGGCGGACAAAGCGCACCGGCACAGCGATACGATTTAAGCCCGACCCCGAAATTTTTGAGACGACCGAATTCCAAAGGGATATCATAGCTCGCAGGCTTCATGAGCTCGCCTTCCTCAACCCTCAGGTGAAGATAACTCTAACGGATGAACGCACAGGTGAGACAATTGAATTCCACGAGAAGGGCGGGCTTGCCGCATATGTGCAATATCTGAATGCCGGCAAGCAGACGCTTCACCGCCCAATTTACATTCGTGGCACAAGAGAGGATGTGGAAGTTGAGGTAGCCATTCAATACAACGAGGGCTATCAGGAGAACATCATTTCATTCGCCAACAATGTAAGGACGGTTGATGGCGGGACGCACGAGACCGGCTTCAAGAATGCCCTAACGAGGGTAGTTAACCTTTATGCGCGGCGGTTCAATATGCTGAAGGAGAAGGATCCAAACCTGATCGGTGATGATGTTCGTGAGGGTTTAACAGCGATAGTGAGTGTGAAACTGCTCCATCCGCAGTTTGAGGGTCAGACGAAGCATAAGCTGGGCAACAGCGAGGTTGAGGGTATTGTCTATTCAATCGTCCATGAGGGGTTGAGCAGGTATTTTGACGAGAATCCGACACCATCAAGGCGCATCATAGCAAAGGCTATAAATTCAGCGAAGGCTCGCGAGGCTGCTAAGAGGGCTGCCGAATTGATAAGGCGAAAGAGCGCCCTTGACGAGTCCGGCTTGCCGGGCAAGCTCGCAGATTGCACTGAGAAGGATCCGGAGCTTTGCGAGCTCTTCATCGTTGAGGGTGAGTCAGCCGGAGGAACCGCTAAGCAGGGGCGAGACAGACGCACTCAAGCCATATTACCGCTTCGCGGCAAGGTCATAAATGTTGAGAAGCACCGCCTTGAGAAGGTGCTCAACAATGAGGAGATAAGGGCGATCATAACTGCCATCGGGACCGGTATAGTCTCCGACATCGGTGACGGGAAAAGGAAGCGCAAGGTGGAGGAAGATAAGGACAGCGGATTTGACATAAACAAGTTGCGCTACAGCCGAATCATACTCCTTGCAGATGCCGATGTTGATGGCAGCCACATACGCACGCTGCTTTTGACATTCCTCTTTCGCTACATGCGCCCGCTCGTTGAGCGCGGTCATGTCTACATAGCAAAGCCACCACTCTATGGCATTAGGAGGGGGCGTGAAATTTACTACGCATACGATGATGCTGAAAGGGACGAACTCCTCAAGAAGCTAAGGAATGCGTATGTGCAGCGATACAAGGGCTTGGGTGAGATGAACCCAGACCAGCTTGCTGAGACCACGATGAATCCAAACACCAGGGTGATGATCCAAGTCAGAGTTGAGGACGCAAAGAAGGCTGATGAGCTCTTCACGATACTGATGGGGGAGAGCGTGGAGGCAAGGCGCAAGTTGATTGAGGCACATGCAAAGGAAGTTGAGAATGAGCTTGACATTTGAAAGAGCAACCTCAGGCAACAATGCGGAAAGCACAATGGGCGCTACCTTGGCTTGATGCTCTCTTTGACCCTCCTCTCGGCTTCAATCAGCATCTCAACGGCATCGCCTTCGCCATTTAATGATTCAACGATGGCATAATGCCAATCAATCTTTGGCGTCTCTTGCGTCCTGCCATCAAATGTGGCGGTGATTTTACCCTTCAGCCTCTCCATAGCTTTTGCTGCGCCCTTAGCACTTGTGTGTGGCATAGCTATTGCAAACTCGTTCACCTTCATCCTACCAACATAGTCAACCTCTCGCAAGGTTGAGCGAATGACTTCGGCAAGCTTTGATATGATTGAGTTGAAGTGCCTTGCGCGCCATCTCCTATGGTAGAGGCGAAGTGCTGGAGATATGATGTATGCCAGCGAAACCGAGAAGCTGTATCTCTGTGCCCTGCGCAAGTCCTCATTCAGGCGCTCAATGAAATACTGCTCCCCGAAGAAACCCGTCACCTCATCCCTTTCCATAGCCCTTCTCACCCTCATTGGCGCTTTACCGGTCAACAGCCCGCGCAGGTTGTGTAAGCCCCTTTGGAGCAGGTATGTGACATAGTTTGCCGAGATGCCGAGTATGCGAGCTATCTCCGTCTTCGTAAGCTCGTTGTAAAAGAACAACTCAATGACTTTCCTCTGAAGCCTGCTCAGGTGCTGCAAAGCCTGTTGGATAGCCAGCCTGTCTTCAAGGCGTTGCATATCTTCCCAAAGACCCTCAAGCGCCCTCCTGTCAAGTTGTGAGTCAACCCCCTCTTCACCCTCCTCGCTGATCATCACTTCATCAAGCGATTCAACTTGAAATAGACTGCTTGAGCCGAGTATGCGTTTCACCAACTCCAAACTCATCCCCGAGTATTCGGCTACCTCTTCCGGATCAGGTTCTCGGTGCAACTTTTGGCGCAGCTCTTCAATTGCCCTGTTGAGCCTGTATCTTTCCTCCTGCATCCATGCCGGCTCTTTGATCAATCCGCCGAGGTCACGAAGGTAATGCTTGAGGTGACCGTTTATGACATGTGTCGCATATGTGTTGAACTGCGTTCCCATGGAGGGGTCATATCGTTCAACGGCGTTTATCAACCCGATGCATGCTTCCTGAAACAGGTCGTCAAATGGTTCGTTGGATATAGCTGCATAGCGCCGAGCAATGCGCCTTGCAAGCTCAATGTTGGCACTGATGAGTTCGTCCCTAAGCTTCGGGTCTCTCGTGCGCCTGTAGAGCCTGAATTTCTCTTTCTCAGCCTCGCGGTTGATCTTATCATCTTGCCTCAAGATGATGCGTTACACCTCTCGCCGAATTGGCTCATTACAACTACCGTCTTTTGATCCCTCATTCCCAATCAGCAATTTAGCAGCGATGCGCGATTGGTGTTAACACTTATATGGCTTTACGACGCATCCACCAGCTGGCATCGCCAACTCAAACATCGTGAGCTTGGGGTGAAGCTAACCCTCAATGCTTCAGCTCATGCATAATGCTTAGTTATGCGGCTGCAACTACCGTGCAAAAGGGGTGATTAAGATGTTGATGTTTCGGAATCTGAATCCGGGAGCCATCAGCATACACGCCGACCTTGAGAGGACGCTCAAGATTGCGCGTGATGCTGGGTTTGATGGGGTTGACCTCATGTTGAGTGAGGCTGAGAGGCTCTCAAAGGAGCATTCCATCAGCTTTGTCGTCTCACTCTATGAGCGCTTTGGGATGAGAGTTGGAGGGTGTGGGCTTCCATTCAACTGGCTAAGCGAGGATGATTATGAGCGCGGGTTAAGCGAGCTGCCGAGATGGGCAAAGCTCGCAAGAGATGTTGGATGCACAAGGTTCATCACATGGGTGCCATCGTTCTCCGATGAGCGTCCATACGACGAGAACTTTAGATGGCATGTTGAACGCTTCAAGCCGATTGCTAATATTCTGGGTGAGCACGGTTGTCGGCTTGGACTTGAATTCCTCGGCACAAAGAGTCTGCGCATCGGGCACAAGTATGAGTTCATCCACACGCTTGACCAGATGATTGAGCTGTGTGATGCCATTGGCACAGGCAATGTCGGATTGCTCCTTGATTCATGGCATTGGTGGACGAGCGATGGAACAGTTGAGGACATCAGGAAGTTAAGCTGCGATCAGGTTGTGTATGTTCATGTCAATGATGCTCCCGCTGGCATACCGAAGGATGAGCAGATTGACAATGTGAGGTGCCTTCCGGGCGAGACGGGTGTCATTGACCTCGTTGGCTTTCTTGGGGCGCTCAGGGATATAGGCTACGATGGACCTGTAACGCCAGAGCCATTCAGCAAAGCATTGAGCGAGCTGCCCGATGAGGAAGCCGCGCTTGTGACGGCAAGGGCGCTCAATAGGGTCTGGGAAATGATTTGATGATGAGCCGCAACCTAACCCATGTATGGGAGCAGCTTGCAAACGGGCGTGAAAGTCATGAGGTGAATGACAGATGCAAGTCGTATTGGCTTTGATGCTCTTGGTTGGAGCCTTCTCCTATTTCTCCGAGCCATCACGATACGAAGCGCATATTGAGCGCGTAATGCGCTCTCTTTTCCCAAATGCAAAAAGCATCCAAGTCAGGATCAAGGGGAGCGGTGGCTTTGCAGCATTGCGCGGTGAGTTTGATTCGCTTGAGATAACGGTTGTGGGGGCAAAAGCGAAGAGTGAGGCGCTAACACAGCTCATAGCGCACGATGAAGGCAACCGAGCGCGTGAGAAAACCACCCTACTGCCTACAGCTGTTGTGGGGCAGACAAAGAGGTCTGTCGGACATATAGCGAGCGTGATGGTGAAGTTTAGCGAGTGCGAGTTTGATGGGGTGCCGTTCACGGAATTAACTGTTGGATTGACCAATGTGCGTTACGACCTCCAAAAGCTGCTGAGTGAGCAACGCATATGGCTAATTGATTTCGCAAACGGGTGGTTCGTGTTCAAGCTGCCATCAAGCTTCGTCTCGTCACTTATTGAGAGCGAGATGACCAAGAGCGGTTTGGTCAAGCCGGTGGCGAAGTTGCATGCTCAGGGAATTCGCGTTGAGGCATCTTATCCCATTTGGTGGTTGCACATACCGTTCTCGGTTGATGGCGAACTCGTAGCGGTGCCACCATGTAAGGTTACTTTCAAACCAAAGCTCCTGAAGGTGTTCAGTGTCATTCCGATGCCGGGCAGCGCAGTTGAGCGGCTTATCGGGAAGACGGAATTTTCGTTTGAGCTGACGGAGCTGAAAATGCCGCTTGAGCCACAACTTGAGTTGATTTGCGTCACCGAAGGGGAGGTTGAATTTCGCGGCATACTAAGATTGCCAAAGGCAGGCAGAGCCACAAGAAGCCGATGAAGTAGCCCGGAAATTGAGTTGGGGGGTGAAGAGGAGTGGAGCTGCGCATCCCTGAGGGGCTGCTTTATTCCCCCACACATGAGTGGGTTAAGGTTGATGGCAACTTAGCAACTATAGGCGTAACTGACTTTGCGCAGCGCGAGATGGGGGAGTTGACTTACATTGAGCTCCCAGATGTCGGCGACCACATTGAGGCTGGGCAGCCGTTTGGCGTCATAGAGTCGGTGAAGGCGAGTGAGGAAGTTTACTCACCAGTGAGTGGGACTGTCGTTAAAGTGAACGAGCGTTTGCTTGACGACCCAACGATTGTTAATCAAGACCCATACGGTGATGGGTGGCTCATCGTTGTTGAAATGCCGTCCTCAGAGGAGACGAAGGCGCTGCTTACGGCACAGGCGTATGTTGAGATGTTGAGGCGTGAAGGAAGGTTGTGAATGGATGGGCGAAGGCATACGCGTTCGCCTGCTGATTGACAAGCCAGCTGATGGCGCATGGAATATGGCGGTTGATGAAGCGGTGCTGAGGATGACATCAATCAGGCGAAACATGCTCACGGTTCGCCTATACATGTGGGAACGCCCAACGGTGTCAGTTGGATACTTCTCAAGGCTCACAGAGGGGCTGCTGGATAGATGCAAGAAGCGCGGAATTGATGTTGTCAGAAGACTGTCGGGGGGCGGCATAGTCTTTCACGATGATGAGGTAACTTATTCGGTGGTGCTTCCAAAGGGACTGATTAGCGACTGTTCGGTGCTAACGGTGTGCAAGTTTGTGAGCGAGGGCGTCATAATTGGGTTAAGCGAGCTGGGTGTGGATGGGCGTCTTGCCCACAGTGTCTCGGCATGTGCGAGCGGTCGGGTTGAGGGAACGATTCATGGGGCATTGCCTAATGCGGCGGAATTTTGTTATGCCATGCACTCTCCAACCGACATCGTGGTTGGCTCGGCGAAATTGGTTGGCAGCGCACAGGCTCGTTGTAATGGCGCAATATTACAACATGGCTCAGTGCCATTGGGATGGGATAAGGACATGCTTCGCCACTTGTTTGGCGATGGCGTGCTTGAACGACATGAGTTTACTTCGCTTGAGGAGTTGCTATCATACAAGCCATCGGTTGGAGATGTAATTGAGGCGCTCTGTGTTGGCTTTGAAAGGGCGTTTGGGCGAGCGCTTCATGTTGGCAAGCTGTCTGATGACGAGGTTGACCTTGCCCTCAGGCTGGCGGGCAGAAAATGGATTTTGAGGTGCAGTTGATCGGTCGCCATTCGCAATCATACTGGCTGTTGACATCCGATGACTTAAAGGGCACGATATAGGTGGATGCCAATGGATGCACAAGCGAGGTGATTTGACAGATGACGGCGCCAAGCGCAAGGAAGATACTCGTAGTCGATGACGAGAAGCACATAGTCAGGCTTGTGCAGGTAAATTTGGAGAAGCGCGGCTACCAAGTCATAACGGCATACGATGGATTGGAATGCCTTGAGAAGGTGAAGCAGGAGAAACCAGACCTCATAATTCTTGATGTGATGATGCCGCGCCTTGATGGCTTTGAAACTTTAAAGCGCCTCAAGGCAGATCCAACAACGAGGGATATACCGGTTGTGATGCTCACGGCGAGGGCTCAGGATAAGGATGTCTTGACGGGCTATGTCCTCGGAACGGACCTCTACCTCACAAAGCCGTTCAGCCCGATTGAGCTTTTGACCATGGTTGAGCGCATCTTCCAGAGCCGCGAGGAGGAAGAGGAAGGCATTTACGACCTTGACCGGATGTAGGCTCTGGATGGCAGCTCCTCAACAAGCGCGCTTATGCGCTTAATCGTGCAGTGCCCGTTGTAAGGGGTAAGCGCAATCACCTTGGATGCCAAGCAGTTTTGCGCGGCGAACCTCATCCAATGCCCTCTATCTGCCCACAGCCTATGAAGGTAGCTGTCCGCTTTTGCCGCACCGTAGGGAGTTATTTTTGTGCGTCAAATCTTTTGAGCGTGATTGGCTAACTGCATTTGTGACGATCAAGGGCAAACGGTGTGGAGGTGAATGGGATGTGGAAGCAGCCGCTTGACGGGCGGTGGGAGTTTAGAGAGGTCGGGAGCAAGGATTGGATGCCAGCTGCAGTCCCCGGATGTGTCCACACGGACCTGCTCTCCTTGGGCTTAATTCCAGACCCGTTCGTTGGAGACAATGAGAGGTTAGTCCAATGGGTTGCCGAGAGGGATTTTGAATACAGGAAAGTATTTGATGCCGATGAGAAGCTGCTTTCTGAGGGGCGTTTGTATCTTGAGTGCGACGGGCTTGATACCATAGCCACGCTCATCTTGAACGGTCGGAGGATAGGGCATGCTAATAACATGTTCTTGCGCTGGCGCTTTGATGTGAGTGGGCTGCTTAAAGGGAAGGGCAATGAGCTGCTCATACGATTCACATCGCCACTCAAGTATGTCCGTCCGAAGATGAAAGCTGAGCCTTTGATATCGCCGAGCATGTCCATTCCCGGTGCCCCATACATACGCAAAGCGCCATACCAGTTTGGATGGGATTGGGGACCAAAGCTCCCGACGATGGGCATATGGAGGAGCATACGCGTCTGTGGCTATTCAATCGCACGAATTGAAGATGTGCATATCAGGCAGATGCACACCCGCTCAAAGGTGATACTGACCGCACGAATCGCATTGGAGCGATATGAGGTTGCACCGCTCAGGTTGACTATGCGGGTGACTTCACCTGACGGGAATGTGATGGAGGCTGCAGGCGAGCTCAGGAGCAGTGATACTGTGGCAACACTTGTGGTTGAGATAACAGACCCAAAGCTTTGGTATCCGAGGGGGTATGGCGGTCAACCGCTTTATTGCGTGTCAATTGAATTGCTCTCATCAGATGGTGCGCTCCTTGATGCCGCTTCGTTCCGTGTCGGCTTGCGAACGCTCAGGCTCGTCCAGAAGCCAGATAGATACGGCAAGTCATTCACATTCGTCGTGAACGGCATTCCGATATTCTGCAAGGGGGCTAATTGGATACCGGCGGATGTTTTCCCGTCAAGGGTTAGCCGGCAGCGCTATGAGCAATTGCTAAGGAGCGCAGCGGAAGCCAACTTCAACATGTTGCGTGTATGGGGCGGTGGCATCTACGAAGATGATGCCTTCTATGACCTGTGTGACGAGCTTGGCATACTCATCTGGCATGACTTCATGTTCTCGTGCAGCGTCTATCCGGGCGATGATGAGTTCATTGAGAATGTGATCGCAGAAGTGACGGACAACATCAGGCGCATCAGGCATCATCCGTGCTTGGCGCTTTGGTGCGGGAACAACGAAATGGAGTGGGGATGGGTTGAGTGGGGTTGGAGTGAGCGCCTGCCGAGCAAGCACAAGGAGAACTATGACAGGCTGTTCCACAACATACTTCCACAAGTGTGTGCGAGAGAGGACCCAGATACGCCATATTGGGCAAGCTCTCCCACCTCCGGGACCCCATTCGTTGACCCAAATGGCGAAAGCATGGGCGATGGGCACTATTGGGAAGTTTGGCATGGCATGGTGCCGTTCACCGAGTATAGGAAGCACTTCCATCGTTTCGTGAGCGAATTCGGATTTCAATCCCTGCCGCACATTGAGACGATCAAAACTTTCGCCACCCCAAAGGACTTCAACCTCACCTCGTATATCATGGAGCATCACCAAAGGCACCCTCGCGGGAATGAGCTCATGATAACTTACCTTGCTCGGACATTCCGCCTCCCAAAGGACTTTGAGAGCCTTGTATACTTAACGCAGGTTTTGCAAGCCGAGGCGATAAGGTGCGGCGTTGAGCATTGGCGGAGAAATAGGCACAGGGTTAGCGGGACGCTGTATTGGCAGCTCAATGATTGTTGGCAGGTTGCCTCTTGGTCAAGCATTGACTACTTCGGGCGGTGGAAGGCACTCCACTACGCTGCGAGGAGATTTTACAAGCCGGTGCTTCTCTCGGCTGAGGATGAGGGCAGGAACATTCGGTTGCACATCACCAATGACACGCTTAGCGAATTTGAAGGGCTTGTCAGGTGGTCACTTGAGGGGCTAAATGGCGATGCTATTGAAGGCGGTGAGAAGAAGGTTGAGGTGGCACCACAATCAAGCGAGCGCGTTCTCAACCTGAATTTCTCGCGCATCGTTAATGAGGAGAATGAGCGCAGGGTCATCCTCGTATACGAGCTTATCCGAGACGGTGAGCGCATGAGTATGGGCACTGTCAGCTTTGTGCCGCCAAAGCACCTTGAGCTTGAGCCGCCGGAGATAAGCTTTACAGTGAGCGATGGCGGGAATGAATTCGTCATCACGCTGTCGGCAAAGAGCCTCGCCAAATTCGTATGGCTGTATTTGCCGGACCAAGATGTGGTCTTCTCTGACAACTGTTTTGACCTCCCTGCGGGGAGAATCGTGACCGTCACCATCCCGAAGGTCAAAGGGTTAACAGCGAGGGCAGTTGAGCGTGGGCTGCGCATACGAAGCCTCTATGATTCGTATGCGTAAGCAAAGGGATTGCGCGATGTTGCGTATGTATGCCGGCAGTGTGTAGGTGATGAAAGCTTTTTGGTTGCACCTGAAGCTGCTCCTATGGATGGAGTTGAGCGATCTGCTCATCGCACAGCGCTTGCTGCGATTAAGTTAAGCAGTGAAAGCACTGCTGCAGCGATGAAGACATACTCATGTCCATACTGCGCCCAGATATATCCGGCGAACCATGGGAGCGACATTGAAACAGCGTGGTCAAGGCTCACGCCGAGAGAAAGCGAAGCTGTGACATCATCATCGTCCTTGGCGATCCTCTTCAAGTAAGTTGCCCTTGCTATCCCGGTCACGAAGAGGAGTTGGTCAAGGATGTAGCAAGCGAATGCGATGTAAAGTCCAAATGCTATGTGGGATGCAATTGCGTAAGCCAGACATACGACTATGAGCAGCGCGGAATCAAGCATGAGAACTTTCCTCTCACCCCATTTATCCACAAGCCTCCCGGCGGCTGGGTTAAACAATGCCACCAGCGGCGACGATATGATCCACAAGCGGACGAATGTTGAAGGCGGTTGCTTAAATATCCTGACAAGCACCCAAGGACCGAATGTCAGGAAAAGCTGTTTCCTCGCCCCAAAGAGGATGTTGAGCAGGTAGAACAACCCGTAGCGCCTATCCCATACGAATTTCGGGCGTGGCTGCTCCCTGCTTTTGAACTCGGGAAGTGTGGCAAAGGATAGAGCCGATACAGTTGCTGAGATGGCTGCGGCTATAAATAAGCCATCATAATGCCACCTTCCGAACGCCGACCAAACGATTGCGCACCCGATGATCATGGCTACCGAATCCAGAGCGCGCAACTTGCCGAGCAAAGTTCCCCTTGAATGCGGCGGCGCAAGCTGCATCGCTATTGAGCTTGTGAACGGCTGCGCCAGATGTGTTCCGGCGCTCCAAAACAGCAGTGCAGTGATGAGCATAATGTGGTTGCCCTCGGTGAGCGTGAGCATAGCCATCCCAACTGCTATGAGCAATGCCGCAACGCCGGCAGCCTTTGGTTCGCTCGCGAAATAAAGTGCCCCGCTGAACAGAGCGCATAGGAAGCCGGGTAGCTCCCTCGGCAGCTCAAGGCGACCACGCTCAATCGGGCTCATGTTGAATTCGTCGCTGAGGAAGTTGTTGAAAGTCGTTCCGTAAATTCCGCCGCTCACACCGAGCAGCGTTATGCCTATGGCGAACTTGAGGGTGTGCACCATGTTGGCTTTCTGCGCAATTGCCTTTTCATCGCTGTCCATGACGCTCACCGCAACCAAGGGGGTTACAATCATTATGATGTCGCGTCGTTCAAAAAAGCTTTCGGCATATCGTGATGATGCGCAAAAGCTCAACGGGGTGAAATGCCATTGGCATGGGCATCTCAGTATCGCAAGAGCATCATGCCGATTGTCGGATTGACACACTGCACTATTGTCATCTTGCTTTGCTGTGCAGTGCCGCGTGCCTTTGGCGCACAGCCAAGCCAACATGTGAAGCGCCATGTCCTCATCTTCGTGCTTGACTATGTGAGTTTCAGCGACTTGCTTGCTGTCCAACCGGCCGTCATGATGCGCTTAATTTCCTCCGGCGGCGTGGCGGCATTGTGCACGAGAGCTGAAGGGGCATTCAACCCGACAAATGCCTGCATGACCGTAGCATGTGGGGATAGGGCAGCGGCATCGGCGGATGGCGAAGTTGCCCTTAACATTTTTGAGCCACTTGAAAGCAGCGATGCGCTGTCGGCTTACAGGCGCTATACGGGACGCAACCTCAGCCCAAGCGAAGTGAGCGTCGTTCTTCCCTATGTGGAGGGTCTGAAAAAGTCGCTGGTGAAAAGGCTTCACCGCATCATACCTTTTGCGCTCGGCGATTTAGTCAAGGCTTCTGGAATGCGAACGGCTATCATCGGGTGCGACGATGTGAGCCTTGGATATGATTGCGGCAGCCTCTTTAGGCATGCGGCGTTGATTGCATCGCCATCAGATGGCGCCATACCGCTTGGCGATGTGAGCAAGCGAATGCTCACACATGATGCCAATGCGCCATTCGGAGTCAGCGTCAATTTGAGGATGCTTGATGAGCAACTTGAGGAATGCTTTTCAAGTGCCCAGTTGCTTGTCATTGACATTGGCGAGACTTACCGTGCTGCACTTTATGCCGCACGCGCTGGCGATGAAGTTGCAGTAAAGCTGAGGGCGATGGCATTGCTCAAATGCGACGAGGCACTCAAGCTCATACTGAAGCGCTTTGATGAGCGGCGTGACCTCCTCATCATCTTCACCACAACGCCATCTGGCGCATTGAAAAACGAACTCGGATTCATCATTGCCTATGGTGCTGGCGTGATGAAAGGTTCGTTGCTCACATCAAAGACGACGAGGCGCATTGGGTTGGTCTCGCTCACTGACATTGCTCCGACCGCGTTGCATCACTTGGGCATTGAAACCGACGCGCATATGATCGGGCGAAGGATGATCGCCGTCAAAGCCGATGACCATGTTGAGCGAACGCGCAAGCTGATAGAGCTCACCTCGCAATCTGACAGCATGCTCCGTTCAGCCGCGCTCTATTTCATGGGCGTATTACAATCGCTGCAAGCTGTGCTTGTGTTGATTTGGGCATTGTGCGTCCAACGCAATCGCGGCATGCTGGCGGCAGCTTTCGGGAAAGCCAGCAATGGCATTAGTGCATTCATCATGGCATTGCCAGTTTCGTATTGGTGCGAGGTGGTGCTCAGGGAACAAATCGGAATGCCATTCATAACGCTGCAAGTTATTTGGCTGATTGCGCTCGCACTCAGCGCTGTGCTTTGGATGGCGCTGCGCAGCGGGTTGCGCTACATCGTTTTACTCAGTGCCATTTCCTTTCTCGTGATCCTAACCGATGCCCTCACTGGCGCAAAACTTCAACTCGCATCCATCATGGGTTACTCGCCGTATTATGGCGGGCGATTTTATGGGCTCGGTAATGTAGGTATGGCTGCGGCACTCGGATGCGCCCTGTTGCTCTCGTGTGCGGCGAGCAGCATTTTGGCTCATAGCTTTCTCAGGGGTTTTCTCTGGCTTGCGCTCGGCTTACTGACAGCGGTCATCGTAGGGCATCCAAATGTGGGGGCAAACTTTGGCGGGTTGCTATCGGCAGTTCCATCATTCATGGTTGGTTACATCGCGATGCAGCGCATAAAGGTGGGCTGGCGTAGCACCCTCTTTGTGTTCGCTGTGCTTTTGTGCGCGCTCGTTGCCTTCATCACCTTTGATCTGCTTCGCGGAGTTGAGGGCATGAGCCACCTTGGGAGGCTTGTCATTCTCCTGCAGGAGCGTGGCTTTGAAGCGCTTGCGTCAATGCTTTTAACCAAAGCACTCATTTGGTGGCGTGCATTCAAGCATGTGCCATTCACGGTCGCTCTCTTCGCTTACATCGTCTGCGGGTTTGTAAGTGCTTCGCTTCTGTGGCGCGAGATTAAAAGCGCAGTTGCATCCGATGAATTGCTTGCAGCATTGATTGCATCATTTGCGTGTGGTGCACTTATATCCCTCCTCGTCAACGATTCAGGTCCACTCACACCAGTCGTGATGCTCTCATATGGTTGGTCAGCAATTTGGCTCATCATTATCCGAGCGATTGGAAATGCAAGTGGACAGAGCGGAGCTTGAGATGCTGGGTTCAATGGCTGGGCACGAGGGTGAGAGGGTGACATCTCTTAGGATTTCTTGAAAGCACAATCATCGTGAAGATATGCAAGCTTGTGCGCAAAAGTTGAGAGATGCGAGCATGGTATAAATTAAATGGCTTTATCCGTCGATGGATGTTATTGCCGACTTGTGCAAAGCGTTCAGTGAGCGATGAATCTTCAGGACGGCTTTTACGAGCAGATGGAAGTGATAGCCAATTTGGAGGGCGATATCAAAGATGGCTCTCAAAGCTTTGATGGGGAGCTTAAACCTCGCACCAAGTAGTGTCCGCAAAGACAGAATGCAATGTGGCATTAGCTTGATTGAGGTGTTGGTGGTCATCGCATTGCTCATCATCGGACTCTGGCTGATGATGAATGTTTTTCCGGTTGGTCAGCGTGCGCTTAGGGTGTTGAGGGAGCGCAACCTCGCAAGGACAATTGCGGAGCGCATCGCTTATGAGCTCGCAAACTCGGCAAAGTTTGAGGGTGGCTTATTGCCCGACAATCCGGCGCTATATGAGTATCCATTAGCCGACCTTCGACGGCTTGATTTGCCAGTTGACAGGACTGGCGATGGGATTCCAGACGAGCCACCAGATGGTAAAAGAACAATTGAAGATTTGCTTGAACTGCGAAGGCGCTTGAGGTGGGTTGTGGGGGAGAGTTTAACGAGCGCCCCTGCCATAACTGCCTTGGCACCCATAAACTCCGTCATCGAAACCCATAGATATCAGCCATACACTGAAGCCAGTAGCCTCACCGAAGTAACTCCAGGCAAATACTTTGTGGATTATTCAAGAACTCCGCCGGAGATTGTGGTGATGTTCGCCCCGAATCAAACGAAGCGATACCGGATATCTTACATTGCCCAAGTCGGGGGGCAAAAATTCATTGCAAATGAGGAACTCATTGAAGCAGCGGCAGATGCAAGCGGCATTGCAAGAATAACGCCACGGCTTTTGGTAAACGCCCAGGGACAAATCATTTTAGTCATTAGTGTCAAAGAAATTGAACTTATTACAAATCCATTGACTTTAACTGACGAGCAAAAGCGAGCGGGAGTTATCCCGCCCAGCATTCCACCTCCTGAATATATCTCCTACGAGTTGGGTTCGGATGGCGCTTGGATGATGTGTTGGGGAAGGACTGAGGGATCAACTGGAGGTGTGATATTTGACCCGATTCCGAAGCCTCTAATTTCAAAGCTGCAGTCGGAGAGCAGCACCACAGCTGGTATTGCAGCTTTTGGTTCATCTTTACTTACAGTTCCTGATACGGAATTTGAAATTAATCAAACTGGAATGGTGCTTTTTAGCAACCTCAATCCTGATACCCTCATTCGTCTATCCTACAAATCCGCGAGATCTCCAAATCAGCTCATTGACAACTGGTTCTTTGTGCCATTTGTCCCGCCATTATCATTTACTCCTTCACCAGCTATTGTTGGTGGAACGCCTGTTGAGGTTTGGCGTGAATATTTTTTGGACCTAAGTGATAGAGAAAAAATCTTTGTTGCAGGGATGTGGAGTGGATTGCTGCTTAATGTTACATATGTTGACGCAGGTGGGAACAGGAGGTCAATTCTTCGGCGTGTTGAGTATGACCCGCAAAGGGTAAGCTGGAAAGGCGTGATTTATCTTCCAACACCGTATGTGCATGTTGAGAAGGTGGAAGGCGCTTCAATCAAAGTTTGGGTTAGCGGTAGATTCTTCTTGGGAGTGGTTGGTGGGAAGCGACCATTAAATTTGGGGAGCGTGATTGAAAAAGAGGCCCTCATTGTGAGGTGATACTGAGATGAAATGGGCGAGAGGGGAAAATGCCCTAACACTGACAGAGTTGCTCATAGTGTTGGGACTTATAGCCATTGCTGCCGCCATAATTTTGCCGACGATCCCTGGGGTTAGCACAAGGGGATTGGGAATCCAATGTCAGTTGAATTTGCAGGCAATTTACCAGGCTGTTAAGCTCTATCATCTTGACTATCAGGGCTATCCGCCATTTGATTTCGCAAATTGCTCACCATCAAATCCACCAGTCGGCAGAGGGCTGTTAAGCCTTTACAGCTTTGTGCAACCGGATTCAACAGCGCCGCTTGGCTACAGGCGAATTAGAACTGGCTACTTAAATTCGCCATCATATTTGCATTGTCCTTTGGATAAAACTCAAAAGTTCGGAGTTGATGATGACAACGATGGCAAGATAGATGAAGAGTTGTTCAATTTTGTTGACATTGATGGTGATGGAAAGGATGATCTTCCTGTTGACGATGATGGCGATGGGCAGTTTTATGACGATTTGAAACGCGCAGAATATTGCTCATATCAAGTTCCTGAGGATTTGGATTCTGTGAAGGAAGTTGGCGATAGTTTCACATACCTACGCACTCGCACCGCCAACAAAGATGATCCAGATGCCATGCGCCAGTTGAGTAGAATTTGCATTGATGGCGATAAAATCCCATATTTTGCTGATGATACGACGGTCATTACATGGTGCAAACATCACCGTCGCACTTTAAAGCGCGGCAATGAACCAGCTGATTTGGTTCTTTTCCTTGATGGGCACATAAAAATTATGGAGGCGCCAAGCCAAACCAATAATGTTGTGGGATGGCGAAGGAAGCCATGATGCCAAAAAGGAGAATACACGGAAGATTTTTGCAAATTGGAGGGATCAAATTGCGTGGGATAGGAGGAAAGAGCGGAAGAATTTGCCATATAGTTGCGGGCAATTCTGCCGATAAAGTTGGCATGACTCTGGTTGAAATCCTTGTAGCACTCGCTCTGCTCAGCATAGTTTTCGGGCTTGTTATATTGCCATTTACCAAATCTTTTGACCTTCTTCGCCGTGCGAGAATTGCTGGCTCACTTGAGTCGGCGATTATGTTGGCTATGCGGCAAATTGAGGCAGATCTTTCAAGGGCAAGGATTGTGTTTTTGATGAAAAGCCCATATGACCTTCAGGATGGCGAAATAGGTGATGACGATTCCTTCGGTAGAATTGACATTGTTATAAGTGATTCAGAGAGTGCCCTTAAGTTTGGCACCCCACTTGTTCCGCAGGGGAAAATTGTCACATATTATGGGAGATTTCTCGACCCGACCAAGCGATACAGTATGGACCCCAAATCCACCAATCCAAGGGTCCTTTACCGAGTTGAGCACATACCAAATGACTTCGATGGAGATGGCAGATATTCAGAGGATCCGATTGAGGGGATTGATAATGATGGAGATGGAAGAATTAATGAGGATCCGATTGATGGGATTGATAATGATGGAGACAGAAAAATTGATGAGGATCCGATTGAGGGGATTGATAGTGATGGAGATGGAAGAATTGATGAGGATCCGATTGATGGGATTGATAATGATGGAGACAGAAAAATTGATGAAGATCCGATTGGGGGGATTGATAATGATAAAGATAAAAGAATTGATGAGGATCCATTTAATGCCCCAGAAAATGCAATAACGCCGCTTGATGGAACGGATTTGGCAGGGCTGAGATTTTGGTATTTGGGAGTTGATAATGACGGAGATGGGAAGGTTGATGAGGATCCGATTGATGGGATTGATAATGATAGGGATGGAGAAGTTGATGAGGATCCGGATGAGGCATCAAAAATGATAATTGTTGACATCAAACTGCAGAAAGTAGATCCGACAGTTCGTGTGCGAGGGGAGAGAAAATTGCTGCTAATTCGCAGGCAAATTCGGATACGCTTAGATCCATGGGTGGAGGTATTTTATCAGTAGCATTGCGAGGTGATTAATAATGCTTTGCAAACTTAACTACATGAATGTAAAAGGTCAAGCTGCTATACTTGCTGTCATGTTAATTACCGGTGTTGCCCTCGTCAGTGCCGGGTTTGCAGCATTTGTTGCCAATTCAATCCACCACGCAAGAGCATTGACTGGGAAGATATCTGGGAAAGACATTGCAATGTATGGCATTGAATATGCAATGCAGCAACTTTTAACAAGTCCCGAGGGGGCTGATTGGCGACCAGTCCAAGATCCAAATCTGCCATGGGATGCATATGAGCAAAGGCGTGGCTGGAATACACAATATGTAAAGTATATGGCTCCAAATGGCTATTTTTTGCTTAAAGTAAGCAATCGCCCCGACGACTATATTAAGGACGACTATATTAAGCGCTATATTGAAGCTGGCTATATTGTAATTGATTCAATTGGAAGACCGGAGCCAAAATCACCAGTTTACTACCGCATAATTGCCATTGTCCCTCAGCCGATGATCCAGTATGCGCGTTTCCTCGGGGGCAGGAGAAGTGATAATGATAAAGATGGAAAAATTGATGAGGATCCCATTGATGGGATTGATAATGATAAAGATGAAAGAATTGATGAGGATCCCATTGATGAACATGTTATTGGTATAGGTCAAATTGATTTTGATGGGGATGGGGTAGTCAATCAATTGGAGGAAAATTCCAGTATAGTGACGATAAATGGTGGGATCTTCTCAAACGGCGACCTCAGGATCGCTTCTCAATCACTTATGAAATTGCTTTTTGACAGTGCTAACCCAAATCACGGGCTATTTGTAGCAGGCGAGTCTACAGTTAGCCAAGCCAGGGTTGAACTCTGTGATAAAAATGGTAATCCAATTTCTTCAAGTTCACCCCGGGATTCCAGTGACCAAAATTTTGAAATTTTCCCGTTAAATGGCATCCCAAGGTATAGAGATGGCTATTACTC
The DNA here is from genome assembly GCA_032161105.2 of Candidatus Thermosaccharophagus tengchongensis. Taxonomy (GTDB): domain Bacteria; phylum Armatimonadota; class Fervidibacteria; order Fervidibacterales; family Thermosaccharophagaceae; genus Thermosaccharophagus; species Thermosaccharophagus tengchongensis. Next base: position 86,627 of record JAVHTD010000008.1, read on the forward strand.
TAACAAGCCTTCGCTTGGTAGGATTGATATTGATGTTTATAGGCGCTTACAACCGATTTTGCCGCCAACAATTGACGCCGAAAGGTATCGCAGGCTTATCTCACATGATAGCAGTGGAACACAGGTCATTTATATTGACAATACACAAGTCATTTATGTTGACAATAAGGGTGATATTCAGGACAATATTGCTGGAGCACCTTCGGGGCTTAAGCCGGCACAGGTTCAATTTTGGGATTGGGTCAATGTGCCACCAGAACCAGAAACGGATCCGAGAACGAGAAGAAGTGACCCGAAAAGCGGATGGTATTATAACCCAAATGGGGATCCATATCGCAGAAACCCTCCGATTAATAACACTTTGCCGGATTATTTCCGATATGTTCCGCCGGGATGCGAGGTTGAGCTTCAAGGTGCAGGCATAGTAATAACGCGACATGATAAACCTAATGATGTGTCGCCAATTTCTTATTACCCAGTAAATTCGGAAAAACCAGTGGTCATTTTTGCTGAGGGGAATGTGAGGATAAAGGGCAAAATAGATGCATCGCTAACTGTCATTTCAATGGGCACAATTTACATTGAAGGTTCGTTGGAAACAGCGGATCCAGAGCGGCAGCATATTGCCCTTCTCGCAAAACATAATGTTTGCCTGAATACAACGGCATTGTTGCCGATTATAGAAAGGACCACTGGCACGATAGAGATTAAATCCGATGACCCAGAATATTGGGATCATGACAAAATACCGCTACATTATGAGTTTCCGGACTCTTCGCCCTCCTCGTTAACTTGGCGGATACCGCATTTTAACGAACAGGGACAAAAAATAAGGATAACGCTGCTTCATAGTGGGCTTGGCGACCCAAAGGAGGGTAATATCTCCATCGAGATCACCTTGAATGACTCCCAGGGCAATCCTTTGTATTGTGCCCCACCTGGTGAACCTTTACATTATGACCCAGACAATGATGGAAAAATCGGCGAAGACCCAATTGACAATATTGACAATGATGGAGACGGAATGACCGATGAGGATTCGGGGCAACCGATGCCTTGCTACAAGAGTGGTTCTTCACATGGCATATATTGGATTGAATATGAATTCAAAGAAGGCGAGTCAGTCTATTCCGTAACTGTTAAGGTATTAAATGCCAACGAAATTACATATCGTCTCTCTCGCTTCAAAGTTGAGTTGGTTGACGCAAGTGGCAATCCGATACTATGGAAGATAAGGATAAATGCGGCAATTTATGCAGAGTCCGGCTGCTTCTTCATCTTGCCGCCACCATACTTTGACAACATGTTGAACTTGGCAAAGGGTGACGGTGCCGCTCGATTCCGAAGGTTCAATTACTTTGACATTGAGATAAACGGTTCAATAGCCGAGTATACGACCGCCGTGACAATGGCGAAGTCAATCGGTTTGAGTGACGAGGAAGCTGTGGATAAATACCGCAAAGTGCTTGATAAGTTAGCATATCCAACCAATAAAGTGAATGACGATCGCGATGATGAAGTTGACGAGGACCCACTTGATGGAGTCGATAACGATGGCGATGATAAAGTTGACGAGGACCCACCCGGTTGGGGGTCGGTGCGTTTCAGATACGACCCGTGGTTACTTCAATATCCACCGCCATTCTTGCCAGTCTCTCCGAGACCGATAATCATTTATTCTGGCTTATAGTGCAGGTAATAAGCATCATCGGCTGCTGAGCAGCGAGGGTGAGTGGGGTGAATTAAATGCGCTATGGTAAGAGTTTAGTGGCTGCAGCTGTTGTGTTTATTGCATCAACAGCAATATGTGATTTGCGCAAAGGTGAGACTATTTCCCCATTTTCTTTGAGCACTGCCGATGGGCGAGTGATTTCTTTGGAATTCGTCAAGAGAAACGGGAATAAGAGGGGTCTAAAGGTCACATTGACATCAATTTCGCCGAGCGGGAAGAAAAACCGACAAGAGTTAAAATTTAAGCTCTTGCTGATTGATTTCTCAACCACATGGTGTCCGGGATGCCATATCTTGCGCGATGTCCTGACGAAATTGTGGAAAAGATATTCAAAAGGCGGGTTGCTAATAATTGCTATTTATGATGACGAACCCGGGGCAACAAAAGTCTACGCGAAGTTGCACAAAATACCATACATTGTGGCGATAGATAACAAAAGCAAGGTGACAACAAGCTATAAAGTTGAGGCATATCCTACAGTTTATCTCGTAGATACTTCGGGGACTGTCGTTTCGGTTCCGGATGATTATTCTGAGGCGAATTTGAGCAAAATTGTGGAAAGTTTTGGGGTAAAATGAGCGATGGCTGGCGGATTGCCATCCATCCCGTAATGGAATTCAATTGCCACCTAAGAGTTGTTCAGCGATGAAAATGTTTGTCAGAGCTTTTAGCCACTGTTCTGCCAATTGTTGCTTTGTTAGCCCACACAATTTTGCGTCCTCTTCGGTCACTTCAACGAGTATTTCATCACGGGCTCTGATTGCCACTTTTGAGCCATCCATCCAGAGGTGGACTTCATGCCTTTTCAAGCCCGAATCAAGCAAACGATTCAGCTTTTCTGCGGCAATTTTTGCCCTTTTCACGCCATCGCACTCCTCGCTCAAGCTGGCGAGCTTGCAAAATGTTATTGAGCGCACCTTAACAACTCCCACGACTTCTTTCCCGTTTTTTTCCACTTCTACGGTTGCTTTCCCTCCAGAAACAACACCTCTTCTGACAATTGGGATGCCAAGCTTTTCCAGTTTTTGCTTGACCCAGCTAATTCTGTCCCTCAATCCGGGGTGAGTAGCATTATAAGCCTGCCATAATGTTTGCCCGCCATAGTTGAATGCCTCAATTCTCTCAAGCTTTTCAAGCACGGTAAGCATCCCGACGGGGTTAAAGCCCGCTTTGAGCAAGTAGTCAAAGCCGTGAATGTCAGCCTCCATCTCAAACTTGCGGCTATAGCCGAGCGTGACTGCATCAATCAAGCTGGCGACAATCAGCGGTAGTTGCCTTGCAAGCTCACTGCTTGAGGTTGTCGCTCCGATGATAGCTGCTATAACAACTGGAGCCCACTTGCGCTCCTCTTCCAGTGCCCTTAGCGCATGCCTCAAGACATTGTGCGCAATCTCATGAGCAAGCACTGCCGCAATTTCGTGCTCACTTTCTGTCATGTCAATTAGCCCCTTCGTCACATACACAAATCCGCCAGGGAAAGTGAAAGCGTTTGGAGTTGCACTGTCAATCACTTTGACGACATAGTTGATCTTCGGGCGCTCTGTAACCGAGGAAATCTTTTTGGCGATCTCGTCAAGCCTGTTTAGCAGTCCCTTATCGGTGACGAGTTTTTCCTTCGCCTCAAATGCCTTTGCGGCTTGCTTTCCAAGTTCAATCTCTTCGGGTGTCGCTTCTGGCGGGGGCTGTTGGCTGCCCTTTGTGGCACGCGCTTGCGAATGGGCTGCAAGAGAGACATGAAGCAATGCTGCTATGCACATAAGCATCATTAGTGCCATCTTAAGCTTTGTCTGATAGGGATGCATTCCCATCACCATTAACTTAGACGCTGCTGAGTGCCCCATCTCAAAGCTTACGGGCGCAAGGTCTTGCGCAACTCCTTAAGCATTTCATCGGGTATGGTTGTGATGCCCTCCCTCGTGATCGTCTTCGCCAAAGGTAACGCTCTATCAACTCCGCCAGTTGCAGGGTCTATTCCTGAGGCGATGTCGAGGAGCAACATGGTTTCCTGCAATGCCTCTTCAAGTTCCATCTCATGGAATGGGTGTCTCCTTCGGACAATGTAATCAAGTGCACCACGAATGCGCTCTGCGCCGGAGCCAACAGCACCATACTCTCGGCTTTCAAACCTTGCCCCCAATGCATCATAGAAGAAGATGCGCCCTTCATCCCTCTTTAAATCGTATGTGCTCACGATCGGGAGGAAACCACCTATGCCTTGCATCAACTCTGGAATGGTTCTCATTAGCACCCTTGAAACTTCGTTAAGCTTCCCTTCCAAGCTGAGTTCCTGAAGCTGACTCCTTGCGTAGTATTTGAACGAGTGTCTGAGTAAGCGGACTGCTTCAACTGCCCTTGCGTAAGAGCCGGCAATCGCAATGAGTGTGTAATCATCAAGCTCCATTATCTTCTCGGCTTCCTCGTAAAGGATTGTGTTGCTTGCCATCGCCCTCCTATCCGCTATGTTCAGGACGCCATCCTTAAACTTGACTGCAATGACCGTAGTGCCGTGAGCGATTGTCGCCCCTGCAACTTGTGCCTCACTGTGATGATGAGATTGCATAATTGCGGCATGTTGAAACGGCTCATAGCCATGCTCTCTCAGCAACTCCAAGAAGTCGCCGTGCGCATTCACAAGTTCCTCACTCCCCGCTGCGCTGTCTGTAGCGGCGAGCCTCACGAGGGTCTATTCGGCGCATGCGCTCAAGCAATTCCTTTGTGTCCGGAGGTTGAACATCCGGCGTCCTCGGGGCATCCTCATTATCGTGATGCTTCGGCATCAGCTCATTGGGCATTTGGCGGCGCACTTGCTCTGGCATTTGTCACACCTCCTCGGTTAAAATTTTAACCATCGCAGCTCATGAGTTCTCGCTTGAATTTGCGTTCGCGGAATTGCAAAGCTCAATCAGTTCATCAATTGGGATGTCTTCATCCACCAACTTGCTCAACACATCTTGTGCATCTTCCCCAACCATGTTGCGAAGGTCAATGGTTCGTTCCACACCGTTGACACAAACCTTCGCCATACCCCATGAGACCTTCATCACCGACGAGCAAAAGCGCTCAATCAACCATCCCCGTATCAATGCGCGCGTGTTGTTTGGTGGGTTATAAATTGCCTTTTCAATGTCCTCATCGGTGACCAATCGCCTCATTGAGCCATTGGCTTCAAGCGCGTAGTAGAGCCCGTCGTTCAAGTCCACATTGTGATATGCCAAGTCAATTGCCCTCAGCCTTTCGTCGCTCCAATCCGTCCCTTCAGCCTCAATGAACATCTCCATCAAGCGCCTCTTAGCGACCCAATCAAGTCTATCGCTGAGTGCCATCGGCTCCCTTTCAAGCCAATCAAGGACTTCACACCACTCACGCAGCACCCATTGGACATCCTCGTCCTCATCATGTAGAAGCGTTTGTGCAGCCGACAGATAAAGCCTGTGCAATTCAACCGCGCTTATCTTTCGCCCATCGGCGAGCTCAACAAGCCATCGCATGCTTTCATCCATTGAGAGCTCGTGCAGCGTTTTGATTGGGTGCGCAATCCTCAACCAATCCGGCGCACGCCAACCGCGCTCAAGCAACTTCACAATGATGGCAGTCGTCCCAACCTTAAGTGCGGTGGCATATTCCGACATGTTTGCATCCCCGGTGATGATGTGCAAGCGCCTATATTTGCTCCTATCGGCGTGAGGCTCATCCCTCGTGTTGAATATTGGGCGGCGGGACTGGGTGTCCGTTCCAATGAGCGAACTGAAATGCTCGGCACGCTGCGAGAGCTGATACCGCACGCCTTTACCGGCGTCAGCCTCGCTTCCGACTTTACCGGCGCCTGTGTAAATGATTCGTGTGCAAAGGAACGGTATGAATGCATCCACCACGGCATCAAATGGGACGAGGCGAAGCATCAAATAGTTTTCGTGCGTTCCATAACTTGAGCCATGAAAGTCGGTGTTGTTTTTGAAGACCTTCACAGTGGTGCCAAGGCGCTTTGAAAGGTTGTGTGCGCACATCAGGATGATGCGTTCACCGGCTTTATCGTGAGCCACCAAGTCCTTAAGCCGACGGCACTCAGGCGTTGAATACTCCGGATGAGCGTGGTCATGATACAACCTCGCGCCGTTTTGGAGCACTCTATCACACGGCTCAAATGCGTCCGGTGACCTTGAAAGCGTCTCCCTATCCAGCTTCTCCTCCTTTGGGTTAACTTCCAAGCGCTTGGCTACAAATCCCCTCATGTCAAGCCTTGGGGATTCGTGTGAGTAGTCCCAGTTTGAACATGCCTTATGCGGGTAGCTCTCAATCAGCTCTTTCACCGCACACGGCAAATCAATGAGCGAGCATCCGTCAATCAAAACACCGTATTCATTTTCAAGCCCAAAAAGCAAATCCACGGTTACCACCAAGCCCCTTATTGAAAGCGCCACGCATAAACTAACGCAAACCCTAAACCACTGTGCCTATGCTGACATCTCGCTCGCGGCGCCATATCGGACGAACCTCAACAACATTCTCGGGATCGTAGTCAATGAGCTTGAGCCAGTCCTCAAGGTTGTCGCTCTTCGGGAATATCTCGTTTTCACGATACTCAAGCGACACAGCCTCAAACAGGTCTTGCTGTGTTATTCCCTCGCCCTCATCTCCTTTCTCTATCGCCCTTCTCAGCGCAAAGTCCTTCGCACGCTCAACCACCGACATGATGAGGGCGCCGCTAACGAGGTCGCACCAGTAAAGTGTTTGCCGCCTGCCGTTTCGCAGGTATATGTCAACGAATGCCTTCTCGTGATCCCTTTGGAAGAGGAAGTCAATTGTGCGCTCTATCAGAAATTGCCTAGCAGCTTCGTGGCTACCATGTTCCGCTATCAGGCTTGAATGTATTGGGATGGACTCGTTCAAATAGATTGCGAGTATTTCCTTTGACGCCTCTTTGTTCGGGCGGGCTATCTTCAGCTTTCGGTCAACCCTCCCCGGGCGAAGTATTGCCGGGTCAATGTAATCCGGGCGGTTTGATGTGAGCATGACAACAACATTCTCGGTGTCAACTAAGCCATCCATCTCAGCTGCGAATTGTGGGACAACGGTGTTCGCCATATCAAGCCATTTGCCCGAGCTCCTCGTCCGAAGTATGGCATCAGCCTCATCAACGAAAATGAACACAAGATACCCTTCCTTTGCGCGCTGGCGTGCTGTGGCGAATATTTCCCTTATCGCCCTCTCCGTCTCGCCAACCCACATGCTCAGTATCTGCGGTCCGTTGATGAGCATAAAGTATTCTCGCACATCGCCGCCAACCTTCTCCCTATATGCTTTTGTCACATTGTAAGCTGTGGCTTTGCCTATGAGCGTTTTCCCGCATCCGGGTGGTCCGTATAGCAAGATGCCTTTCACACGCTGCTTTCCAAACTTGCGATAAAGCTCGGGATACAGAAGCGGGACTTCAATCAATTCCCTTATGACTTTAATTGCCTCATCCTGCCCTCCTATCTTGCTCCAAGGTATTTCGGGAACCCTCTCAAGGAAGTAATCCCTCACCTGTTTCCTTCGGAACAGCTCAACTGCTACCCTGAGTGTCGGTTCAAGGCGCACTTCATCTCCAACTTCCATCTCGCATTCGGATAGGTCACTTGAGCGCCTCACTATCCTCGCCGATAATCCATGCCCATCAAGCGACACCCTCACCCTGCCATCGGGCAAAAGTTCAGTCACCTTTGCGGTTGGTCCATCTGGCGCATAACCCAAATCACCTATGACAGCAAACGCATCGTTTATCTTCACCCTCGTGCCGACCTTCAATGAGGATGCATCCAAGTTGGGGTCAATGTTGGCATAGTATTCGGCATCGCCAACGGCTATGTGTGCTATGCCCTTTTCTGGCGACCCGAGAAATGTGCCGATGCGGTTCGCTGGCGATGTGAGTTTCTCGTAGACCTCTTGGAATTGCTCAATAACGCGCCTTGCCTCTTCAAGCTGCCTTTCATCCACCTCAAGTTGATGGCGCAGCAAAAGCAGCAGCCTATAGCGCCTATCATTCTCCGATGTCTGCATGAGTATCTCGTCAAGTAGCGCTGTCGCTTTAAAGCGCGTCTCAAATCCGAGGTTGAATGCTCCCTTACCAAACGGTGAGCTTGAACTCCTCTCCTTGCTATCCTCATCCTGCTTATGATTCCGAGACCCTCTTCTGTCGGGCATCACTTTCACCTCACGACAGTGTCATAAGATGTCAAATGCAAAGGCTAACGCATCTCACCGTCCATTGGAAGGTGCCTGAAGGAAATGGTGTGACAGGCATCGCTGAGTGGGGTGAGCCTCCTTCCACCGCAGTGGCGATGGGGAAGGTAAGGTTCAATTATGGCTAAAGTCACAATGTCATGGTAGCGCGAATGCGGCAGATCGCCAACAGTGCTTCACGGGAGGAATGAGGTTGCGCTCTTGAGCGCCATAAAAATGAAAGTGCATCCAAACCCAACCATGAATATTCCGCATCCCTTAATTAGCGCTTTGTAGGCTGTGCCGCCAAACAGCGCTATCCCTCTTACAACGGCAATCCCGATTGTGACTAACCAAAGTATGTCTCCAAGTATGTGCCCGATGTAGAATGCGCCGACGCCGATAACGCCAGCGTTGAGCGAATTGCTGATCATGCTTGTCCCAACAGTTAGCCACCAAACAGACCAATAAGGGTTGGAGATGCTGCTCACAATGCCAGACGAAATTGAGCCAAGTTGTGCGTGCCTATCAAGCCTCATGCCGACTTCCAGATTGCCCGCGCTTTTGCCAGCGCGCAGCATGCCGAGACCCATGAGGATGATTGTAGCTCCCCCGACAATTCCGATGAGCACCTTCAACGGCTTAACATCGGCGATGTGCAACCCAAAAGCGAGCACAACTGTCGTTGGAAGCTCAAGTGCCGAGTGTCCCAACGCGACGAGGAATGCCGCAAAGGCACCATAACGCATGGCGCGCTCAATCGCCGATATAGTCAGCGGTCCGGGCATGAGTGCACCAGATAGCGCAACGGCGAATGAACTTATGACCAAGCTGACAAAAGTTAAAGCACTCTCCCACATCACGCGCTCACCGATTTTCTGTCATCCACTTTGCTCACACCCGCTTGCTCAGCCGACTGAGGAAAAAGGCTTTGGCTTTGAATTGCCCGCTTACTGTGCCTGCTGTCCCTCTGTGGCTTTCCCACAGCTTGGGCAATAGCGCCATGATGGATGAAGTTCCTTCCCACAACCTTCACAACGCCGCCTCAGTTGCGCACCACAGTGCGGGCATACATTGTAATCGCTTCTGACCGTCTTACCGCAACTTGGGCATGGATGGCAGCACACAAACCTGAATGTCTCGCAGATCCCCTCAAGCAACCATCCGAGTGATGCGCCCACACAGCATGTAAACCGATGCCATCCGTGATGATGCGCATGGCAGTGCCAATCACACATGTTCATCACCCCTTAAATGCTGTCTTGCCTTCGTGCGCCATTTTGCGAGTTCGCTGACGAGCTTGATCACCCTCTCACGGTCGCAATTGAAGCGCAAGCGCACACTCCTGAATGAAGCAAGCGGCGTCCACCTTTCAAACGGTGATAGCACAATCCCATCCTTATCAAGGTAACACGCTTTGACGCGCTCCCATTCAATTGAGCGCTGATAAAGCGCAGAGACAACTTCTGCACCGCGCTTCGTCAGACGATAGCGCACCGGCAGCAAGAAGTCCGATAGCGCACACGCTATCACGAGCCCACCAATGGCGCCGTAAAACCATGAGCCGAGCAATGCATTGCCAATCACAATCGTTATTGCGATGGAAATGATGGCAAGCGCCGCCCCAAATGGTCTTTGGCGAGCCAAGTGCACACTCCACTGCATGATAACTGCTTCATCATCCAAATTCCCGTCCCCATGTTCACCATGTTTTGGGTGCCCTTTGGAGTTGCCGCAAAGGCTGTGACGCTTTTCCCGCGCAAATGACACATTTAATCATCCTCCAATCTCCCTCATCGGTGCATCAACTGGGCAACATTCGTGAGCGCTCTCAGCAACGCACATATAGCTGTGTCCGAGCGGTTTGAGCATCACTGCCCTTTGGAATGCCATCTCAATTGCCTCATCGCCATCCATGAGAGCTCGCTTTATGTCAATGCCGATATTGTGAGCTAAGCACGGTCGCAAGACGCCGCTTGAAGTCAACCTGAGCCGATTGCAATCGCTGCAAAACGGCTCGCTCACTGGGGCGATAAATCCCACAGTTCCATGGGCGCCCTTAATGCGCCAATACCTTGCCGGTCCAAATCCAACGGGCTCATCGCCCTTCTCAACCGGCTCAAGCTCAAGCATCCTTTTCAAGTGTTCACGCATTTCTGATGCGCTGACAAACTGTTGCGTGAAGAAGCGCCGCTCAAACCCAATGGGCTGAAGTTCAATGAAGCGAACATGTAGCGGTCTATCAATGCTGAGTGAGGCAAGCTGGGCTATCTCATCCAAGTTGAAGCCGCGCATGATGACGCAGTTTAATTTGACGCATTCAAATCCGCAGCCCAGCGCTGCATCAATGCCATCAAGTATCATACGAGGGTTTGCGCCGCTCAATGCGCTGAGCTTTTCCTCATTGAGCGAATCAAGGCTTATGTTGACTCGCCTGAGCCCGACCTTGCGGAGCACATCGGCATAGCGTGAGAGGAGCACGCCATTGGTTGTCATTGAGATATCGCCAATGCCGTCAACGGTTGCCAACCCACCGATCAACTCAATGATTTCGCCCCTCATCAGCGGCTCGCCACCGGTTAATCGCACATTCCTTATCCCGAGCTTCGCAGCGCACATTGCGACTTGAATCAATTCATCAACGCTGAGGCGATTCTCGTAATCCATTCGGTGGCGTGCAGCAATTCCATTGGCACAGTAAACACAACGCAGGTTGCAATCGCTGGTGACAGAGATGCGCAAATACGAAATGTGCCTCCCGTAACGGTCAACCAATTTGCTCACGCTACATCGCCCCTATTTGCCGCAGCTGAGTTGCAACCATGAGGCATTATAACTGCGCAATGGCAGCATGACACTCTTTAACGGCGATGATGTGTGCTAAGCCAATTTTTCAAAGCCTCGTTTGGAAGGCGGTGCAGCAGCCCAACTTTAAGCTCGTCGGCTTGGCAAGGCTTTGCCCACGCGGGATCAAATTGCGGTTGACAGCGTGCCTTTGCACGGGCATAATAAGAGTGCCATTACGCGCGGAGGAGCATCGTATGAGCATGATAAGGCTGATATGGCACTTCCCAAATTTCGTTCGGCTGTGCATTGGCTTGATGTCGGATAGGCGAGTGCCCGCGCAAGCGAAACTTATTTTGCCGTTTGCGCTCCTTTGCATCATGGCATACATTGCCACACCCTTTGATGTTCTTCCCGAGGTTTTTATCCCCACCATCGGCTTGCTTGACGATGTCTTCATCAGTGCGCTCATCGGCATAGCTGCGGTGAGCCTTTTCTTCAAGCTCTGCCCAAACGATGTCCTGCGCGAACACATTAGGCGGATAGAAATGGGTGAGCAATAGTTGGTCCATCAACGGCATTGGGCACGCCTTGGGAATTCGCGAGCAAGAGGATGCATATGGTGCTTACCTCGCTGGTTGGAGTGAGGAGGGCAACTTGCGTCGCATACTTTAGTTCTGGACTTCAAAGGCGCTAACCCGAACTGGCTGACTCGCTGATAAGATTCATTGGCAGTCAATGGCTTGCCTTATCAAGTGGCAAAAGCTCAACGCAGCGGCGTTATGTTTTCACCCTGAGGGGGAGTAATTGCGATGGCAAGATGGCGCATATTCATTCTGGTTGCCATTTTGGCGCTGCTCTTCATCTCGGCAAAGCACATTGCCTACTTCTGGACGGAGTATCTCTGGTTTGCGAGCTTGGGTTACAGATTCGTCTTCATCAGGCGGCTTGTGGCGCAATTCTCCGTTGGGGCTGTCACATGGCTGTTATTTACCGCCATCGTCTTCGCAAATGTGCTCATCGCATACAGGTTAGCCGGCATACACAGGATGAGGATGCTGCTGAGGCAAGCGCTTCATCCAGCTGTTGTTAGTTGGATTGAGAGGGTAATGGTGGCGTTATTGCTTGTGGCAGTTTGCGTCATAGGGTTGAGCGTTGCAGCGCTCGCCGGACGAGAGTGGGAGACGGTCCTGAAGTTCATCTACGCCGTCCCTTTCAAGCTCAGAGATCCAATACTGAGGCAGGATGTCTCAACATATGTATTCGGGTTGCCGTTTTACAACCTGCTCTACAGGTTCCTTCTCATGACCCTGCTCGTGGCGCTCATCGCAACACTCTCCATGTATCTCGCCTCATCGGCAATTGAGCTGATTTCCCATCGCCGTTACATCGCACCATATGTGAGAAGCCACATAAGTTGCCTCCTTTCAGGTTTGCTCATAGTCAAGGCTTTCGGTTACAGGTTGGACATGTTCAAGTTGCTTTTTGACTACGGTGCTGCTGGCGCAATCCCTTCCGCTGTTTGGGGGGCTGGCTATACCGATGTCTATGTGCGCCTACCTGTGCTTTATGTGATGATGGCATTAGCAGTGCTCGGCGCCGTGCTGCTTCTGCTTAATGCCTACTGGAAGGCGATCAGGCTCATCGTTTACACAGCTGTGCTCATATTCGGGGCTTCATTCATTGCCGGCGTTGTGCTCCCCGGTATGGTCCAGAATTTCATCGTCAAGCCAAACGAGCTTGTGATGGAGCGAAAGTTTATATCGCACAACATCAAGTTCACGCTAACCGCGTATGGTCTCAATGGCGTGGCTATAACGGACTACCCGATAAGGGAGGAAGTCACGGATAAGTTGATTGAAGCCAACATTGACACGATCCAGAATGTGCGCTTGTGGGATTACAGACCGCTTAAGCAAGTTTACGACCAGCTTCAGGAAATCAGGTTCTACTACGACTTCAATGATGTTGACATTGACCGCTATTACATCAACGGGAGATACCAGCAAGTGATGATTGCAGCTCGTGAACTAAACTACAACCTTCTGCCTTCCGGAGCAAAGAGATGGATAAGCTTGCGCCTTCAATACACGCATGGATACGGAGTTTGCATGAGTCCAGTGAGCGAGAGCGAGCCAAACGGCATGCCAAAGTTTTATCTGAAGGATATACCACCAAAGTGGTTCGGGCCGGGGGAGCAGCCGAAGGATTTGAAGATAGAGCGCCCCGAAATTTACTTCGGCGAGCTGGATCTGCCATACATCATCGTCAGGACGAAGCAGCCGGAAATTGACTATCCGAGAGGGACAAGGGCATTCAAGATGTGCAAATATCACGGGAGGGATGGCGTCCGCATTGGCTCCATATTGAGGCGAATCCTATTCGCTCTAAGATTTAACGACCCAAACATTCTCCTCTCGCGGCTCATAACGAAAGAGAGCCGCATACTTTACTACAGGCAGATAGTGCAGCGCATAAAGCGCATAGCGCCGTTTCTCTCTTACGATAACGACCCATACATCGTCATTGCCGATGGAAGGCTGTTTTGGATCGTTGATGCATACACTCACAGTCACCTGTTTCCGTATTCCGAGCCCGTCAAGTGGGGTAACAGCCACATCAACTACATCCGCAATTCGGTTAAAGTGGTTGTTGACGCATACAATGGTGATGTGCGCTTTTACATCGTTGACCCAAGCGACCCACTCGTGCGCACTTACGCATCCATCTTCCCAAAGCTCTTCAAGCCATTGGACGAGATGCCGAAAAAGCTCAGGGAACATATCCGCTACCCGGTTGACTTGTTCTGGGTGCAAGCTAACATCTATTGCAAATACCACATGACAGCGCCAGAGCAGTTTTACAACCGTGAGGATGAGTGGGAGATAGCTTACGAACTTTTCGGCTCGTCTGGTGGTGCAGCATCAATTACGAAGAACAAGCAGCGCGTGGAGCCATATTATGTCGTCATGCGCCCGCCTGGGTCTGAAAGGATTGAATTCGTGTTAATGCTCCCATTCACGCCCACGAAGAAGGACAACATGATTGCGTGGATGGCTGCATTCTGCGACATGCCGCGCTATGGCAATATAATCGTGTTTCGCTTCCCCACAACGCAGCTCATTCAAGGTCCGATGCAAATTGAGGCGCGCATAGACCAGCACCCTGAGATAAGCCCATACCTTTCGCTATGGCAGCAGCGAGGCTCAGATGTCATCAGGGGCAACTTGCTCGTGATCCCGATGGACAATTCGCTGCTCTATGTTGAGCCGATATACCTTCGCGCGGAGCAGTCTGAAATACCGCAGCTTGCGAGGGTCATCGTGGCATCGCAAAGCAGGCTTGCTATGGGGATAACTTTAGACAACGCCGTTGAGAAGTTGTTGGGTGGGGGAGGTGTCGCAGCGTCATTATCGGGTGAGCAAGTGGTGGAACAGTTACGCCATCAAGCAAAAGCAGATGCAGCGGAATTAGTGAGACAGCTTTCCGATGAGTTTAATTCCCTCTCGAGGAGCGTCAAGGAGGGAAGGTGGGGCGAATTCGGGCAACGCCTTGAGAACTTGGGCAAGTTGATTGAGCGGTTGAAGGAGAGCATGGGCATAAAGGAGTGAGGGTGATTCGGTGGGCGATGAGGGGAGATTTTTCAGGCGGATGAGATGCCGTGAGCAAGTCCGATGGCACAAACTGCCATCAAGCCCCGTTGGCGAGTTTTTGTCCCTTCAGTGTGGGGGTCAAAAGTGTGCGCAGCGATTCTGCGGGTTGCTCTTTCATAGCTTTGCATAACGCTGCTGACACTGCATTTCCAACTCGGGGGTAGCGTTATATGGGTTCATTTGAAGTCACAGTGATTGATTATGGTGCAGGTAACCTGATGAGCATTGTGAAGGCTTTTGAGGCGCTCGGTTGCAAGGTCATTCTCACGGGAGACCGCAACGAGGTTGCAAGCTCAAGATGCCTCGTCCTCCCAGGAGTTGGAGCATTTGGTTCGGGCATGGTGAAACTTCGTGAGAAGGGATTGGAGGAGGCTATCAAAGAGGCGTTCATGATGGGTGTGCCAATGTTGGGTGTATGCCTCGGGATGCAGCTGATGGTGAGTGTAGGTGAGGAGCACGGAATACACGAAGGGCTGGGATTAATAAGCGGGCGCGTCACTCCATTGCCGAGGTCAAGCGGGTTGAAGATACCACACATGGGATGGAATGAGTTGAACATATTGGAGAGCTACCCCCTGTTTGTTGGTTTGCCGAGGCGTCCCATGGTTTACTTTGTCCATTCGTTTCACATTGTTGTTGAAGACCCATCTTTGATCACTGCCACGGCATGCCATGGGATTGAGTTCGTCTCAGCTATACGGTGGATGAACTTGTGCGGGACACAGTTCCATCCAGAGAAGAGCGGGCGCATTGGATTGGCTATACTGCGCAACTTCATTGAATTCGCGAAGGAGCATTCAAAGTGAGGTAGCATGAATACGGAATTGCTCACACAGCGCTTGCTGGCAAGGGCTGAGGAACTCGGGTTTGACATAGTCGGCATCGTGCGCCCAATAGATGCGCAGACATATGGGCATTTTGAGAGGTGGATTGAGCTCGGTTATGCGGGCGAGATGGAATACATGGTGCGCACAAAACATCTGCGCAAGAACCCAAAGGCACTAATGGAAGAGTGCAAGTCAGTGGTCGTCGTTGGCGTCGGCTATGCTGCTAATGAAGAGCCTTCTCATGATGAGTCCGAGGTGACTGGCAGAATATCGCTGTATGCATGCAGGCAAGACTACCACGATGTAATCAAAGCCAAATTGAGGGAGCTGCGCGACTGGCTAAGGGCGAATGTGCGTTTGGCTAAGGTGAAGATTTGCGTTGACAGCTCACCGATACTTGAGCGTGAGCTCGCTGTAAGGGCTGGCTTTGGATGGTTTGGGAAAAACACGAATGTGATTAACAGGCGCTTTGGCTCTTACTTTTTCATCGGCGAGCTGCTCACTGATGTTGAACTTGAGCCAACTGAAGCGCTTGAGCGAGATAGGTGCGGGAAATGCACCATGTGCATTGATGCCTGCCCAACTGGCGCGCTCGTTTCACCGAGGGTGCTTGATGCGCGCCGCTGCATTTCCTATTTGACGATTGAGCATCGTAGTGCCATTCAGTTTGAATTGCGGGAGCGAATTGGCAGATGGATTTTTGGGTGCGATATCTGCCAACAAGTTTGCCCGTGGAATGGCAAGGCAAAGGGTGGAGCAATGGTGGACAACGAGTTAAAGCCATCCTACGAGTTGTTGAGACCGAACTTGATTGAGCTGCTCTCAGACAGAGAGTTTAATCGGCGTTTTGCGTGCACACCGATTTTGCGCATTGGCAGGGCGCGCTTTTTGCGCAATGTCGCTGTCGCGCTTGGAAATGCGAGGAGTGAATGCGCTGTGGAGCAGCTTGCAAAGTTGCTTCAGAGCGATGAGGACTCGCTTGTGCGCTCCCATGTAGCATGGGCACTTGGAAGGATCGGGAGCAAATCAGCTCGTATGGTCCTTGAACATGCGTGGAGGGGTGAAGGGGATGAGCGTGTAAGGGAGGAGATTAAATATGCGCTTCAGCTCACTCAATGAGCAGCGTTAGGCAAGAAGGCGCATTCAAAGGGGGAGAGAAGCATGGCTGTGACGAGGAAGTCATTTGACATGCAGCTGAAGGAAATGCATGAGAAGGTCTCAACGATGGGTTACTTCGTCGTGAACATGCTCACTGAGGCGCTTAATGCCGTCCTCAACAAGGATTTGGAGCTCGCACAGCGGGTCATCGCTATGGATGACAGGGTTGATGAAATGGACTTGGAGATTGAGAACATGTGCCTGCAGATGCTCGCAAGACAACAGCCGTTGGGTAGCGACTTGCGCCTAATAGCAGCAACGCTGAAGGTGATTAGCGACATTGAGCGCATCGGAGACTATGCCGAGGATATAGCGAAGATAACGCCCGTCATGGTCGGAAAGGATGTGGGCGAGCTGCTCAAAGACATACCGCGACTCGGTCAGATGGCGATGGGCATGATACGAAATGCTGTTGAGGCTTTCACAAATGTGGATGTGGGACTTGCGCATCAGGTGTGTAGGGATGATGTGCCTGTTGACATACTCTTTCGCCAAATTCTGTCATCCACGATAGCGCACATCCAGTCCAATCCGCAGGACGCCGAAATTGGCGTTTACACGATATTGCTTGCGCGAAGACTTGAGCGCACTGCAGACCACGCAACCAACATAGCCGAACGAGTCCATTACCTCGTGACTGGGAAGCTCGTCCAGCTCGCAAAATTCTATCGTGAGTTTTGATGGCTCAAATGCATCAAGTGAGCAGTTGAAGTTTGGTTCACAGGTGGAGGGCAGTTGTGCTCACTTCGGATTTAGCAGGTAAGCTCACTGGGTCGTGGCTTACCGATGGTGGCATGCATTGCGCTTTGCGATTTTACAAACGGACACAGCGCGCTGCAATGAAAGCAGTAAAGTGAAGGTGGCTTCTGGCGCATGAAGGAGTGATGTGAAGCAACCGCGGTATGGTGTGGTAAGGGGAAAGAAAACTAAAAGGACATGCAAGCCCGCTGTAAAGCCCCTTTAAGTTTTCGCCTCCTGCACCAAATCCGAAGGAGCTCAAGGTAGAGATAGTGCCATTGACGAGTAGAGTGAAGATGCCCGTTTCAGGGCGAATGGCAGTTAGCTTAATGCTTAAACAGGGCACGAGTCAGGGGAAGATGGACAGCGGTGATGACCGAGGCGAATAGGTAATTGCCTCTGAACCTTCTCTCCCACACTCTGCCCCAAAACCCAAAATGGAGGTGCTCACTATGCTTCGTAGGAGGTTCTCCAGTGTTGGACGAAGCCTATTAAGGGTAAAGAGGCGTTCATTTTCGTTTGTGTTAGGGCTTAGTGCAACCCTCGTTCTATCTGTGTTCGTTGCTGGATGCGGGGGGTGGTGGAAAAGGTGGTGTAACGCCTCCTTCGGTAGACACCTCGGCTGATGTCTTGGTTGAAAAGCGCTCAGTAGAAATTGATCCCCAGAAAGGTGGTCAAGTGTCACTGTCTAATGGTGCCACTTTGACAGTTCCTCAGGGAGCATTCCCAACAAAGGTCACTGTGACGCTCAGCCTTTTGAACAAACCCAAGTATTTCGGCGAGTCTGCAGTTGCATACGATATACAAGGACTTGGCTCGCTCACTGGCACCGCCAAATTGAGCGTTCCTGTGGGGAAAAGTGAAAAGCCCAAGGAAGAGGTCGGCATCTTCATCTACGACGAAACTCCGATTGCAGGTGAGCCTTTCCAAGTGAAGGAGTTGGATTTTGAGTATGATGCAACCACTGAGAAAGCAACCGTTGACATTGCACCACCGTCAAAGCAACCACGAAGCCGTATTCTTGAGCGTCTTCGGATTTTGGTTCAACTGGAACCATACTACTCGGCGAAGGGTGAAGAAAAACTTTTGCCCGTGCCTTATTATGAGCAGGCTGGTAACAGTTGCTGGGCGGGAGCAACCTTAATGCTCGTCCGTGCTTTCAATCCTGAGCCACCAGGATTTCATATCGGCAGAATTTTGACTTATGTAGGAGTTAGCGACGATGACTTCGGTATCGGCACTTTGGCTTTCCAAACGACACTGCTTAAATATCTCGCTATACATAGCAAAGCAACTGTCAAGTGGCGTGGATATGCAAGTCCTGCCACCTTAAAGTTTCGCATGTTAAGGGAATTGGATGCAGGTCACCCGCTCATCTTGAGGATGGCAGGTCATGTGGTTTTGGTTGTTGGCTATCGTGACTTCGGAAGGAAATTCATTCTTCATGACCCTAAAGGGTTTACTCCGCCAAATGACACTGATGGCGGGGCATACACTGTGCGTGACCTTGAATGGATTCACAATCAGCGACCTCACCCTTTGGTTGCCCTTCAAGTAGCGTGGGTTGAGGCTGCATTGCCTTCAAACAGGACGCTACAGACAGTTGGGTGTCCTGGGGCAGATGAAAAGGGACCTACATTGCGCAACGAAATGATGTTCCACCGAATCGAACTTGATACGGGTCGTGAAAAACCCTATGGTTACTTGCAATTTCGCCCTTCCGCTGTGTGGGGCTATGCATGGTTAACCGTGAGAGGGCAAAATCCAATTTCGGAAATGCCAAGCGAAACCACGAAACTGAGCGTGAAAGTCCCTGTTTGGAATGCTGCACGGGAACCAGCATCAGTGAAGGTGAAGGTTTCTCTCTACACAGGTAGCACTTGCCTTAAAACATGGGAGTCAGCCACTCTGGATTTGCCTTCGGCTACGGACAACAACACTGTGAAGAGAGAAGTCGCAACAGACATAGAGTTAGGACCGCCCGGCACAGATGGAGTGCGCCGTTATGACCTTGCGGATGCCAACGGCATCCAAAAAGTGAACATTGATGTGCGCTTATTAGGGACGGATGGCAGTTATAGGGACAGTTTTTACTTGGATGTGAAACTTTCACTTCGTCCGGTGATCAGCAAGGTGGAACCAACCAAGGTAGCAGCGGGCAGTGACATCACCATCAATGGCGCTTGCTTTGGCGACAAAAAGTCAACCCAAGGTGGGGTGTTGCTCAATGGCAAGGCTTTGCAAATCATATCTTGGTCCGATAGAAAGATTGTGGCGAAAGCCCCAGACTACGCAACTTCTGGTGACCTTGTAGTTACCACAGGTGAACGCTACCGCTATATGAGCAACCGTATATCGTTGACTGTTATGACAACATCAACAGTTAAAAAGCCCATCAAAGACACATGGGATTACAACCTTCGTGAGTTTGACAGGACACTCTATGACGAGAATTGGAATCCTGTCGGGGAGATAAAGTTTGATGTCAAAGCGAAGTTCAGCATGGAAGGCGAAATAGAAGCACCCGCTGGAAGCGAATTCACGGAAGAAGATAATCCCGCTTACGGGTGGAAGGCATACAATGTCAAAATTCCCGAGTCAATCACACCTGTCAAAGTCATTACCACGATTAGAGGCTTGACCGCTTCAAACAGTTTCATTGAGCCAGAAAGTGGCTTCAAAGATAATGGCGCTCCACCAGGTAGCGACGGCTACGGATATGTCAAATACTCGGTAAAAAGGTATGAACTGGTTGCCAAAGGACCCAACGGTCAACCTATTGACCCAAGCATCTGCACCATCAACATAACCGAACCCAACAAGGGAATTTACCGTGTGGAGTTTGAGGTTGACGCCACCAAACTTTATTCACCTGGGACAGCATATAGGGTGACACTTGAGTTGTGGTATTATTACGACGATGAGGTTAAACATCCCAATGGGAAGCCAGCAAGTATGCGCAGCAATGTTGGGAGAATTCTCCGAACCTTCCACTTTCACATCTACAGGTAGTAGGGTGGTGAAGCGGTGCGTTGAAAGGCAGCAACGGACAAAGCCCGAGCACTTTTGTGGGCGCAATTTGTGTATCTTTATAGGCTAAAAATGTCTGGCTTTGTAGAAATCCCTTGCGTTTGCGAGGAAAAATCCATGCTATGGGCTTTATCTCTCAGCCATTGAAAGTTTCGGAGGGCGCTGCTCCTGCGGCTTTTAGGGCTTCGCGGGAGCCTCGCCCTCCCAAAAATTGAATTTCTTGCCTCATTAACTTCTCTCACCGAGGCTATCATCATTCACGATTAAGTCCCATTGATGAGTTAGTTGAGGATCGCTTTTGACTTTAATTTTTCGCCAAATGAATTCGGAGTTTGTTTCCTTCGTCAACGACCACTGGCTAAAACTAATGGCATGAGTAAATGTTTCGTATGGGCGGATGAAAATCCGCCCGCTTCTTTTCGGGCGCATTTCATGCGCCCCTACACACATCTCATTTCGTGCACCCATGCAACACATTTTCTTCGGCACTCACTATGAGCCTCTTTTGTTCGTAGTAAGCCACGAAACGAAAGTGGAGTGGCGTTTCTGTTTTTCACGGCACTTCGCTAACGCTTCGTGCCTTACTACGAACTTTTTGCCCTTCGCAGTGAACCACAAAGTTGGTGCAGTAATGCACTCCATTCTGTGGCTTTAGCCCAAAGTTGATAATGAAATTTTCATATGGTCGGATAAAAATCCGCCCGCTTTTTCGGGCGCATTTCATGCGCCCCTACAGGGCAAATGTAGGAGCGGCTTTAGCCACGAACCAAAGGAAAACGAAATCAAAAAGAAAGTTCTACAAACTTCCCTTGTTCGTAGTAAGCCACGAAGCGAAGTGGCATTTTTGTTCTCTCGTAGGCTCAATCTCAAAATCAAAAGTGGGTGAAATAGTAATTTTTGCCCACCAGTTCGGGGTATGATGGCTTCGTTGATGAGCAAGTGCGGTTAGAATACGGCGGGGTTGAGCGGGCTGTCAGGTGGAAGTAGCATTATATTTTTGTGTCTTTTTTGAAGCATGAGTGCAAAATTGTGTTTTAAACCATGCAATAGTGCGTTTCAGACCTTCCTCTAAAGGGATAAGCGGAGCATAGCCCAACTTTTCCCGTGCCTTTGTGATATCAGCCAGAGAATGGCGAACATCGCCTGGGCGAGGTGAAGTGTAGATTGGCTCAATACCACTCTTGCCAATTATTTGGCAAATAATTCGGAAAAGTTCGTTGACCGATGTTTGCTTTCCAGCTCCAACATTAAAGACCTCGCCAGCAACACCTTCTGCCGTTGCCGCCAACAAATTAGCGTGAATGCAATTGTCTATGAAGGTGAAATCTCGTGTTTGTTCACCGTCGCCATAAATTGTTGGTCGCTCTCCTCTCAATATGGCTGTTATAAACCGAGGGATGACAGCGGCATACTGAGAAGTTGGGTCTTGCCTTGGACCAAAAATGTTGAAGTAGCGCAAGCTGACCGTCTCCAAGCCATATAATTGCCAAAATAATCGGCAAATGTGCTCACCAAAAAGTTTGCTCAAAGCGTAAGGAGATTGAGGAGAAGGCGGCATGTCTTCTCGCTTTGGCAAGGTTGGTGTGTCACCATAAACCGAAGACGATGAGGCAAACACAAAACGCTTTACTTTTGCCCTATAAGCACCCAAAAGCAGGAGGAGAGTCCCTGTTGCATTAACGCGATGGGTTGTTAATGGGTCTTTCACCGAGCGCGCAACAGATGGTAGGGCTCCTTGATGGAAGACAATATCCACTCCCTGCACCGCTTTTTTGATAACCCTTGCATCTGTTATGCTGCCCTTTATCAGCTCCACATGCCCTATCAGGTGTGCAATGTTCCCAATTTTACCCGTGGAAAAGTCGTCCAAGATGCGCACTTTTGCCCCTAATGACACCAAACGGTCAGCGAGGTGTGAGCCGATAAATCCAGCCCCGCCTGTAATTAAAACGCCAACACCATTCCATCCATGTTCCGAGGCGAAATCGCCCATTTTAAGGCGCTGCGATAATCCTCCTGCTTCGCTCATATTCAATCACCCGCTCCAAAATTTCGTCTATACCCAGCGTTGGCTGGTATCCAATAGCCTGACGCAATTTGGTGATGTCAGGGACACGATAGCGAATGTCTTCAAACCCGTGTCCATAGGCTTGTTCGTAAGGAATGTAGACGATTTCTGAAGAGCTGTTAGTCATGGCTTTGACTTTTAAAGCCAGCTCCTCAATTGTTATGGGCTCGTCGTTGCCCACATTGAAAATTTCCCCCTCTAAGCCTGGCGTTTCCATCAGCTTTATCAGGGCGTTAACTGTGTCACCGACCCAACAAAAACTCCGAACTTGCTTGCCATCACCGTAGACTGTAATTGGTTCATTTGCTAAAGCTTGTCGGACGAAGTTGGGGATAACCATTCCATAAGCGGGGCTTTGGCGTGGTCCGACGGTGTTGAAGAGTCTTGCAATAACGACGGGTAATCCTTTCTGCTTCCAATAGGCGCGGGAAAGGTATTCATCAAGTGCTTTGGAGCAAGCGTAGCCCCAACGCATTGCAGTTCCCAAGATGATGTTGTCCGTTTCTCGGAATTTTTCCCCATCACGGACATCTTTACCGTAAACTTCCGAAGTGGATGAAATCAAGACTTTGCAACCAAATTGTAAAGCAACGCGCAATACATTTTCCGTGCCCCGCACATTGGTTTCCAAAGTCCCCAATGGGTCTTGGACAACCAGTTTAACACCGACGGCAGCAGCTAAGTGGTAAACTTTGCGGCACGGTCGCATGGCTTCAATTAGTTTGCTTTCGTCCAAAACGCTGCCCTCAACAAAATGAAAACGAGGGTTGTCAAATAGGTGCCAAATATTTTGTAAACTGCCCGTAGACAAGTTATCCAACACCCATACCTCCTCGCCAATTTCCAAGAGTGCTTCAGCAAGATGGGAGCCAATAAAACCAGCCCCGCCAGTGATCAAGACTGCCATTTTTTGCACCCCCCTTGATGGAAAATTAAAATTACGGACGCTCGCGGCTTTTGTGGGACAAAAGTTTGGCGGTAGGGCGACCAATTCCGTAGTATTCAAAGCCAATTGAACGCAGTGCCTCAGGATCAAGGCAATTTCGCCCATCTATGATGATGGGCAAGGCAACGACTTCCCGAACATGCAACCAATCCACATTCGTGAACTCGCCCCATTCAGTCACAATTAAAATTGCATGGGCGTTAGTTGCAGCCTCAATAGCGCTGCCACAGTAAACCAATCTTGGTAGCTCTTCTGGGAAAACCTGCTTGACATTTTCCATCGCTGCGGGGTCGTAAAGCCTGAGGTTTGCACCTTCTTCAAGCAACCTGCGAATGATTTTCAAACTCGGAGCCTCACGGATGTCATCGGTGTTTGGCTTGAAAGCCAAGCCCCAAATTGCAAGGGTCTTGTCCTTTATGACCCATAAAGCCTGTTGAACTTTTCGGACAAATTTGTCAATACGAGCCTCGTTAATTCGCTCAACTTCCTTGAGAAGCGAAAAATCAACTCGGTGCTCCTCGGCGATGTGGATGAAGGCTTTGAGGTCTTTTGGAAGACAATTGTGCACGAGCAATCCAGAACCAGCAACGAGTAACCCGTTTTCAGTTTCCATGCTGTAAACTTCCCTGCGGTCATAGAAGCGTTCAATGTGAGTGACTGGCAAAATTGCGAAACCTTCTTGCTTCCTGTAGCCAATTGGTCGGATTTGCCTTTGGTAGCGACCGAGGGTTTCCCTTAACAGTTGGCGTTGCCTTTGCCCTAAAATTGCTGCCAATCGCTTCAATTGATTAAAACCATTGATGCGCACAATGTAGGTGGTTTGCTTGGACTTTTTCGTTCGGCAGGTCTTCAGTGAAGGAACTAACCCCAAAGATTGAAGCAGCAAAATTACGCTGTCGGCTAACGCTTTGCTGACCGTCGCGTATTCAAAGCACCCGTTGCGTCCACCGTTCAGTGAGGAAAAACACCCATCGCCACTAAATAAACCTTGCAACAAGGCAGCCCGCAACGATTCGTCCACATTGAAAGCGATATACGGCAATCGCTTGTTTTCCGAACGAGTTCCACATCCTAAAACATCGCGCAAAAGGAAAGCAAAAACTCTGGAAGAAACTACAAAAGTCACAGCGCCTTGAGTTCGCCTTTCCAAAAAGCGAATGCCGTAGCAGTTCAATATGCGACGCAAGTCTTCAATGAGGTCAGTTTCGTGGGTTCCAAAGGTGAAGTTAACTCGCTCCCTCACCGCACCCTTACGCCCTTTCTCCGCAACAATGCATCCTTCAGCAATGTAATAGCCAAGCATTCGCATGAAATCAGCATCAATAGTGAAACGGGACG
>JAVHTD010000009.1:0-105286 GCA_032161105.2 Candidatus Thermosaccharophagus tengchongensis
CCGCGAATTTTGGGCTCAGGCGTCGGCTCGCTTTTCAGCAACCGTTCGGCTTCTCGTAACAAAGGCTCAACGACTTTGTGTCCCTCGCCTTTTGCCCATTCCCGAAGTTGGGGGATTTCTTCGGGGCGGAAAAACAGTCGCGGGTGTCCCTGCGGAATCCGCCTTTTCAGTTCGTCCAAAGTTGGCTGTGGGAAAATCACGGCATCGGGCGGAACGATGAAACGGCGAACTCTGCTCCAATCAGACATGCTCCCATCCTTGCGGACGACCCTGTAGCGCCAGAAGTAAGTGCCGGGTTTCAAGGGTTCGTGATGGGTGTAAACGCACCAACGAACTTTATCAACGGTGATGGCATCGCTGAAATCGTCCTTCGTTGCCAGTTGGACAATGTATCTGACAGCTTCACGGTCATGAACCCAAGTTAGTGACGGCGGGTTGACAACCACTTCGTTTCCGTCCGGTGGTCTGTAACCCCACTCACTGAAGCGAGGCTCTCGGTCTGGCATGGCAGCTAACGCTGTGCCGATAAGGAGCATCCCCATTAGCGCTGTCGCAAGCATGCCCATTGCCACCCCTCGGATTCAAAATGGTTGCCACCAAAGTGGCTCCTGTTATGCTGTTCAGTTACTTGGACACAGGTTTGCAGTTTGTGGGAGCATGAGACGACACACACGCAAAACAACACTCGTGCCACCTCTACGGCTTTTCCATCAACGCAATGATGACATCATGCGGCATTGGCAGCTTGCTTTTGACCTTTACCGTCTTCAACTCAAGCACACGGAAGCGCCTGCTAAATAACTCACGCAGTTCTTCCTCGGATGAGAAATAGAGCACAGTGCCAAGCGGCGTCGTCCTGTATTTTCCAATGCCACCAAAGTGCACATTCGTTTCACCAAAGCATGCGGAAAGATACTTGCCGCCGCTGCGCAAAAGCGCATCCACATTTGCGATGTATCGCTCACGATGCTCTGGGTAAATGTGATGGAGCAAATACCAATCGTAGGCGAACTCAAAAGTCTCACCGATGATGCTCGTCAAGTTTGAGAGCACATCCGCAACAACGAACTTGCAACGCTCTGCGACACCAGCCATGAGTGCGTTCTCCATTGCGCGCTTGATTGCCGACTGCGAAATGTCAACGCCAGTGACATCAAAGCCGAGCTTCGCAAGGTAAATTGCGTGTAACCCAATGCCGCAGCCGAGGTCTATCGCCTTACACGGCTTAACAACACCTGACTCAATAAACTCAACGAACTCCTTGGGCAACTCTTCACTCACCCAAGGGATTTCACTTGGATGAAGCGTTGAGTAAATGCGCTCAAGCTTCTCATGTTCACCAATGCCCATGCAGCTTCACCGCCTTGTTTATCACTCCCGCTATTGGCGCTGAGTCATTACCCATCTGCATGAGCGATAATTGAATTTGGACCGCATGAGACACCAGACAAATTGGGGTGGGCGCCATGCACCGCACAGCCTCAGTTATGACTTTAATGCTCGTCATAACTGTGTGCCTATTGGACTGCCCTGAGGCTCAACCGCCAGTTCAGCAATTAAAGCCACCCCCAGAAAAAAATTACGCTGACATAAGCAGAGAAATTGAAGTGCTCATGTTCATCAGGCGCTGGGGATTTAGCAGGGAGCAACTTGAGTTAATTCGCAAGCTCGTGACAAAGCTCCGTCAGGCTGAGAGTGAACTTGAGAGGGCTCGCAACTCACCAGAGTTGCTTGAGCTCCTTTGGCAAGCACGCATGGCAATGCTCCGCGGCGATGATGCAACACCGTGGCTTGAGAAGGCAGAGCAACTGAGGAGCAAGCTGGTAGGCGCGCTTGAAGAAGCATTTTGGGAATTGCACGAACGGACATTGAACGAGCTGCGCAAGGTGTTGAGCGATGAGCAGGCATCAAAGATGTCAATTGAGGGGACTGTGTGGGCGAGGTTGATTGAAATCGCAGACGAGTTCGTTAAGGTGGCTAAGGCTGAAGAGGATGAGTGGGTGATCTGGAGAACATCAGTCGCCAACGAGTTGAGGGACGCCGCGAGGGAGCACAATCCGAATGCGCCAAAGAATGTGGCTGACCAAATCACCCTTTTGCTCATCAAGCTCAAGCAGCTCGCAATTGAGCAACCGAAACAAGCGCGGGCAGACTTGTACAAGCGTTTGTTGGACATCGTCCTGCCACAGGAAAAGCAAGCCGGTCCGACAAAGGACGAAGCTGAGGGACGCATCAGGGAGCTTTTGAGTGATGGATTGCTTTCCAACCTTAAGGCTACAGAAGCCGTCCTTAACGATTTGCTCCCAACAAAGCCTTAACCAGAACATGCCGATAAGCTGTTAGCATGGCGAGGTGAGAGATGCGCTCATGATTTGAATTCGCTCAGCTTGACACTGCGATTCTGCAGCGCTGATGTGTAAATGGCTGTAAGCAACTCAAGTGAGCGCCTCCCCTCCTTACCATCAACAGCCACTTTAGTCCCGTGAAGGAGCGCCGAAACAACATCCTCAATGACATTCTTCACCCTTGGTTGCACATCCGGCGGCTTGAGCGTTGCATCCCTGAAGAACCATTTCTCAACATCGCCCACGAAGACATGCGCTATGACTCCGCCATCTGTGCCATGAATCTCAATGCCAGAATATGCATCCTGCGGGAATGTGGTCGTCCCAACGACCATCCCAACTGCACCGTTTTTGAACTTGAGCATTGCAATGCCCAAGTCCTCTGTCTCAATCTCGTGTGCGTATACGCCTATGTGCGCTGCTTGCACCTCGTCAACATCTCCGACGAGCCAAAGGAGCAAGTCAATGAGATGGATGGTTTGATTTGATAATGAGCCACCGCCGTCATACTTCCAAGTGCCTCGCCAACCGCTTGCCGAGTAGTATTCCTGTGAGCGATACCACTTGAGGCGCGCCTCAGCGAGGATGGGCCTTCCAAACATACCCTCTTCAACTGCACGCTTTATGCGCACCATCGTCGGGTAGTAGCGCGCCTCAAAATCAACGGCAAGCAGCTTGCCGTTAGCCTCGGCAGCTTTTATAATCATGTCAGCGCGCTCAAGCGTCACTTCCATCGGCTTCGTGACTATCACATGCTTTCCGGCATTCAATGCATCCACCGCCACCTCAGCATGCATCCCAGAGGGCGTCATCACCATGACGACATCAATGTCATCACGGTCAAGCAGCTTGCGGTAGTCAGTTGTGGCATCACATGAAAGCTCGCTCGCAACTGCCATCGCTCTGTCTTCCCGTATGTCTGCGACCGCAACAAGCCTTGCACCATTCGTATTGGCAATCGTTCTCGCTCGGACTGCTCCCATGCCAAGCCCGACTACGGCAAAGCCGATCTCGCTCACCAATGCCCCACCTCACTCGCATCCATTACGCACTCACACCACCTTTTGCACTTTGCCAGCCTTCAAGCACGACGAGCACACTCGCACCTTGCGCACCTTGCCATTTATCTTCGCCTTGACCTTGATCAGGTTTGGGAGCAGCTTGACTTTCGTATGCCTGTTTGAGTGGCTAACTCGGTATGACATCATCGGACCCTTCCCGCATATTTCACACCTGCGCGCCATAACAGATCATCCCCCTTCATTGGCGAATGGTTGTGTCGGATTTAGTGGAGCCACCGTTTGCGAGAAGCCCGCCAAAGCATCAAACCAGATGGCGCACGCAAGCTGGCAATTCGCCTTTTGACATGTGTGAGCGCATGCACAGGCAACACACCCCGCGAATCTCGCATGGCTCATATGTGCATGCGCATGTCTTCAAGTTTTCCTCCTTGCGTGGGCACTCCACAACATCGTATGAGATGCTTGGCATCATCGGTCTGAACCCGCTCTTGTATAGCTCAACGAAGCGCCTTTGTGACCTATTGTAAGTTCGCTCCACCTCCTCGGAGAAGAAGCACCCCGGAACCTCGCCATGAGACAAGTGGTAGCCAAGGCAAAGGCAACAGTTGCCCTTCCTTGAGCACGGCTCATAGCTGCAGATGCAAGTTGCCAAATTGTCCTTTGAGCGCTTGCAATCAACCATCGGCATTGCTCCCTTACCCCCTTACCACTCTGTCATGCATAGCCTCCATCACATTCAAACCTCCTTAAATGATGCCACGCCACCATGCAGTGCGTCATTGTGGCTCATATTTGCCGCCCGTGAACTCATTCGCCGCGCGCGATTGTTGGCATAACTGCTTGGCTTACAGCCAAGGCATGCATGTGGCATTATTGCAATAGCCGTTGCTCTCTTACAGCGGTTAATTGCTCGTGTGAGTGATGGTGAGCAGTCATGCCAAATGTGGGCGACATAGCAAGTATGCCACCGATGCTATCACCTGATGACCCTATAGGCAAAGCTGCGGAATTGCTTCGCCGCTCAACCCACGATGCATTGCCCGTTGTTGATGCCGGCTGCGTCATCGGATTGGTCGTAGAGGGTGATGTCTTCATGGCTGCTCACCGAGCTGATGGCGTAACCCAGATGGATGACCCAATGGCAATGCGCGTGCGCGAAATCATGCGAATGCATGTCCCAGCGATACAATCCGACGCAACCATAAAAGATGCAGCGGCATATTTCGCATTGACAGACCTGCCAGCTTTGCCGGTAGTTGATGGTGACGGCAGATTGCGCGGCTTGATATCCCGCTCCGACATAGCCAGCGCACTTTGTGCCGCATTGCGCCCGAGCAGGGTTGCGGGCATGTCAACGCCGCTTGGAGTTTACTTAACCTGCGGAACGCACAGGGGCGGCGTCGGCGACATCGGGTTGCTATTAACCGGCGCCACAATGGGTGCGTTGCTCATACTCTCTCAGGCACTCGTCAAACTCATCCTGCACATCGTTGACATAGCCATGAACTCAAACCTGCTCTCAATCTACCTTGACGCCGATTGGCTGGTTGTATCGGAGAAGTTCCCGATAACCATCGGTGCCCTCGGATTGATGTTGCAAATAGCCATCTTCTTTGTCATGATGCGCTTCTTGCCGTTGTCCGGATGGCATGGCGCTGAGCATAAAGTTGTGCACGCAATTGAGAGCGGTGAGATGCTAATACCCGAAAGGGTGGCAAACATGCCGAGGGTGCACCCGAGGTGTGGGACGAACTTGGTTGTGATGTTCCTGTTGCTTTTGAGCATATATGTTGCGCGCCCAAACGCACTTGTGACGATACTGTTGATTGGCATTGTGCTTCTCACATGGCGTAGGTTGGGCATGTTTCTTCAGGCTGTGTTCACAACGAAAGACCCAACCGGAAAGCAACTTGAAGGGGCTTTGAAGGCTGGGCGTGAGTTGGTGATGCGTTATTACCAGAAGCCCAACATACGCCCGCACTTCATCAAGGTGGTCTGGAACACCGGCTTGGTGCAAGCGCTGGTTGGCTTCGCAGCCGTCCAAGGATTGTGTTGGCTATATGGACTGGCTATACAGGCGTTGGTGGCGAGGTGAATGCTCATCTGGCGGATCAATGCCGCCCCTCGCAACTGGGGATGGTGTCACCAGCGCACATTAGATTGAAGGTGAGCGGGATGAAGTGGGTTGAGGTCATTGAGACGCTGGTCATCTTCGTTGCCATCGGCTCAATATGGCTCCTCACGCTCGGCTACATATCGCCGCTCACAATTGGCTTTTGCGTCGCCGTCATTGCGGGGCTGTGAGTCATCGCTGTGAGGCGCTGGAAGCGCTTCAAAGCCGCATTGGAAGAGGAGCGCAAGCGCATTGAGATGATGACAGGTTTTTATAACCATCAAACACCACAACGATATGAGCGCACCGGAGATGACGGCGATAACTTGTGACCCGCTTTGCCAACGGATGACATAGCACTCTACTGCGAGCCGAGCTTCTACTCCACTTTGCGCATCCACTCCCAATGCGCCAGAAACCACTCAACGAACCTCTTTATGCCCTCCTCAATTTGCACCTTCGGTTTGTAGTTGAGCAACCGTTGCGCCTTCGTAATGTCGGCATGCGTCATTGGCGGGTCACATGGCGGCATCGGTTGGAAGTCAAGCACTGCCTTGCGACCAATGGACTCCTCAAGCAGCTTTACGACATCCATCAGCACAACTGGATGCCCACAGCCCAAGTTGATGATTTCAAACTGGAAAACATTCTCAAGGCTCGCCATGACGCCATCAACGATGTCATCAACATAGGTGTAGTCGCGCAGCGAGGTTCCATCGCCGTATATCGGCAATGGCTGACCGAGCATTATCCGCCTCGCAAACTTGTGTATGACTAAGTCGGGACGCTGCCTCGGTCCGTAGACGGTGAAGAAGCGAAGCGATGTAATCGGGATGCCATAAAGGTGGTGGTAGGTGTAGCAAAGTATTTCACCCATGCGCTTCGTTGCGCCATAAGGTGATATAGGCTCAACAGCTGGGTCGTCCTCCCTAAACGGAGCCTTTGATAATGCGCCATACACCGACGATGAAGAACCAAAGATAAATTGC
Organism: Candidatus Thermosaccharophagus tengchongensis; assembly: GCA_032161105.2. Classification (GTDB taxonomy): domain Bacteria; phylum Armatimonadota; class Fervidibacteria; order Fervidibacterales; family Thermosaccharophagaceae; genus Thermosaccharophagus; species Thermosaccharophagus tengchongensis. The sequence goes on from JAVHTD010000009.1 coordinate 6,470, forward strand.
TCAATCCCAAATTGACGGCAAAGCTCAAGCAGCACCCAAGTCCCAGTTATGTTGACCGAGTTATAATCAAGCGGACGCTCAAGCGATGGGACTACGCCAGCCAATGCTGCCAAGTGCACAACCTTGCTCGGACGATAGCGCTCAAACACAGCCTTCATTGAAGCCATGTCACGGATGTCAGCCTCAATGAGGTGAAAGCGCTCATCGGTGAGCAAGTGCGCTATGTTCTGGCGCTTCATTTCCGGACTGTAGAAGTCGTCAAAGTTGTCAACGCACACGACATCGTAACCGTTAGTTAGCAACCGCTCAACGAGGTGCGAACCGATGAAGCCAGCACCGCCAGTGACCAAAATGCTCATCCACTATCGCTCCTTTCAACTCCCATCCTTCTCAACTTCACACGCTGCAGCGCAATCTCAATGCGCATCACATTATAACGCTTTGCGCTTTTATGGGTTCACTTTCAATCCCACTACGGTGCGATTGCAACCTGTGGGTGGAGGAGGCGGAGGGAACTCGTGACAGGTAGCTTTCAATCCCACTATGGTGCGATTGCAACATCGTAGCGCATGAAGCAGTCAAGTGCTAATTGCCAAGTCGGTGAGATTGACGGGCTATTCCATCTTCGCCTTTCAAATGACTTCAATCACCGCATCCAATCACGCTATAGTGCGATTGCGACTTTACATCAGCACATTCAACTTGCGCAGCACAACGGAGGCAGTGGCGACATCTTGAATTGCCAACCCAGTAGAACTGAAGACTGTCACCTCGTCATTGCTCGTGCGCCCTTGCAACTTGCCCACAAGAACATCTCCTATCTCCCCTGCAATTTCATCCCTGCCTATTAAGCCCTCTCGGAGCGGCACATTCACCTCGCCAGATTCAATCCCCTGTGCCCAATCATCAAGGAACACTTTTGCTCGCTTTAACAGTGCTGGGTCTAACTCCTGCTTTCCGGGTGCATCAGCGCCGATTGCGTTTATGTGTGTGCCATCCTTCACCCAACCATCCATCACAATTGGCGAGCGCGACGGTGTAGCAGTCACGATAATGTCAACCTCGCATACGGCATCATGCGGGTCATCGTGCACGAAATACTTGGCGCACACCTTTTCACGCATCTCCTCAACGAGCGAATGTGCGAGCTCCATATCAAGGCTCCAAACATGGACTTCTTCTATATCCATGACCTCGTTCAATGCGAGCAGTTGATATCGTGCTTGAACGCCAGCGCCGATCAACCCAACCTTCGCCGCATCACTGCGCGCCAACAACTTGGCTGCAATGGCACCAGCACCTGCGGTGCGCATTGCTGTCAAATGCGTTGCCTCAATTACAGCCAGCGGGAAGCCAGTCTCAGGTTCAACGACGACAAGGATAGCCATCACCGTTGGCAACCCAAGCGCCCTGTTAGCCGGATGCGAGTTGACGACTTTGACACCGGCGAGCCCTATGTCCCTCAAATACGCCGGCATTGCCCGTATATCCCCATTCGGGAGCGGCACGATGAGCTTTGGTGGCATGACGGCATTGCCGAGGGCTTTCTCACGGAAAGCCAACTTGGCAGCTTCAATTGCATCTTGCATTGTGAGCAGCTCACGAACTTGCTCCTCCGTCACATAGATCGTCTTTCGCTCCGCCGACCCATGCATGGCTCCCTCACCCCAACCGCTCGAGGAGAAAACTCGCAAATGCCCTCAGGGGCTCCGCACGCTCATCAAATTGCCTCAGTTGCATCAATGCGCATTTAACAGCCTCATTTACAAGATGCCTTGCACCATCAACCCCGAGCACCATAACCGCATTCGGCTCCCACTTGCCCTTCTTTGGCTCGCCCGCCGCATCAATCAAATCATCAGCAACCTGAAATGCAAAGCCAATCCATTCCCCATACTCCCTTAATGCCTTACGCTGCCACTTAAAAGCCCCGCCAATTATTGCGCCAACCTCAACTGATGCGGCTATCAGCGCCCCCGTCTTGCGGCGATGTATGTCGTAAAGCTCAAGCTCGTGCAACTGCTCCCCAGCGGATAATCGCTCCTGAGCTTCAATGTCCTTCGCCTGTCCACCAACCATTCCGAGGTGACCAGCTGCTTTGGCTATCACCCTGATAACTTCCATAGCCACATCTGTTGGAACGCCGGCTTTAATTTGCTCGTCAGCCAAGACCTCAAATGCGAGTGTCAGGAGTGCATCGCCACAAAGCAGCGCCATTGCCTCGCCGAAGGCTCTGTGACATGCGGGTTGACCTCGCCTATAGTCGTCGTTGTCCAAGCATGGCATGTCATCGTGGACGAGCGAATAGCTGTGGATGAGCTCAATCGCGCACGCCGCCGGCAGGGCGAGCCTGTCATCACCGCCGACTGCATAGCACGCATCCAATGTGAGAATTGGTCGGATGCGCTTCCCGCCATCAATGACGGCATAGCGCATGGCTTCATGGAGGCGTCCCAATGGCTCATCAAATGTTGAGAGCAACCTTTCCAGTGCCTCGTCAATCACAGCCTTTCGGTTGCGTAAGTGCTCATCAAAGTCAAATCCGTTCATTCACACCACGCACCCTTTGATGGGCGCATTTGACACCAGCCCACATTGCTCCAATTTGCCGCCGCTTAAAATGGCAATCCTTCATCCGTGGAAGGGGCACCACTCATCTCATCCGATGTCATCTTTGAGGCGCCCTCTTGGGCATTCTCTTCCGAGACATCAAAGTCACGCAATTCAATTCGCCCGTTTGGCGTCCTGATGACCATCTGCAAGCGCCTCTCAACCCACTCCAACTTGTGCTCGCAGAACTTGGCAAGCTTAACGCCGCGCTCAAAAAGCCTTAGCGCTTCCTCAAGCGATGATTTGCCCTCCTCAAGCTTCCTCACAATTTCCTCAAGCTCACTCACAGCTTGTTCAAATGTCATCGTTGAAAGCTCATCATCCATTGGTGGTTGTTCGGGCGAGTTTCCACGCTGTCCGACTGCGCTCACATCAGCTCACCCCTCGTTAGGCGTAATGGCTTCAACTTCGCATTTGAGCTTGCCGTCGGAAAGCACCACTTCTAACTTCTCGCCAACGCTTACCATGTGAACGCTCTTAACAATCTCGCCCGTCTTTGGCTGCCTGACATACGCATAGCCTCTCTCCAACACTCCCTTCGGATTGAGCGCTTGCAACTTGCCTTCAGCGGATGCAAGCCTTTGCCTCAGCCTGAGCACTGTGTTGCTAAATGAGTAAATCAACCTCTGATGCAGCTCATCAACTCGTTGGCGCCTTATATCCAACAGCTCCTCTGGGCTCCTCATGATACGCCTTGATGTGAGTGCGTTTAATCTTTGGCGTGCACTCCTGAGGAATGACTCAATGGCGAAGGAAAACCTTTCAAGCAGCTTTTGAAAGCGAGTTTGCAACTCCATCAGGTCTGGCACAACCATTTCTGCCGCAGCGGATGGAGTTGGTGCTCGCACATCTGCAACGAAGTCAAGGATGGTGAAATCCGTCTCATGTCCGACTGCGCTCACTACGGGTATCTGCGACTCATATGCAGCCCTCGCCACAACCTCCTCATTGAACGCCCATAAGTCCTCAATTGAGCCGCCGCCGCGCCCAACAATGAGCACATCAAACATGTTGAGCTCGTTTGCGAGCTTAATAGCTGCCGCAATTTGTGGAGCTGCATCAGCACCCTGAACCAATGTCGGTATGAGTATGAGCTGCACTCTCGGACAGCGTTTCTTGCACACGCGAACTATATCCCTTATCGCTGCCCCATCCGGTGATGTGACTATCCCGATGACTTCGGGAAACTTCGGCAGGGCACGCTTCCTTGATGGCTCAAACAACCCTTCAGCTTCTAACTTCCGCTTTAGCGCCTCAAACCGCTCCCATAACACCCCAACGCCGCAAAGGCGCAGTTCCTTGACATAGAGTTGGTAACGCCCCCTTTGCGGATAGACCCTGACATCCCCTTTTGCAATGACATGCTGCCCATCGGCTGGTTGGAATGTGAGATTTAGCGTGTGCTCAAACCACATCACGCAATCAATTTGGGATTGATCCTCGTCCTTGAGGGTGAAGTAGAGGTTGCCAGATGATGAATGGCACTTCACATTTGATAGCTCGCCGGATACCCAAATGCCCTGAAGCAGCTCGTCGTTGTCTATCTTGCGCTTGATGTATTCCGACAGCTGACTTACAGTTAAAATCACGGCATCCTCAATTGGGATTCCGAGACGCAACCTCTCAAGGATGCCAAATGGAGATGTGCTGTTTATGTCAAATTCAGACGCCCCCATCGGAATGCACCTGCCCTCGCATTTGAGACTGAAGCAAATTATCGCATGGAGTTGCAACCGCCATCCACAACCAAAATTTTGGCGCCAATGAGATGCACCATCCACTGGGGGAGCGTTGATTGGCTTATTTGCTTAACTGCCCCCGGAAGCCTTCCCACTGGGTGAGCAATACTTCTTAACGATGCCACCGAGGATGCCATTCACAAACCTGCCGGAATTTGAGGTGCCAAAAAGCTTTGCCAACTCAACCGCCTCGTTTATGGAGACGCTGTAGGGTGTGTCTGGCATGTGAAGAATTTCATAGGTAGCCATGCGCAGTATGTTGCGATCCACACCGGTCATTTGCTCAATTGACCAATGTGGGGCGCACTCCTGAATTATCCTGTCAAGCTCCTCCTTGTGCTCCCATGTGCCGACGGCGAGCTCCGTTGCGAACTCAATCACATCCTTGGGCAAATTCTTGTCCTGGAATAAAAACTCAAGCCCCTCACTGATTGGGACGCCACCAACATCGGCTTGAAAGAGCGCTTGAAGCGCTATTTGCCTTGCGATGCGACGCTTGCGCACCCCGCTCTTCCTCCAAATTCTAAGGCTGCTTTTGAGGCTCGGTCAAACTGCCCTTCATTTGTTCCTTCCGTTCAATGATGCGCTTCCAAAGCTTTGCCTTGTAACGGGCACCCGCATCAAGTTTGTTCTTGTTTGACCATTGCTCCATTATCGCCTGAGCCGTCTCAAGGTCACCCATTCGGCGGTATATCTCGGCGAGCACATGCCTGACTATGCTTGAGTGCCTTAACTCCTCCCTTTCGCTCAGCCTATCCATCCACGCAATCGCTTCCTCAAACCTACCTTGTTCCATCAACTTCCATGGGACAACATACCGCTCAGTTATCGTCTCAACTGCGCCCTTATTTGCGCCGCAATAGTGCTCATATTTGAAGTCATCCTTCCATGTCTTCAGAGCAAGCGGTATGTCCGGGAGGCGCTCGTATGCGTGGGCAATCATGTGGTGCGTTCTCGGCAGGTCACCCGGCTTCCAATCCTCATACGGGAGCGCTCTCTTAAACCACCTGATTGCCTCCTCAAGGTTGCCAGACTTGTCATAGTGTGTCCAGCCGAGTTGGAAGAGAAGTTCCCATGACCTCGGATTCCACCTTATCCCCTCCTCAAGTATCTCACAGCCCTTCCTAACATACTCGTCTTGTTCCTCTTCGGTCTTTGCCTCGGCTCTCAAGTTGTATGCTACATGCCAGCCGGCGATATCCCAAGCTTGAACGAAGCTCGGGTCAAGCCATGTTATGGTGCGCATTATCGGTAGCATGCTATACCAGCGCCCGGAGTGCCAATACTCATCCGACTTCAGCCAAAGCATCTTTGCAGCGACGCCGCGAAAGCCACCGAGCATCGTCCCTATGACCGTTATCGTTATAGCCTCAGCTGGCATAAGCTGGTAGAGCACAAGCACATCAACTGGCGGCAGGAGCTTGTATACCTTGCGCTGGCTGTGGATGAGGGACTGCAAAGGACCTTGCGCCACGATGAAGACAATGAGTGGCACTATTAAACTCACCCTTGAAAGCGGCTTGCGCAATCTCAACCACCTCCAAGCCAATTCAGAATTCCTGATCTTGGAATAGGACGACCGCAACGAGTATCAAAACTGAGCAATACAACAGCCCGTAGAGGATGGAGTTAATGACAGTCTGCCATGGGACTACCGACTCAGTGACGATGGCTTGCCTCACATCAAAGTTATCAAGGTGCGGCACAAGCCAGTAAACCGTCTTAAGGACACCGCGAAATACATAAGCCTTCCATGAGATGGCTTCTTCATGTTGCGCTCGCTCTACCGCTAAGTGTTTCTCCGGTTCGGCGAGTGCCAGTAGTGAGCTGCTCTGAGCCCCAACGAAGTAAATGAGCACGGCAAAGACGATGTTGAATGCGAGAGAACCCCTCGTTGATGCCGCAAGCGCTATTGCACCGATGATCAACAGTTGGAAGAAGGCGAGCGCAACCGCTTTAATCACATTTACATCCAGACCCTTAGCGACATAGGAGTGGATGACTACGAGCAGGATTCCCATACATGCCACCGTGACGAGCGTCGTCAAAGCGAGCCCCAAGAACTTGCCCAAGAGGAACTGCCATCGCCTGACCGGCTTTGAAAGGATGGTAAAGATGGTCCTTCGGTCAACCTCGCTCGGTATCATCGTTGCACCGAGAAAGATAGTGATGAGCATGCCAAATAGCGTTATTGAGCCGAGCCCAAAGTCAAAGACGAACTTCTTCTCCTCGCCCGGAGCTATGCCACTGAACAGGTTGGCAGAAGCTATCGCCACAAGCGCAAACAGAAAAACGACCCAGAAGAACTTGCGCCTGATGGCTTCTTGGAATGTGTTCCTTGCGATCACCCATATGACCCTCATTTAGCAGCACCTCCAATTCTCTGGGCACAAGGTGAGTTTTATCGTCTCACTAACGCTATGTTATCTCGGGGGCGCCAGCCTCCCTCACAGCTTTGATGAACACATCCTCAAGTGTTTCCGTGAGGCGAGTTATTGAGGTGATGTGTCCATTACAAGCCCGTATGGCATCAATCACTTCGGGCACACGATCGTGGTCCGAGAGGCGAAAGACAACCTCGCCATCCCTCCTCTCCGTTGTGACTCCCAATCCCCTTACACGCTCAAACACTTCCTCACTCACATCCCGCGCCACAACCTCGGTCACCGCCGTTGGCTCAAGCAGCTCCTTCACCGTTCCCTTTCGTATCACCCTGCCGAGGTTGAGAATGACAACCCTATCGCATATCATCTGGACATCGGCAAGCAAGTGGGAGCAAAGGAAAATGGTCTTCCCTTGCTGACGCAGTTGGAGCAAGAGCTGCTTGATGTCATGAGCACCAATCGGGTCAATTCCAGTTGTCGGCTCATCAAGCAAAAGCAAGTCTGGGTCGTTTATGAGGGCTTGTGCCAAACCTATGCGCTGCATCATGCCCTTTGAGTAATTGCGAAGTGGCATTTTCCTGAAGCGCTTCATCCCGACAAGGTCAAGGAGCAGCTCAATGCGCTCCTCCCTCTCCGATTTGCTGTATCCGAACAGCCTCCCATAAAAGTCAAGCAACTCATCAGCGTTGAGGAAATCGTAAAAGTATGGACCATCTGGGAGGAAGCCTATTCGGTTCTTGACGCTTATGTCAAACGGGCTTGACCCAAAAACCTTGATCTCGCCGCGTGTCGGAAATATGAGCCCGAGTATGAGCTTCAGCGTCGTTGTCTTGCCCGAACCGTTGGGTCCAACAAGCCCAAATATCTCGCCTCGGTATACCTCAAATGAGACATCATCAAGCGCCAATATTGTCCCACCCCACCCAGTCGGATATTCCTTGCGCACATTGCGAAGCTCAACTACGACTTCACCAGATGAAACATTGCTCAACTCATTCACCCCCATTGCAGCATATGTCCTGCGCCATTCCTTTTATCGGCTCAGGCTTCAAAGTGAGGGTGGACAGCGAGCCGCACAAACATGCAGCTCTGACGGGTTGCAGCCTTCGCAGATCCACTACAACGATTATAGCGACTAAATCCGATGGCTGTCTTTTGGCTCCAGATACTTTCGCGCAAGCTCATAAACGGCAATCCCATAAGCCACTGCCACATTCAATGATTGCTTCCAACCGCGCTGTGGTATCTCAATTGCAAAGTCGCACAGCTTGAGAGCCTCGTCACTTACACCATCAACTTCGTTGCCGACGACCAAGCAGACAGGGAAGGCATCCCTCGGAAATGCAGTATACGGCATGCTCTCATAAGTCCGCTCAAGGGCAACAATCTTCCACCCGCTTCTTTTCAGGCACGCAATCGGAAATGCCACATCATGATGGTATTCCCAGAATACGCTCAGTGTTGCTCCGAGCGCTGTCTTTTCAATCTCCGCATCCGGCGGGCAGCCAGTTATGCCGCACAGGTAAAGCTTGCGTATGCCAGCACCATCTGAGATGCGAAATATAGCGCCCACATTGTAGAGGCTGCGTATGTTATCAAGGATGGCGCATATTGGGAGACGCTCGCCAATTCTCACCTCTGATAGCTGTGGGCGATATTCCCTCTCACTCGGTCGCTTGCGCATGGCTGCGTGCTGATCACCTCAATTGGCGCAGCCGATCAAGAAGCTCTTCCTTGCCAACTAAGCCCTCAACGCGCAGGTGGCGCAGCTCCTTTCCGTCCGAGCCGATGAAGACAATCGTCGGCAACCCTACAACTTTGTAACGCTTCCTGAGCTCCTCAGCGGCGCTGTTTCTGATGGTCAAGTCAACGCGGAAGCAAGCCAGCTTCCCAAGCTCGTTTAAGATGCTCTTGCTTGAGAGAATTTGCCGCTCAAGTTCCTTGCACTCGTGACACCACTCAGCCGTGAACTTGATTGCAATCGGCTTACCTGCCTTGAGAGCTTCACTGAAGCGCCTTGGCGAGTAATCCTTCCAGACAAAGTCAGCAGCTGCCCCCGTGGACGCCATAAGCCCTGCGCCATAGCCGCGTTCATAGCCGATGCTGTAGCTGGCTTGCATTAGCAAGCCAATTGATGCGGCAACCATCAAGCCACCGACAGCCCTCTTGAAAATGACGAAGCGCGGTTGCCCACCTTGAGATGGAGTAAGCCATCCAAGATGGATGCCAGCAACAAAGAGCAGGCTCGGAAACGCAAATGGGGCGGCAATGCGCGGCATGAGCGGCATGACAAGGTAAACGGCTAAAGCGAGCAGTGCAAATCCGAGCGCCTTCCTAACCCAATCCATCCAGATGCCCGATTTGGGCAGGCGGTGTAGCGAGCTGGAGAAGATGGCAAGAAACATATACGGCAATCCCAGACCCAAAGAGAGCGCAAAGAAGCAAACGAAGCCAACCAATGCGCTCCCGGAGGCAGCTACGAAAGCAATGAGCGCAACTGTAAATGGACCGATGCATGGTGCTGCTATCAATCCGGCAACCATGCCGAGTCCAAGTGACCCAACTGCCTGCGCAAAGCTGTGCAGCCTGCCGAGGAGACGAGATGGCAATTCAATCTCGTATGCGCCAAACATGCCGAAGGCAAGGGCTGCAATTATGCCGGCAACAATGATGAGGGCAATTGGGTGTTGAAGCATAAAGCCAAACAGCTCACCAGTTAACCCGGAGACAACGCCGATGAGCGAATAGGTGATGGCTATGCCAAGCACATAGAGCAGCGCCTCCACCACAAGCCTTCTCATGTTTCCGTGTGAGCGGCTCGCGAAATACCCGACGGTGATTGGCACGAGTGGAAAAACGCACGGCGTCAAGTTGAGCGCCACACCGAAGGCGAATATGATGAGCAGTGTGGTTGCCCAACCAAAACGGCGGATGAGGGACAATATGCGCTCTGAAGGACCAGCTCCAACTGACCCTTCTTTGATGATTCGCCAGCGCTTCGGCTCAGGTGATGACTTTAGCCAACTTGCATATTGCTGAAACAGCTCGGCATTTTTCGGGGTGACTTTCTCGCCCTTACCGACGACTGTAATTGCGATGGGCAGCTGCAAGCTGCTTGGCGGGTAACAGCGGTGCTCATCACAGGCTTGATAACGCAGATGTGCAATCACGCGATGCTTACCAATTGGCGCATCAGGTGAAGCGCACAATGTCGCAACGATGGCAAACTTGCCATCATACACCAACAGCTCCCCAAATGATGTGCGCAATACCTTTGCAGGCGGATAATGCACTCGCTCAACTTTGAGCCAATTCGGCAGCTTAAGCGATAGCGTCGTCGGTATTAGCCACTCATCCTTTGGCTCGTGCGAATTCACATGCAAGCCATGCGGAAGATTGATAACCACCATCATGTTGACCTTTCCGCCGCGCCTTACAGCTGAGGCATCCACATACGCCCTCGCACTGACTTTGGAAAGTTGCGCACCGAAAACTACATCGCCAAGGATGTATTGGAACAAAATGCCAATATGAACTGCGACCAAAGTCAAAAGCCTCAAATGAGCGCCGGTGTGCGATGGGCTTTCATTCCACTGGGGCATTTCAAATTGCACCCCCTTAGCACGAACGGCAACGCCATGAAGCGTATTATGCAGCACATCAAACGGGCAAGATGAGCAGGTGTGGCGATTCTGCCAACCAATCGGAAAATGATGTCCCGCAGCGCTCTGAACGGCACTCCAATGATATCGTTCGCAATGCTCGTATCGGGTGGCATATGAACACATGCCATTCCCGTTCGTCTAACCTAATGAACGCGTGCACCAAAAAAACTTTGCGGAGGTGTGGCTCACATGAAGGGGCGAAAGGCGATGCCGACGATGTTTATTGTGCTGCCGCTTACAGCCTGCTTGGTAGCTGCATGTTTGCGTGTTTCAGCTGCTCAGCCGCCGCAGCAAACTCAACCGCAACAAGTCCAACCACAGCAAGTCCAACCACAACAAGTTCCACTGCCAGCGCGACAGCAGCAACCGCCACAGTTCCAACCGGGTCAACCACCATTCCAGCCGGGTCCTCGGATGCCTTGGTTCGGGGTGGCATTGCCGGTTGCCATTTACGCCAACGACAAGTATGTCTATGTTGTGCGCGGCAATGTGCTGTATCAGTTTGATGCCGAGACGCTGCAGCTCAAAAATAGGGTCATCCTGCAGGATGTAGTCCCACCCCCGCCACCTCAACCTGCTCCAGCGCCTCAACAGTTGCAGCAACCAATTGCGCAACCGAGGCAGTGATCTGCTTCCAGAGCAAAGGCACATAACAAAAACCCAAAGAAACCTAAGGGGGGTGTAGTGTCATGAGGATGCGAAGAGCGATGCCTGTGACACTTATTGCTTTGCCGCTTGTAGCTTGCCTAATCACTGTGTGCCTGCGCACATCAACTGCACAACCGCCGCAGCAAGGTCAACCGCAAGTAGGGCAGCAGGTGCAGCAGCCGCAGCAGCCGAGAGCATTTCAACGCCAAGAACAGCAGCGTGAAGGCGGTCGCCAGTTTGATAGAGAGGCATTTCAACGCATGATGACATTTGGCAGGATGACGCTTCCGGTTGCCATTTACGCCAACGACAAGTATGTCTATGTTGTGCGCGGCAATGTGCTGTATCAGTTTGATGCCGAGACGCTGCAGCTCAAAAATAGGGTCATCCTTGAAGATGTAGTTCCAACCAGAGGAGAAGGTTTCCAGCAAAGAGGGCGCTGAGGTGAAGTAGGGAACAGCGCACTGCAAACGCGTTGTGACCTGCACAATGGGCGCACTTTTGTAGCGGTGGATGGCAGCGTGCAAACACTCAGATGATGTGAATGGCACGGTGCCCTAAGTAAGGGTGTTGCTGAGCAAGCTAAAGGGCAATAGCAGTCCGCTTGCAAATGCAACGGTGGTAAGAGCAAGGGGGAGTTCGTCATGTGAGGCAGCCTCAAGTATGATGTGGATGGGATGTTCCTTTTCACAAGCGCCCTCAAATGCCCGCAATACCGAGGAGAGAAGTTGAGCTGATTCGGTGAGGATACCCTTTGTCGCTCCCAAAGCAGTTGATGTTGGTAATCGTAAAAGTGTCGGTCTCACCTTGAGCGAGATCGCAACCTGCCATATCTCATTGACCTTTAAAGCCACTTTAAACCCGGCAGAGGAAAAGTTCTTGCAAGCCAGCAAGCCATCTCTGGTCATCGGGAATTGCGGGATGAGCTTTGGCTGCCATTTGCAGGCTGTATCTGCGAGTTCAGAGAGCGTGTGCGCATCAGCAGTTGGCAGTTCAACTACGGCATCGCAGATGAAATCGTTCGCCAAACGCTCAACAACATTTCTCCACAGCGCTTTATCGTTGCTGCTCATGCCGCATAGCCACAGGCTGTCAACTAACTTGTCAAACTCGCCCACCTTCACTTGTTCCAACTGACCCTCACTTACGAGTGCCATGAGCTTCAAAGCGCATCACCTCATAACTTTACTTTTCCCACTTCATTGGCGCCGTCTCCATGAACCTCATCGTCTCTTCAAAGCTCCTATAACCGCCGGTTGCCCCAATTGCTGTCACACACAGCGCTCCAACTGCGTTTGCGAATTTTCCAATCGTGTATAGGTCCCAACCCTTTAGCACGCCGACGAGCAACCCAGCCATGAAAGCATCTCCAGCCCCAGTCGCATCAACTGGCGTTACATCAAATGCCGGAATGTAATGGCTCTCAATGCCATCGGTGATGTAACATCCCCTTTCGCCGAGTTTCACGCCAGCCACCTTCACACCGCTTTTGAGGAACATCTCGCATATCTGTTTTGGGTCATCCTGACCAGTCAGGTGGCGTGCCTCCTCGTAACTTGGGATGAAGTAGTCAACGAATGGCAGACACGGCGCAAGCAATTTCATCCATCGTCCGGTCGCATCAAACACGGTATCAAGGCAGGTTATCATTCCCCTCGCCTTTGCCGCTTCAAGGAGCCTCGCAGTCGGCTCACCGTCAAACCCGGGCATGACAAATGTGCCAGCGACATCAAGCACCTTCGCTTTGGCAATCTCGTCAATGTCAAACTCCTCAAGGCGCAACGCCCCGTTTGCACCCGGATAGTGAATGAAACTCCTTTCGCCATCGCTGTGCACCATGACCATCGTTGCCGAAGTTCCAACGGTGTCGTCAACAATAATCCCGCTCACATCAACACCAGCTTGCGAAAGAGCCTTCCTTAGGAAGTCGCCAAGCGCATCATTTCCGACCTTGCCAACCACCTTAACATCCACACCAAGCTTAGCCAATCCAACAGCTGTATTTGCAGCGCATCCACCTATGTGAGTTTCCATCCTTTCGGTCAGGACGAGCTTTCCCCTCTCTGGGTAACGGTCAACGGGCTTTGCCACTACATCGGCAACAAGGATGCCGAGGCAAACCACATCTGCCATGCCGGTTCACTCCCTCACCGATGGGCATGTCCTCAAAAACAGCTTTACATTTGCGCAGGCGCTGACACGCCCATGAGCGTAAGGACATTCCTTATCGCAATTCTTGCGGCGTCTGTAAGCATCAGGCGAGCCGCACTCAGCTTCTCGTCATCGCTTAACACCCTGCAAGAAGTGTAGAAGCTGTGGAAGGCAGTTGCAAGCTGGTGTGCATAGCTTGTGAGCCTATGCGGCTCATAGCGCAACGCAGCCTCCTTAACCGTATCCGGCAACTCAGCCACCTCACGCATTAGAAGTTGCTCGGAACTGTGATTCAGAAGTGATAAGTCAACTTCCCCCTTTGGTATTGTCAGAGCAGGGTGTCTCTCAAGGCTTGCCTGCTTGAATATGCTGCACGCCCTCGCATGCGCATACTGGACATAGTAGACCGGATTCTCCTGGCTCTGTTTCACTGCGAGTGTGATATCAAAGTCAATCGGGCTGTCCGCACTGCGCATGAGCAAGAAGAAACGCACTGCATCAACTCCAACCCAATCTATGAGCTCCTCAAGTGTGACCATCTCTCCCTCGCGCTTCCCCATCGGGACAAGCTCCCCATCCTTAAAGAGCCTGACAATTTGGTAAACGATGATATGCAGCCTGCTCACATCGTATCCCAAAGCCTGCAATGCGGCTTTCAGCCTCGCAACATAACCATAATGGTCCGGACCCCAGATGTTTATCAGCTTCTTGAAGCTGCGCTCATACTTGTAGATGTGATAAGCCACATCGGCTGCAAGGTATGTCGGCGTGCCATCAGACCTGATTAGCACTCTGTCCTTATCATCGCCAAATGGTCTCGTCCTGAGCCATACGGCTCCATCCTGTTCGTATGTCCACCCGCTCTGCAACAGCCTATCTATCGCGTCTTTAACTCTGCCCTCGTCGTAGAGCCATTGCTCGCTCACCCAGCTATCCATGTATATCCCGAAGCGCTCAAGAGTCGCCCTCTGCCTTTTGAGCATTTTCTCCTTCGCAAGCTGCGTGAACAGCGCCACCCTCTCCTCAGACGACATGTGGAGATACATGTCGCCATGCTCGCTCTCTATCTCCTTCGCTATGTCCATGACATATTCGCCCTTGTATCCATCCTCCGGTATCCGAGCTGAGTGGCCGAAGAGTTGCAGGTAGCGGACCTCAAGCGATTGCCCGAACTTGTGCATTTGTGCGCTTGTGGCTGCATCGTTTATGTAAAACTCTCGGTGCACATTGAATCCGACCGCGCTCAGCAGGCGCGCAATTGCGTCACCGAGAACGCCGCCCCTGCCATGCCCAAGGTGCAAGGGACCGGTCGGGTTGGCACTCACAAACTCAATTTGCACTGGCTGACCGTTGCCGACATTGCACCACCCAAAGCGTGCATCCTCAGCAACAGCTTGCCTGACCACATCCCACAGCCAGCCGGGACGAAGATAAAAGTTGATGAAGCCGGCGCCGGCAACCTCAACGCGCTCAACCAAGCTGCCATCCACATCCAGATACTTGAGGATGATGTGCGCTATTTCAATTGCGTCACGCTTCAATTCCCTGCCGAGCATCATCGCTATGTTGGATGCGTAGTCGCCGAATGTGTGGTGCGGTGGGCGCTCAACCACAAACCTCGGCAGCTCGCCAAACTCAATTTCGCCCCGTGAGCGAGCCTCGTTCAATGCTTTGATCAATGCCTCAGTTAGCGCATCCCTGACTGCTATCACTGATGCTTCACCTCACACAGGGTAAGCGAAGGCTATTGCGATGTGCTCCTGACGACGATTTTCTCAATGACACATTTATCATTCCCCACTGCCACAACCGCGTAATCTCCAGCCCTCGTATAGCCGACATTTATTATGAGAGCACCATCCTTGAGCTGGCGATGCTGTGGCAGGTGCAAATGCCCGCACACATACAGCTTGGGGCGTATGAGCTTAAAGGCTTCAAGAAAGCACCTCTGCCCACCATGTGTCCCCTTTGGGGTCATGTCGGCTATCCCGATGGGGCATGCATGCGAAATAAGCACATGCACACAAACGCCCTTTGAAGCCACAGCGTTAGCGGCTTCAAGCACTTCCTCATCAAGGGTATAGAATGGCTTGCGCTTTGATTTTGCCCATATGCCGTTTATGCCGGTCAGGGTGATGCCTTTTACTTCCACAATATCACCATCGCGCAAGAGCACAGGAGTGCCATCGGCATTGCGCAACCGGCTCAGCAGCCCTATGTCATCGTGGTTGCCATATACGGTGAGGATGGGCAATCTCGCGAGCAATTGTTCGTATGTTTCGCTCGGCACAGTTTCAGGGTCACCCCAATCGCCAGCGCATATGAGCAAATCGGGCTGCTCAGCATCCAGCGCCGAAAATAGGTGAGTCAAATCACCGTGCATGTCCGAAACGAGCAAAACGCGCATCAAGTCCATCACTTCCCATGCGCTTGAATGCGATTTGCCAGCTCCTTTATTGCGCATGCTATGCGCCTAAACGCTCTGCCCCTATGGCTAATCGCATTCTTCACCTCAATGGGGAGTTGCGCCATCGTAAAGCCCAATCCCGGAAGGTAGAATATGGGGTCGTATCCAAAGCCGCCCTCACCAATTGCCTTAAAGGCAATCAACCCCTCCACCTCATCCTCAACGGCGCTTATAAGCTCATCTGCAGTTGCAAGCGCCATCGCACACCTGTAGCGTGCTGTGCGTCTCTCCTCGGGTATTGATGACAGCATCTCCAGTATGGCTTCATTCTTGATGTCATACGATGTTGCCCTACCCATGAACCTTGCTGAACGGCTTCCGGGAAAGCCGTCAAGGGCGTCAATCTCTAACCCCGAATCCTCAGCCAATGATGGCAACCCGCTTACCTTTGCGGCATGCACGGCTTTTCGCTTCGCAATCTCAATGTGGCTTTCACCGTGCTCCTCAAAATCAATGTCCAAGCCAACTTGGCGCGGCGTAATTGGCTCAATGAGCTCTGCGAGCTCGCAATCGCTCTCAATTAGCAGCAATAGCTCACGCAGCTTGCCGGCGTTTGATGTCGCAATGAATAGCTTCATCTTATGCCGGCTCATGTTGCCCACCTGCTAAGGCATCATGCTTCGCAAAGACCTCACATGCGGCGCTCAGAGCCGATAGCACATCGGCATTGAAGTTCTCCCTCCTCAGTGCCGTCCCGAGAGCCGATAGCACGAGCAGGACATTACGCCTTTGAGATGAGTATCCCATCAATCCGATGCGCCATACCCGTCCCTTCAGGGCGCCCAAGCCTGCACCAATCTCTATGTTAAACTCGTTGAGCAAGTAACCCCTAACTTTAGCCTCATCCACGCCCTCCGGGACGCAAACGGCAATCAGGCATGGTATGCGATATTCCTTTGGGACAAAAAGCTTCAACCCCATCGCTTCAAGACCGGCGGCAAGTGCCTCACCGTTCTGAGCGTGCCTTCGCCACCGCTCCTGCAAGCCCTCTTCAAGCAGCAGCTTAAGCGCTTCCCTAAGAGCATAAACCATGTTGATTGGGGCAGTGTGATGGTAAGCCCTATCCTCACCCCAGTATGTTGATATGAGCATGGCATCGTAATACCAACTCGCTGGCTTATGCCTCCTTTTCCTTATCCGCTCAACGCCTCTGTCGCTGAATGTTACCGGCGCGAGCCCCGGGGGACAGCCAAGGCACTTTTGCGTCCCCGAATAAGCCATATCCCAACCCCACTTATCAACAAAAACCGGCACACCACCGAGCGATGTCACACAATCAACGATGAGCAGCGCATCAACATCTCGCACTGCCTTATAAACCTCGTCAAGCGGTTGAAGGACACCGGTGGATGTCTCGGCATGCACTACCGCAACAACTTTTGGTGCATGCCGTCTGATCAACTTGCACATCTCATCTTGCTCAAAGCCCCTTCCCCACTCGCAATCTATGACGATGAGTTCACCGCCGATGCGCTCAACCATCTCGCACATGCGTCCGCCAAAATAGCCGTTGACGAAAACCATGACCTTATCTCCCGGCTCAACTGCGTTCACAAAACACGCCTCCATTCCGGCGGAGCCTGTCCCAGATATCGGGAATGTTAACTTGTTCCTCGTCTGGAAGACTATGCGCAGCATCTCTCTCACTTCGTCCATTACACAAAGGAATAGCGGGTCAAGATGACCAATCGGCGGGTGTGAGAGAGCCCTCAAAACCTTCGGATCCACATCGCTTGGTCCGGCGCCAAGCAGTATTCGGTTTGGCGGCATTGAATTGAGCGACTCCAAAAGCTTTGAAACCATCTTATCGGTAGCCTCTGTCCCCTTATCCCCAACTTCATTTGAACCTTGCGTATCCACTGCTTGATCGCCTCCAATGGTGGAGCAATGAGGTTACACACTCAATGCGCGGCAGTGACGATAGCCTTGCATTTGGCAGCCGTGATTGTTAAAGCATTATAGCGCACAAACCCGCCAGCTCAATTGCTCTACAATTGAGGCGTGATTGACCATCAAAGGTGGTGGGCGACATGAAGGGCAAGCCACACTGCGCAAGTGATATGCTCATTGTAGCCGTTGATGTCAGGTCAAGTGAAGAAGCGCTCTCCCTATTGGAGGAACTATTGCCGTTGTGTAGGCAGTTCAAAGTTGGGTATGCGCTGATTTGCAACGCCGGGTTTGGCATAGTCAAGGAGATGGTGGGGATGGGCGCATCAGTGCTCATTGACCTGAAGCTGCACGATATACCGAATACGGTTTACGAGGCTTCGTTTGCGCTCGCAAAAGTGGGAGTATGGGCGATGACCATGCACGCATGCGGGGGAGCTGAGATGATGCGCGCTTGCATCTTGGGAGCACATGACGGGTCTGAGACGGCATCACAAATGGTGCCGCTCACATTCGCCGTCACACTCCTAACGAGCATATCGCAGCAACAGCTCAATGATGAGTTGCGAGTTAAAGCATCAACCACTGAATATGTCGTTGCTATGGCGAAGCTTGCAATGCATGTTGGCGCAGATGGCATTGTGGCATCTGGGTGGGAGGTCGACAGCGTAAGGAAGGCATGCGGGGATGATTTGCTCATCCTCGTTCCGGGAGTCCGTCCATATTGGGCGAGCACCGATGATCAGCGCCGATACATAACTCCGGCTGAGGCAGTCAGGCGTGGCGCAAATTACATCGTTGTTGGGCGACCAATACTCAGGGCTGAAAACAGACAGGAGGCTCTTAAGCGAATCCTTGATGAAATCTCAAGCGCCCTCTAACACGGCAAAGCCACTTCGTGATAGCCTTACTTGACCGGCTTGAGCAATACCGAGCGCAGGTTGATTGGACGCCAGCCGTCTGCTATCGGCTCAACCTTAAGGGTGTATTCTCCAGCCTTTATTAGCTTCACCCTTCCAGCCGTCACAGTCGTATATTTGTCGTAGTCTCCAGTTTGTGGCACTCGCATCAGCAATGTTGAGCCATCAATGATTATCCGCACTTGAACATCACTTGCCGGCGTCGCCGTTTGAACATGCACATCAAAATCGCCCGGAACTGTGACCTTAAACTTCCACTCAACCGTAGATCTCGGATCAAGCCAAAAGCCTATGTTGTCCTTTGGACCTCCATATTCATATCTCGCCGGCGTGCTAACCCCCGGCGGATTGTTCACAGTTGCATCCGCAGCCCTGAGCAAGATGGAACCATCTGCAGCCTGCCTTATCGCTTGACTGATCACTACAGGCTTGCCTTTAACCTCAAGCACAACGACGGTGCAGATTTTATCCGGCGCATCGCCTTCAAGTTGGATTACCAAACCCTCCTCTCCCTTTACAGCTCGCAGCTTGCGTGCCTTGTCAGCAAGCAAGTAACATGCGAGCGGTTCATTGCTAATGGGCACTTCAATTCCGGCGCCATCCTTCCAATCAAACACATGCAGGTAAAGTATCGTCTTCTCTCCCAACTCCTTCGTTGTGCATCTGCCCCATGTTGGTCTCCTGAACGGGCTTGCTTTCGTTCCGTAGATTGCTTCCCCATTAATCCTGAGCCATTGCCCCATTTCCCTGAGCCGTTCAATTGATGGTTGTGGTATTTCGCCCTCCGGTGTCGGTCCAACATTCAACAAGTAGTTCCCGCCTTTACTCGCTATGTCAACGAGGTTGCGTATGAGCGTCGTTGTTGATTTCCAATTCTGGTCATACACCTTGTAGCCCCAAGTGTTGTTCATAGTCATGCAGACTTCAAAATCCCTCCCGTAGGTTGCCATCTCCGGTATGTGCTGTTCTGGCGTGTCAAAATCGCCCCGTATACCGCCTCCGAGCCTGTTGTTCATCACTATGTTCGGTTGGAGCTTTAGCAATGGCAAAAACAGCTCAGCGCGCTCCCTCGTCATATTCACAGGTGTGTCCCACCAGATGATGTCAATTTCGCCGTAGTTGGTGAACAGCTCGCGCACCTGCGGGACGGCAATCTTGCGCAGGTATTCATCAAAGCTTCCCTCCTGAGCTTTATCCCAATGACCGCCAGCTGCAGCCCCGCCCGGATGACACCAATCCTGAGCCTGCGAGTAATAAAAGCCAATCCTTACCCCTTGCCTCCTGCACGCCTCAACCAATGGCTTGAGCAAGTCCTTGCCGTAAGGCGTGGCATCAACGACATCCCAATCCGTAACCTTTGAATCAAACAGGGCAAAGCCATCGTGATGCTTTGATGTTATGACGATGTATCTCATCCCGGCTTCCCTTGCGAGGCTCACCCAAGCATTCGGGTCGTATTTGATCGGGTTGAACTTACTCGCATACTCCCTGTATTCGCTCACGGGTATGCGTGCGCGGTGCATTATCCACTCGCCTATCCCGGGTATCTCCTTGCCTTTGTATATGCCGCCGAGAACAGCATACACACCCCAATGGATGAACATGCCGAACTTGGCTTCACGCCACCATTTCATCCTCTTGTCCCTTGACTCCTCAAACCACTGCTCCTGAGGGAACACAGCGAAGGTCGGCAGGTTGACAAGGGTAACCACAAGCGCAAGCAGAGTGAGCTTCTTCACACCACGATTACCCATACCCCACACCCCCCTTTTGTAGCCTCAGCCACTCGCACAGTGCGATACTTCCACTCCATTAGCTCCGTTATCTCACCGAGAGCTAATGAAGCCTCCCCCGCTTCAACGCATCGGAGTCACTCAATATGAGTTTCCGATAGCCTTCACGGTTGCAGCAAAGCGCAAAATCACTTCCGTATGACGATCCCCTTTAGCGCTGAGGCTATCCAGCTGAGATGGTGGTTTGAGAGGGTGCCATAGTTGAAGAAGGACAAGCCATCAACGCCGCTTTTAACGCACACATTTATGCGCTCAATAAAGCCCCCGTATGAACCGACATATTTTTCGGATGGGTTCAGTCCAACGATCAGTGTCTTCTCCCTAAGCATTACCCTGCTAACCGTAAGCTCTGTCTTCAGCTGCGATGGCGATAAGTGATATGCGAGGATTATTACACCATCAGCATGCGTCATTAGTAAGCTCGGGTCCAAGCCAATTTGCCAAAGGTTGACGGGGCGGGTCATACTGAACAGGTGCAACCTTGTCCGCTCACGAAGCCCCACCCTCTCATGGAGGAGTGCGAGGAGAGAGCCCATACTCGTTATGCGCATGTTCAAGTAGCCCTCCATTTCCGCCCCAAACTTCGCCATAACCGTATCCCAACTGAGCTCCTCACGAGGATATGACGACGGCGATAGGAAAAAGCTCTCAAGCTCATTTCGGACGGCGTTCCTAACGGCTTGAAAATCAACCCCGCTTCCTTCAGCCCTCCTTTCGCACGCGCGGCAGAAACACAAACCGAGCAGGAACTCAATTAAGGGTGGCAGCTCAATGTCCACCTTCTCATGGTGGTAAGCATGCCTAAATGGCATGTATTCAAATGCTTCAAGTTCAACGGCATAGAACGGATAATTCGTGACGAGGTCACCAACCATAGCCAGAATGAATTCCCTGACGGACTCGTTGCTCGGGCAAAGATGCGTGATGTAAGTGTCGCCAAAGCAGTTTACGGTTGCGCAATCCCTCCGCTGTGAGGCAATCCTTGTGTTATGGAAGCAGGATAGCCATGCGATGACTTTCATACCGAGCTTGGTGGAGACATCAATAATCTCGGCGAGCAAATTTATATCTTTGCACATGCTGCTTACGCTCGGCTGCAAGTCCAAGCCGGCATACCAGATCGGCATCGGTTGAAAGTAGACCACCCCTTCCTCAGCGAAGTAAACTTTGCGCTTCGGATTGTGCGGCGAGAGCATCCTTCCGGCATCGTAGCTCAGAGCTACACTGACGGCATCAATTCCAATCTCATCGCGAATGCGCTTTAACACCACCTCAACTCCCTCATCCATCAAGTCCCACGGAAATACCCACATGCTAAGGTGCATTATTTCCACCCCGCCTGCGCCTTATCATGATATGCGCGCCACCGGCGTTTTCCCACGGAACGAAAAACATCAAAGCCAAATGCAGTGGGTGATGACCTCCCTCAGCCCCATGCGAATGTCGTCATAGCTAATCTTGAAGCATCGGGATGGCGATGTAAAAGGTGCAGTAGGCAAACTATAAGTGCCGAGCAGAAAGCCGTTGCAAAACGCGGAGCGTTGAAACGCCATCATATGGTGCTCGGCGCGGGTTTTAGCATTGCCTCGCTATTGCTCCGCTCTGGATTGGAAATACATTGAACATTCACTGTTTGCATCGCCACAAGGGTTTACCGGCGATCAATCCTTCCATCATGGGCGCAATTGCGAGGCAGTCTCTGTCGGGCTTTGTTTTCCATTGTCCATTGCGCAAGGCATCATAAGCACAGAGCAAAAGGTTACTACTAAAAGGGGTGATGGGGAGTGAGCATCAGAGGACGCAATCGGAGTAAAAGCGCAAAGGGCAAACACAGGTTGGATGGGGTTACCCTTGATGACCTTGAGCTGCTTGACTCATCAAGGCAATCTCCCGATTTCACAAAGACTGACACTTGGCGAGTCCTTCGCATCATGGGTGAGTTCGTTCACGGCTTTGAATTGCTTTCACGCGTAGGACCTGCTATTGCCATATTCGGTTCCGCAAGGGTTGGACCCGATGACGAATATTACAAGGCAGCGATGCGCACTGCTGAGCTGCTCGCCAGCAACGGCTTGGCAGTAATCACCGGCGGAGGACCCGGCATAATGGAAGCCGCAAACAAAGGCGCAAAGCTTGCCGGAGGATTGTCAATCGGGCTTAACATTGAGCTTCCGAAGGAGCAGCAGTCAAACCCATACCAAGATATAGCCATACTCTTCCACTACTTCTTCTGCCGCAAGATGATGTTCGTCAAATACTCACTCGGCTTCGTCATCTTCCCAGGTGGCTATGGGACGCTTGATGAGCTCACCGAAGCATTGTGCTTAGTTCAGACGGGACGCATACTCAATTTCCCAATCGTGCTCTACGGAAGCGAGTATTGGGATGGGTTTATCAGGTGGATAAGCGAGACGATGCTCCCACTCGGATACATCTCGCCCGAAGATACGGAGCTGTTTTGCGTTGTCGATTCCCCTGAAGACGCTGTTGAGGCGGTCATGAAACGCTTGGTTGAGCTTAAAAGGAGGGCACGGTTTCAACACGGGAAGGGCACAGCCAGCCGATGAGTGAAGGGCACCATGGAGCTATAGCATTGTATGAAGGGAGCTGTAGTTAGCACTCCAATCTTATGAGTGCTAAAATGTGAATTACGGCGGTAGGAAGCTGCTTTAACACCTCATGATGCAAGCGTCATAGCAGCCGAACATCGCAGCGACAACTTCACGGTGAAAGCGATGCTTCGGCGATGAATATTGTTGAGTGCTGCTTTTCCCATCAACATGAGATGCCTATACCATGTGCGAGGAGGTGCAAGACGCTATGGCGAAGAAGAGGTTGTTGTTTGACGAGGAAGCAAGAAGGGCGCTTGAGAGGGGCGCTGACATCGTTGCTGATGCCGTCAAGGTGACGCTTGGACCGAGGGGAAGAAATGTGCTCATTGAAAAGAAGTGGGGTTCGCCAACGGTTACGAAGGATGGCGTTACCGTCGCAAAGGAGATTGAGCTTGAAAACCGAGACGAAGATATGGGCGCGCAGTTGCTAAAAGAGGTGGCTCGCAAGACGAACGATGTGGCTGGCGATGGGACGACAACAGCGACTGTGCTTGCACAGTGCATCTTGCACGAGAGTTTGAAGGCGGTGGCGGCTGGAGCAAATCCGATCATGGTTCGCAAGGGAATTGAGATGGCAGTTAAGAGGGCTTGTGAGCGGATAAGGGAAATGGCAACGGAGGTCAAGGAGAAGGACGATATAGCTAAGGTTGCTGCGATAGCTGGCAACGACCCAGAAATAGGGGAGATAGTCGCAGATGCAATGGATAAGGTTGGAAAGGACGGCGTCGTCACAGTTGAGGAAGCGAAGGGGACTCAAACTACGGTTGATATAGTTGAGGGGATGGAGTTTGATAGGGGCTACTTGTCGCCATATTTCATCACCGACCCGGAAAACATGGAGTGCGTCCTTGAGGAGCCATACATCCTGCTCTACGAGAAGAAGATAAGCTCCGCTCGCGACCTTGTTCCACTGATGGAGCAAATTGCGCGCGTTGGGAAACCGCTGCTCGTCATAGCGGAGGATGTTGAAGGGGAGGCGCTCGCACTGCTCGTGGTCAACAAGCTTAGAGGAGTTGTGCAATCATGCGCTGTTAAGGCGCCCGGGTATGGTGAGCGGCGTAAGGCGATGATGCAGGACATAGCGATACTGACCGATGGAAAGTTCATAACCGAGGATTTGGGAATCAAGCTTGAGAGCGTCACCCTTGACATGCTTGGCAGGGCAAGACGAGTCATTGTCCGAAAGGAGGAGACAACGATAGTTGAGGGTGCCGGGAAGAAAGAAGCCATACAAGGGCGCATTGAGCAGATCAAGAAGGAGATTGAGACGACAACAAGCGACTATGACCGCGAGAAGTTGCAGGAAAGGTTGGCTAAGCTTGCCGGCGGTGTGGCAGTTATTGAAGTTGGGGCAGCAACGGAGAGCGAGCTCAAGGAAAAGAAGCACCGATTTGAGGATGCCCTTTCTGCAACGAGGGCTGCAATTGAGGAGGGAATTGTCCCGGGCGGTGGCGTGGCATACATAAGGTGCTTGCCAGCACTTGAGCAACTGAGGAATGAGACAGATGGAGATGTGCGCATCGGTGTGCAAATCGTCATGCGTGCACTTGAAGAGCCGCTGCGCCGAATAGCCGAGAACGCCGGATACGATGGCTCAGTCGTCGTTGAGAAGGTCAAGGAGCTGCCAGAGAGGCATGGCTTTGATGCGCTCAATGAGAAGTATGTGGACATGTTTGAAGCCGGAATAGTTGACCCGGCAAAGGTTGTAAGGCTCGCGCTTGAGAATGCCGCAAGCATTGCCTCAATGATACTCACCACCGAAGCGGCGGTCGTTGAGATACCCGAAAAGAAGAAGCCAACAACACCGCCGTCCGAATACTCCGAAGAATGGTAATCTGCCTCCTTTGAGGGCGCGCCTCTGGCGTGCCGAAATGGCATTCGGCAGGGGCGTCGCCCTCAATGATGCGATAAGTTCATCCTCGGAGTGCTGCAATCGGTTGTTTAATTGGCTCGGCAGCAGCCTCGCCCTTCAACGGCATGACAATTCGTTTATCGGGGGGCATGCCGATAGCGGCGGATGGTTAGCTATGTCCCAAGGCATCAATGTAAACTCGCAAGGTGAGTTCTGCCGCTTGTTCAACACGATATGTTGCGGCATATGAAGCAGCATTGTGAGCGAGTTGGTGTTGCAAGTCATCCCGCTCAAGCAACTCAAGGATTGCCGCACGAAGGCTTGAGGCATCCCCTGCTTTAAACAGGCGTGCGCATTTTGCGCGCTCGCTGAGCTCGCGCAGCGGCTTCAAGTCGGAGCAAACAATTGGCAGGCTGTATGCTATGCAGCGAAGCAGCGATGCGGACTCGGTTAACTCAGTGAATGGTGCAACAACGAAATCAAGCGCTGATAGCCATGTCGGCAACTCATCATCGCTGACGAAGCCAGTCATGATAACCCTTTCCCTCCAACGCCATTGACTAACGCGCCTCACGAACTCCTCGTAGTAGCCACTTCTGTCAAGTGGGTGCTTACCGCCAATGATGACGAGGACAGTTCCATCGGGAAATGGATTGAGCGCCTCAAGCAACAGGTCATAACCGCGCCTTCTTACGATAAATCCGAATGCGCCAATTGCGCGCTCGCATTTCAGCCCAAGCAACTTGCGCGCTTCAACCTTGGTGAGCTTTAACGGCTTGACATTCGGCACCCACATCGGTATGACGCTCACCTTGCTTTGGTTCACTCCGAGCTTGAGCAGCAAACCCCTTGTGAATTCATTGTGAACGATGAAGCGCTCAGCCTTGCGCCTCCTAAACAGCCAAATGTTGATGAGCCACTTCACAAGTGAGATTGGGAAGGCACCGTATGTGTCAAGTTCGTGTATTGTAACCACAGCTGGCACCCTCAAATTCCCGACCAGTGTTGTGAATGTGCACCTTAGAGGGTGCATGCCACCAAAGAATTGCGGTTGAAACTGGATGTGAGCTATCTCCGCATGTGATGCCACTCTGGCTGCTTCAACAGCTCTAATTTTCCGCGCAGCGATGTCATTCGGCAGCCCGAGGCGTTTCCAAACCTGCGGACCGAATGGGATGATGAAAATGTCAACATGCTTGCGCAATGCGTTCACAAGCTCAGCACTGTAACGGGCTATGCCGCAATCAACATCCCAACTCGTGATGAAAGAGACAAAGGCGCGCCTTCCCATCTCAACCTGCGCCCCAATTCAATGGAGTGACGGCAAGCTGACAGTGCGTGAGGAGTCACATTTCAAAGACACTACTTCGGTGTGGATGCAGCCCCCGCAATCAAAGCTACGAAGAAATAACCCACCGTAGCAATCACACAGCAACAGCCAAGCAATATTGGAAGAATGACAGCGATGGCGGAGCGCCAATATTCTATCCCGTGAGCACGCGCCAAACCAATAATCTCCAAGACAATGCCGTAAATTGGTGCGACTAACCAACCGATGACTGGCACGATGGAAAAGATATTTGGCGCCCATGCATACCCGATAACTCGGCAAGTTGTAGCTAAACCTCCCCTTGCGCCACCAACGATGATGAGAAAAAGGTGCGCAACTAAGGTGCTCACCATAATTCCAACTAAGGCGAATAACCACCCAAAGAGTATATAGACTGCAACCCATGCTGCTTGCGACATTACGCTGATGAGACCTGAAACTTGACCACCCGAAATCGTTCCAAGAAAACTAACCAGTGGAGCAATGCCCATAAATGACATCAGCGAGGTTGCAATTGCGCTTAGCCAACCCACGATCACTCCGAACAAGACTGGTTCAAACAAGCTTGTCCCTCTACCAACTGCATCAAAGAACTTCACTGGGCTGAGGCACGCTTCAAACCATGTGCGAGCAAATGCCGCAAGCCAGCCACCGTGTTGCTGTGGCTCCTCTAATGGGGGCAAGTTGTATACCATGCCATCTCACCCTTCACACCGTGTTCCGCTCACAACGGCTGTCACAACCAAATGACTTTGATGCCCGCTCACATGCGGTTATTTTACCTTTTGCTGGGAGGCATGTTCAGTGTAAAGGGGCAGAATCGCAGATGCCATGTCATTACTCGCTCATCCCCGCTTCACCGCTTTTATCACCCTGTATCCGCCGTGCCTGTCCACCGTCTCGGCGTTTCCAAACATCTCTTGGATTATGCGCTGCAAGCGCTTTGCGCCTTGACTCGTTTTTGCGACTATCCAAAGTGTGCCATTTGACTTCAGGCGCTCATACGACTCTCGGAGCATCTTCATGATGACCTTCATGCCAGCCCTCATCGGTGGATTTGAGAGGATGGCATCAAGCTCTAACTCCTTCGGCAGCGGTTCAAATCCATCCCCGTGAAGTATGTGCACATTCTTCAGACCGTATGCCTTGGCATTCCGCCTCGCCAGCGCTATGGCGCGCTCATTGACATCAACCATCCACACCCTTAACTTTGGATGGCACACTGCTGCCACAATCCCGATGACGCCATACCCGCATCCCCAATCAAGGATGTTGCCCTCCTCAGGCAACTCCATCTTCTCAACCAACCTCTTGGTCCCCAAATCAACATAGTCCTTTGCGAACACACCCTTGTCAGTGTGGAACGAGAAAACCCTCCCGCGAAGGCGTGCGTATATCACCTTCGGGCGATGTTCGGTTTTTGGGCGCTCCACGAAGTAGTGTGAGAACTCCGCTTCAGCTTGCTCTTTTGAGCCCTCATCATTTCGCCACTTATCATTGCTCGCCATTCCTTCCACCTCTTTCCTTCAGCGCCTTGCGAATGGTGACCACCCGTTAATCGCTCGCCATTTGGGCAAAGCCCATGCCATCGTCATTATTCTCGCTTCATAACCAAGCGATGAAGATCGTCTTTGACCCTGCCTTCATACCCGAACGCCATCATTTGCCTTGCGATACTGCTTCATGCTCAGCATGGCAAGTTGGGTTGTATCGCATCACATCCAACCCTGAGAAAACACCCCCAACCTTTTCCACCGCCCTGCAGAATGCGCACACATCCTCAGCAGTCGGCATTGAGCAAATTGAACAAGGCTTAAGTTGCACCTTCGGGGCTTGCTCACGCTCAAACAGCCCCCGTGCATGCACAAGGAAGTTGTTGTAGAACTGCAACTTAGTCCCGGGCATGCGCTCCTCAATTTGGTTCAAGATGCCCTTGAGGAAAATCGTCGTTGCGTCAACCGAATATGGGCATTCATCCTCAATGTATGCGATGCCATTTAGCAGCGCGTAGAGAGCTGTTTCCTTCTCAGTGAACCGATATAGCGGTTTAATTCGCCTAACAAAGCCATCTCGTTCCATAAGCACTGGCGATTGCCTCGCCAAGTAGCCAACTTGCCAATGAAGGACATTTGAGAGCAAAGTTGAAACCTCGTCATCCAAGTTATGCCCTGTAGCCAAGACATCAAATCCGCCTTCAACGGCAAACCTGTTCATGATGTATCGCTTGACTAAGCCACACAATGAGCATGGCGAGCGGTCACTTCGGCGCACCAATTGCGGTATTGCTTTCCCCACGCTGCCAGATACGGAGACAATATTTAGCGGGCGCATCAGCCTATCTGCAAGTTGCATCGCATACATCTTGCTCTTCTCCGAGTAGCCGATGCTGTCAATGCCCAAGTCAATGTAGAGCCCCTCAGCATCATATCCGAGCCCGCACAATACATGCCACAGGCTCAAGCTGTCTTTCCCACCGGAGACTGCCACAAGCACTCTCTCGCCCTTCCTCAACATCTTGAGCTCCGATATTGAGCGTTGCGTTTGCTTCACAAACCACTGCACATAGCAATCCTTGCATAGGGCAAGCCTATGTTGGCGCATGTAAATGACGGCTTTGCTCGGGCACAGCTTGCACTTGTAGCCCATGACATCATCCTCCCGAGATGGCAATGATGATGCGCACTTCATCACCGCGCCTCAAAAGCTCATCCTCGGTCAGCACCTCATCGCCGCGAACAACAAGTGTGCTCTCAGGAGACAGGTTGAGCCGCTTGAGCAAGTCCTTCACCTTCATCTTCTTCTCATCAAACTCATACACCTTGCCCCTGAAGATGGCTCTCAAAACGCTGTCACTCATGCGGCATCACTCCCCGCCTGCAATGGAGGGCTTTTTGCTGAGTCATCCTGCGGCATTTTATAAGTCACTGGCGGTCATTTGGTTGGCTATGCGACTTTTGCCGAACCTGCGCCAACGCGCGTTGGGCGCTTACCCTTAGCGCCCTCCTTCAACCTGCCATGCTTTTGAAGTATGCGCTTTAGGAACTGCCCAGTGTATGAGTGCTCAACTTGCGCTACAACTTCCGGCGGACCCTCGGCGACGATGTAGCCGCCGGCATCGCCGCCCTCAGGTCCGAGGTCAATTATCCAGTCGGCTGTTTTGATGATCTCAAGGTTGTGCTCAATGACGACGACCGTGTTTCCGGCGTCAACGAGGCGATGAAGCACATTCAAAAGCTTGTGCACATCGGCAAAGTGCAACCCGACCGTCGGCTCATCAAGTATGTATAGTGTTTTCCCGGTGCTCTTTCGCGCCAACTCCTCGGCGAGTTTTACCCGCTGCGCTTCGCCACCAGAGAGCGTAGTCGCTGGCTGCCCAAGCTTTATGTAGCCCAATCCGACATCGCTCAGCGTCTGCAGTATGTGCCTTATCTGCGGTATGTTCTCAAAGAACGAGAGTGCCTCATCAACTGTCATGTCAAGCACATCCGCTATATTCTTCCCCTTGTATGTGACTTCAAGCGTCTCTCGGTTGTATCGCTTACCCTTGCACACATCGCATGTGACATAAACATCGGGCAGGAAGTGCATCTCAATCTTGATTACACCGCTGCCCTGACACGCCTCGCACCTACCACCCTTAACATTGAAGCTGAACCTGCCAGCCTTGTATCCCCTCGCCCTCGCCTCGCGCGTTTGAGCAAACAGCTCCCTTATGTAAGTGAACACGCCGGTGTATGTCGCCGGGTTTGATCTGGGTGTCCTGCCGATGGGTGATTGGTCAATGTTTATCACCTTGTCAATGTGCTCAATGCCCAGTATCTCATCGTGGTCTCCCCAACGGGTTATTGCTCGGTGAAGCAGATATGCGAGCCTGTTGTAAACGATGTCAATCATGAGCGTGCTCTTACCGGAGCCAGAAACGCCCGTTACGCACACGAATAAGCCAAGCGGTATGCGCACATCTATGTTTTTGAGGTTGTGCTCCCTCGCCCCCTTAACTATGAGCCACTTGTCGGTTGGCTGACGACGCCTCTCCGGGATCGGTATCTGCAGCTCACCGCTCAAGTATTTGCCCGTGATTGACTCCTTGCAGTTGATGATGTCTTCAACCGTCCCAGTTGCCACAACATAACCGCCATGCTCACCGGCACCGGGTCCAAGGTCAACGATGAAGTCGGCACTGCGAATCATATCCTCATCGTGTTCAACGACTATGACGGTATTCCCCATGTCGCGCAACCTCTTCAAAGTCTCAATCAACCTTCTGTTGTCCCTCGGGTGCAGCCCTATGCTCGGCTCATCAAGCACATACAAAACACCGGCAAGCCCGGAGCCAATCTGCGTTGCCAACCTTATGCGCTGCGCCTCACCGCCAGCAAGCGTTGAAGCACACCTGTCAAGCGTTAGGTAATCCAAGCCGACATCAACGAGGAAGCGGAGGCGATTGCGTATCTCCTTAAGTATCTCCTGCGCTATGACTTGCTGCCGCTCCGGCAGCTTCAGATTCTCAAAGAAGCTCAAAGCATCCTTGACGGTGAGCCTGCAAACCTCGGCAATGTTCCAACCGTTTATCTTCACGGCGAGGCTCTCCGGCTTCAGTCTGGCGCCGTTGCACTTTGGGCATGGTCTCTCCCTCATGAATCTGCGCAACTGCTCACGCCACTCGTCATCGCCCTCATCATAATCACGCTGCAGGCTGTTTATGACGCCCTCAAAGTAAGTGGTGATGGTGCGCAACCTGCCATAGCGATTAACATAGGTGACTTGCACGGGCTTGTCGGTGCCGTAAAGGATGACATTCAATTGCTCCTCAGTGAGATCCTTTATTGGCGTGTGAATTGAGAAGCCGTAAGCCCTTGCAACAGCCTTGAGTATCTCACGCTTGTAGTTGCTCGTGTAGCTTCTCCAAGGGACAATTGCGCCCTCGGCGATTGAGAGGCGGGTGTCTGGTATCACAAGTTCCGGATCAAACTCGGCGATTGAGCCCAAGCCGTCGCAGTGTGGGCATGCGCCATATGGGCTGTTGAAGGAGAAGTTGCGCGGTTGAAGTTCACCGATGCTCACACCGCAATCCGGGCACGCAAAATGCTCCGTGAACATCAAATCGTCGCCTGTGCCATCCTCATTCAAGCGATGGACGATCACATAACCTTGCCCAGCTTTGAGCGCCATCTCAATTGAGTCCGAAAGCCTGCCCCTGACTTCATCGCTTATGACGAGCCTGTCAACCACGACCTCAATCCAATGCAGCTTGTATCTGTCAAGCTCAATCTCTTCGTTCACATCCCTTATCACGCCATCAACTCTTACTCTGACAAAGCCCTGCCTGCGTATCTCATCAAACAGGTGCCTGTATTCCCCCTTACGACCGCGCACGAGTGGGGCGAGGATGTAAACCCTTGTTCCGTTGGGGAGGGAGAGAACTTGGTCAACAATCTGGTCAACTGACTGGCGAGATATTTGCCGACCGCAATTTGGGCAGTGAGGTATGCCGACCCTCGCATATAGCAAACGAAGGTAATCGTAAATCTCCGTCACCGTCGCAACCGTTGAACGCGGATTGTGTGAGGCGATACCTTGGTCAATTGAGATGGCGGGAGATAGACCATCTATGAAGTCAACATCGGGCTTATCCATGCGCTCAAGGAACTGGCGCGCATATGCCGAAAGCGATTCAACATACCTCCTTTCGCCTTCGGCATAGATGGTGTCAAATGCGAGCGATGATTTTCCAGACCCGCTTATCCCGGTAATGCAAATGAGTTTTTCCCTCGGGAGCTTAAGCGATATGTTCTTCAAGTTGTGCTGCCTTGCGCCCTTGATAGTGATGTATCTGGTTCCCACGGCTTGGTGCCTCCCATTGTGAGGCAATTGGTTCATAAGAGACGGTTAATCCATCGCCGCATCAACGCATGCCCCCTCACCTTATCCATTTTGACGACAGCCCATGGAGCATGGAGAGCCGCTGTAGCACTCCGCAATCTCTCAGTGGCGGCTTCTCCGTCACACGGGGCATTGCCCAACGCGGCACTCTGTGATGCACCCTTTGAGTGATGCGTGAATGCCATCACCACGGTCTTACGGAATCAACCATTGCCCTCACCAAAAGGGCAACGATGCATTGGAGCGCCGAAAGCAAGATAAGCGGTTTATCCCGACAGCTCAACTCCCATTGAGCTAAGTTGGCTGCAGTGCCAACCGCAAGCATCGGAACAAATGGCAGCCAAACTCTGGAGACCTCGCCACGAACGACTCCAAGCAGGTCAAGCAAAATTATCACAGCGATTGAGGATAGCGATGGCATGAGCGCCATAAAGCCTCCCCGAATGAGAAGCCGAAAAGAGCATACCTTGAGCAGGGCAACCAACGCCGGACCAATTGAGATTCCAAACTCAATCAAGTTGACGATAGCCCACTTCCAATGGGTGCGCACCGATGATGCTGCTTGCTCACCGTGCGCTCGCATCGCCGCAGAGAATGCGCCAAGCCAGTCAAATTTGAAGGCAGCGGAGAAAAGCAACGGGAGCAGGACCATCGGAATGATGAGCCAAAAAAACGATTTGACTGCCATTGCAACTTTCCCTCTATTCGCGTCGGGCGCTGCACAACGGGATGCGCCAACCACCCAGATTGCCCATGCGGCAATGATGGGCAAAAACTTGAAGCTGCAAATTGTGCCAATGAACCCGAGCACACCGCACAGCGACAACGCAAATTTTTGTTTCGGCTTAACCATCCACGCACAGAGACATATTGTCCCGAGCGCTGAGACGAGCGTGAGCAGCTGATCTGGTGAGAGTGAGAAGGCAAGCTGCGCCGGTGAAAGCGAATAAAGCAGCACCGCACTCGCAATCGCAAACCATGCTCTGTTGGCGCTGTCGCATGATGAACCACCATCGCCAACCGAGCTGCCATTGGCACACCTAACAAGCAACAGCGCCCCAAACACCACAGGCGGCAATGCCAATGCCCCAAGCAGCAGCATGAGCAGCGAGCTCAGGAATGCCGCCGCTAATTCCCACGGCTCAACCGATACACCGAGCAAACGGCGCACAATGTAAATGTGGTCATACATCCTCCACCCGCCGCCGAGCAACCCATATGCCACATGCTGCAGCCAATCCGAGCTGCGGGTTGCGATTCTGATGAGGCTGTAAAGCATGAGCATCCCAGGTGGATGGGTTGCTGCGTGGACTGGTTGGCGGCGCATGAACTCGTCATAACTCCGCAAGACATTCAGCCAGCCCTCATGTTCAGCCTCGCGCGCAGCCGTAAAGTAAGATGTGGCTATCGGGCTAACGGCAATGTATGCTGCGGATGCTATCGGATTCCTGTTGGGTGGCTCGGCAATTTGCGAGGCGAGTTTGAGAAGGACAATCGTGATGAAAATGAGCGCATGCGCGCAGATGGAATAGCCGATGCTCTTTGGCGGTGATGCGATGAATCGCCATGCGATTAGGACGAGGACGACCGCAACAACTGCCATGGGAATGCAGTTTGCAAGCGGTGTAAACTTGCGCTCAAACACCCATTCGCCGATTACACCAAGCGGTATGAGTGGGCACGCGATGATGATGCTGAATGCGACGCAAAGCAGCAGCGTAAGCCATATAGTCACTCGCATAAGCATCTCATCCGGCTGGCTCTTCAAGCCAAACTGCTTGAACCAACTGAAGGCACACCTCAAATTCATCACCATACCTCTATTTGGCAAGGATGGAAACATTGCGAACGGTGCTGTGAAGGCTTGCTGTGATTAGCCAACTTGGACCTTATTGGCAGCGTTTGTCCGCTTCGCAGTGCAGATGGGCATATGAGCGCATAACCGTAGTAACAAGGCATGCCAAAATGCATCATAGCGTCACGAATGCGCAGTTGGTGCAGGCTGCAACATCGTTTGCTTAATGGAAGTGAATGGCATGTGGGAAATCCAAATCGCGACCGCCGACGAGATGGCGAAGCTCGGCAGGTGCATAGCGGCTCACCTTTGTGGCGGTGACATCGTTGCGCTTTATGGACCACTTGGTGCCGGCAAGACTACGCTCATACAGGGAATTGCTGATGGGCTCGGCGTGAGCAAGCGCGCCATAAGTC
Organism: Candidatus Thermosaccharophagus tengchongensis; assembly: GCA_032161105.2. GTDB lineage: Bacteria > Armatimonadota > Fervidibacteria > Fervidibacterales > Thermosaccharophagaceae > Thermosaccharophagus > Thermosaccharophagus tengchongensis. The sequence continues at coordinate 40,622 of JAVHTD010000009.1, forward strand.
CGACATTCGTGCTTGTGCGCGAGTATCTTGGGAGGCTGCCACTTTTCCATGTGGATGCGTATCGCCTTGAGGGAATTGACCCCGATGAAGCTGACTTACAAGTGGCATTCAGTGAATATGCCTCTCGCGGTGGCGTCATCGTAATTGAATGGGCTGAGCACATAAGGCAATTGCTCCCGAGCGAGCGCTTGGATGCATTCCTGTCGCATGAGAGCATCGGAAGGAGAGTCAAGTTTGTGGCGCACGGTGAAAGGCATTTAAAGCTGCTCGCAGCAATCCGCGAGGATTGGAGCCATCTTTTGGGGAGAGGTTGAGGATGCTCATCCTCAGCATTGAGACAACCGGCGAACTGTGCAGCTTAGCAGTTTGCGAGAAGTCGTCGTTAAAGGCGATGCTTCTCACTCACACATATCGTGACTTGCTCGTCAGATTGCCGGAGCTGACGCAGCTGACGCTCAAGGCAGCCAATTGCGAGCTCTCAGATATATCGCTTGTGGCTGTTTCCATAGGACCGGGCTCATTCACGAGCACGCGCATTGGCGTTGCATATGCAAAGGCGATGGCTTATTCGCTTAACAAGCCGATTGTGGGGGTAAGGACGCTTGAATGCATGGCGCACCTTGCAGGCGCACAAGATGGGCAAAGGTTGATCGTCCTATATCCATCACGCCCAACACGCCCATTTGAAGCATACTCGGCAAAGTTCGTCAAGGTGAGCGGGGAGTTGAAAACGATTGAGGAAGAGTGTGTGGTCAATGTTGAGGCGCTGCTGAGCGAACTCACATGCTGCAACGAACGAACGGTCATCTGTGGCGCATTGAGGGATGAATGGAAAATGTTGCTATCTGAGGTTGCCACATCCAACAGCCTTATCTGGGTGATTCATATCTTCCCAACTGCCTGGGGCATCGGGCAGCTGGCGTATCGCCGTTGGGAGAGGCAAGGATGCGGCGATGATGTATTTCAACTCAAACCGCTTTATGTGCTGCCGTCACAGGCTGAAGAGAAGTTCGGCATAAGGGTGACATGAGTAGCATTGGTTGTGGATGAGCAAGACGAGCTCAAGCATCACGGGCGAAGAAGGACGCGGGTGAAGCAATACACGACCAAGCTTATCACCAAGCCCCATCCGATGAGCATGAACAGCCATCCTTGCCAACTCACCTTTTGACGCCCTCCCTGATTCGCCACGCGATTCCGACGGCAACGCACATTGAGATAAATACGGTTAAGAGGAACGCCCTCGTTATCCAAATAGTCGCTCCCGGACGCTGCCCTTCAACGCTTCTTGCGATGACGGTGTAATACGAATCGCTGTCGGCGATGAAGCTGAATACATTGCTCCCTTTGAAGTAGCCTGCGAAGACTTCATCGCCAGCCTTGAACTCGCTTAAGCTCGCCCTCTCGCAATTGCGCAGCAGCGTAGTTCCGTCGGCTTGCCTGACTGTGCCGACTATCTCACCCCTTTCAGTCCTGATTGCCACACGAGCTTCTTCACCGATGAGCTCAATTCGCTCTATGGAGCCGTAGTAGGTTTTGGGTGGCAACAGGTTCCGCCAAATCCAGCCAAAGAAGATGAGGATCAAAAACAGTGGTGTCACATATTTGCTTGTGTAGTAGAAGAAGCGAGGCGCGCGAAGCTCGGCACCACGGTGCATCTCCTCCCACATCCTATCGGCTCCGAATATCCACATCATGATGATGACTTCAATCAGGGCGAGCAGCGGTGGACCGAATGTGCCAGCCCAAAAATCCATCACATCAACGCCGCCGCGAAGGAAGATGCAAATTTGGGTTGTGACGAAGTAGAAACAACCGAGCACGAGAGCTGCGTGAACTCTCCTGATGCCGAAGTGCTCTTGAAGGAATGCCATTATGGGTTGCGACATGGCAACGGAAGATGTAAGGCCGGCGAAGAAGAGAAGTAAGAACCAAAGTGCGCCAAATAAGTTGCCAAGAGGCAAGTAGCTGAATATCGCCGGCATTGAAATAAAAGCGAGGTAGAAGACGCCCTTTCCGGCAGCCTCAAGTGCCCCAACCAAGCCAAAGAAAGTGACCGCTGCCGGAATGGCAATTGAGCCGCCAAGCACGACTTCAGCAAACTCATTTGTAGCCGTCGTTGTCAAGCCAGTCAGCATGACATCGTCATTCTCGTCCATATAGCTCGCATAGGTTTGTATGGCACCCATACCTAAGCTCAGCGTGAAGAACATCTGCCCAGCTGCTGCCAGCCATATCGTTGGATCAAGCAAAGTGATGACAGTATGTCCGGAGCGCTCCATCACCCATTTTGGCTCCCAGAGGAATGACAAGCCTTTAAGTGGTGTCCATTCCGGGTGGACTTGTGCACCGAGCGTGAAAACCCTTATTACAAGCACTATCGCAAATAGGAATAGCAGTGGCATTGCCACCTTAGCGAGCACTTCAATGCCGCGGGAAACGCCTCGGGCAAGTATCCACATGTTGAGCATGAGCGTGATGAGGAAGAACGCATACGCTGTTGGGCTGACGGAGATAAACCATTCACCGCCCTTACCGATGTAGGAGGCAAAGTATTCCTCAAACTGCGCCAAAACCTCCCTCGGCGACATGCCGGGTTCAACAGTCGGCATCTTCCCAATGAGCGCAAGGAAGCTATAGCCAAGCGTCCAGCTCTCAATGTAGGTGTAGTAAATCATGATCACCGTCGGGATGAATATGCCGAGCACCCCGAGATATTTACTTATGCGCGCACGCCACATCTCGTGGAACATCCCTGGCGTTGTCCCATAGCCTCGTGAACCGCCGAAACGCCCCTGGGCGAATTCCATCCACATTAGCGGTATGCCCATCATGACGAGGGAGATGAAATAAGGTATCATGAATGCGCCGCCGCCATTGCGAGCTGCCTGTCCGGGGAAGCGCAGGAAGTTTCCAAGCCCTATGGCATTGCCAGCCATCGCCAAAATGAGCCCTATCCTCGTCGCCCATCGTTCACGCCGCATCCTGACGCCACCTCAAGCCAATTTCAGATGTCCAGTATCCCATCAACTTGCGTCAGGTTTATGAAAGCATCGCATGACCTTATGAGCTCGGGCGATGTGAGTTTATCCGGACCAATGACCTTGACCATCTTGCCCATCCTTGCAAGCTGATCAATTAGCGGCGCAAAGTCACCATCACCGGTGACGATGACTATCTCATCAAGGTATGGTGCTTCGGACAATATTTCAATTGCCATCTCCATGTCCATGCTTGCCTTCACAGATCCATCGGGGAGGCGCTTTATAGGCTTTGCTACGACTCTGTATCCCATAAGCGCGAGCGCATGGATAAACTCAAGCTGCGGGCGATTGTCCGGGTCGTAACATGTGAATGCGGTCATCTTGACGATGGCTCCATTGCGGGATAAAAAATCCTTGAGCGCACGGTAGTTTATCTTCGCCTGATTGAAAACGCTCTTCACGCACAAGTAAAGGTTTTGCACATCTATAAACACACCCACCCTCCAAGGTTGCCCATATGGGCGCGGGACAAACTCCTCCTTTGTAATGCTCCATGAGTGCTCACGCTGCTGCGGGAATAAGTCACCTTGCTCATCATTGTTAAAGCCCCTGCCAAAATGACTTAAAGACGCATCCTGCACATTTTCTCCCATTGCTTTCACCCCCCTCATGGGCTGCGCTGGCTGCCTTGTTTTAGCTTCAAACCCATCGTGTGTCTTTTTAACTCCTACAAGACGACGCCAGATGCTCCAAAGCCAACCTGCACGGTGCATATGCTTGCTTTTCATGAGTAATCACCAACCACGGCAATCACTGCAGCGTTTGATGAGGGGACAAAAACCACACTCATTTTAGCGCGCCTTGAAATTCACATAAGTTGAGTGCACTGTCAGCTGGTCGCGATCTTTTGAGGCAATCGCTCAGGTTAGTTCGTTATGCTCATCAAATCTAAACTTTGAAACTGCTGCCTCTTTCCTCCGGTGGTAGAGCCACAGCAATGCGAAAAAGCCAGAGAGAGCTAAGACGAGAAGCAAGCTTACGATGTCCAGTTGCTTGACGAACGCCTGCCCGATGAAGCGCACGGAATATGCCACAAGGAAGAAGCGTGCGCCACGCCCGATGAACGACATGAAGAGCAGCGCAAAAATGCTCAGCCTGAAGACACCGCTTGCAATCGTGAATACCTTGTAGGGGATTGGCGTGAAGGCAGCTATGAGGACTGCCCATGCACCATAGTTGTTGTAGAGGTTTTCGGCGGCTTCCACCTTGCTCCGTTTAAAGAGCTTGAGCAACAATGGGCGTCCGCCAATCAACCCAATTGCATATCCCAGTAGCGCACCGAGCACGCTGCCAATTGTGCAAACAGTGCTGGCAGCTAAAGCAACCATCGGTGCTCTCGTCGTGATGGCGATTAAAAGCACATCCGGTGGCACCGGGAAGAAGGACGACTCAATGAATGCCACGACGAATAGCCCGATCATGCCATAGCGGTCAAGCAGTTGCAATGCCCACTGTTGCAATGCCACCAACTCATCCTCATCTCCCTTCACTCTCGTTGGCGCCATAACGCTGCTGCGTTTCCCATGCGACCAAACTGTGCAGCGCATTGTAATGATCCAATATGTCGCTCAAGTATGAGGTGATGTTCGCCACATTCGGTATGCCGAGGCGCAATTGGATCAGCTTTGGACCAAGCCTATATGAAGCGAGTGCCATTTCAATGAGATCATCCCTATCATGCCAGAGCTGCATCAGCATGCCAATGTAGCGTGCAGCCCCATCCAAGTTTTGAGCGATATCGTATGGGTCTATCACGCCGAGCATGGTTGCAGTTTGTGGCATCAGCTGGGCAAGCCCGATGGCGCCGCTCGGCGAGCGAGCCTCCGGGCGGAAAGATGACTCTCTCGCCACAACGGCTGCAAGCAAGAGTGGGTCAATGCAATTTCGCCTCGCCGCATCAAGCAATGCAAGTGCAATCACTTCTGCAAGCTCCCTTTTAAGCCGTCCGTTCAACTTCATCGCATACTCAGCTATGGCGTTTGCGATGACCATCTCATCAGCTTCGCTTCGCTGTTTAAGCGCCTCAGTCAGCCGCGTGCACTTCGGCAAAAGCGGCGCATGTAAAGCCACCAAGGCGCGTTCGTTTGCGCTTAGCGCATTTGCATATGGACGGATTGCATCGCAGTCACTTCGCACAAGCAACTGCATCATCAGAGCTGTTAGGATGAGCGCTCCACCGAGTCCCATTCTCGTCACCGCAGTGGCACAGGCAAAGTAAAAGCATGAGCGATAGTCAAAGTGAGAAGCCCTCCCCGAGGATGAGGTCAATGAGGCGTTGTAAGTCGCCATCGGAGAAGTATCGGATCTCAACCGTGCCGCCGCGCCTGCCCGGCTTTATGCGGACGCGCATTTGCAACCTTTCCTGAAGCGCATCCTGCAAAGAGAGCAAGTTCGGATCAACCTTTGGCTTCTCCTTTGGCGGCTTCTCATGTTGCTCCTTGAGGCGGCGCACAAGCGCTTCAGTTTGCCTCACTGAAAGGTTGTGCCTTTGAATGAGCGAAAATGCGTGAAGGATGAGATGCTCTTCATCAAGCGCAAGGAGTGCTCTGCCATGTCCCTCGGATATTTCTCCCCTTCGTATAGCCTCCTTCACCGGCTCTGGAAGCTGTAAGAGGCGCATGGAGTTGGCTATGGCTGCCCTACTCTTACCGACGCGCGCTGCTATCTCCTCTTGCGTCATCCCGAAGCGCCGAGAGAGCTGAAAGTATGCTTCTGCCTCCTCAATTGGGTTGATGTCCTCTCGCTGCAAGTTTTCAACGAGCGCAAACTCTATCATCTCCTGATCGTCACATTGCCTAATGACAGCCGGCAGCTTCCTAAGCCCGGCAATCATTGCGGCACGCCATCGCCTCTCACCAGTTACAAGCTGATAGCCATCCTCAGTTTGCCTGACAACAACCGGTTGAAGCAACCCGTGCACCCTTATGGAGTCGGCGAGTTCCTGTAGCGCCTTTTGATCCATGTCGCGGCGCGGTTGAAATGGGTTTGGCTTTATGCGGTCAATATCTATCTCAACGATGCTGGCTGCCTCTGGCGTTACTGTTGCAAGCCAATTTTCATCCACTGCTGGTGGTATGAGGGCATCCAGTCCACGACCGAGACCGCGTTTTCGCATCTTCAATCCACCACCTAATTGCTGCGTGTCTGCAATTGCAAGTGGTCCTCAACCCGGTCTGACAAAGGGCTGCATCAATTCAATTCAACTTTAGCTGCGCGATGCTGCATCCTCGTTTGCAAAGATAACAGCTTTTGGCAAAGCCGTCAATCACCGCACTGCATGGCGCATGTGCTGTAGAGGGCATCCTTGCAAACTGCTTTACTCGTAAGCTGTGCCATCCAAGCTGCGACAATGCTCAATAGCTATGGGCAGCTTTTTGGACCGACATTTTGAATGCGCTATAATGAAGTGACGATGTTTCTGCATTGCGCCAGTAGGAGGAACTTCAACTGCTCACAATCAATGCGGTGCGAAGCGGGTGGATGAGCGGGAAGACGGTGCAAATCCGTCGCTGCCCCGCAGCTGTGACCGGGGACGAAACCCGTATGGCGGTGCATTTAACTTGGCACCGTCAAAAGCCACTGGTGGGGCTGATCCCCACTGGGAAGGCACGGGGAGTAGGATGATCCGGGAGCCAGAAGACCGGTCCACCCGCGGGAATGCTCGTGCCGCCTCGCGGGAGGGCGATGAGCATGCTCAAAGAGCGGTTTGGCAGACCCCCGGCAAGCTGCTAAGGGAGCTTCCAAGGATGGGGATGGCTGCCGGGGGTAATTGCTTTATGCACCGCAGCAGCGCCGCATGAATACCCCCGCTGTGTAGGAAGTGCAGCTACTCCCCATCTGATGCCTTGGCTTTCTCCGGCAGCAAAGCTTTCGCCATCCATACTCTCAGCCTTGCCGGTGCACTAACACAGTCAAACGCGCTCACCGGTTGTTTGGCATAACCAAAACCAAAAGCACGGAGGTGCGTCGTGATGAGGCGCTATAGGTGCAGCTCAAATTTGGGCTTTGGCGCAGCAAGATGCACAGGACAACAGACGCCGGGAGCATTCACGCTAATTGAGCTGCTGGTGGTGATTGCCATAATCGCCATCTTGGCAGCGATATTGTTCCCGGTGTTTGCACGGGCGAGGGAGAAGGCAAGGCAAGCTTCATGTCAGTCCAACCTGAAGCAGATCGGTCTGGCTTTCCTAATGTATGTCCAAGACTACGATGAAATGGCGATGCCAGTGCAAGTCAGTGGCGCCGGAAAAACATACTACTGGTGGGGCAGTTGGGATGGGAGCACATTAAATGAACAAGAGGGGCTTCTTTACCCCTACATGAGGAACACGCAAATTAGGGCATGTCCATCATTCCCTGAGACATTGCGCACAGCGTTGGGGCTCACAGGATATGGGTATAACTACGCCTACCTATCTCCATACCTTCCACCCGACTGGGATGTGCATCCGGTCTCCATAGCCAAGATTCAAAACCCGGCTGAGACGGTTCTTATGGCGGACGCAGCCCGGATAAATACATGGAGCTACCCTCAACCAACTTTGGAAGGCAATGCCTACCTTGACCCGCCTTCTTACAGTTACCCTGGCTTTCACGCTCGCCACAATGAGACGGGAAATGTCCTATGGATGGATGGGCATGTGAAAGCGAGGAAACCGGTATACCGAACCGGGACTTTCGGATGGGGATATAACGCCGATGACTTTCGCAAGAACAATCTCGGCGACATTGATGAGGATGGCGACCTGACCACAGATGAGCTGTTTGACCTGAACTGAAGCGCAATGCTCACGCCCTGTGCAAGGTGGCTGAGGAATGATTGAGTGAGACTCCCCTGCGCCTTTGATGCTGGGGCGCAAACAGCCCGTGCAGTTCTAACTGACGGAATGCTGCTGCCAGCACAGACGGTTGAAATGAAAAGGGGTGGGCAATGTGAACGATAGATGTCACTGTGCTGGTGGGCTGATAGCGGTGCTTCTGATGGCGCAAATCTGCGCCCTCTGCACCGCTGAGACAGCTCGTCACGGGTGCGCAGTCAAAGATGATTTGGGAAGGCTCATCAAACTTGATGTGCTGCCGAAACGCATCATATCGCTCTCGCCGAGCACAACCGAGATACTCTTTGCCATAGGCGCCGGCAGGCTCGTCGTTGCCGTTGATGATTGGTCCGACTATCCACCTGAAGCACGCCGCTTGCCGAAGGTGGGTCCTTTTATGCGCCCAAGCATTGAGGCTGTAGTTAAGCATCACCCGGATTTGATCGTGCTCGCATCAGTTGTGCTTCCGATGAGTGAGGTTGAAACGCTTGAGGGGAGGGTGCGTGCGCCAATATTCGTCATGTCCCCAAGGAGGGTCATTGACATAGTGAGCAGCATTGAGAGAATCGGGATGCTCGTCGGTAAGCAAAAGGAGGCCAAGCTGGTTGCCGATAGGATGCGCTCCGACATAAAACGCATCACGGCGATGCAACAAAAGCGCTTCAGGAAGCCGAGTGTGTTCATAGAGGTCTCGCCGCCACCAAGTCTGATGGGCGTCGGCGCCAACAATTTCATTGATGATGCCATTGAGCTCGCTGGCGGATACAACATCATGAGGCGGCTCAAATCAAGGAGTGAATTCCCAACGGTCAGCCTTGAGGTGCTGATGGCGCTTAACCCAGATGTTTACATTTTGGCGAGGCACGGTCGTTTGAATTCGGCTCGTGCCCTTTGCGAGGTCAGGGGGAGAAGCGGCTTTGAGCAACTCAAAGCGGTGCGCATGGGTAGAGTATACGCGCTCAACGCTGATTTGATTTTCAGACCCGGACCGAGGATCACATCGGGGATAGCTGAACTGCACCGCTTCCTTTATGGACGCAAGTGATGTTTGGTGCGGGCATGATGTTTGTGCCACAGTGTGGGGGTATGAGCATTGTGGGATTAATCACACTACTACTTGGTGGGGCGCGCAGCGGGAAGAGCAAATTCGCTGTTGAGCTTGCAAGGGGCAATGGAAAAGTGGCTTTCATAGCCACAGCAACATGCACCGATGGCGAAATGGAAAAGCGAATTGAAGCGCACAGGCGTTCTCGCCCGAGGGAGTGGCTGACCGTTGAAGAGGCGCTCAATGTATCCGAATGGATTGATGAGCATGGCGATGAATTTGATGTGGTGATAATTGACTGCATCACGCTATGGCTCAGCAATTGCCTTGCATTTGGCATGAGCGATGAAGCGATATTGGACGCCGTTGAGAAGCTGCTCAATGCGTGCAAGGGGCGCAAGTGCAACGCCATCATAGTGAGCAATGAAGTTGGTATGGGAGTTGTCCCAATGACGCACATTGGCAGGCGATTTAGGGACTTGCTCGGTGAAGCAAATCAAAAGCTCGCCTCATGTGCTGATTGTGTATACTGGCTTTGCGCCGGCATACCGGTGCGTTTAAAGGGGCAAGATTTGCGCAACTGCCCTCAGGTGAATGAATGAAGCGGTGGGCGTGGTGATGCGATGTGGACAACAAAAGCCTTCAAGCACTCTTGAACGCTATAAAGCCGTTGGATAGGCTATCAATGGTTAAAGCGAGTGAGCGCATGGACAGGCTAACCAAGCCGCTCGGGAGCCTCGGCAAGCTGGAAGACATTGCCGTGCGTGTTGCCGGAATTACCGGGACACCATTGCCGAGCGTGGAAGGCAAGGCTGTAGTTGTGTTTGCAGCTGATCATGGTGTCACCGCTCAGGGCGTGAGCCTTTACCCGAGGGAAGTTACGGCGCAAATGGTGATGAATTTCGTCCGTGGCGGCGCGGCGATAAGCGTGCTGAGCAGGCATTGCGGTGCAAGGCTTGTGGTGGTTGATGTTGGGGTTGCGGCAGAACTGCCACAGCATGATGGTTTGATCTTGAGGAAGGTTGCATGGGGCACAAGGGATCTTTCAACCGAACCAGCAATGACGCTTGAGCAGGCGATGGAGGCGATTGGCATCGGCGTTGAAGTGACCAAGATGCTTATCAACGATGGCGCACGCATGATCGCCCTCGGTGATATGGGGATAGGCAACACAACGCCGAGCGCAGCCATTGCTGCGGTGCTGCTCGGTAAGCCAGCAAGGGATGTGACGGGGAGGGGCACGGGGTTGGATGATGAGCGCTACGAGCATAAGGTCGCTGTTATTGAAGCAGCATTGAATTTGCACCGTCCAACCCCGGATGACCCAATTGGAGTGCTCACAAAAGTTGGCGGGCTTGAGATTGCGGCGTTAATTGGCGTTGTGATAGCTTGTGCGGCGGGGCGAATCCCGGTCGTGCTTGACGGGTTTATCACAACCGCTGCAGCGGCACTCGCATTCAAGATGCAACCGCTTGTGAGAGAATACATGTTTGCCGGGCATATCTCAATGGAGCCGGGGCACCGCCTGTTGCTTGACTGGCTTGGGCTTGAGCCAATATTGAATCTCAACATGCGCCTCGGGGAGGGAACTGGTGCTGTCTTGGCGATGCACCTGATTGACGGTGCGTGTAAGCTGCTCTCACAGATGGCTACATTTGATGAGGCGGGTGTTTCCGGTCCGGTGGCGTAAGGCATGTTTGTGAAAGCCATATTGTGCAGGTTGCGCAGGGCTGTTAATTGGCACCTTAACACCATATGCTGTGCCATCTCTTTCCTCACGATTGTGCCGATGCCTCGCCCACACTCGGAAAGCGCCATCAAGATGTGCAGTTGGCTCTTTCCATTTGTCGGGTTGCTCATTGGTGCTCTAATAGCCACGGTGGACAGCCTGCTTCTTCTGCTCATGCCCGAAAGCGCGACGAGTGCCATAACCGTCGGAATGCTTGCGGCTATCACTGGTGGACTTCACCTTGATGGGCTGGCAGATTTGGCGGATGCAATTGGCAGCCTTAAGGACAGGCGGGGGCAACTTGAAGTGATGCGTGATGCGCACATCGGCGCTTTGGGGGCTGCGAGTGTGTGCATTGTGCTGCTGTTAAAGTATGCCCTCATAGCCTCCGTTAATCCGCCTCTGAGGTGGGTTGCACTCTCGCTTGCGCCGATGCTCGGGAGGTATTGCGCTGCGCTATCAATGCTCCTCTTCCCGTATGCGCGCTCCGAAGATGGGATAGCCTTTCGCATGAGAGAACACAGGATGGAGCAACTCATCGCGGCAACGGCATACACAGTCATAGCAGTGCATGCTGCTGCAAGCTATGTCGGGCACATCAGCATGTGGTTGTGCATCGTGATCACCCTCCTCATTTCACTGCGATTGACGAAGAGGTTTGGTGGTCTGACCGGCGATTGCTATGGGGCGACGGTTGAAATATGTGAGACGGCATCGTTATTCGCCTTTGCCATGCTGCAAAAGGTTTTCCTGTGAGTGTGAACGGAGCAATACCCAGTGTGCGCTATACTGGTAAAGGGTTTGCTTGACCAAAAGTGAGGGTTAATGGCGGGCAATCACGGTGCAGATAAGGTGCTTATAAACAGGGAAGGCGAATTAGCCACTTGCAGCGAGGAGTGAGTTCAATGGAGTTCACCACGGAGCGAAGAAAGCGCTTTGATGGAGTTGAGGTTGAAATACTCGGAGAGACATATGAGCCCGGTAAGCCGCAGCCGGAAGGGGAGGGCGACTGGAAGAGCAAATTGCAGACGATAGAGGAGATTGAGAAGTATCTCCGTTACGCTGAGCGCTACTGGTATAGCACCGAATGGTATGGCTCCGAGAAGCGCAAGACACCCGCTTAACCTGCAGCTGTCCATTCCTTGCCTCAGATGATGAAGCGCAATTGGGGGTGAATGGCTGTGAGTTTAAACATCCCGAAGGAGACCTATGTCGGTCGGATAAGGGAAATCACGATTGGCAGCGGTGATAAGGCGGTGAAAGTTGGCAACGAAGGCTGCCTACCGTTCTACACATTTGAGGGCGAGATGCCAAACCCGGTCCGCATAGCAATGGATGTGTATGACTATCCACCTGAGGGCTGGGCGCCTGCGTTGCTTGAAGTTTACGGTGATGTGCTCAACGACCCAATTGCGTGGGCGAAAAAATGCGTTGAGCAATTTGGCGCTGAGATGATTTGCCTCCAGCTTGCGAGCACTGACCCTTACGGGATGGATAGACCATCCGAGGAGGCGGCACGGATAGCAAAGCAAGTTGCTGATGCAATTGATGTGCCGCTCATAATCTGGGGGTGTGGCAACGAGGCAAAGGATGTAGAGACGCTGAGGCTTGTTTGCGAGCTGTGCGAGGGTAAGCGAGTGGTGGTGGGACCGGTCGTTGAAAAGATCTACGCAAAAGTTGGCGCGCAGGCGATAGCTTATGGGCAAGTTGTGGCAGCCTCCTCGCCAATTGACATTAACCTCGCAAAGCAACTTAACATACTGCTCTCCAACCTCGGCGTGCCGGATGAGCAAATTTTGATTGACCCGACCGTTGGCGGGCTTGGCTATGGGATTGAATACACATATTCGGTGATGGAACGCATCAGAATCGCAGCCCTGCTACACGAGGATGAGCGGCTTGCCTTCCCGATGATTTGCAATGTCGCAAAGGAAGTTTGGGGCACAAAGGAAGCCAAGTTGAGCGAGGAGGAAGCGCCACTGCTTGGAAAGGCGAAGGAAAGGGGTATCCTGATGGAAGCAATCACAGCAATGCTGCTTGCGCTCGCCGGCGCTGATATACTCATCATGCGCCATCCTGACGCAGTTGAGCTTGTCCGGAAGGCTTTGAACGAATTGATGAATGCCTAATTGCGCAAAGTGCCTTACGGCGCGATCAATCGGCAAAGGATGGTGATTGAGATGCCTCAAAATAATTACAGCATAGACCCAGCAGTTGTTGAGCTCCTTGAGCGAGCAAAAAGGGACGGTGTAATGACAGCCTTTGACAGGGCTGAGGCAATGCGCCCATGCCCAATTGGAAGGGACGGAATATGCTGTAAGCTATGCGCTATGGGACCGTGTCGCCTGGTTGCACGGAAGGGCGAGGAGCCACCGAGAGGGGTATGCGGTGCAACTCAGGACACAGTTGTGGCGAGGAACTACCTCCGAATAGTGGCGGCTGGATGCGCCGCACATGCTGATCACGGGAGGGCTGCAGCCGAGCTTTTGCTTGCGGTAGCTAATGGTGAGACGAAGGACTACGAAATTAAGGACGAGATGAAGCTGATCAAGCTCGCCATGGACTTCGGGGTTGAGGTATCGGGGCGACGAATTGAGGACATAGCAAGGGATGTGGCGATGTTGGCGCTTGAGGAGTTTGGGAAGCAGGAGGGCGAATTGGCATTCATCAAGCGTGCACCATTGCGCCGCCAACAGCTTTGGCGAGAACTCGGCATTGTCCCGCGAGGCATTGATAGGGAGATAACCGAAGCGTTGCACAGGACACACATGGGCACTGACCAAGATTACGAGAACTTGCTCATGCACGCTGCAAGGGTAGCGCTTGCCGACGGCTGGGGTGGCTCAATGCTTGCAACCGAAATTCAGGATGTGCTTTTTGGCACTCCCTACCCAACCGTAAGCCAAGTCAACCTCGGCGTTTTAAAGCCAGACCATGTCAACATAATCGTGCACGGTCATGAGCCATTGCTCTCGGAAGTAGTCGTGCTCGCTTCAAGGGAGCCGAAGCTTGTAGAGCTCGCGAGGAGCAAGGGTGCAAAGGGAATCAACATAGCTGGTATATGTTGCACTGCCAATGAGGTGCTAATGCGCCATGGCATACCGTTAGCCGGAAACTTCCTGCAGCAAGAGGCTGCTCTCCTCACTGGCGTGGTTGATGTAATGGTTGTTGATGTGCAGTGCATAATGCAATCGCTGCCTGAGATAGCTGAATGCTATCACGGGCGCATCATAACGACCTCACCGAGGGCGAAGATAAGGGGCGCAACACACATTGAATTCAACGAGCACAATGCGCTTGACTCCGCAAGGAAGCTCATTGAGATCGCAATTGATGAGTTTGAAAAGCGCGGTGGGAATGGCTATGTGCCAAACTACGCCGTTGATTTGGTAGCCGGATTCAGTCATGAGACAATCACCTATCTGCTCGGCGGTCTGTTCAGGGCATCCTATCGCCCATTGAATGACAACATCATCAACGGGCGCATAAGAGGGGTTGCCGGCGTAGTTGGATGCAACAATCCGAGAGTGACTCAGGACAGCGCCATTGTGACGCTCGTAAAGGAACTCATAAAGAACGATGTTCTCGTCCTTGAGACGGGCTGCGCGGCTATGGCGTGTGCGAAAGCCGGATTGATGAACCCAGATGAAGCCCTGAAATATACAGGCGATGGTCTTGGTGAGGTCTGTGAGGCGGTTGGCATACCGCCAGTCCTTCATATGGGTTCGTGCGTTGACAACAGCCGAATATTGATTGCAGCAACAGCGATGGTCAAGGAGGGCGGCTTGGGCGATGACATAAGCGACCTACCCGCAGCCGGTGCAGCACCGGAATGGATGTCGGAAAAGGCGATAGCCATAGGCATGTATTTCGTTGCGTCGGGCGTCTTCACAGTTTTCGGTGTTCACTATCCGACGCTCGGAAATGAGGCTGTCTCCAACTGGCTCTTTAGGGATATGGAAAAGCTGTTCAAGGCAAGGTGGGCTTTTGAGCCAGACCCTGAGGAGATGGCGAAATTGATGATCAACCACATTGACCAGAAGCGCAAGGCACTCGGCATTGATAAGGCGAGGGAGCGAATACTGTTTGACATGGCCATGAGGCGGCAGTTGGAGGCGGTTTAAAGGGTTACATGGATGCCAAATTTGTGGCTGGTCAAAGAAGCATTTGAAAGGCAGCCCATGAGCAGCGCCTGTGGGGAGGGGATATGCGATGTCAAAGTTGATTTGCTCTGCAGCAATCAGGGGCGCACATAAGATAGTGGCGAGGGCTGAACAAAAGTGGCGAGAGGCGATGGATAGGTGGGGGGCTAAGCAGGAAGTCGGCTTTCCAAACACAGCATATTACTTGCCAATCATCTACGGCATAACTGGCATCGCTGTCAAAACGCTCGGCGACATGGAGCAAGTCCTTAAGCTGTGCAGGAGATTGCTCCCGCCGCCGGTCAGGGAGAAGGTGCACCTTCCGTATCTTGCGCCGGCGCTTGATGCTGGCATGGCTACATTCTTCGCTGAGGAGATAATTGAGGCGATCAAGTATCTTGAGAATCCGAACATGTATGTTGCGAGCGCGGAAGAGCCAACCGATGAGAACATCTGGCTCGGTGCAGCCGATGATATCATCATGCGAAAGAGGGGCGTTGAATTCGTTGATGGAACTGCGCCCGGCTTCGCGGCGATACTCGGTGCACCGCCGGATGTTGATACAGCGGTTCGCATAGCCAGAGAGCTTCAGGAGAAGAACCTGTATGTCTTCATGTGCTCGGATAACAACGGCGTGAGGATGGCTGAGCAACTTGTGGAAGCCGGCGTGCAAATTGGATGGACGACAAGGCTTGTTCCATTTGGTCCGGATACCTCGGCGACCGTCTTCTCAATCGGCTTTGCCACGAGGGTCGCAATGGCATTTGGTGGTATAAAGCCCGGCGAGTATAGGCGCATCCTCATCTACAACAAGGATAGGGTTTTTGCGTTTGTCCTTGCGCTTGGCTTTGTGACCGACGAATGGTATGCTAATGCGGCTGGGGCAATAAATTGGGGCTTCCCGACGATAGCCGACACACCCATACCGCAAGTTCTCCCGACGGGCATTTGCACATACGAACATGTTGTCTCAAATGTGCCACACTCGGAGATCGTTTCAAAGGCAATTGAGGTGCGCGGTCTCAAGGTGACTGTGACCAAGGTGCCAGTGCCAGTTGCCTATGGACCAGCGTTCGAAGGCGAGAGGGTGCGTAAGGCTGATCTGTATGTTGAATTTGGTGGCAATAGGTCGCTTGCACTTGAACTTTGCAGGATGCGGCGCATGGATGAAGTGCAAGACGGCAAGATTGAGATCGTCGGTCCAGACATTGATACTGCCGAAGAGGGCGGTGCAATGCCGCTCGCAATACTCGTTGAGATTGCCGGAAGGAGGATGCAGGAGGACTTTGAGCCGATACTTGAGCGTCAGATACATCACTTCATCAACTACGCTCAGGGCATCTTCCACATGGGGCAGCGTGATATAGTTTGGTTGCGCATAAGCAAGGGCGCATTCAATCAGGGCTTCAGGCTCAGACACATTGGAGAGATACTACACGCAAGGTTCCATCAGGACTTTGGAAACATTCTGGACAAGGTTCAAATCACCATATTCACCAACGAGGAGGATGTGCGCAGGTTGCTTGATGAGGCACGGGCAATATACCATGCAAGGGATGCGCGCATGGAGGGCATGAGAGATGAGGATGTGGACATATTCTACTCGTGTGTGCTCTGTCAATCATTTGCGCCAACGCATGTCTGCGTCATAAGCCCAGAGCGCCCGGGATTGTGCGGCGCATACACATGGCTTGATGCGAAGGCAATGTATGAAGTCAATCCGGAGGGACCAAACCAACCAGTCCAATATGGTGAGTGCATAGACCCGCTCAAGGGTGCATGGAAAGGCGTGAACGAGTTCGTTAAGAAAGCCTCAAGGGGTGCAATTGATGGCTATAACTTCTACAGCGTTGTGGATAGCCCTATGACAACATGCGGTTGCTGTGAGTGCATAACTGCTGTCTTGCCGTTGTGCAACGGCGTCATGACTGTAAACCGAGAATACATGGGCATGACGCCGTGCGGTATGAAGTTCACGACGCTCGCCGGAACAATCGGCGGTGGAGTCAGCACGCCGGGGTTCGTCGGGCATGCGAAGATTTGGATTGTGCAAAGGAAGTGGCTTCAAGGTGATGGCGGGATAAAGAGGCTCGTTTGGATGCCCAAGATGTTGAAGGAGGAGCTCGGTGAGAGGTTGGTCAAGCGCCTCGCCGAAGTCGGGATGTCGGTTGACATGATTGCCGACGAGACAGTCGGCACTACCGAAGAGGAGATATTGCCATACCTGCAGGAGAAAGGGCATCCGGCGCTCGAGATGCCGCCGATAATTGGGTGATGCAGACCGAATGATGTAGAGGGGGCATGAGATATGCCATTGAGTGGCATTGAGATATTCAAGCTGCTTCCAAAAAAGAACTGCGGTGAGTGTGGCGTGCCAACATGCCTTGCATTTGCAATGAACTTGGCGCAGGGCAAGGCTGAACTTGATGCATGCCCATACATCTCCGATGAGGCAAGGGAAAAGCTGGCTGAGGTTGCTGCACCTCCAATTAGGGAAGTTGTCATAGGCAGTGATGGCAGAGTTGTGAAAGTCGGCGGTGAAACCGTCCTCTTCAGGCACGAGAAGACATTCGTCAACCCGCCCGGAATAGCCATGCTCATCAGCGATACGATGGACGATAGCGAAATTGATGCTCGCATTGACAGGATCAACAGCATGGTCTATGACAGAGCCGGATTCATATTGCGCCCTGAGATAGCCGCGCTGCGCTGCGACTCCGGCAGCAAGGAAAGGTTCACCGATGTAGTCGGGCGGATCATCAGCAGTTCAGATTGCAGCATCATGCTCATCAGCTATGACCCATCAATTCAATGTGCTGCGCTTGAGGTATGCAAAGCGAAGCGCCCGCTAATTTACGCCGCCACCAGTGAGAACATTGATGAGATGATGGAGCTGGCAAAGGAGTATGCATGTCCGCTGGCTGTAAAGGGGAATGGCTTGAGCGAAGTTGCGAGGTTGACATCAACAGCCATTCAAGCCGGCTTAAAGGACCTCCTAATTGACACCGGCGCACGCTCGCTCAAGGAGGCTTTCGTGCATCACATAATGCTGAGGAGGGGCGCCCTCATAGGCAAGATTAGGGAGCTTGGCTTCCCGACGGTTGTCATGGCGTGCGAAATGAGCGACGACCTTTTGATGCAGACGCTCATTGGGGCGATATTCATTGCCAAGTATGGCGGCATAATTGTCCTCTCGGATTTCCAAGGGCACTCGCTTTATCCGCTCCTGCTTGCGAGGATGAACATTTACACAGACCCGAGAAAGCCGCTTGCAGTTGAAGAGGGCATCTACGAGATAGGAAAGCCAACGGAAGAATCGCCCGTGCTGCTGACCTGCAACTTTTCTCTCACATACTTCCTCGTCTCAACCGAGATAGAAAACAGCCGAGTGCCATCATGGTTGCTGGTCAAGGATACCGAGGGGCTTTCGGTGATGACCGCATGGGCTGGCGGCAAATTCACAGCGGATGTGATTGCTCCATTCATCAAGAAGTGCGGCATTGAGAGCAGAGTTAAGCACCGCAAGCTGATCATACCGGGCTATCTTGCACCCGAGAGCGGCGCGCTTGAAGAGGAACTTGGCGGTGAATGGGAGATACTTGTCGGTCCAAGAGAAGCAGCAAACATACCTGCATATTTGCGCACCGTCTGGCAAGCTGCCTGAGGTCAATGCAACCTCGTCATAAAGGTTGCTGAATGCGAATTGAAGGGTGCCCTATGTGGGGCGGGATCTTCCATTGCAGTTAACTCCGCGCCTTAAGTGAGCTTGTTTGGCGATGGCTATATTGCACGGGCGGGAAAATCGCCCTATGCAGGGGTGGTGAGAGATGATCCTTGTGGGTGAGAACATCAACATCATGTCAAAGACGATAGGGGCTGCGATAAGAAATCGCGATGCGGCTACAATACAGCAGCTTGCAAGGCAGCAAGCGGGAGCCGGGATGGATTACCTTGACCTCAACATTGGGCCGGCGAGGAGAGACGGTCCCGAGCTTATGGAGTGGATAGTTAAGACGGTGCAAGAGGTCGTTGAATTGCCGCTGTCACTTGATACAACGAATCCGGATGCAATGGAAGCCGGCTTGAAGGTGCACCGTGGTAAGGCGATCATCAACTCAATCTCACTTCAACCGGAGAGGCTTGAGAGGATGCTTCCACTTGCCAAGCAATATGGCGCTGCAGTTGTCGGACTGCTGTGGGGCACCGAGGGAATGCCGAGGGATGCGGATGACCGTGCCGCATTATGCGTTGAACTTGTCCAAAGGGTTATGGATGCCGGCGTCCCGCCGGAGGACATCCTGATTGACCCCATTGTCACACCAGTTTCAGCCGACATAGGGCAGGTGATTGCGGTAGTTGAGTTCATGAGCGCCTTTAAGGACCTTGCGCCCGGATGCAAGTCCATCGTCGGCTTATCAAATGTCTCCAATGGAACTCCAACTGAGCTGCGCCCACATTTGAATCGTGCATACCTTGCGATGCTCATGAAGTATGGCTTAGATGCGGCGATAGTCAACGCTTTTGATGAGGAGTTGGTTAAGCTCGCAAGGGGTGAGATGCCGGAGATACTGAACTTGGTTCACCGCATAATGGATGGCGAAAGATTTGATGTGAACGAGTTGCCCGAGAAAGAGCGCATATACGCAAAGACGACGCTTGTGCTCATGGGAAAAGTCGTTTACTCGCACTCGTGGCTTGAAGCCTGAGCCGAGTTCCGTGCACCATTTGAGTAATGCTAAACATCCATGTTGGGATCGGAAACACAAGACGCAATTTGCGCTTCTAACTTAAGCCTCTAATTTTGGGCTGTAAGAGCCGTGAGGGTGATGATGCCATTCAACACCATCCCAAAGGATGAGCATGAGGGGCACAAAATAGCCTATGAACTCTCAAAGGAAGGCTTGAGGGCGCTTGATATCAAACTGCAATGTGAACTTGCTGGTGCGCACTTTGTTGAGGGGGAGCGTAAAGCTCGCCTGAAGCTGCTCGGTGATGTCTACGAAATTTCGCTTCCTGATTGCGATGTCAGGTGTGTGACGGATGAGGATGCACCAATCCACCTGAAGATACTCGCATTGCACTACCTCACACAAGCCACCGGTAAGCCGCTCACAGGCAGGTTGATTGACTTTAGGGAATTGCCCGGCGGGATCGCTTACCATGTGAGCTTTGATAGCCGCGTGAAGAAGCCGCTAATAAACGCATTTGGTGATGACGATGGGAGCAAGTTGCGCCAAGCTGCTATGCGCCTTGATGCGGAAGATGTGAACTACGGCGATGTCGGATTGAGGATATGGGCGCTACCGAAGGTGCCAATCATAATCGCCTTCTGGGCAGCAGATGAGGAGATGCCGGCGAGCATCAGCATCCTCTTTGACTCATCCATATCGGACTATCTTACAACCGAGGATGTGGCAGTCCTCGGCGAGCACTTAGCCGAGAAACTCATAACCGCAGCTAAAACGATGCAGCGGTAAAATTTTGATTCCCTGTGAGATGGCCGGGGCTAATTCAAAGCCGCTGAATGTGGACGATTTCAGCCGTTTGAGTGAAGGGGGCGAAATGACAAGGTGCACATTTCAATTGCTGGGAAGGGTGGCACAGGAAAGACAACATTTGCCGCTCTGCTCATAAAGTGGCTTGCCGAAAATGGCAAAGGACCGATATTGGCGATTGATGCTGACCCAAACTCAAACTTAAATGAAGCCCTCGGCATGGAAGTCAACGCATACATTGCCGACATACTCTCGCGGGTGCGCACGGCGGCTCCATCGCCCAACATGCCGAAGTTGCGCATGATTGAGTATCAACTGCACGAAGTCATCACCGAAGGTGACAAAGTTGACCTGCTTGCAATGGGTGGACCTGAAGGTCCGGGATGCTATTGCGCTGCCAATCAAATGCTGCGCGATTTCATTGAGCGGCTGCGCCCAAGCTATGCCTATCTCGTGATGGATAACGAAGCCGGGATGGAGCATTTGAGCAGGCGCGTTGCGCAGGATGTTGACATCCTGTTCATAATGAGCGACCCGACAGTGAAGGGCATACGCTCCTCTGGAAGGATTGCCGCTTTGGCTAAGTCACTTGAACTCAGCGTGCGAAGGGTATATCTCGTGCTTAACAGGGCAGGGGAAGATGCGGTTGAAGCGCTCTCCGATGAGATTGAGAAGACGAGATTGGAACTCGCCGGAGTCATACCTGAGGATGAACTCATCATCAAGTATGACATTGAGGGACGACCGCTGGTGGAGCTCCCGCACGATAGCCTCGCATACAAAGCTGTGCGTGAGATAGCGCAGAGGGTAATCGGATGACCGATGTGTTAAATTGTTCACGATGGCTGTCCCGCTTTGAACTGTCATTTGAGATGCTCAAATGTTAGCCGCAAGCAATTCGCAACGAGTCGGAACACATCAAGATGCGTCAGGAACGAGGGAGCTTCCATTTGCCATTCACTTATATGGTTGGCAACGGCTGAAGAGCGAGCAAGCGAGGGTGTATGTTCAATTGCAAGTCCTCACTCCTCATGAGCAGATGCGCTTACATGCCGTTACCTACGAGGCAGCGATGAAATTCGGGAGGGTGAGCATCGGTGCCGCTCAGGAGGATACGGTTTCTTCCAGAGGGCGTCTCAATCTTCGTTGAAGAGAGCACACCGGTCCTTCTGGCTGCGAGGGATGCCGGCATTGAAATAGCGAGCGTTTGCGGCGGTCAGGGCACCTGTGGGAAATGCCTTGTGAGGTTGCTCTCGGGCAAGGCGCGCATGACGGAAAGGGTGTCAATGATTAGTGAAGAGTTGCGTTCAGAGGGATACACGCTCGCATGCCAAACATTCCCAGTTGAGGACTTGGTTGTTGAAGTCCCAGTTGAATCGCGCTTGGCGTTTTCCGAGGAGGCGATCAAGCACATTGAGCTTGAAGTTCCAGAACACGAAGCCGGGTTAAATGTTTACCCACCGAGCCCGATGGCGATCAAAGTGCATATCAAAATGCACCCGCCATCGCTCACCGACAACATCAGCGATTTGACAAGGTTGCTTAATGCCGTGAAGCGAACGCTAAGCGAGAAGCAAGGGCTCACGGGGGCGCAATTTGACATTGGGCGTCCAATGAGGGCGAGCATCAATGCCCTCCGACAACTGCCATTTGCTGCAAGGGCTGGTGGCTGGGAAGTGACGGTCACTTTGGTGAACTGCCTTGACTATTGGGAGGTTGTAAGGATAACCCCCGGCGTTGACGAGAGGCATGTTTATGGCGCCGCAATTGATGTGGGAACAACGACAGTCACAGTTCACATCGTTGACTTGAAAACCTTTGAGACAGTTCAGCGGCTGGCAAAGTATAACGAACAGTTTGTCTTTGGTGAGGATGTGATAAGCCGAATAGCGTATGCCTCTCGCAACGCGAATGGCTTGAATGAGCTGCGTGAGGCTGCCTTGAAGACCATCAATTCGCTTCTGAAGCACGCTGTAAGTTCACTTGGCATATCGCACGATGACATAGCATGTGCAACTGTTGCGGGCAATACCATCATGACGCATCTTTTGCTCGGCATTGACCCAGCGAACATACGCATAGAACCATACATCCCAGCCGCCACTGTATTCCCACCGCTGAAGGCAAGCGATGCCGGGATCGCCATCCATCAGGATGGATGTGTCCTCATATTTCCATGTGTTGCCAGCTATGTTGGCGGCGATATTGTGGCTGGCACTCTCATCTCCGGGATGTCACTGCGAGATGAAATCTGCCTTCTGATTGACATGGGGACGAATGGTGAGATGGTTCTCGGGAACAGGGACTTCATGGTGGCGTGCGCATGCTCCATAGGTCCGGCATTTGAGGGCAGCGGAATAACTTGCGGTATGCGCTCCGTTAGGGGCGCAATATCCAGTGTCAGGATTGATCCAAAAAACCTTGATGTGAGCGTTAAAACCATAGGAGATGCAAAGCCGATTGGGATATGCGGCTCTGGGCTTGTTGACCTGCTCGCCGAAATGAGGCATGCCAACATCATTGACATGGCTGGCAACTTCGCTGAGCGTAATGGCAGCGGGAGGCTGAGGCAGACTGCCGACGGCGATTTGGAGTTTGTGCTTATGCGCTCAAAAGATGCCGGCATAGCCCGTGACATCACGATAACACAATCGGACATAAAGAACTTGATTCGCTCAAAGGCAGCCGTGTATGCCGCGCTCAGGTCCATGCTGAATTCAATCGGGATGGAAGTTAACCAGATAAAGCGCATCTTCGTTGCGGGTGCATTCGGAAGCCATTTGAATGTTCGTGGGGCGATTGAAATAGGCTTGCTTCCGGACATCGCTGAGGATAGGTTCATCGTGCTCGGCAACAGCTCGGTCAAAGGTGCACGGCTGGCTCTGCTGTCACGGGCAGCATTTGACGAGGCGCATAGGATCGCATCAAAAATGACATACATTGAGCTAAGCGTTGACCCGGGTTATATGAGCGAGTTCATTTCGGCAAACTTCATACCGCACACGGACTTGCGCCAATTCCCATCGGTCAAATTGGATGCGAGGTGACCGAGTTGAAGTTTGCAATATCAGGGAAGGGCGGCGTTGGCAAAACGACGATAGCAGCAGCGCTGTCGCGGATGCTCGTCCTTAACGGCTATACAGTGTATGCGGTTGATGCTGACCCGGATGCTAACCTTGGTATCGCGCTTGGCTTCCCTCCGGACGAAGTTGATGCGCTTACACCGATAACCGAGCTGAAGGAATTGATCGCGGAGCGGACTGGCGGTGCGGGTCCTTATTTTGTGCTCAATCCGAGGGTGGACGATGTCATTGAGAAGTTCGTTGTGGCTCGTGAGGGCATCAAGCTGATGCGGATGGGCATGGTTAAGAAGGCGGCTTCAGAATGCTACTGCCGTGAGAATGCGTTCCTGAGGGCAGTCATTCAAGGGTTGTTAATTGAGAGGGATGAAGTCGTGATCATGGACATGACTGCTGGGATTGAGCATCTGACGAGGGGCACAGCGATGTATGTTGATGGGATGCTCGTGATAACAGAGCCGACGATTGCGAGCATGCGCACAGCACTAACCGTGTGCACGCTCGCACAGGATTTGGGCATCAAAGAGGTGGCAATCGTCGGGAACAAGGTGCGCAACAGTGAGGAGGCGAATTCCATTGCATCGTTTATTGAGGGTGAACAAGCGAAGTTGAGAAAGCCCATTCAGCTGCTGTGCTGCATACCGTTTGATGAGGGCATTTGGGGGAGGGCAGTTGCAAGCGTCCCGAGGGAGAGCGAAATTGATGCCTCGCCATTTTGGGGCGCTATAAGGCGCATATGCGATTGGCTCATCGGGTCCGTGATGGGATGATGATAAGACCTCGCACATAGGACGGCTGTCGCGTTTAATTCCGCGCTGACCGAACCTGTGAACCAATGCCTTATCGCAGGTTGAATTGCTCACCCTTTTGAGGATGGCTTGCAAGTAAGATGGTCGCCTTTGATGGGGTGGTGCAATTTGCTTCGGAGGGGTTTAGCATCTGCTGCTGCGTTTGTCATTATCGTCGGCATAATGCATTTGCTCCCAAGATGCGCAAAGCGCATTGGCGAGTATTACATCGTCACATCGGTCATTGACGGTGACACCGTGCAACTTTCAAGGGGGCAGATTGTGCGCTACATAGGCATTGATGCGCCAGAGCGTGATCAGCCGTTCTACTTGGAGGCGAAGCGAGCCAATGAAAAGCTGGTGCTTAAAAAGAGGGTGCGCCTTGAGTTTGATGTGCAGAGGCAAGACCGCTACGGTAGATGGCTCGCCTATGTGTTCGTCAGAAGGGGTGGTAGGGAAATATTCGTCAACGCTGAGTTAATCAAAGACGGCTATGCTACTGCGTATACAGTGCCGCCGAATGTGAAATACGCCGACCTGTTTGTGAGGCTTCAGCGTGCGGCAATTGAAGGTGAAAAGGGGCTGTGGAAGGGGCAAAGCGAGAAGGTGGCGAGATACATCGGCAACAGGAGGACATTCACATTTCACCGTCCGACATGCGTGTATGGCAAATCCATCTCGCCATCAAACCGCGTCATCTTCCGAAGTCGCAAAGCAGCGCTGAAAGCTGGATATAGACCCTGCAAGGTGTGCCGACCGTGAAGAGTGAGAGTTGACTCACGATGCTCAGTTTATTGTGATGCCAACCCTTTGTGGCAAACACTTAGTGGGAGTGTTTGATGAGCGGTGCGCGAACCAAACAGCGCCAAGCATGTTAGCGCTCAAATTGATGGGGAGATGAGGTGGTGACATGCAGCATGGCAGCCGTGAGAAGGTCTATTAATGTGACGGTGCGCTGCGCCGCGAAGGTGAATCTTTTCCTTGACATACGCGGCAAGCGTCCCGATGGATACCATGACATTGTCAACGTGATGTGTCCGATTGATTTGCGTGACACACTTATCGCAACTCCGCTGCCGCCAGAGGAAGGATTCAAGATCATCATCAACAATGCCAACATCCCAAGCGGTGAGGAGAACACGGTTTGGAAGGCTTCCGAGGCGCTCGCAAGAGCTGCGAATGTCCCGATGTGCGCACTGATCAGGCTATACAAGCAAATACCGGTAGCAGCTGGGCTTGGTGGCGGGAGCTCTGATGCAGCTGGTGCACTTATAGCTTTGAACAAGCTTTGGAACTTGGGTTACAAGCAATCCGAGCTCGTAGAGATTGCGAAGTCAATTGGCGCTGATGTCCCATTCTTCCTTCACGGCGGTTGGGCGCTCGTGGAGGGCTACGGGGATGTGATTGTCCCTTTGAACATCAAGGTGCAGCTTTGGATGCTCCTCGTGAAGCCGCCAATTGAGGTCCCAACTTCGTGGGCGTATAAAGTTTGGGACTCAAAAGGTAAACCAGAGAACCGTGATCCGACGCCGTTGATTGAGGCGTTGCAGCGCGGCGACTTAAGCGCTATTGGGGAGCACATTTACAATGCCTTTGAGAAAGTCGTCTCGGAAACGCACACGGAGATAAGCTATCTCAAGAAGTTGCTCATGCGCACCGAACCATTGGGGGTTGTCATGAGCGGCAGCGGTCCGACAATAGCTGCACTCTTTGCGAGCAAGAAGGATGTGGAGGACGCAAAGCAAAAGTTCAGCGAGGAGTTGCGCCGATGTTATGAAGGCAGCAGCTTGCTCCCAAGCGGCGCTGAAGTTAGCGACAGTGTCTGGATGGCTGTCGCATCGGTTACACAACGGAGTTTGATAACACGGATAACATAGGGGCGTTGAAGATGAGCGTGGGCAACAAGAGCGCATACGAGAATCTCGCTGAAGCAGTTGACTCACTTGAAGTTGGCGGTGAAGGGCATAGCAAGGCGGTAGCTCGTTGGGCGACATTGATTGCAGTTGAGCAACAGCTGCCAAGCCAACTTGTAAGCATCGTTGAGCGCGCCGGTCTGTTGCACGACATTGGGAAAGTGGAGCTCCCAAAGGAGTTGCTCAACAAGCCTGACAGGTTAACGCGGGGGGAGTTTGAGCTTGTCAAACAGCACACTACCATAGGCGCGCGCATAGCAAAGGCGCTCCCGTCAGCAAGCGATGCTGCGGATGCCATTGAGCATCACCACGAACGGTGGGACGGAAAAGGCTATCCGCACGGTAAGCACGGCGTTGGGATCCCAATTGAGGGGCGCATAATTGCCGCTGCAGAGGCATTCGCATCAATGACACGACCTGTGCCATACCGCCAACCGCTCACCCTCTCACAAGCGCTTGATAGGCTTAAATGGGCTGCGCATGCGCAGCTTGACCCGCAGGTGGTCAGGGCGCTGATCAAAGCTGTAGAGCGCTCAATACCGGCGCATATGATGGGGGATTACTTATCAACGCCGCTTGAAGTGGTTATCTCATCCGAGACAGCGAGGTTGAAAAGCGCCTTCACCGGGTTAGGGCAGCAGCTATTGTGGACTGCAAAAAGGCTGCTCGGGGAGGCGTTAATGCAGCACCTCGCTCAAAAGTTGAATGAGGCATTGGTGAGGGATGGAATACCGGTCAGCATTAGCGGCGCTCAAATCGTTGACGAAATACCGTGGGTGATCGCTTTAGAGGAGAGAGCCAAGGTTTACCGAAACGCCTTGTGGCATATAGCGTCAACGCTGTCAAAGATCTTCGGTGATGCTTTTGTCGCTCAATTGCTCAAAAGGTTTGCGGAGGCTCTCCCGGAGGAGCTTCGTGAGATATGCTCTCAGTATGAGTTACATCCGGTGTTGGCTCACGCCGCTTGAGGTGATCCATGTGACACCTTGGAGTATCACAATTGGATTGCTCACCATCGCCACCTTCTTTCTCTCCATCTTTGCAGCCATACTTTGTGCCGAACTCTATTTGCTGCTGAGCACCGGCATGCTCGGTAAAATGTGGCGCATGTTCACACTCTCCGTGATGATATTTGCCATAGCCGAGATAGTTTCCTTCAGTGAGGCAGTGGGGCTCATAAGGATTTATGGATTGTCTCAGTTTTTGAGGGTCACCTTCTTGGCGCTCTTTTGCATTGGCTTCTGGCAGCAGCGTCAGGCATTCGTGAAGGCGCTCGGAATAAAGCATAGCAGCATGGTGCTGCACATCCTCTCAGCCAAGCTCTTTGCGCATCGGCGCCGAATTAATGTTGCCGAGTTAAATGGAGTGGATAAACCGCAGGGGAAGCAAGTTCAGAGGGCGTCGGGCAACGGCAGCAAGTAAGCATTTGCGCTCAAAATCAAAGCGCCCAATTATGCCGTTCGGCAGGCAGTGACTTTCGGCAAGTGAACGAATAGCATGCGGCGCCTCTCATCCATGGTTGCGTATCCATGCGAAGCGTCAACTTCAATTGGCAATCTCCTCGTATGGCGCACCGTCACGCTTATCATCAATGCTGTGCTGTGCTGGCGACGGGCAAACTGATGTAAGAGGATGACGCTTCCGCTCGCCTCCACGACAACCGATGTTGATGATGCCCTGATGCGAGCGAAGTTAAAAACACCGCGTGGCATCGGGAAAGCTATGACGATATGATCATCGCTCTCAAGCACCGTTGCAAGCGACCTTTTAATGATGCGTCGCGTGATCGTCCTTTGGCGATTTAACTTGCCGCAGCACAATGCGCTGCGAAGCCTCTCCATAAGGCAAATCACCGATGAGAGGGAAAAAGCTGCCGCCCGCATAAGTGATGTAATAACGCTCATTGCCACCGCTCTCACCGCAAGCCCCCACCTTGGGCAGTTATTCCAACAGGATGTCAGACACGCTCACTTTGTGCGGAACTCATCATTGCAAGCTGCTGGTTCATCTCGTGCCTGCGCAGGGCATTGATTATCTCATCAAGTTCCCCATCAAGCACCTCTTGCAAGTTGTATACCGTCAATCCTATCCTGTGGTCGGTCACTCTATTCTGAGGGAAATTATATGTGCGCGTCTTTTCGCTCCTGTCGCCAGTCCCTATCTGCGCCTTGCGAACTTGCGTCATCTTTTGCTCCTGCTCTCGGCGCATCATCTCAATCAGCTTCGCTCTGAGTATCCTCAAGGCGCGCATCTTATTCTGATACTGCGAGCGTTGGTCTTGGCAGACGACAACTATGCCTGTAGGCTTATGCCTTATTCGCACAGCTGTTTCGTTCTTCTGCATATGTTGTCCACCCGGCCCGGAGGAGAGCATCGTTTCAATCTCCAAATCGTCCTCATCAATCTGGACATCAACTTCATCGGGCTCTGGCAATATGGCGACTGTGGCGGTTGATGTGTGAATTCTTCCGCTTGATTCCGTAATGGGTATGCGCTGAACCCTGTGCACACCGCTCTCATACTTCAAGTTGCGCCAGACATCTTTGCCGCTGATGGCTAAGATGACTTCCTTGAACCCGCCGAGCTCCGTCGGGTGGGAATGGAACACTTCAACCTTCCAGCCCTTTCGCTCAGCATACTTGGTATACATGCGAAAGAGATCGGCAGCGAATAATGCAGCTTCTTCACCGCCGGCGCCAGCCCGTATTTCCATAATGACCGTCTTGCCCTCGTTTGGGTCCTTTGGGAGCAGCTCCTCAATCAGCTCCATCTCAAGCTGCTCAACCTGAGGGCTTATCCGCTCCACCTCCTCTTGGGCGAGCTGGCGCAACTCCTCATCCTCTTCAACTTCAAGTAGCCCCTTTGCCTCCTCCAAGCGGCGCTTGAGCTCACTGTAGCGCCTATACTTTTCAACGAGCGGATAAATTTCGCTGTAGCGTTTTAGGAGCGATTGAAGCCGCTCTTTATCGGAAGCAGTTTGTGAGTCCGATAGCTCCCTCTCTATCTGTATTAGCTCAGCCTCAAGCTGCTCCAACTTCTCAAACATACTCATCGCTCCTCCGAATGCTGATTGTGACCTTTACAACGATTGTCCGTCACCTCGTCATCCATGTTCCCCTGCGAAGTTGCTGCTTCGCTTTGCAACAGTGAACTCAGCGCAGCCAATGCCACTTCCAATTGTTGCACTGATGGCTCTGCCGTTGTCAGCCGTTGGACTTGCATTCCAAGGGCGTTTATCACCTTTGCCCATGTTGCCCCCTTTAGCGTCCCAGCGATGATAGCTTCGTAAGATAAACTCGCAACGGCGGGCAAAAGCAGGAGGCGCCCAATCAACCTAATCGGTATGCTCGTCCAAGGAACGAACGAAAAGAGCACCATAGCGACTATGAACACGGTGAGCATAAATGTCGTCCCACATCGCCCATGCAATCTCGGTTGGCGAATCAATTCATCAACAGTTAGCTCACTACCGCTCTCGTAGGCGTTTATTGCCTTGTGCTCAGCACCATGATATGCGAAATAGCGGCGCATCGCTGGGAGCAGACGAACCATAAGGACAAAAGCGATGAACACAAGCAGGCGCATTATGCCCTCAACCAAATTCAACGCAAAGTGAGCTGCGCTATACAAGCGCACCGGAGCACTGCCGTATAACGAAGCACAGCGCAGGGCATCGGCAAGCATGTGCGGTATAACCACGAACATGGAAAAGCTGACCGCCAACCCTATGGGGAGTTCTATGGCAAAGATTGTGCGATGGGATAACCGCTGCCTTTTCCCAGCTAACTCAAGTGACTCACGCAAGCCATAAAAGCCGCAAGACACCGCCTCATAGAGCGCAACGATGCCGCGCGCAAATGGAACTCGCATCCACCTCCATAATAGCTGTCCACATTTTGCTCCCCTAACCGAAGTGATGATTGAGCCGTTGGCAGCGCGCACGGCAATGGCAACAAAGCTTTGACTGTGCATCATCACGCCCTCGTAGACAGCTTGTCCGGCAATGATGACCCTCACACTGTCACCGCCCCCCAAGAGCCCGCATCTTAAGCTATGCTTTCTCCTGCTGCTTGGTTGAGCGCTGCGCTTTCCTCTGAGCAGCTCTCAACCTTTGCTGGAAGCGCTCAACACGCCCAAGCGTATCAACCAACCTTTGACCACTTAACTGCCCAGTGTATATCGGGTGGCACTGTGAGCAGACCTCAATGTGCAATACTGGTTTTGTTGAGCGCGTCTTGAACGAATGCCCGCAGGCGCATATCACGGTGCATTCAACATACTCCGGATGGATGCCCTTCTTCATAGCGTGAGAACCCCCTTCAAAGTGGAAGGATTACCCAAAGGGAGCAGTTGTCCCTAACCGATCTCATCGCACACCTGTAGCAGTGTCAAGTTCATCATTATGCCGAAGCTATTAATCGCATGACAATCGCAGGCAGCGGCTCACTTCGGCACAGTTATTCCGACCAAATCAATGACCAATCTAACTTCGCGCCTCGCCAACCTGTAAGTTAGCCCCCATTCAATGCAGTGAGCGCGATATACTACGCCGACGCTCCAATCTCGCATCTTCCATTGCGAGGGATCGTAGCGCAGGTCATAAGTTAGCTTCCAGCGGTCGCGTGTGAGCCATACATGCCCTCTCATTCTGCACTCGGTTCGTATGTCAACATCATCAAATTCAAACGGTGTCCTGCCGGATTGAATGTGATGCAAAACCATTATGGAGCTGTCTATGCGGCGTCCAACTCGCCCCCTCAAACCCATCAACAAGCGGGCAAGCTTAAACTCGTCATCCCTGTAAAGCGAGTAGCGCAGTAGCAAATCAAAGTTCCATCGCCAATATCCGTCGTTGCGCGGGATGTTTCTCAGACCAAGCTGAATGTTCACCCTCGGTGAGGATACGCGCTTTACATACCTTTCGGTATACCGCCCCCAAGAGATGTCGCCGTAAAGTGAAAAGCCGCCGCGTGGAATATCGTATGCACCATTGATACCGACTTCCGGGACAGCATCCAAAAACAATCTCCTTGCAAGCTCATCTGACATTGTGTCCTTGTGTGCCATCCCCACACGCGCTTCGCCATGTCCCCACGACCTTAGAAGCGAGATCTTGCCACGCCATGTTTCCTTTGCCGATAGCCCAATTGTGCCCGAGAGCATTAAGGGGTGTTGACTGACTGAGCCCCCAAGTTGGCGTGAGTAATTGAACCCAGCGTAAACGCCATCTGCTGAGTTGATGTGGGCTATGAAGGGAAATTCACCACCGCCACCATCACCAATTCTCAAGCGATACCTCGGCAGCGTTGGCAAATGCAGCCCGTATATTCGCCCACTCAAGCCATCCAAAATAACTTGCCCTCCGGGAACAACCTGAATTCGTTTGGCAGTTAGCTCAAAGTGTGGATGAGCTCGGTTGCAAGTTGTGACTTTGCTATCCTCAAGGACGATGCTATCACCTAACATGCTTGCCTTGTAAGCCGCAAAGTTAAAAGCGCCATATGAAGCTTTAACAGATGCGAGGCTTCCACGGCGGTCATTCAAGTTGTAGCTAAGGGACTCACTTACAAGCGTTAACTCGTCCCCCATCAGCAGTGTCGCTCCATCCTGAGCCACCACACAGCTGCTTTTCACATCATACTGCACCTGGTTGGCGCGCAGCAAAAATTTGTCATACTTCAGCTCCACATCGCCGACAGCGCTAATGGAACCAGATTTTGGCTCCCAGTGGATATGCCATGCGCGCAGAGTTGCTGCTTGGATAGCTGTGGTTTGGATTGTGTCCTTTAAGTCGCTGCTCATGCTGGTTGCGGGCAGGCTTGACTTAGGGGACGCTTCATTAAGCGCATCAACACTTTGCGCATCTTTAATGGGCTCTTCGGTGAGAGCCAAGCAAAAAGTTAGTGAAACTGTGGGCACCAAGAGGGTTAAAACGATAAAGTGAGCGAGTTTCATTGGATGCGTCATTGTGCCATTCATTCTTTGTCAGCGGCGGTGAACCGGTGCCTCAAAAGCGAAGTTGCACCTGCAATCTTGCCGTCTCCTCTTGAGAGTCCCTCTGCTTGCTCTCATAATCTGTGATTTGGTAGAGGAGGCGCAACTCGGCTTGCGGTGATATCATGTAACTGACCCCTAAGACAGCCCCGGTTGAAATTGCATCAGCGTTAAATGGAGCTATCGCCCGCCGCAAACCGAAAGTGAGCGTCCATCTCTTACCCCACAGATAATCAACTTGCCCCATATGCACCCTATAAGCTCTTCCATCCTCCCCAACGCTTGAGAGCAACTGCAAGCGATACCTCGCAAGCAGCCTTTCCGATGGATGCCACGCAAAGCCAAAAGCCACACCGTGTAAAGCATCGCCTGTTCTCCACATAGATTCAAGGTCGGAAAAAGCCCCGCCCTCACCGAAGCGCGTGTAAAGCGCAAATGCGCTTAGCCTGTCACCCTTATACTGCCCGCCCACCTCCACGCTGCTGTAACGGAGCAGGTCTGATATCCTCATGCTCTTACTCCATGCGGGCAAGCGCTGTGTATACCCGCCAAGCAACCTCCATTGTTCCCCAAACGGTATAGCGACTTGAGCGCTAAATACTCGGTCGGCAGTATATGGCGGGGTGGATTGCAAACGCCAGTTTGATATCCTCAGCGACATGGAAGGCAACACAATTGTGGTTGTCGTATCGTTCAATAACACTTTGCTCTCGCCCAACCAGTAAGCAATCACGACATCGTGAGCCGATTCAAAGGCATCCTCAAGCCGATCCAGCGTGGAAGGCGCAAAGCCAGCCTTAGCGGTGTCCTGACGAGCGGATGACAGGGTGGCGTTGCTGTGCTGGCTTTTCTTCAGGGGCATGCTTGTGGACTCCGCAATGCTTGGTTGTTGTGTTCCCAAACGGGGCTTGCTCGGGAATGCTTTCATCGTTGACTCAAACAAATCCACAATGTGAAGTAAATGCTTGGCATCCTCTTCCAGCGACAGAGTATTGATGTCATTGGCGAAGTAGTTGATCAGCGCCCTCAGGAGGGCGGCAATACGCTCCACATCGCCCACTGTCATCGCCGGTAAGCTAACGGCTTCACATATCTCCTCAAGCGATGGATTAGTAAGCGATGGTTTCTTTTCCTTCACTCGTTCAAGCACCAAGCGGAGCGCATCAACTGCTGACATGATGTCCCTAACGAACTGCAGCCTGCTGAGCGGTTGCGGCTTTGCATACTCGCTAAATGGGATGCCCCAAGTGAGCTTTACACTCCCAAGCTCTTGCATCCATGTATATGGAGGCTCGCTGCGTTCCACCTCATCATACCAACTCGTGTATCCGAATGCAATGCTCCCGCCCATGAGAATGGCGCATAGGGCGATAATTGCCTTTCCTCCACAACGCCGCTTCATCTCCTTCGCCTCCGAGGGATTGGTTGCAATTTAAGTATAGCGCATAAGCAAAATTGCTGTTGCCACAACACCGCTCCCCCAATTCACGGTTCCGTAACCGCATATGTCACCATGAAGATGTGCTGAGTCATCATCCTTAAGTGATGTCATTGCGCAGGCTTTGCAACCCCACTCAATGTGAGTGTGTCATGAGCCGACGAGAGATTTCAAACCAGCATAATGCCTCAAGTTGGTGAGCGCCATGATTGCGAAAGCCGTAACGGAGTATAATGGGCAGCTTGAACATTCGTTTTGGCTCAACGGCGCTCAATCACGCATATATGTGACTGCGCATGTGCCGGCTGAGTTGCATCTGCGCGGTGCAGTCATCCTATGCCATGCCTTCGCCGAGGAGCATAAGGCATCCTACCGAACTTTGGTGGCACTCGCAAGGGAGCTTGCAAGGGTTGGTTTTGTCACCATAAGATTTGATCATCGTGGCTACGGTGACAGCTCCGGAGAATTTGAGCGCTTCACAGTGAGCCATTGGATTGAGGATATTAAATTGCTTGCCAAGCTTGTCAGGGAGCGTTTGCCCGATGTGCCGTTGGTCATCGGTGGGCTGCGCCTTGGGGCAACACTCGCTGCACTTTCATCCAACGACCTCTGCGCCAACGGGTTAATACTTTGGCAGCCAATTGTGAGCGGCGAAAGGTTTGTGCAATTAAACATGGCGAGGATGAAAATTCAGCGCCAATTGATAGCTTATGAAAGTGGTGAGGCAGATAGCGCCGCCGGGATACAACTGGCGCCACATGATGTTGAGGACAGCATTGGGCAAGCCGCCGATGAAGAAATCTTCACCGACTTCAACGGTTACATAATCACCAAAAGGTTGCACGGTGAACTGTGCTCAATTGACCTCACCGAGATCAAACTGCCGGGTGAGGCAAATTGCCTGCTGGTGCAAATCTCCGGGAGCGCGAAGCTGAGCGGTGAGTTGGCGAAGTTTGAAAAGCATCTCCATTCATCGGGGCACCGATACAGTGTCCTCACCATACGGGAGCAACCCATCTGGAGCTTGCTCGGGTTGGTTGAAGCGAAGGAGCTCGTCAACGAGACAGTCAAGTGGGCATTGGATTCGTTTCCCGAGAGACGCAAGCTTGACTTGCACGCACAAGGGCTATTTTCGGACATGCCTGCATCCACAGATGGTGAGAGCATCATTGTGATTGGCACTCCAAGGGGCTGGTTAAAGGGCATACTCGGCATCCCGAAGGGGCACTCTGACACCGCTGTCCTTTTCCTTCACGGATGGTCTGGCAACCGCTCCGGACCGCATCACATGTTTGTGAAACTCGCCCGCTTGCTCACAAACGACGGGCTTGTCAACCTCCGGTTTGACTTCTACGGGCGCGGTGAGAGCAGCGGCGAGTTGTTTGATGGCACGCTGCTCACCATGATTGAGGATGCAATCTGCGCCATTGAGTGGCTCTCCGATAATCTTGGCGTAAGAAGGTGCATCACCATTGGCATATGCTCCGGTGGCGAAGTCGCTGTCGGGTGTGCCACTCACCCGAAGGTTCATGGGTGCGTTCTTTGGTCCGCACCGATATTTGCCGGGCTTCAAGCGCGCCAAAGGGAGAGGCGAAAGCGATGGAGTTACTTCGTTGAATACCTGCGGAAGATGTTTCGCCCGACAACTTGGAGAAAGCTTTTCAGCGGGCAAGTCCAATTCGGCATAATAATGCGCGTGCTCTTCGGAAGGGTTGGAGATGCGCACAAGCCAAAGGGGAGTCC
This sequence comes from Candidatus Thermosaccharophagus tengchongensis, assembly GCA_032161105.2. Classification (GTDB taxonomy): domain Bacteria; phylum Armatimonadota; class Fervidibacteria; order Fervidibacterales; family Thermosaccharophagaceae; genus Thermosaccharophagus; species Thermosaccharophagus tengchongensis. Next base: position 75,850 of record JAVHTD010000009.1, read on the forward strand.
AAGCAGCACACCGTATGACGAAGCGCAGGCAAAAAGGTCTATTGATGCTGTGCCAACGGATGTGCTGAACCGAGAGAGGGCGCAGCTTGAGAGGTTGCTTGATGAATTTGAGAGGCACTACAGGAAGCCAACTCTGATGGTCTACGGCACGGGTGACCCGGAGGCAAAGCCAGCAATAGCATGGTATGGGCGCATACTTGACAGGAGCAGGGCTCCATACACGGTTCATCTTGTGCGCGGCGCAAACCACAGCTTCTACTCCCTTGTCTGGGAACGAGAGGTGCTCAATGTCACAAGGCAGTGGCTATCCTCAAAGGCTTAAAGTTTTATTCGCCAATCACACGGGCAAAGTTGGTGGTGCCGAAGTAAGCTTGCTGACATTGCTTGAGGTGCTTGCCTCCTCGCATGGCGATAAAGTTGAGCTTATCATTGCAGCGCCAGATGACGGTAACCTGCTTGAGCGCGCCAAAGCCATCGGCGTGCACGCAATCAGCACAGGGCGAATAAGGCGTCTTCGGCGTCCAAAGAGCGCTTCGGAGTTTATAACGGTAGCAATGGCGCTCACGCGTGGCATCGCAGATGCCATCCAAACATTGCGCATAGCATCGCCGCACATCGTCTATTGCAATAGCCTTCAGTCGGCGCTGTATTTTGCCCTCCCGGCGGCGCTTAAGCGAATGCCGATAATTTGGCACTGCCGTGATTTGCTCATGCCTCACTCAATCGCAAAGCTTGTGGGAATGCTAAGCAGTGCCGTCATTGCGATATCAAACTCGGTCGCAAAAGCCCTCTTTGAGCACGGCGTGCCGAGGGGCAAGGTCAGGGTCATTTACAATGCCGTCAATGCGGCACAGTTTGAGCACCCGTGTGAGAGTGCCGTAAGGGAATTCCGAAAGCGATGTGGTGTCCCAAATGGATGTCTGTTAGTCGGCATGGTGGCGCACATCGTCCCGTGGAAACGACACGACATCTTCGTCAGAATGGCGAGCATGATTTCAAGGCACTATCGTGATGTGCGGTTCGTCATCGTCGGCGGTGACATATTCGGTGAGCATGAGCAATGGCTAAAGCAACTGATGCAACTTAGTAGCGAACTGTCGCTCAATGACAAGTTGGCATTCGTTGGTGCGCAGACGGACATGGCTACAGTGATGAACGCAATTGACATTCTCGTCCATCCATCACCAATGGAGCCATTTGGCAGGGCGATCATTGAGGCGATGGCTGCGGGGAAGGCTGTTATCGCTGTCAATTCGTTCGGGCCGGCGGAAGTTATTTCGGACGGTGAGAATGGGCTTTTGGTCCCGACGGCGACACCGGAAGCATTCGCGCATGCTGTGACCAGACTGATTGAGGATGAAGCGCTCAGAGAGCGCATAGGGAGAGCAGCACGCAAATTCGTCATAGAGCGCTTCTCGCCGCAGCTTCATGCCGAAGCGATTTTGCGCCTATGGTTTGAATTGCTCGGCATGAAGGCGTCGCAAGCGAACGGCAGCCGCGAACAACACCAGACATGAACTCTTGATGACATACTGTCTCCGTGGGCATCAGTGTGCCGTTTTTGGCTGCGGGAATTAACCGCTCTCAAGTGGTTGGGGTGATGCGGTGTGCGCCTAAAGTTGACCAAGAGAGATGCGCTAATAATCGTTGATGTTCAGCGCGACTTTTGTCCCGGCGGAGCTTTGGCTGTCCCTAACGGCGATGCAGTTGTTGAGCCGCTAAACCGCTACATTGGTCCCTTCAAATCCAACGGGCTGCCGATAATAGCCACGCGGGATTGGCACCCGCCAAACCACATCTCATTTCGCGAGCGCGGCGGTCCGTGGCCACCACACTGTGTTCAAGGCACACCGGGTGCCGAGTTCCATCCCACTTTGGAACTGCCAGAAGATGCCATCATCATCTCAAAGGCGACCGACCCGGATAGCGAGGCTTACTCCGGATTTGCGGGCACAGGACTTGAAACGCTCCTGAGGGAGAGGGGTATCACACGCGTGTTCGTTGGGGGGCTTGCCACGGACTATTGTGTCAAGATGACAGTGCTTGATGCGCTCGCTTTCGGCTTCACGACATTCCTGCTTGAGGATGCCATTAGGGGCGTTGATGTTAACCCGGGTGATAGCGAACGAGCTGTTGATGAAATGCTCTCAAACGGCGCAATCGCTATAACCATCGGTGACTTGGGGCTTTAAAGTCTCACGCCGTGCTTGGGCACCTATTGCATCTTGATGAAACGCTCTCGCTTAACTTCAATCACTTTCCCTCGCCACATCAATCTTGCGTCACCAAAGCCATGGTATATTCGCACAGCCGTTGAATGCTCAAGTGGCTTTCCATCAAGGCTTCGTATCGTGAACAGCGGCGCATCAGCATAATTTAAACCATTGAAACTCGCGGCATGAAAGGCAACGAATGTTGGCGCATCAGCTATGAAGCCGTATGGTGGGAGCACAATTTCGCCGAAGCGCTTTGACTCCAACTTATAGTTCTTGGAACCCAAGTTAACGACTATACTCACCCGCCCATCGCCGAAGGTTGATTGGCGCACCATCAAATCCGGCGTTAAGAAGCGATACGCACTCATGAGCATCTGCGCTGTAATTTCGTTGAGCGGTGAGAGCACCTCATGCGTGTTTTTCATGAAGCGGTCAAGCGGATGCATGCCTTCAGCCCAACCGTTGTCGGCACGCGCAAAAACAGCTGTGTCCATAACAGTCTCATCGGTCGGCGTGAGCGGTTCAAATTCAACCCCGTCGGCTTTGATGTGGACTCTGCCAACTATGTATCGCCTTTGCCCATCGTCAATTCCGATAAGCCTTGCACGCTCACCTTGCGGTGGTCTATACAATCCCATGCGCACATCAAATGTCCCAATCAGCCCCTCGGGTATGCGCACCGTAAGCGGACCTATAGTGACTTTTGGTGGTTGCCACTTGCTTGTTGGCGGTGCGGGATCGTGGTCGTTCTGGAACTTAATGTTCCCAGACGCGTCGGTGAAGTGGACAAAGACGCGCCAATCCTCACTCACCGGCTTTCTGACGAGCCACCGGTATGAGATGCGGAATTGCCTCTCATCAATTCGCTCAACGCCAATCACAGATGGCTGTGCCTCAACCATCAACTCGCGCCACCCCTCACGCCAATACAACCCCGAAGGGACACTGTGATAATTCAATGGACGCCCTATGAGGATGTGATGAAGCACATATTCGGCTGCATTGAATATGTCGTAGCCATACTTGCCATACACTTGGATGCAGTCTCGGTAAACCATTTCAAAGATCGGCACAACGGTAGCTCCGAGCTTCTTGAGCAGGTTGGCATCGTGATAGTATGTTCCGCTCACGCCGCTTAACCCCTCAAAGAAGTCAGCCACCGGTATGCCCCATTCACGACCGCACTCAGAGCCGAAGATGCCAAAGAGCCCCCTTGCGTATCGGCATAACTCCTGCTTCCAGAACATGTCATCGGAGCGAGTGAGCCTGTGCTCCGGGTCATAGCACTCATACAGACCAGCTGCGAATGTCGTATCAATGAAGTAGGCATTGGGGGCAAAGAGCTCTTTAACGGCTGGCAAGTTTTGCGGGCGCTTCGCGAGTTCAATTGCTTTCCTTGAGCATGTGATGTATGCGCGCCCACCAAGCCACCTACCACCTTTAACCAGACTGCCATCGCGAGCTTTCATGATGTATCTCTCATCCCAAGAGGGAGCATCGCGATACATGTCCTGATAGTTGTCGTGCAGGCAGAACAAGTATCCGAGCCCTTTGACGCGCCTTGAGCATTCAGCCAACCCTTCATTGCCACCGCACTCAGGCGCTGCCGGCAATATGTCAGGGTGCTGATTGTCATAACCGCGATGAATCCACCCGCCGAGGATGAAGAGCACCCTCTCCATGCCCATGTCGTTTTTGAGGTGCTCAGCAATTTGCGCGGCTTGCTCAAAAGTCCAATTGACCCTCACCCACTCCTCCTGCTTGCTCTCCTCATCCATTCGCCTTGCAAGGCATGTCCAAAGCTTGAAATTGGAAGCGCCAAACAACTTGCTCCGCTCCGGATTCTCCCTCAATTTCTCGTCCCATGTGACGAGCCATCCTTTTGACTTAGCCACAGTGCGGTAGGCTTTTGCTATGTTCACATAATCACCCTTGCCGAGTAGGCGTATGCTGAAGCGCCTCGCATCACCGGACAGCTCAAGCGTCGGGAGGAGAAGCTGTCCATATGGCTCAAGCTTGGTGTCACCGATAATGCTTCTTAGGCGCAATGTCACATATGGACTGTGCCATGTGACGAGCATTGCAGAGGCATCCTTGACAACGCCGAACATCTCCATGTGGCAACCCTCATACGAGAATGTCGTGAAGGCATGCTCAAATGAGATGCCGCTCTTGCCCGGTATGAGCATTCCGAGACGCACGGGGACGATGATATAGCCATCATCCGCATCGCCCACGAAAAAGGAGCTGTCAAGCAGGCGCACGCTGCGAACCTGTGTGCCATCAGCCTCATATGAGACTTCAAGTTCCTCACCCTTTAATTCAAGCCGAATGACAACGGATGGTTCCCCATCGCTGGGCAGATAGCGCAGCTCAATTGCATTTGCGCTGATGAGGCGCGAGGCAAACTTGTTTAACTCCACCCTTTTGTCCGTGCCCCCGATTGCAAATGTGGCTTCACCAAAGCGCGCCACATAAGGGTTACTAAACCACCTTACGCCGCTGCGCTTATCCACAACCTCATACGCCCCGGTGCGCCCGCAAATTCGCAGAGAAGCAAACTCAGATTGGAGCTCAATCGGCTCAACGATGCGCTTTGAGAGCACTTCCTGAGTGAGCCTCACCTGCCCTTCAAAGCTCATTGCCATCCCTCCCGTTACTCGTAACCACAGCAACACAGCACAAGGCAAAATCAATGCCAACAGTGTTTTCCATCGCAGCCAAGATGCAGCTTCGTGCTGCATAGTCAAGCACCCCATCTTGCCAGCAATTTGCGCCTCCATAATCCGTCACGCTGTTCGCCAACGCTCTCACCGCTAATCATCGCCATCGTGAAAGGCGCATTGCTCAATGTAATCCATAGCCTTTGGAAGCTCAACAAACGGGTCTCCGGGTATGTGACACTCAAATCCAAAGAAGCCATCGTAGCCGCTACTCATTAACTCCTTCAGCGGGCGCGCAAACTTCGTATGTCCATATCCGGGCAACCATCTATTGCTGTCGGCAAGATGGACATGTTTTATGCGCGTGGCAGCCTCCTTGATTGACGATGCGATGTCAGCTTCCTCTATGTTCATGTGGAAGAAGTCCGCCAATATAGCCATTGCCTCATTTCCAACTCTTTCGCATATCGCTGAGGCTTCCTTCAGCGTCCTCGGATACCATTGCTCGTAGCGATTGAGCGGCTCAATCAGAAGGCTGCAATTTCGTTTTTGGGCGTGCTCTGAAAGCTCACTCAGCATCTCAACCATGACTTCCATCTCAACCTGCTCCTGACTTTTCCATGGCGAGAGGTCTGGAATTCTCGGTCGCCCGCCAAGCTTGATCGGCAACAGCGTGACGACGATTATTCCCACACCGCCAAGCTCACCACACATGTCCAATGTTTCCTTGGCGCATCGCAAATAGCGCATGCGTTCTTCCTTCCGCGCATCAAGCAATGCGCCCTCCCTGACACTCCATATTGCTGGCACAACTCCGGTTTCCTCTGACGCCCTTCTCACATCATCAAAATGTTCGCGTGAAGCACTCGCCACAAGCTCAATTCCGGCAATCTCCATGCTTGCGATGCTCTCAAATTTTTCAATGAGCGTTTTCCCGGGTGCCATGTATTCTCGGAGAGCGAATTTGAGCCTTCGCATCCCACTTGCACCTCCCCATCCAACCTCTCGTGTCCCACTTTCAAAGGACAAAAGCGCACGATGAGCATCCCTACACCGCTATGGGCATAGATTGCCTCGCCACTCAAAAGTTGCTCGGCAGGTTTTATCAACGTTGCTCTTTGATGCGAATGAAGATCGGGTTGGTCATCGCCACTGGTATTGGATCACCCTCACGGAAAACTTGAACCAAACTCCAACCGTTGTCAGCTGCAAGGTCCATCTCAACAGAGAACTCAGTTTTTCCTCCGACCGCAAAGCTGTGAATGACCTCGCCGTTTAAGACGATCTCAATCCTGTCAATGGGCGAAACACTTTGAGCCCAAACTTTGACTCTAATTGGTGTGCTGCTGACAGTGCCCCCAGGCAAGATGCCATCGGCAGTGAATAGCACCAATGTGCCACGACTCAAGAAGCTGCACCCCTCTCTAAGAGCCTTAACAATGTTGGCAGCCGTCAACGGCTTATCACCCAAGTAGACATAAGTTCTGCGATGCCCCAATCGTGCGCTCTTTCGGTTATGGCTATCAGTCCCCGCTGCGGCGAAGGCTATCACGCCCCTGTTGAGCATCTCCCACCAAAGCGAAATCGTCTTCTTGACCTCGTCACTACCACCATCGTTCCATACCTCAATCAGCGGCAACTTCTCAAGCTGGCGAGCCAACTCCGGTGTTTTGGGTGTGCCCGACCAGTGAGGATGATTGAGTTTGATCGTGATTGGGTGCTCGTCGCTGTCGGCTTTCAAGACAGCCTCAATGACCTGCTGCAAAGGGGTGGCTGGCGTTTCTAAAACAGTGCCGTTAATGATGTTGGCGTGGTAATTCGGCGTGGTGAACTCTTCACCCGGAATAACTGCGAACCTGCCCGGCTCCGAAAGAGGCAGCGCTTCCTGGTGAGCCATTAGAACATGCTTAATCGTCGGACCGGCACCGTGATCGGTTAAGACAAACCAATCAAGCCCCTCGCCGCGAGCAGCCTCAACCATTTGAGCGGGTGTATCGTTGCCATCGGAGTAAACTGTATGGGTGTGCGTGTCGCCACAATACCAGCCATCGGGTCGCCTCAAAATCCGCTGGATGGAGATGCCAATGGATTTTGAATCGGTGGAGACGGAAATTGTCTGAGCCTCAAATTCAAAACCCCTTGAAGCGGTGATGCGGTAAGTTATCCCGGGAAGCAGGAACAATACCCCTGCACCATCTTTGTCAGTGAATGCAACATAAGGCTCGTTAGCCGTTTGGGGCGATGTGATGTCAAGCCTTGCAGCGGCGGGTTGATTTTCACCCGCAATGGCGGTGGTGACTTGAACTGCTTGAGGCATGGGCATGAGGACATCGTCGGCAAAGAAGAGACGCAGCTCCTGCTCAATCCCGAGTGCGTAGATGCCTTTGACATTGCTTATTGTCAACTTCCACAGACCTCTCAAGTCTGGAGCTGTGACTTCAAGGAACTCAAGTGAGCCGCGGGATAACCCACCCCACCGCTGCTCCGCATTCACGCCTTCAGGTGGCTGCAGCTGAACTTCAACAGTTTGCTCCTCGCGAGGACGAACAAAATTGAAGCGGACTCTCGCAAGCTCCGGGACCTGGACTGTGAACCTATGGACAGGCTCACCACCAAATTTTGGTTCAGCGAATCTCAAACCGCGAGCGAGCACAACCGGTTCAGGCTTGGCAAACAAATCAACATCGCCAATCGTCCGCACAAGGAAATGATTGCGGGCGTTTGGGCGACCTTTCGTGGGTTGTGGTCCGGTGATCATCAATCGCCAGATGCCCCAACGACCGTTGACGGCGACTTTGTATTCTGACCAAGCTTTGCTTTGCGGATTGGACAGTTTCATTGCCTCAGAGCGGTCAGGTGCAAAGAGGACAAAGGATGATGGCTGTCCTACCTCTTCATCATCGGCTTGGTCAAAAATCTCCACCGTGAATTCGCTTGTAGTCGGTGGGACATAAATGAACAGCTGCATCGTCCGCGCTGAGCTGGTTGCATCAACATAAAGGCTGTCGGGCGACTGGCAAATCCTTTGCGCCCATCCAAGCGAGATAATCAATACAACCGACCATAAGGTGCACAGCGACCGCATGAACCGCATGTCACTCTCACCCCCTCACAAAACCCACCGCAATTTGGCTTTGTTGCAAAGCCCTCAATGTGACAGCGGTGAAATGCAAGCTGCCTGAACGAACGAAGTTGAGCGACCTCACACATGCATCATTATACATGCTCTCATGCGCTCCTTTTAAAGCGGACACATGCGACAATTCGTCATACTGATTATATGGCTTGCTTGCATCCGACTGCTCACCTTAGCTCAGCCCAAAATCCACAACCGGCTTTGGCGCTTGAATTGACGGTCTTTATATCGCATCCATAGATGCGATTTGTGCCTGACATTAAAGTGCGTTAAGAAACTTTTGGCGGGCTGGATTTGCCGCGTGGGGGTGAGACTCAGTTTGGCAGTCACCGTGAGGACAATACTGGCAACCGATTGTGGAAGCACAACTACGAAGGCGATCCTGATAGAGCACAGCGGTGGAAGATACAGATTGATTGCCCGCGGTGAGGCACCAACGACAGTTGAAGCACCGTTTGACGATGTCACCATTGGCGTCCTTAATGCTGTGAGGGAACTTGAGGAGCTCACTGGCAGACAGTTCCTACTTGATGGCAGGGTGCACACGCGTCAAGCCGGCTCCAACTCCGATGACGACATCGGATGCGACATTTATGTTTCCACATCAAGTGCCGGTGGCGGACTGCAAATGATGGTCACCGGCGTAGTTAAGACCATGACCGCTGAGAGCGCACAGCGTGCAGCTCTCGGTGCTGGTGCAATCGTCATGGATGTGATCGCAATTGATGACGGTAGGGCTGAGCATGAACGGATACAGCGTATGCGCTCATTGCGCCCCGACATGATACTCCTCTCCGGAGGCACTGACGGTGGGACGGTAACACATGTCATTGAGCTCGCCGAGCTCATACTTGCAGCAAACCCGCGCCCAAGGCTTGGGAGTGGAATGAAGCTCCCAATCATTTACGCCGGGAATAGAGATGCGAGGGAGAAAATACGCCAGCTGCTTGAGGGCAAATTTGACCTTCGCATAGTTGACAACATACGCCCGACACTTGAAGTTGAGAACCTTCAACCGGCAAGGGAGGCAATTCATGACCTCTTCCTTGAGCATGTCATGCAGCAAGCTCCCGGATACTCAAAACTTGCAAGTTGGGTATCCGCCGAAATAATGCCGACACCTATGGCAGTTGGGAAGCTGGTTGAGCTCGTGGCAAATGAGGGGCGAATAAATGTCCTCGCAGTTGACATAGGCGGTGCGACGACCGATGTGTTTTCAGTGTTTGATGGCAGGTTCACAAGGACTGTTTCGGCTAACCTCGGATTGAGCTACAGCATATGCAATGTGATGGTGAGCGCCGGAATTGAGAACATATCCAGATGGCTCCCGATGCGCATGGACGAGGGTGAGATGAGGAACAGGCTTCGCAACAAGATGATTCGTCCAACGACCATACCGCAGACGATGGATAGCTTGTTGCTTGAGCAAGCTGTGGCAAGGGAAGCCTTAAGGCTCGCGCTTGAGCACCATAAGCAACTCGCCGTCAGGCTGAAGGGTGTGCATGTCCAAAGGACCATCGGTGAGGTGCTTGGAGCGATTGAGCAAGAAACGCTTGTGGACTTGATGGCGGTAAACCTGATCATCGGGAGCGGCGGCGTCCTCTCACATGCACCGAAGAGAAACCAAGCTATGATGATGCTCACCGATGCATTCCAACCGGAGGGTGTCACCGAACTCGCCGTTGATAGCATTTTCATGATGCCACATCTCGGCGTCCTGTCGCAAGTCCATCCAGAAGCAGCACTGCAGGTCTTCTGGAATGACTGCCTCATACCTCTTGGGACTGTCATTGCTCCAAGGGGGTCTGGCAAGCTCGGCGAACCGGTTGGGAGGTTGAGCGTAAGCGGTGGCGAGTTTAACATCTTTGGCGAGGAGATGAGGCTCGGTGAAATCAAACTGCTGCCTGTTGCGCCAAACCGAACGATACGAATCAGGTTTGAGCCAACGAGACAATTTGATGTCGGCGCCGGCTATGGGAAAGCATGGGAGGGTGAGGTTAAAGGTGGCGCCGTTGGCGTTCTCATAGATGCGCGTGGCAGACCGATTCAATTCAGCGCCGATGAAAACGAGCGCATGCTGCAGGTGCAAAACTGGCTTACTGCGGCTGATTGCATTTGATGGCATAGGTGGCAGCAATGCTTGAGCGGTTGCAAAAGGTTCTTGCAAGAGTTGGAGTGGCTTCAAGGCGCAAGGCGGAGGAGCTGATAAAGCAGGGCAGGGTGAAGGTTGACGGGGTCACAGTGACACAACTCGGATTTAAGGTTGATGCGGAGCGCTCCGTCATAGAGGTTGACGGAAAGCGCATTGATGCGCGGTTGAAAGCGGTTTACATTGCCCTTCATAAGCCGAGGGGATATGTCACGACGGCTTCGGATCCGCATGTGCCGTTTGAAAAGACGGTCATGAGTTTGCTCCCGCCACAGTATCGCAACCTGCACTACATCGGCAGGCTTGATAAGGACAGTGAGGGGCTACTGCTGATGACAAACGATGGCGAGCTAACGCACCTTGTAACGCATCCGAGGCATGGAATTGAGAAGCGTTATATCGTGACCGTTGAGGGCATCGTCAGGCAAAGCCATTTAAAGCGGCTTAGAGAGGGCATCATCCTTGACGATGGCAAAAGGCACACGGCAAAGGCTCGCATCATCTCGCTTGGTAGGCGCACGACGACACTTGCAGTGAGCATTCGTGAGGGGCGCAAGCGCCAAATACGGGTCATGATGAATAAGCTCGGGTTCAAGGTCACGAGGTTGGTGAGAGTAGCCGTTGGACCGATAAAGCTTGGTGGGTTGAGCCCGGGCGAGTTCAGGCACTTGACCGATGAGGAAGTGACAGCGCTATACGAAGCAGCCAAGAGGGGAATGAACGAGGGCGCAATCGGGGATTGAAGATGGCGTCAAGATTGCATGGGCATGCCGAATGTCCGAAGTGAGGGTTGGAAAAGCCAGACCTTATTTCGGATACGCGCAATGGCGAGGTGCGCATGAAGGTGAAAGGGTCTCTCCAGTTTGACTTTTCGGCGGGCAAGCTGCACGCACAGCTTCTTGAAGCGCTGATTGGCAAGCTGCCGCTTGATGACGAGCGCGTTGTTGTCGGTCCGAGGATTGGTGAGGATGCAGCAGTGATTGATATGGGCGATAGGTATCTTGTGGCAAAGACGGACCCGATCACATTCACCGCAGAGGAAATCGGTTGGTATGCCGTGAATGTGAACGCCAACGACATAGCTGTCATGGGGGCAACTCCAAAGTGGTTTATGGCTACCGTGCTCCTGCCGGAGGGCAAATCCGATGAAGCGCTCGCCGAAAGCATATTCACGCAAATCGCAAATGCGTGCCGTGAGCTCAACATAACCGTCATCGGCGGTCACACCGAAGTCACATACGGTTTGGATAGACCGATACTCGTTGGGGCGATGTTGGGCGAGTGCGATAGGGATAAGCTCGTGGTGAGTTCAAATGCGCAAATCGGTGATGCCATTATACTCACCAAAGGCATACCGATTGAGGGCACATCAATCATAGCTCGTGAGAAGGGTGATGAGCTTTTTAGGCGCGGCTACGAGGCTTCGTTTATTGAGCGGGCAAAGCGAATGCTTTATGAGCCGGGGATAAGCGTTGTAAAGGATGCGCTCATTGCAACCTCCTCTGGGAGAGTGCACGCCATGCACGACCCAACCGAGGGAGGATTGGCAATGGGGCTGTATGAGCTTTCATGGGCGTCTGGGGTGAGCATTGAGGTTGATGGGGAAGCCATCAAGATTGTTGAGGAGGGTGCAAGGCTGTGTGCTGAATTTGGTTTGAACCCGCTTGGGACAATCGCATCAGGCGCGTTGCTCATTGTTGCCCATCCGGATGATGCCGATGGCATCGTCAAAGCGTTAAATGCCTCAGGGATAAGCGCAGCCGTTATTGGGCGCGTGACATCGGTTGGGAATGAAGTCACTTTGAGGCATGGAAATGAACGCCTCACCATGCCACTGTTTGTGAAGGACGAAATAGCAAAGCTGTTTTAGCCGATTGTGGGATTGGCGCCATGTCGGCGAGGCGCCCTCACCGAAGCGGAGTCTTAAAAGAAAAAGGGGCATCCAATGAATGACTGATGCCGCCGATACTACAAACTGCGATAAGCAAGGGTGAGCACCATGTGGTCTCAAGACGATGGGCATTCAGCAATTCAGCACAAGGTCATTGACCGATATAGCGATGGAGATTTAGAGGTTGCCCTTGTAGAGCGCCAAATGGTAGGTGGGGCAGTTGACTACATCCTTCATGTAGAGCCAAAGACCTTCACGACTTCAGGCATTCAATGGACGCACTTCCTTGAGTGGTTAGGATTTCGTTACTTCAATAATTGCCCCCATGTTTTAAGTCATTGCTGCCTTTGGAGGAAATGGGACAGCAATACAACCGATGCAGAGAAAATCGCCCGAACTTTGAAGGAAGCATACCAGCGAGTGAAAGAAGGGGATAAATTGCTTTCGGAAACGCCCTTGAAACTTCCAGAAAGCAATTTGGGGTGGCTTTACTTTCTCGCCCCTGAGGACATGAAACGACACGAACCTTTGATGCGATGGTTGGCGGAGTTGTGAGGGAGTGTCCATCAAATACCTTACGGCTGAGGAGATAGAGAGCCTTCACGAGCAAATCATGCTTCGTTTTGGAGGCGTTATAGGCGTGCTCAACCGAACCCTGTTGGAATCTGCAGCGGGGAGACCAAAAATGGCTATTGGAGAGCAGGAACTTTATCCGACACTCGAAGAAAAAGCGGCGGCTTTAATGCACTCGCTCATTGCAAACCATCCTTTTGTAGATGGCAACAAACGGACAGCGTTTCTCGCCACTCAGGAATTCTTGCGGCTAAATAACCATCAAATTGTTGCAACAAACGAAGAATTGTTGGAGTTTACCTTAGCCATTGCTGAGGGGCGGCTTGAGTTTCACGAAATCGTTGATTGGCTGTGCTCTCATATTCAACCGACAAGGAGGAGATGAGAATGTGGGATGGTCACACGGCAATAGAGCACAAAATAGCAAAAGACCCTATAAGCCATGGAGGTTTCACTTTCTGCCTCACCTTCGCAACACTGGCAGATGGACGCAAGTCTTTCGTTATCCATATCGCTTCCAATGAATCGTTGTCACCCGATGCGAAAAGATGGATGGAAAAGATGGGAATGGTTGAACACTCAAGTTGCCCTTATCTGGGACAGCGACCTTGCTTTTGGAAAGGGATAGAAGTTTCGGGTCTGACAGATGACCCATATGCCTATCGCCAACAAGTGCACGCTATCCATCACGCCTTTGATCAACTTTGCCAAAGGTTCCCTGAAGCGCTTGGGAAACTTCAAGAGGCTTCCCAGATTTTGGCTGAAATCGGTTTAGGGTTGTGAGCGGAAAGGGTGAGATGCATAGACATCCTCAAGTTCATCGGACAGCGATTGCCCGAGGCGCGGGAATTTTGGGTTTGAAGCAGGAGGAAGCAACAAGGCGATTGGGCATAACGCGTGGATATCTTTCGCAACTTGGGACTGGCAAGCGACGCATCCCGATGAGGCTATTGGCGAAATGCGCTGAACTTTACGCTTCAGGATGCGCGTTTGAGCGATTGGGAAAAGGTGAAGTCATGTGTATGAGCATCCAATAGACCCGCTCGGGTTGTGTTCACCTTCAGCAGTCCTTAGCTTGATGCGAGAGCACCGCATCCGACCAAGCAAGCATCTTGGACAACACTTCATCATAGACCGAAATGCCCTCAGGCGAATTGTTAACGCAGCTCAACTTCAAGAGGATGACCATGTGCTTGAGATCGGGACTGGCTTCGGGACGCTAACAGCGGCGCTCGCAGTCAGATGCAAAACCGTAGTCACGGTTGAGAGGGACAAAAAGTTGGCGCGCATAGCTGAGGAGCTGCTATCGCCATTTGGGAATGTGCGTGTGATCGCCAACGACTTCGTGAAGCTTGGTTTGCCCGAAGCTTTGGAACAAGGCAATGGTGGGCACGCTGGTTTTTGGAAGGTCATCGGGAACTTGCCATACTATGCCACAAAGCCCATCCTGATGAAGATACTCTCACACCGCTCACTCTTTGGGCTATGCGTGCTCACGGTCCAGCGTGAGGTGGCGGAGAGAATTGCATCAAGTCATGGCACGAGGGCATACGGCATTTTGAGCATAGCCGCACAGCTGTTTTCGGATGTTGAGCTGCTCTTTGACATCTCTCCAAACTGCTTCCTGCCGCCTCCGAAGGTGACTTCAAAGGTTGTGAGGCTTCACATCCTGAAGGAGCCAAGATACGAACTTCCCAATGAGGCTCTCTTCTTTGATGTTGTTAGGGCTGCCTTCTCCGAGCGCCGAAAGCGCATAATTAACTCGCTGAGCAGCCATGCGCATAAGCTTGGATTGACCAGGGAGCAAATTGAAAGCGCCCTTAGAAGCGCCGGAATTGATCCGAGTGAGCGTGCAGAACATGTCAGCATAGCCAGCTTCGTGAATTTGGCATGGGCGATTCAGAGGACGGGCAAATCACAAGCGGCAAACAAGACAAAACGATTTGAAGGATGAGCCCTTGGTGAGTGGGTATCCGAAAAGTTTTAGCATGTCAGTGACGCCACAATGTATGCCGCTCACTTTGCGATGTTCTCCTCGTGCTGCAGACCCGCATCAATCAAGTCAAGGTAATATTCAGCTGTCTTGCGCAGGCTGCAATATGGATAAGCCTCAATGAGCTTGAGGAGCTCTTGTTGTGCCCTTTCCTTATCGCCGGGATACGCTTGGTAGTAAAAGTTCAGGGCAAAGTAAAGCCAGACTGATGGTATGCCATCGTAATCTGGATAGTTGCGCATCAGCTTGAGCGACTCCTCAATGTGCTTTTGCCTGTTGTAGTTCCCGCCCCAGATTGAGTAAAGCTGAGTGAGGTATAGCTGCACCGAAACGCATTTATCGCTCTTTGGGTAGCGCTCCAGAAAAAGCCCGTAAGTTTCGGCAGCCTTCTCATACTGCTTCAGCGAGGTGTATACTGATGCAATTTGGAGCAAGATATCTTCGCATCTGTCATCATCCGGAAAGAGCTCCATGAACCTGCGCAATGCCTCTATCCTGCGCTCTGTATCTTTAAGCACATACCCGTAGATGTATGCAATGCGCTGCATTGAGACAACCGCATAATATGTGTCAGTGAACTCATTCACGACGGCTTCGTATCGCCTTAGCGCTTCCTCAATGTTTTGGCGCTCCAGTTTGTATGCCTCCGAATACGCCTTTGCAGCCTCTTGCCTGCGCTTTCGCCTTTCAGGGTCTCTGTCAACATAGATTGCTTCAACTGAGCGCGGAAAGCGCTTGACCAACTCAGAATATGCCTCTTCGGCTTTTGCCGGCTCATTAAGCTGCATCCAGATATCGCCTATGGTTTTCAATACCGCCGAAAGCCCATCCCAGTCGGGATAAGCCCTGACAATCGCCTCATACTCCCTCAGCGCGGAGTTTGGATCCTTGAGCGCTTGATGATATAGCTGCGCTATCTTCAAGTGGACGGATGGGCAGTCATCCCTATCGGGATAGTCATTGATGTATCGCCTATACTCGGCAATCGCCCCGTCGTAGTCTTTCAGCGATGTCGCCAAGGTATCCGCAATGCGCAGGCGAATACTTGGGCACCTGTCATCATCGGGATAAAGCGAGATGAACTTCCGCCACACTTCAATTGCCTTAGCGGCATCCTTCAACCTCTCCATGTAAATGTTCCCGAGGTCAAACAGGGCATCTCTGGATGCATGCGCTTTCGGATATTTCCGGACAGCCTCCTCAAGCAACGCTATAGCTCTCTCAACACTTCCCCTGTTCAGCTCCTTCTGCGCCAACTTGTAAATTGCCGATGCAGCGAGCACCTCAAAATAACTTTTTGCGCGCTGCGTCCTCATAGCCTTCAATGCTGCTTCATACAGCCCAACAGCCTTTTGTGTGTCATCAAGCAATTCGGCAAGCAGCGTGTAGTTGTAATGATTTCTCGGTGAGCGCTTTATGCCCTCTTCAAGTAGCTGCAAGATGCGCGGGCGAAGCGATTCAAGCGCCCCTTCGTCACCGAATTTGTATTGCCCGGTATAGATGCGTTCAATCTCTTGATACAGCCTGCACATGTCGCTTGTGAGCG
Organism: Candidatus Thermosaccharophagus tengchongensis; assembly: GCA_032161105.2. Taxonomy (GTDB): domain Bacteria; phylum Armatimonadota; class Fervidibacteria; order Fervidibacterales; family Thermosaccharophagaceae; genus Thermosaccharophagus; species Thermosaccharophagus tengchongensis. Next base: position 92,017 of record JAVHTD010000009.1, read on the forward strand.
CCGCTTCAGACATGCATGCATCCATGCCGGCTTGCAGTATCTTCAGCGCATCATCATATCGTCTTCGTATCATGTAGAGGTGGGCAAGCTCATAGTAGGCTTGCACATTATCAGGGTTGGCATTTATCACCCCCACAAGATATGCCTCACTCTTTGATTCAAGCCTCGCCTCAACACTTGTAACTTTGCCCTCCTCAACCTTCACCTCCTGCCGCCATGTCACAAAATCCTCTCGCTCCAAATGAAGCGTGTAAATGCCGGGCTCAATGTCGCGGAGCACAATTGGCGTCTTGCCCCTCAAGACGCCATTCAGGTAAACATTCGCTCCAGAGGGAATGGATGTGACAGAGATTGAGCCGAGCTGGCGCTGCTGCAAGCTGACTTTGACAAAGACATCCGATTCAAAAACTTCAACTGCGCCAACCCACAACTTATACCCGTGCTTGAGCAGCCTGAGCAAATGCTTGCCGTATGCCACTCCGTCAACGGTCAGAGGTGTTAACCCGGCATACTTCCCATCAAGGAATGCCATTGCGTTTTGCGGCTCGGAGTTGATGTGCAATTTCCCGACTTGCCCACACGCTGAGGCAAACCAAAATGAGGCAAGGAATGTCAAAGCAACTGCCCTGCGGACCAAATTGGCTCACCCTCCCCGAAGAGGCAATCAGGCATTGTGGATTTTTATTTGGCACGCCCAACGCTGCTCGCCTTTGCGCTCACGGCAGTTTCAGCATCGTAAAATGTTCGCCTAACCGGTGCAACGATTGGGTGCGCCTCCTCCTTGCCGAGTATGCGCTCAGCACAAACCGTAAAGCGGGCCACCATGATCCCGTTATCCCTCGTCCAGATTGCGATGTGCTTGCCATCAATTGGCTGCGGGTCGTTGTATTCAAGGAGCAGCTTATCATCAACGAAGTAGCGCAACACACCGCCATGCTTCTCCACCCTGATGAGGAACCACTTGCGATGGATATCCTCGCCAAACGGCTTATGCTCAACCTGCGCCACAACCTTTTCCTTGCGGACAATTGCCGACCTTGTCCCGCGCCATCCACCGAGCACAAATGTATAGCCGCTGGTCAAGTCACTGCCATCGGCACATATCGTGACATTCAAGTCCTGAGCGTAAGAGGCATAACTGCCGCGCTCACGAGCCATCTTGACAGCTACGGCAAACTCAACTGCCATATCACCATCGCAGAGATACTTGCTCCATACTACTGCGAGGTTTGAACCGAGTGACTTGCGCATGGCTTTTGCGCGCTCAATTTCATCGCGGCTATCCGACATCGCAGTGACCATGTTCCAAGAGATGCCGGAAAAGAATGACCACCTCGGATCGCATTGCCATCTTTGGCTCACTTCCCAGAGCCCATTTGATGAACGCCAATTTGTTGGAGCACTGCGAAACATGTCGGTGATGCTGTTGGCGGCAAACAGCTCAACATCCTCACGCTGCACTGCATTCCCTGAGAACACAACGCCGAATTTGCTCCCACGCAACGGCTCCTTATCCTCGTAAGCGAGCAGTGGCTTTCCATCCAAATACGCTATGATGAATTTCCCAACCCGTCTCACCCTCAGGTAAGTTGGTGACGGCGTGTTCTCCAACTTGAGCTCTTTCACGAGTTCGCCATTGCGGAGCAGAGCAATGCGATCACTTGCAAAATGCAACCTATAGCCCGAATTGACATCCTGCTGTGATGCGGAGAGCACGAATGCGACTTCGCCATCGCTCAGATTAAGCCTTGAGCGCACCTCTAAGTCGCCCCAAAATCCAGCCCTGTGCCAAAGCGCCCTCATTCCACGCCCGCCTAATTGAGCATTACCTTCAACCCAATCACTCTGTGCTGCAGCCCAGTTGCCCATGCTATACTCATGCGCAAACACCTCATGCACTGTGCTGAATTGCTCAAACTGCCTTCCGCCAAGACGAATGCGCAAGCCGTGAAAGCGCGCCTTGCATGAGTCCGCATATAACCCGATCATGCCGGATGTGATGGACGGATCAAAGGCTTGAATGAGCTGTTCACCGTTGACGGAGACAGTTAGCAGACCGTCATCGGATGAGGCGGATAGCCTGAATGGCTTTGTAACATCCAACTTGATCGGCACGCTGGCGAGCGGTTTCTCCTCACCGGAATGGCGGCTGACCAATTCAACGACTGTTTTATCGCCGAACACAACACGAGCCAAATGATGCGTCTGCTCATCATTGTAGTTGAGGCACAATCCAACAGAGGCACTGCCAGCTACGCCGCCATCAAGTGAGATGTATGCATCCACGGAGCAATTTGATACGCTATCCCCAATAAGCGCCTTTGCATCGGATGCCGTTTCAACCCTGCACACCCTCCCGATGCCCTTTACGCTTACAAAGCTCCAACTTCCCTTCAAACAGCGCACGATGCCATCAAAGCTCCCGTCCTGAAAGTCAATGGCAAACTCGCTTGCATCTCTCACTTGCACATCATCAAAGTAAGCTCCGACTGCACTCGTGGTGTATAGACCGACCATGCCGCGATACAAACTCCCATCCCTCACCTCGCACACCTTATGCCCATCAATGTAAACCCTGATTGAATTGAGCGACGCTTCAATGCGCACTTCATACCATTGCCCGGGAATAAAGCCGCCCTGAGCGTCAAACAAGGTGGTCAACTTGCCCATGTGCCGTTTGAGCAATTGTCTTCTGCCCACAGACTTGCCATCGCTCCCAGTCCACCTGAAGAGGTAGTAGTTTTGGGGGTCAGTCCAGCATGCGATGAGCCCAATGGAACTCGCATCCATGCACCTTACGGATGCTTGAATTGAGTAGTCGCTCCAGAACTCATATCCGGTAACCGATATTGCCGCGCCGCCTTTGCTCCTCGCAAAGTATGTAAAAGCATTTGCGCTGCGCAGAGGATTGTTTGATGCCCTCACTTTCCAATCGCCGGAGATGACATGCCAATCACTCCCCTCGTTTTCCAAGCGCATGAAATCGTCCGAAAAGTAAACCTCACCAGCTGGCTGAAGTGAAACGGCAGTAACAGCCGCAGCCTTATCGTGGACGAGGTAACCAACATGACCGGCATGCATTCCGATGGCAAATTGCGAGAGCACAATTTTGCGCACACCGTTAACAAACACTTCCATCCACATGCGCCTTTGCCTGATCATAATGCCGATTGGCTTTCCCTTTGCTATTGTGGGCATGCTCGCGGATGCAAGCTCAACTTCAAGTCCCTCTTCAACCTTGCCCACATGTATGGATGAAGCACCCACCTTCACGAACGCATAGTTTCTCTCATCCTGATAGTTGGTGAGGACTTTGACAAGCTCGTTTGATGGTGACGCCACTTGCAACCTCATAGTGAGATCAAACTCGCTTATCGGCTGATCGCTCAAGAAGCGGCATGAGTTCACATCCAACTTTTGCTCACTCAACGGTGGGAATAAAGCCTCACCACAAACAGCATGCGCTATAAACCAACAGGACAGCGCAAGCGAGGTTAAAGTGGCTTTAAGCATCCGTCGCATGGCACTCCTCACCTGCCAATCGCAAGCCGCCGTTCAATGGCAAACGATTCCACAGGCAGCTCAACAGTTGCCTTTCGTTCATCGCATGACTCCCGCTCAAGTTGAGAGCAACAGTGTCGGCTCACAAGCATTTGGGAGCAGTGACAAAGTTGGCGTTGAAGCAACACAATCGCAAGCCACCACTCATCATTTTATGGCGCGATGCTCAGCCATCACCACCAAAGCGTCGTTAAGTTAGATGGAATGCACAAAAGGGCGGTTGCCACTATTGAGCCACTCACAGCAATGTTGGCGATGCTCATGCCATCTTCAGTGCGAGCTTTCAAGACGGCATCAGTGGGGTCACGAGCCATTTAGTCAAACTTAGTTGTGTTCCACCCACTCACGCCATCGGTTGGTGATGGGTAACCTGCGGTCTTTGCCGAAGGCGCGGTGGGTTATTTTCGGTCCGGGGGCAAATTGGCGGCGCTTGTATTCGCTGCTGTCAACCATCCATGCGACTTTTCGCACCGTCGTTTCATCATATCCCATTGCAACGATGTTGTGAACGCTTCGGTCTTCCTCAACATAAGCCTGCAAGATCGCATCAAGCAGCGGATACGGCGGCAATTTCTCCTGGTCAACTTGTCCTGGTCTGAGTTCAGCGCTTGGCGGCTTTTCAAAAACACGCTGCGGGATGATTTCACGCCCCGCCTTCTCATTCACATACCTCGCCAACTCATAAACGAGCGTTTTGTAGACATCTTTGAGCACTGCAAAGCCACCAACGGTATCGCCATAAAGGGTGCAATAACCTGTGCTGCCCTCGCTTTTATTTCCCGTCGCTAAAACGAGCCAACCGAACTTGTTTGACAGCGCCATCAAAATCGTCCCGCGAATGCGAGCCTGCAAATTCTCCTCGGTGACATCTTGGGGCATGCCGCGAAAGACATCGCTCAAGGCTTTCAGGAACGCTTCAAAGACGCCAGTGATGGGGATGACGAGAAAACGGATGCCAAGATTGCGTGCCAATGCTTCGGCGTCTTCAAGGCTGTGTTGCGACGAATAGGGTCCGGGCATCGCCACGCCAGTGACATGTTCATGTCCCAGCGCATCGGCAGCAATGCAGCAGGTTAGCGAACTGTCAATACCACCGCTCAACCCGACGACTGCGTCAGTCATACCGTTTTTGTGCAAATAGTCACGCGTCGCTAAAACCAATGCCCAGTAGACTTCAGCGACTCTCGGCAGCGGAGTTTCAATTCGTTGCTCAATTGCGGGTTTCGGCTGTGCTTGCTCAAAAGGCAATTCCACGACTTTCACTCTGTCCAGTCCCCAATCCGTAGTGCCCAACGCCACCTTATCCTGCCGCCTTCTCGCGTCGTGAAGTCTTGCCCTCGTGATGCCAATCAAGTCAATGTCGGCGACGAGGAAATCTTCTTCAAACTGTTTGGCTCGGGCGATAATTTCCCCTTGTTCGTTCACGACCAAACTTGCCCCATCAAAAACGAGTTCATCTTGCCCACCGACCAAATTGACATAAGCGATTGCAGCCAAGTTATCGTTTGCTCTGACGGCGAGCATACGCTCTCGCCAAGCCAACTTGCCCATGTGGTATGGCGATGACGAAATGTTGAGCAAAATTTGAGCATCACCAAGCAGCGCTTCAGCACGGGCTGGACCGCTGGGATACCAAATGTCCTCACAAATGGTTATGCCAATGTGGACGCCGTTTAGCGCCAAAACGAGCGCTTCGTTGCCTTGCTGGAAGTAGCGGAATTCATCAAAAACGCCGTAGTTGGGCAAGTAATGTTTGCGATAGACAGCGACCACTTTGCCGTCGTGCAAAATAGCCGCAGCGTTGAAAATGTCACCGTCTTCATCAACGAAACCGACGACGGCTATAAGGGATTTGGGGACAAGTTTTGAAAGCTCCAAAACGGCATCCTTGTTTCGCTGAACAAAATGCGGCTTGAAAAGCAAATCCTCTGGTGGGTAGCCCGTCACCACAAGTTCGGGAAACGCCACAATGTCAGCCCTCGCATCCATTGCCCGTTTAATCCCTTCGGCAACTTTGTGAATGTTTCCCTCAATGTCGCCAACCGCCGCGTTGATCTGCGCAAGCGCAACCCTTAAAGCTTGCACCGCTACCGCCTCCGATGACGAAGGTCTGCCTTACACTCCACTGTAAAGTTTAACGACCAATACCCCTTGTGTCCCTTGCGGCAAATATCTTACCATTGCCCCGACAGCGATGACCTTTTGAGTTTTCGGATGCCAACCAGGGGTGACATTGGCATGGAAATTTCTCAGTTTGAAGCCACTTCCACGGCGCATCTCACTTTGCCAACTTTGCAATCTCGTCATCGCTTAAGGCACGATGCCAGATGCTAACTTCATCAATGGCACCGATGAAGAAGCCGGGCATCTCACCGCTTGGCGGTTCACCACCCCATGCATCGCGCCCAAAAGCCAATGGCTCGTTGTTGCCACACAGTGGGCGCACAATGCTATGTTTTTGCACCATCTGACCGTTCACATACAGGCGAACATGTGGATATTCAATGACAACGGCAATGTGTTGCCACTCGTTTGATTTGAGCACAGGTGGCGATGCGCAATTGTAACTCCACTGCCCACTATCATCCATCGCATCAAAAGTCAATTGACCGTCACGGATGCAAATGACAAATGGCGAACCGACATTGCCGATGCGCTTCGCAACGATGCCACGACGCCCTTTAATGCTCTCTGGCTTAATCCAAGCGGTGATAGTGAACGAGGACAAGTTGAGCGCATAGCGTGCGTCATCTGTGTCCACGATAGCGAATGTTTTGCCATCCAACATTAATCCCTTGCCGCGCTTTCCATCAACGAGTTGCCAGTTGCCCTGCAACGATGCGGTGAAGTTTGCATCGGCGATTGGTGAACGGGCAAGGATGAGTTTTCTGGTTGTATCCACTTCATCAAATGACCAATGAACCAGTGATTGTGCGGTTGGCAGTTGGGAAAGGCGAGCCTGCCACTGTTGGCGCAGAAGCGCAAGACTGTAAACCTCCCTTCGGACATCTGTGAAGCGATTTTGACCCAAAATAACATTGACGCAACCGTCGTCAATATGAATGCCCGTTTTCGTGCGCTCAATCGTGTTGCCTTCAATGAGCACATTCTCCACTGCCTCTTTGCCAACCACGCGGATTGAAGCATTGTTGTGCAAGTGATTGTCCCGCACAACGCAACCGAAGTTGATGCTTTGTGGGTGCGCCATAACCGTTATTTCTGAAGGACCAGATGTCACTGCATTGTTTGGACCAAAGTGATACGAGTTGCCCTCAACAATTTCATTGCCGAGAAGCTGGACATAAAAGTTTGGTTGCACGCCACCTGCATACAAATGCCCGAATGACCAAAATCCGCCAGAACGCCAAACTCGGTTGCCAGCGACGACATGCTCAATTCCAGTCCCATAAAACTGGATGGCAACACCTGCATCACGAAATTCGTTGCCATAAAAGATGTAGCGATGATGCAACATTGTGATGGTGATGCGAGAGGTTCCGTCAGGTGGCACATCAAACGGTCGGTCAACTCTCACACGCTTTCCATCCCACTCTTTTACCGTTCGCCATTGCCCTCTACCACGACCACGATAAATTGCCACCAATGCGCCACGCCAATCGCGGTTGCCCCATTTCGGCTCGTCTGCCAAGAGCAGCTCATTGCCATGACATTCGGCAACCGCGCCAAAGTATGCTCCACCACCTGCATCTGAAGTGAAAGCTTCCCTGTCCCAACCGTGCATGTTCTCGTAAGCATTTTGAGCCGTGTAAATGTTGCGTGAGACTGCGCCACCGTAGTAGCAGGCATAACTACCGCCAGTTGACATTAAGTCCGCACCAACAATCCTATTGCGTTCCATTACCACATTCTCGCAGCAGTTTAGGTTATACCAACCCCAACGACCGTTATAAAGCGTGCAATTGCTGATGACGACTCCAATGGCACGGTGCAGGAATAACGAGCGTCCAGAGCCGTAAAGGTCACAATCAATGATGCGAATGTCAGGTCCACTAAGGCGAACTGTATCGCCGCCACCAGTTGACCATTTCAACGACGCTCGGAAACGAGCATCAACTTCCTCAGGCTTTAAGTGCCCACGGTAAGCATTGGCACGAATGCGCACACGAATCAGGCGAATATGCCCAGAGCGCTTCGGATCGCCACTCATGTCAGAAGCGATAACATGCCTATGGTTGCCACAAAAGATGGTCAAATCCTCAATGGAGAAGTTATGCAGCCCCATAATCCAAGCTTCCGGCGGCTCATCAGGGTTGGGCAAGAAGCAAAGCGCAGTCAACTCACGACCTTCGCCGCGCAAAACGATGTTTGGCTGGATAGAAAGTGGCTCGGAAAGAAGGTAGCGACCGCGAGGAAAGAAAACGATTGCACCGCCCTTTTGCTCAGCTTCTTTGAGAGCTGATTTGATGGCAGCGGTGTCATCGGATGAATCATCACCATCAGCCCCAAATTTGGTGACATTGAGAATTGGCATCACCTTATTAGTGCGTGGGATGATAGCAAGGGGTAACGGATTACTCCATCCACCCTGACCACCATAGCCGTTGTGGACACGGACTTGATAACGACCAGTGAGCAAGTTTGGGGGTATTATGACCGAAATTGACCAAGGGTTGGCGTCTTTAGGGCTCAAATAAACCGCCCTGCCATCCGAAGATTGGAGACAAACCATTGGCTTTCTGTCGCCAATTTGCAAGCATCGCCCGAAAACGCGCAATGTCCCGCTGGGGTAAGCCGCTGCATTATTAAATTGCCATTCCCCAGATGGCATTTCATCTGTTACGATATCGCCCAATGCCCACCAAAGTTCTGGCAAGTTGATGCGAAAAGATGCCATAACTTTACCGCCGCTACGCAGTGCAACGCCATAAACGCCATTGCCGCCCAAATCTGGCAGCGAAAATGCGAGGGCGGTTTCCGTCACCAAGAGCAATTTGACGGTTTGCCCCTTTGCTTCAGGGAGGCTCCATTCAACTTTCGGCAAAGGCTCAGGCTTACCATCTGGAAGGCGAAAGACAACGACTTCAAATTGATGTGGCTTGGGAAAGTGCCCACAAACCATCACAGTTTGTTTCGGCTTGACTGGCTCAGAAAACCAGAAAATATGGGCTTGGTTTTGTGAATCCATCGCCATGCCGAAGTTTTGCCACACACTCAATATCATGCCCAAGGCAAGATGCACAATTGAGCACATCATATCACTCACCCCTCTTTCCGAAGCGGCGTTAGCCATCAACTTAATTGCCACATTATTCGCCAAATTCCCCAACAAATGCCCCATTCCCCCCAGTGCCCAAGTATATGCGGGCTGGATAAAACGGGTCAATGGCTATTGAAGTTGGCATGGCAATACCGCCAATGTTGTGCCCAATCTCGCTGTCAATTCGCCGCCAGATTGGCTTCCCCCATTGACTTGTCCTCGTCCAAAAAATTCCAGATTTGTGCTCTTCGGAAACTGCAAACCAAGGTCGCCACGCCCCGACGACCACGATGTCGCCGTCTTCGGCACACGCAATTGCGCTTATGTAGCGATTTTGGAAAACGCATTCCCAACTTTCACCGCGGTCTTCGCTCACAAATAAGCCATGAACATCGGAGCCCACAAAAACTCGCCCCGTTTTGGGCTGAACTGCGATTGCCCTCAAAATCCTTCGGTTAGGGTGCACGAACGGCAGCCCATTACCTACATCTCGCCAACTTTTGCCATCGTCGTCGGAACGCAAAACTGTCAAGCCATCAAAGGCATAAAGCCTGCCCATTTTTGTCGTGTCGGGAACAATGCGCCCTTGCCACTTTTCAGGCAAGTTGAGCCTTTGCCAACTCTTACCGCCATCGGGCGTCACGAATGCACCGCAGTAAAGCCGATGCGGGCGAAATGGGTCAAGGGAAACTGGACCAAGTTGAGCATCTTCGGGCAATTTGCCATCAGCAACCTGCCAACTTTCACCCCTGTCCGTGCTGACGAGCAATCTTTCACCCGCCACCGAATATAATGCCTCCCCATCCCGCCATTCCAAAGCCAAATTGGTGCAATTGCTCGCAGGATACTTGCCAAGATGACGGACTGTCAATCCGTAATCGTCGCTTCGGAAAAGTTGAACATCCATCAAGCCAAAGTAAACTTCGCCACGCCTTTTCGGATGGCAAAGGACGACGGGCACAACCGTCACCGCCAACCCGCTCATCGCAGCACGCCAATGCTCACCACCGTCATCGGAAACCCAAACTCCATACCAATCGTTGAGCATCAACCGTTTGCCTGCCTTTGTGTCAACGCTTATGCCTCGTGGGTTGAAGCCAAACCAACCTCTTTCACGCCACCATCCAGCACTGTCAATGGCATTCAAGTAGGCAGCGATGTTGAATTTTCCATTAGCGACGCTTGCCGAGATAATCGGTCGCCAACTTTCGCCGCCATCTTCGCTGACGAAAATGCCAGGGTGACGCCATCGCCACCATTCTGGCAAAACTTCAAATCGTTCGCTGGCGCAAAGGTAAACCGTTGAAGGCTTGACAGGATTGACAGCGACTGCCGTCGCCCATTGTCGCTCAAGGAATTGCTCAATTCCCTTGACGGAAATTCTCCAACTTTTTCCGCCATCGTCGCTCACCATAACGCCCCTGTCACTTACGGCAGCAAAAATGCGGTTGCGAGTTTTGTCAATGGCGATGCTTTGCACCTTCTCGCCCTTCAGCGATACCGTCCAACTTTTGCCTTCATCCTCGCTTATCCAGACAGCGCCTTCACTTTCGTTCGTTTTGAGCGTCGCCACAGCAATTAGAGCGTGGTTCGTAGTAAGCCACGCAGCGGCGGAGTGGCGTTTTTCGCTACGAGCAGCTCTGAGCCCCTGTGGGATTGGGTTGCTACTCCCGATTGCCACACCTATGATGAAATTCCCTTCCAAGCCGAGAATTTGCCAACTTTTACCGCCGTCTGTTGAGCGCATCAACCCATCCCAAGCCGTGCCAGCATAAATTGTCCCATCTTCGGTCACCTTCAACACATTGCCCCATTGGCGATATGTCCCCATGCCAGAAAAGCGAACTTTTCGCGAAAGCAAATGCCAACTTTTACCACCATCCTCGCTCACAAACAAACCGCCATAGTCGCCTGTAGGTTTCCCAAAGCATTTGCCCGTTGCAAGGTAGACGACATTTGGTTTTTGCGGATGCCAAGCGATGTCCGCAATCGCCAAATCGCCATCCGATTGCAACCCGTTATTGACAATTCGCCAACTAATTCCGCCATCATCGGTGCGGAAGACGCCACCGACATCGCAACCTGCAAGCGCCAAATTGGGGTTGTGTGGACTGATGGCAACTGCCATGATTGCCCCGCCGCCATCAATTGGGATGCGCTTCCAAGCGAACGGGAGCAAATGCTCATCATCGGTGAAACTGATGGCTCCAACCAGCAAAGCCACCAAAATAGTCATCGTCAAATGAACTTGCAACGCCCATCGCCCCTCCATGACCATCCCTCCTTATTCGTAGGAGGGGCTTTAGCCCCGAATCTCAGAAAGCCATTCGTCGGAGACCTTCAAAATCTTTTCACCACTTACTTTCGGCGCTTTGCCACCTTCAAGCCGTATCGTCAACTCCCGCTCATATGAGTTGCCCCAAAGGTAGCGCTCGTGGTCAGGATGCTCATCGTCAGTGTAATCAACTTTGTGGCGTGGCTTTCCGTGAATGTTGCCTTTTATGTCAAGCCATTGCTTTGGCGCACTGTGCATTCGCATCTGTATTCGGTCAGGATAAACATCAAACGAGGCAAAATCCGCTGGGTAACCTGCTGTGCCTGCTGGGCAGATGTGGGCAATGCCTTTGTTCCATCTCACCGCTGTCAAGTGAAGGTGTCCGCAAAGCACAGCAATGACACGCTCGCTCTTGCACTCAACAATTCGCAAAAACTCTTCGTCTCTCACCTTCCAACTCTCAAAGCCGAAACTTGCCTTCAAAACTCCTTCGTTCCTCATCGGCAAAAGTGGGACATGGGTGACAACGATTATCGGCATGTCAGCGAGAAACTCAAAGGCACGCTTTACGAAAGCATTGCGTTGACCAGTCACTTCGTCGGGAAGCCGATGAGCACCACTCGTGTCCACGACGATGAAGCCGATGCCACCAATCGTGAAAACATAGTTGTGCCATTCCTTTCCGAACCATCGGTCATAAGCAAGGTTGAGTTCCGCTATGCCCTCATCTTGCCCGTTTTCATAGTTGCCAACGCAGGGCAGGAATGGAACGGTCAGTTGGTCAAGGACGAACTCCTTTAGGAATGCGAAGTCTTCGTTGTAGTCGGGAATTTCTCCGTCAATGATGTCGCCTGCCGAAAGGACGAAATCAGGTTGTTCAAAGCCATGCCTACCTAAAGCGCATTCTAACGCCCATAGCGCTTTCTCATTGACGAAGGGGTAGCCGACAGGTCGCCCACTAACCTTCGGCGAGCGGATATGCATGTCGTTCCAAAGGAAGAAGCGGAACAGCCGATTTGGACTTTTTGTTGACGGCGAATTTTTTGTCATCGCTCCAACCCTGCCTCAATCGCAACTTCTTTCGGCACAACGAAAATGTATTTGCTGACACGGGCAGCGTCCCCTTTGCCATCTTTCGGCATCAAGATGAGCCGATATTTGCCTTCACGGCTGAACGGAAGCGTCCATGAGTGAACTTTCTCTGCATCAGCACTTACAAGGCGCTCTTGCACAACTTGACCTTTCTCGTCCACAACCCGCAAAAGCAAATCGTGTCCGAAAAAGTGGGCACAAGCATAAACGAGATATTCGCCAGCACGCTCAATTTGAACTGTCCAGAAAACCTTGTGCTCAGATTTCCCCTCTGGGTCATACCACTCCCATGCGTTGTGCTGCTCCTTCGTCGGATTCCACATCGTTTTTCGCTCAATGCCGTAACAGCCCTCGGCTTGAGATGATACTGCGAACCGCTCAAAGAGCAGCGGGATTTTGCGAAGCAAATTTGCTTGCTCACCTCGTTCACGCTCTTCCACCTGCATCGCCCGAAGGAAATTTTCAGCCCTTGACAATCGCAATTGCTCATATCTTCGCTTCAAACTCGTTGGCAAGTTGTTGTCGGTGCAAAGCAGCAAAAGGAAAGCCGTCTCAATTTCTGGCAAAATCACACGCAACTTATCGCCGATAACTTTGCAAGGCAAGGGCTTAAATTCACCTTCGCCAACCTTGAAAGCGAATTTCAACGGCAGCCAAATTGGAATGCTTAGTTCCAACTCAGCAGGTGCGATGGTTTGTTTGACAAATCGGTCAGGCAGCGATTGACCTTTCTCGTTGACGCAAACCACTAAAACCGCATCGGGCGCAACCAAAGGGCGAACGAAAAGACCATCAGTCAGCGATTTAGAGATGTCAAGTGGATGGGAACGGGCAAGGACAGGTGAAACCAACTCAACCTCACGGTGAACTTTCCCAATTTCTGCCCACACATCGGGGTAATCTTGTGCGCCCCAAAAGATTTGCTCAGGGTATCGTTCCGTGCAATGAATGTAGGCAATCAAACCTTTCGCTCCACCTGCAAGGGCATAATGCATCATGATGCGAACCTCTTCGGGGAAGGGCATTCTTGGAAACTTGGCTTCGCTCGGCTTCTTGACAGGCTCAATCCACATCGCTTGATAGGTGATGGTCATCATGTTAGGCGCGCAAGCAAGGCGAGCCGT
>JAVHTD010000010.1:0-102274 GCA_032161105.2 Candidatus Thermosaccharophagus tengchongensis
GGAAGCGAGTGAAGGTCCGACAATTTACGAGCTTCAATTGCTATCCGCAAAGTAACGAACGATCAACCCTTGTCCATTGTTGGCTCGAATGCTCATGCTGTTGGCTTCAGCCGATGATTCACCATAGATTAGCGGCAGCGTCTGCGACAAAATTTTTGGGGTAAAAGCATTGGCGCTGCTGCCGTTGGCGTCATTCATGAAGACTTACGCCGGATGAAAGCCGTTGGGAAAATCCAGCACAGGGGGGGTGCGAATAATGCTCCTGAAAGCTGTTATGGGCGTGGCATTCTTTCCCATCTTTACTGCGGGGTTTGTTGATGCAAGTGGCATTAAGCTTTTGAGTGTGCGAAAGATCTGGGATTTGGCACCGCACAATGCATTTACGGACCTCATATTCTTCCGAGGGCGCTGGTATTGCACCTTCCGTGAAGGGCAAGCGCATGTGAGCGATGATGGTAAGCTGCGCCTGCTCTCCTCCGAGGATGGTGAGAATTGGCAATCAGTGGCATTGTTTGAATGGCTTGGCGGAGATTTGAGAGACCCAAAGCTATCAATCACAGCTGACGGGAGGCTCATGCTCAATTCGGCAGTCCGATTCACATCTGCCGTTAACGGTGAATCATATCGCAACTTTACATGGGCACTTTCGCCTGACAATTCGCCATGGGCGGAGTATGCGAACCGTTTTTCACATTTGCGAGAACTGCATCACCAGTCGCTGACATGGCTCTCGGAGGATGGGCATGAGTTTACCGGACCATACGCATGCGTTAGCGGTGCCGGGACTTGGCGGTGGAGCGTTACATGGCATGGCAAGTTCGGCTACAGCATAGGCTATAGTGGCAAAGACGCATCAGGGTGCCTATATCGCACAAGCGACGGCAAATCGTGGGAGGCTATTGCTCACGGCATATTCCCAAACGGTCGTGGCAATGAGGCATCACTTGTATTCGCTGACGATGGCACCGCATATTGCCTGTTGAGGGATGGCGGTAAGACTGGCAATGCCCACTTCGGCATTTCAAAGCCACCATACACCGAATGGACATGGAAGGATTTGGGGATGAGGATTGGCGGACCAAAGCTTGTCCGCCTACCCGATGGGAGATTCATTTGTGGCGTGAGGCTATATGAGCAGACGATAAGGACATCAATCTGCCTCATTGAGGCGAGCGAAGGGAAGATGGTTGAATTACTCCGCCTGCCATCCGGGGGCGATACAAGCTACACCGGCATCGTATGGCATAATGATGTCCTGTGGGTGAGCTACTACTCATCGCATGAGGGGAAAAGCTCAATCTATCTCGCAAAGGTGCACATAGCACCGAAGTGACAATGTTTGTCCTTCTCTCCGAATCACCCCTGAGTTAGGGGTGAATGCGATGACACCGAGGGAGAGGCTAATATGCGCCTTAAGTGGTGGCATCCCTGACATTGTTCCGCACCTTGAGCTTGAGTTTCAGCTTTGCGAGGAAGTGTTTGGACAGGAGCCATTGCGTGCGCACCATCTTGAGGGTGTCCCCCGTGAACGCAAAAGGGACATGCTCAAGCGGAATGCGGAACTGTGGGTTAAGGTGGCTAAGGAATTTGACTACAGCGTCATTACGGGTTTGCACTGGCTCCCACCTGAGGAACAAATGGAGAGCTTTGAGTATGTCCGCGAGCTCGCCGGTGATACTTTCATGCTGAGCGCCTTCGTTGACGGAACCTACGCAATACCAAGCGGAAGCGATATGGTTGAACAAGCTGTCCAGTTCATTGAGCGAGAGGAGGAAGCGCTTGAGGAAGCGGAGAGGAGAATTGAGCAAGCAATTGAAGTTGGTCTGCAGCTCATCAAAGCCGGGGCTGAAATCGTCTTCATGTGCGCCGACTATTGCTTTAACAGCGGTCCGTTTTTATCGCCGGCTATGTTCCGCAAATTTGTGACGCCATTCCTGAAACGGCAGATTGACGCCTTCAGGCAAGCAGGTGCATGGACGGTCAAGCACACCGATGGAAACATAATGCCAATCCTTGACCAGCTGATTGAATGCCATCCCGATGCAATCCATTCGCTTGACCCACAAGCCGGGATTGACATTAAGCTCGTGCGCCAAATTGTCGGGACAAAGATGTGCCTAATGGGGAATGTCAAATGCTCAGCCGTGCATGCCGGAACGAAGTCGGAGATAAAGCAGAGCGCACTATATTGCCTTCTCTATGGCGGTGTTGGCACCGGTGCGTATGTGTATTGCACGAGCAATTGCATATTTAAGGGTGTGCCGATTGAGAATTACCGATACATGCTTGACCTGCGAAAGCGCTACGGCTCGCCTGAGGCATTGGAAGAGCTTGAAAGAGAGTGGTTGAAATGTGGCACACATGCAGTGGATAACAACTTGAGAGGTGAAGCAGATGCGTGAGAGTCCGTCTCGGATGACGATCACAGTCAATGTAAAATGGGTTAAGGACAAGTGCTACTTGCTCAGCGCCGAAGGAAAGCCAGATATTGACACTGCAGCGCCATCTCAGTTTGGCGGGAGGGATGACCTATGGTCTCCACTTGACCTGCTTTTGGCGTCAGCCAATGCCTGTCTGCTATCAACATTCGTCGCTATGGCTGAAAGGATGAAGGCCAAATTTTTGCAGTATGATGGAAAAGCTGCCGGAGAAGTTGAGCAAGTTGAAGGTGCGCTCAAACTCACGAGGATAACTATCCAACCGACCATCACGGTTGAGAGCGAAGCCGATGTTGAGCCCGTCAGGAAAGCCATTGAGGCTGCGGAGAGGTATTGCCCAGTGACGCGCTCGCTCAATGCGGAGGTCAAAGTTGAACCGCAGATCAAAGTTGCAAGACTTGAGTGATGTCTCAATTGATGGCTTATTGAACCTGTGCGGCATGCTGACGCTATTGAGTTGGGATGCAATTGACCCTAAGATACCCGTTGTGGCAGTGAGGTGATGCACACTGCCATCAAAGCCGACATTGCAAATTGTCGCCGGGAGAGAAGGCTGCAAGCTTGCCGCCGAGACTAAGTCGGTGGCGATAGTTGTAGATGCAATGCGCATGAGCGCAGCGATGTGCGCACTTATGCACGCAGGCGTGAAGAAAGTGCATGTGGTGAGGAAAGTTTCGGAGGCAAGGGCGCTCGCAAGGCAATTGGGTAAAGCTTTGCTTGTCGGCGAGCGAAAAGGGATAAAGCTGAGGGGGTTTGACCTCTCCAACAGTCCAACGGAGGTGTTGAACTCGCGCATCAACACGAGCACTGCAGTGCTCACAACCACAACCGGTGCACAACGCTTGCACGAGGCATTGGGCGCACTCGCCATATTCGTCGGGACATCGGTGAACGCCTCATCAGTCGCTGCAGCTGCTGAGATGGTAGCGAGGGAAAACGGATGCAATGTCGTCATCATACCAGCGGGGCGCTCGGACAACCCAAAGCTACCATCAGATGAGGATTGGTATGCGAGCGCTGTCATAGCCTCTCACATGAGCATCAGCATATGCGATAGCCAAAGGGACATGGTCATGGCGATGTTGGATGAGATAGAAAGGGACGGCTTGGAAAGGATCTTTGCCGAATCACTACACGGGCGGCAGCTCATAGAGCTCAACTTGAAGGACGATGTTGAGTTCTGTGCTCGTGTCAATATGCTTACGGAGGTTCCATATGTTGAGAATGTTTGTGAGTTTGACATCGGTGTTCGGAGCGTCCTTGTTAGCGAGTGGTGTAAGTGACATGCGGTGAGGCATCATGCGCTTCCTGCCAAACTTTTGCTTTGACAGTTTTCTTTTGAGTGCCGTTTGTGCTGAGGCGAGGGCGAAAGCTGTCGGAGGATACATCAGGCAAGTCAGGCAAGTTGGTGAATACGACATTTTGATCAAGGTGGCTGGGGCAAGCGGCATAAGGTGGCTGCTCATATCGGCACACCCCAAATATGCGCATTTGAATGTCACCCACCGTGCGCCGGAACATGCAGACAAATTGCACACTGCTTTCCTCTCCGCAATTCAAAGGCGGATTGAGGGCGCAAAAGTCAAAGCCGTTGAGCAACTTGACTTTGACAGGATCGTCAGGATAGCGCTCACTGGCAGGAACGAAATCGGCGATGCGGTTGAGCTCCATTTGATGATTGAGCTGATGGGCAAGCACAGCAACATCGTCTTAACTGACAGCGATGGGAGAATCATTGACGCATTGAAGCGTCTCCCATCAAGCGTGAACCGATACCGTGAGGTGCTCCCGGGAAGGGTTTACATTCGCCCACCATCGCATGGACGCATCAACCCACTTTCAGCGACAAGGGAGCAAGTTGAGCTGGCGTTGCGCAGTGCCGATGGTGGGACATTGCAGCAGTGGCTTCAGACGGCGTTCCACGGGATGAGCAGCGTGCTATCTTCGGAACTGCTATTCAGGGTTGGACTCAGCGGCGATGAGCCAGTTGGCTCAATTGGCGAAGAGCAAGTGGAAGCCCTGCTCAATGCGCTTTCATGGCTGCGACAAATCGTCCTCTTAGAGCAGTTCAAACCGGTGTGCATTCGCTCCGCAGATGGTAAGTTGATGGGGTGCTATCCAATTGAGCTTGAGCATTTGAGAGCCTTAGGCACTGATGAAGCTGTAATGCAAGAGCCCTGTGATGGGCTGTGCGAATGCATCTCCGAGTGGCTTGGGCAAGCTCGGTCAAGCGATGAAGTTGAACAGCTCAGAAAGGGAATCCGCCGTGAGCTTGAGAGGGCTCTGCGAGGGGTTAGTGAGCGCATAAGCTTATTGCGAGAACAACTTGCTGAAGCTCAGCATGCAGATGAATGGCGTGTAAAAGGTGAGCTGCTGCTTTCGCATGCCCATGAGGTTGAAGACGGCATAACTGAGGTCACCTTGGATGATTACTTCGGTGGCAAGGTCAAAATACAACTTGACCCAAAGCTGTCGCCGGTTGAGAATGCGCAGCGATACTTTTCCAGATACAAGCGCATGAAAGGGGCTTGCGAACATCTCTCAAAAGCGATTGCTAAGCTGGAGGCAGTGATTGGCGAGCTGGGGAATTTGATTGCGCAGCTTGATGGCACTCACAGCTTGGAAGAGCTGAAGCGAATCGGCGAGCGAGCTGCACAGCTCAAATTGCTGAGGGCTCATGAGGCAGTTGCACACACGGATGAGGGCTCGGGTGGTAAGTTCTTGAGGTTTACCGTTGCCGATGGATTTGAGTTGCTTGTTGGAAGGAACGCACAGGAGAACATGGAGCTCATAACGAGGGTCGCCAACCCTGATGACCTTTGGATGCATGTTCGCGGTGCAAGGGGCGCACACGGCATCTTACGCAAACACAACCGAGCGCATGAGTTCACCCAAGTGGCAATTGAAGAGGCGGCACGCATAATTGCGATGCGCAGCAAGCGCAAAGGTAAGGTGGCAGTTGACTGCGCGCTCGCAAAGTATGTGCGCCCGGTAAAGGGTGAGCATGGGAAGGTGAGCTATACAAACCACAAGACCGTGATAGTGAGCATTGAAGCTCAATAACGCTTTTTGGGCGTATGGTTCATCATGGGGCAAGTTGCAGCTTTCTTTGATGTTGACGGGACGATAAGCGATACCACTGTCGTCCATGCAATTGTCCACTTCAAGTTGCGCGAAGCCGGTTGGAGAAAGTGGCTTTGGATGTGCTGCCTGCCAATGCGCGCCATTTTGTGGCTCCTGATTGACTTTGTGAGCAGAGAGTCATTTAACCGCTCGTTCTACGCAAGCTATGCTGGCATCCGCGTTGACGAGCTTACCTCATTTGCGAGGGAATACTTTGAGTCGTATTGGGTGCGAAGGCTCTACCTTGAGGCAGTTGAGCGAATTGAATGGCACAGGCGAAATGGACATCGCATCGTCATCCTAACTGGCGGAATTGATCTGCTCGTCAAGCCGCTTTCCGACTTCTTAAGGGTTGACGATATGATCGCAGCTGAGCTTGAAGTTTGCCATGGGCGCTTCACCGGGAGGTTGAACACGCCACCGTTGGGTGAATGCGGCAAACTCGCATTCCTTAAAAGCTATGCAAACTCAAATGGCATTCAACTCACTGAAAGCTACGCATATGCCGATAGCTACTCTGACAGGTTCGTGCTTGAGAGTGTTGGGCACCCCGTTGCTGTCAATCCAGATGTGCGCCTGAGGTTGCTCGCCAAAAGGCGCAATTGGCGCATCGAGCACTGGAGGACTAAACTTACTTGAAAGCTCTTTAGGGTTAAGTCCGCACGAAAAGATTTCGCATGTGAGGTGGCAGGCATGGGCGAAGGTGCACGCAAATTTACGAGGAGAAAATTCATCGCCGGTGTAAGTGGACTTGCAATCTCAGCGGCATTCAAAAGCCGCTCATATGCATATGGGCAGCCACGCCCGAACATCCTTTTCATCATGTCGGATGACCACGCCGCACATGCCCTCAGCTGCTATGGAAGCGGGGTCGTGAAGACGCCGAACATTGACAGGCTCGCAAGAGAGGGAATGCTCTTTCGGAACTGTTTTGTAACCAACTCGCTGTGCGCTCCATCCAGGGCAAGCATACTCACTGGAAAATACGCTCATGCACACGGCGTGAAGGACAACGCAACGCGATTTGATCGGGCGCAGCAAACATTCATCAAGTTGCTTCGCGATGCCGGCTATGTCACAGCCGTCATCGGCAAGTGGCATCTTCAAAGCGAGCCTGCTGGCTTTGATTACTGGTGTGTGCTCCCGGGGCAGGGGGAATACATTAACCCGACATTCATTGAGATGGGCAAAAAGATCAAGGTTGATGGATACGCCACGGACATCATAACGAAGATGTGCATAAGTTGGCTGAGGCAATGGAGCGAGGCAAAAGGGGAAAAACCATTTTGCTTGCTTTGCCACCACAAAGCGCCACATCGCCCTTGGACGCCACCACAGCGCTATGCGCAACTGTTTGCCGATGTTGAAATTCCCGAACCACCGACATTTGATGACGATTACTCAAACAGGGCGAGCGCAGCTGCGCATGCTGATATGCGCATTGCGGACATGCCCGATTACGCTCAGGAATTGAAGCCACAAATGACGCCGCAAGAGCGCAAGCGTTATAACTACCAACGGTTCATCAAGGATTACCTGAGATGCGTCGTAGCTGTGGACGATAGCGTTGGAGAGCTTCTGAGCGAACTTGAACGCCTCGGCATTGCCGACAATACGGTTGTCATCTACACATCCGACAACGGCTTCTTCCTCGGTGAACACGGTTGGTATGACAAGCGGTTCATGTATGAGCAGTCAATAAGGGTGCCATTGATTGTGCGCTACCCGAAGGGAGTTAAAGCCGGTTCGGTGGATGAGCACATTGTGCTCAATGTTGACTTCGCTCCAACGCTGCTTGACATGGCCGAAGTTGAAATACCGAATGACATGCATGGGCGCAGCTTCAAGGGGATTTTGTTTGGCGAGGCAATCAATAGCTGGCGCACGGCAATGTATTATCGCTATTACGAGTATCCAAAGCCGCATAGAGTCCTTCCGCATTATGGCGTTCGCACGGAGCGATACAAGCTCATCCACTACCCCACAACTGGCGAGTGGGAGTTATTTGACCTAAAGCATGACCCATACGAGATGCGCAATGTTTATAGCGAGCCGGCTTACTCCAACGCGGTGGTGGAACTCAAGGAGTTGCTTTATAAGCTTGCGAGAGAGGTTGGTGATGCCATCTGAGCTGCAAGGCTCATACGCGCTCATTGCATGCAGATAGGGGGTGAGCATTAGTGAAAGGTTTGAAGACATTTGTGGCGGTTGCAACTGTATGTTCCCTAATGTTCGCGGTAATGCACCCCTGCCTGAGCCAAACGAAGCCGGGGGAGAACGAACTGAAACGCTCCGCCGAGAGGATGGCGGAAGTTGCAAAGACAACATTCGCGCCGGTATACCCGGCTTTGGCGAAACAGATAGTTGAGGATACGGGTGTTAAGGAGGGGGTGTGCGTTGAACTCGGTTGCGGCTCCGGTGCGCTTGGATTGGCTCTTGCGAAAATGACGAAACTCAGGGTGTATGCGATAGACATCAATCCATACGCCGTTGCGATTGCACAAAGGAACGCCGTTGAGAGCGGATTGAGCGACCGTTTCTATCCGATGCTTGGGGATGCGCTCAACCTGCCCTTTAAAAGCGGGTTTGCCGACTTGGTGGTCAGCAGAGGGATGATACCGTTCATTGAGGACAAAGCGAGTGTCTTCAGAGAGGCGTTGAGGGTTCTCAAGCCCGGCGGTGTCGCATACATTGGTGGTGGCTTCTCAAGGATGCTTGATGAGCATACGGTTATAGAGATAGTGCGCAAGAGTTGGGGCGACCCGAAAAAGCTCCCGATGAGGCGCATCACAAAGGAGCAGTGGGAGAAGCACTTGGCTGATGCCGGAATACGAAACTACCGCATCATTGAGGACCGGTATCAATCCGGCTCATACGGAATTTGGGTGATGTTCAAGAAGTGAGCTTGCGCATTTTGTGGGGAGCTTGGGCAGAGAGGTGGATTTAGCGAATGAAGCTCATACAAGCCATCCTTGAAACACTGTCTATTGATGCTCCGGTCAAGGAAGTGCGCATGGGTGCGTTCATAACGGCAGTTTGGGCAAGACGAATGGGGTTAGCATACACACTCGTGCCCAATAAGCCGCATGGTAAAAGGATGCCAATACCGGATGCCGGCAACCTGACAAAGCTAAGCTGCCGCCAACTTGCCCAAATGGCGCTCTCAAATGAGCTGCCGCAGCCGAGCATCGGTATGGCTGCGCTAAATGCTCTCGTCGCTGAGACTATTAAGGACGAGCATCTTGAAGAAGCTGATGGAGCGCAAATGCTGATGCAACTTGCCGATGGAAAACGGGTGGCACTTGTGGGTCACTTCCCATTCGTTGAGGAGTTGCGAATGCGTGCGGGGCAACTTATGGTCTTTGAGGAACGCCCATTGCCGGGCGACTTGCCCGCACACATGGCAGATGAGCTTTTGCCGCAAGCTCAAATAGTCGTCATCACTGGGAGCACATTCATCAACCACACAATTGAGCATCTCCTTGAACTTTCCAAGGATGCCGAACTCGTCATGGTGATGGGACCGACAACACCACTCTCCAAAGTGCTGTTTGAATTTGGCGTGGATGTGATTGCCGGCTCGTTAGTTCTTGAGCCGAAAACGGTGCTGCGCTATGTTAGTGAGGGGGCAACATTTAGGCAGCTGCGCGGCGTCAAGAAGGTTGTGATGCGGCACAGTTGAACCCGACGATTGCTGCTAACACAAACGCAGGGGTGGTGGATTAGCATGCGGCTTGCCACATCTTTGAATGTCCTCTTTGATCCGCAGAAAGTCACCCCGGAGAGGGCGATTGAGCGGCTCGCAGAAGCCGGCTTTGAGGCGCTTGACTTCAATTTCTGTGACTGGTTGTTTGATGGCTCACCATTTGTGGGTGACGAATGGGCAAAGTGGGTTGAAGGTGTGAGGCGGAAGGCGGAGTCAATCGGGATACCGATAACGCAATCACACGGACCAATATTCAACAAGTTCGCCAATGACGAAAGGACAAAGTGGTTGACTCAGATGAGCCATCGCTCAATTGAGGCTGCAGGGATACTCAATGCACGGTGGATAGTGTTTGAGCCAGAGACAATCCATGGTGCGTTTGATGAAGCACACATAGCATATCTCCGGCAGCGAAACCTTGACTGGTTTGGTGAGCTGCTCAAGACGGCGGAGAAAGCCGGCGTTGGGATAGCGCTTGAGAACAATGCCGATGCATTTGCGAGGCGTGAGAGGAAGATAAGGCGACACTATTGCTCGGTGCCAGCTGAGCTGATTGACCTTGTGGATGCATTCAATCACCCACTAATTGGCATATGTTGGGACACCGGGCATGCAAACATACAGCAGCTTGACCAACCAGCTGCACTGAGAGCCATCGGGAAGAGATTAAAGGCGCTCCACATCCAAGACAACGATGGTTTTCACGACCAACACATGCTACCCTTCTTCGGCACAATTGATTGGCACCCAATAATTAAAGTGCTGCGCGAGATTGAATATGAGGGCGACTTCACTTATGAGGTCCACAACTCCGTCAGACCGCTTCCTGACGAACTTAGGGACACAGCCCTTAAGCTTGCTGTAAACATCGGAAGATACTTGCTCAGCGATGCAATTGCAATCACACCATAATGGGATTTGTAAGACGGGCAAGTCAGCGAGCTGCTTCAAATGAAGGTCAAGATTGCGAATGGGGCATTGCAAGGGATGTGTAACGGATGCGGAGATTAACATAGCATTGCGTGGTGAACTGAGCCAAGATGGGGCGAGAAATTGGGCTCAAATGCTGTCTTCCAACCCTGTTAACTGCCATAGCCTTTGCGTTGGGTGCAGTGTTGGCAGGGTGCGCCAAGGTGGAAGAGGTTTTTTGGAGCGAGCATCATCTGGTCGGCACTTGGCAGCTTGTTGATAGAGGCGATGTAGGGGCGCCACCACTTGGGGAAAGATGTGAATTCCATTCGGATGGAACAGCCCGCATATTTGAGGGAACGCAAATCCTCATGGGCGCATACAGGGTTGACAGGAACGAACTTGAGATCGTGCTCCCGGGCGCACCTGCATCGGTTTGGGTGATAAGGAGTCGACCGGGCGGAGAACTTGAGCTGTTCAACAGGTCTTTAAACACGACTGTGCGCTATGTGCGCCTTGGGAGGGGCGAGTTCATAACGGGAACGATCAGCATCATACTCAAGTCCATCATCGTGATAGCGCTCATCTTTCTCCTCTATCGCTTCCTTGCGAGATTGCTTGAACTTTGAATGAGCAGCTATGAGATGGTGATGGTGAGCGATGATGAACGAGACCAAAGCAAGCAACAAGCGCATCATTAATGTCCTTGGCGTGCGCATAGGTGCTGACGAACTCGCTCTCATAGCTGGTCCTTGCGCAGTTGAGGGTGAAGAAGTTTGCATGCGCACAGCCGAATTCCTGAGGGAGCTGACTGATGAACTCGGCATGCCGCTCATCTTCAAAGCCTCATATGACAAAGCGAACAGGACAAGCTTGCACTCATTTCGCGGTCTCGGGATGAAGGAAGGCTTGCGCATACTTCGCAAGGTGAAAGAGGAATTAGGTATCCCAGTGCTAACGGATGTGCACTGTGTGCAGCAAGTTGATGAAGCTGCCGAGGTCGCCGATGTGCTTCAAGTGCCAGCATTCCTGTGCCGCCAAACTGACTTGCTCATCAAGGTTGGCGAAACCGGCAGGGCTGTGAACATCAAGAAGGGACAGTTCATGGCTCCCGAGGATATGCGCTTTGCGATTGAGAAGGTGACGAGCACTGGCAACCATAATGTCATGGTGACGGAGCGCGGGACGACATTTGGCTATCACGATTTGGTTGTGGACATGCGCAGCATAGTCATAATGCGCTCTTTTGGCTACCCAGTTATCTTTGATGCCACTCATAGCGTTCAACAACCCGGCGCCGCACATGGCTCATCCGGTGGACGGAGGGAATTTGTCCCGCATCTTGCAAGGGCTGCAGTTGCAGTTGGCGTTGATGCGCTCTTCCTTGAGGTTCACCCATCACCCGACAGGGCTCTTTCCGATGGACCAAATATGCTTCCGCTTTCGCAGCTAAAGCCCTTGCTCCAATCGGTGTTGGCAATTCACAGTGTGCTGAGGGGCACCCTCACAGAACATCACCTATAGCGCCCATACTCATGCACAAGCTGAATGACGAACCTGTATCGCTCAAAGCTCACATTGTCCGGAACTGAGTGGTCGGAGTGGTAAATGTATCCGCCACCGACCTTTGCGACTTCAAACTTAGTCCGTATCTCTTCCTCAATCAACCTTGGGTCTGGTGCTGCCATCTTCCGGACATCAATTCCGCCCATAAACGCAAGCACATCGCCATATTCACGCTTTAGCTTTATCAAGTCCATGCCGGCTTTGACCTCAAGCGGCTGCAAGCAATCCCAACCGGCTTCAATGAAATGCGGCACAAGCGCGCTGACATTCCCGCAGCTGTGCAGGATTGTCTTCATCCCCTTGCTGTGAAAGAAGTCACAAGCTCTCTTATGTGCCGGCATGAGCAGCTCACGATACGCCCTTGGCGAAAAGAATGTGGCATTCCTGTATCCGAGGTCATCGTAGAGGAATGCGGCATCAAACTCAAACCCCCTTGCGAGCATCTCTTCAGCGGCATCAATGGCAATTTGGACGCTCGCATCAAAAAGCTCCTTCACCCACTCTGGGTCATCAATTATCGCCGGGAGCAAATTTGTCGGACCCACAACCATAGCCATCCTGTCGTATCCTATGGCGGCATTGAATGTGCAAAAGTAACCAGCCTCACGCGCCTTCCTGTTTCGCTCCAACTCCGCAGCCCAATTGACACGCGACTCGTTCATCGTCAACCTGCCCTTGTATTCTTCCCACTTACGCCTGTCAGTGATGAGGAAGCCGAGCAGCTCCGGCGTTGATGTCTTATGCTTCCAGTTCTTGACGGTGGCTCCATCAGCATTTCTCACAATCGTATACTCATCGGTCTCCTCAATGACCTCTTGAGGTAACTGGAACGATATGTCCGGAGCAAACCCAACAAACTCATATCCGAAATACTCAGCTGGACCAATCCCCTCCGGCAATCCCTCCCTATGCCAGCGCGCTATCGTTGTCCCCCATGGCGAATCCGAGATTGGCACCCTGTCTGGCTCAATGTGATTGAGCGCCATAAGAACTCGCTCCCTTGATGTCATCGCCTTTCACCTCTATCTCACGGGCGGTTGCCAAACAGCACAATGCTATCACGCAGCATCCTTTCCCATACGCTGCTAACTTCTGAGAACTCACTCACGCTCATGACATGCGGCTGCAAGTTGAATAGCGAAAGCGTCTTCACTACGGTGGAGAAAGCATTCTGACGGGGCGGGTCTGCATAAACCACCAACAGGTCTATATCGCTGAATGCGGTATAGTCACCACGAGCATAGGAACCAAATAACACGACCCACCTTAACGGCAGTTTGTCGTTCAGCTTTGGAAGACGCTCGCGCAACAGCGATATAACTTCCTCGCGGCTATAGCGAGGCGAGAACACCTTCACAGAACCTGATGATTTCCTCGGCATAGCCGATCAACCTTTCAGCCTCGCTGCGCGTATAAAGCCAATGTGGTGCTCCTCTCGGATGGGCGTTTGGATAGCGAGTCGGGATGTATGCCTTATCCAATTCAAGCGCCGCTTCGTAAAGCCCCTCTGGAATCGTCACATCGCTCATTAACTCCTCAATCAAACCCGCAACCGAATGCCCCCACACATCCTTCCTCAGCTTTTGGAAGACCGCTTTAACTGCCTTTTCGGCAGCCTGTTGTGCTGAGAAGCAAGCCCATTCGTAAAAGCCACCGTTTAAGTCACTCTTTGCGTGCTCCAAGTCGCTCTTTGCCTGATTCATCCAATCGGAACTCCTGTCCATTCGCTCCCGCTCCAGAGCCACAAGCGTCATTCAATGATGAGTATCCGTATGTTGCGGAAGCGTGTAAGCTTACCCTGCCAATCGCCGCCACCGTGCACTTGAAGCCCTATGAAACCCTCTGTCGGCAATCTTTCCTCCTTGTCAGTGAAGTCAACCAACAGACGCTCATTCAGCCAGACGCGTATTCTCGGCGGCTGCCCAATGACGATGGCTCTCAACAAGTTCCAGTCATTCTCGCGCCATACCTCTTTCCACCGCTCATTTGGCGCAAGCCATCCACCGCACCCTTCACCGTAAAGCGTTCCAACCTGCCCGCCATCGCGATAATCAATCGTCACTTGGTAGCATCGTCCATCCTCAGTCGTTCGCAGGAATAAGCCGCTATCAATTCCGAAGTCGGGCTTTATCTCGGCGACGATTTCAAAGTCGCCATACTTCTCAACAGTTGCGAGCACACCGCCGTTGCCCGGCGGGTCCTGTGTGCCCTGAAGGACACCGTCAACGACTTCCCACTTACCGCCAGTGCCATGTCCCGTCTTGAGGATGCGCCAACCCTTCAAACTCTCGCCATCAAATAGCGGCTTGTATGCCATCGTTCCCGGTGGCGGCGGAAACATATGCGGCGATTCGGCTTCTTCCTCAGTCAATGGGCGAATGTAGATGTTTCGGAAGTGCACGGGTCCGTGATCACCCTGAAGCATCAAAGGACCCGGTGTTCCCTCATTCCCATCAAGCGCGCCGCCGGTCACCCTCGCGATCTCCGCATTCTCATGGATCGTCACACCGTTGTGAATGACGGTCACCCTTGCCCGCCTGACTATCTTCCCATCCGGGCTTCGGCGGGCTTGAACGAACTTGACATCAAAGACCTGCCATTCACCTGCTGGCTTGCTCGCATTGAACCTCGGCGGAAGCAAGCCGTATATTCCGCCGCATATATGAGACTCAGGCTTTGCACCGTGCGAATCAAGGAGCTGGATTTCATAGCGACCTTGCAAGTAGACACCGCTATTGCTCCCCCTCGGCATGATGAATTCAATATGCAGCTGGAAATCACCGAACCTCTGCTCGCTCACCAGGTCCGTGCTTGGCGGTTGGTTGATTAAGACACCATCTTCAACTCTCCATCCGTTCCTACCGCCTTCGTGGCGCAGCCTCCAACCGGATAAGCTTTTGCCGTCAAATAGCGGTATCCAATCGGCAGCGAACAAGCCCTGCGTAAAAGTGAGGCACACCAAAAAGAGCATCCCGACAACTTTGGGTGCACAACATGGTTTCGCCCTCATCGTGCTTCACCCCCACATTCGCAATTGAGTGCGCGTCTCACGCACACATGATTATGGCATGCATGGGAACGAGCGCTAACTTGAAATGCTGCACCGTCACAAAATGAGCGTGCAGGCATCAAACACCGGACCATCAACGCACGCCAACCTGTAATGCTCCTTACCATCCTCAACCACTTTGCAAGCGCACCCAAAGCACAATCCCAAACCACAAGCCATCCGCTCCTCAACTGAAAACTGCCCATCAATGGCGCGCTTAATCAAGATGCGCTGCAGGCACTTCAACATCTCTCTCGGACCACACGCATATACTGCCACTCTGCGGTGCTTGTTAGCTTCAAGCCATTCCAATGCCAAGTCAACAGCTGTCCCATGGAATGAGCCGAAATGGGGTTGCTCAAGCGCTATCGCTGATGGCACACCATGCCTTGCAAACTCATCAGCTGCAATTTGTGCGCCGCCAATTTCAAGGACGCACTTTTGCGTCACCCTCACAGGAAGCTCATCAAACGACCTTGCGCCAACTATAGCTACAACATCAACCCCCATCCTTGAAAGCGTCCTTGCCAGAAACGGGAGCGGTGCGTAGCCTATTCCGCCACCAACAAGCAATGCCACATCATGTCCATCACGCCAAACGAACGGCTTGCCGAGCGGACCGAGCACACGGATTGAATCGCCAATGCCTAAACGCGCAATGAAGCCAGTCCCAGCTCCAACAACTGAGAAGGCTATCTCAATCTCATCACCCTCGGCATCGGAAATTGAAAACGGGCGTGGCATAATGAAGCGCACATTCAGGCTTGCGCTAAGCGGTAAACCATCGCCATCATCCGGGAAGAGGCAAACGAATTGCCCGGGACAAGCATTACGGGCGATGTCGGGCACAAGAAGGCGCAGGCGATGAAAACGGTTAACCGTATCGTGACCGACAATCTGCGCCATGACTTGGTGGCACATTTCGCCCATCAACATCCCACCTTAGAGGGCATCCCATCATCGTATGTTTCAAAGGCATCCCACAGCCGGTGTAAAGCGCCCATCGCCATCGGCATCCACCCAAACTGGGTTAGTCATTGCAAACGGCTTGACTTGGTAGCGCGTGCCATCATAGCCGGCATAATCGCTCACGACCGGGGATAAAGGTTTGTCACCGTAGACGAGAGCGACATACCACGCATCCCGCCTCGGAGCCATCCACAAAGTCCTGTCAAACCTGACGATGTTCCTTGCGGGCTTAACTCTGAAGCGCTTCACCAAGACGCCATTTTCAATCAACTTGACCTCACTCACATCAACCCATGGTGCAGCTTGCACAATTATGCGCAACTTAATTCGGCGCCCGCTCGAGCTCACGAGCCTGCCAATGCCATGCCCATTGATGGTCATGGTCACAAATGGACCCATGCTGACGATGATTTTCCCGGCTCTGAAGGCTCGCACCACATCGTCGCATGTCACTTCAGCTATGTCGTCGCACCCGACAAATGCAAAGCATCTTGGGTAGCCAACCTCTTGCTGGGCTATATGATGCGAATCTGAGCCGCCCGTCGCCGTAACACGAAGCCCCGAATTGAGCAGCGCAAACCAATCCCTGAGCGCCTCACCAAGCGTGTGCATCATCTTTGCATTGAGCACCTCAACGCAATCAAACTCCGTTGACCACTCCGGGTGCGAGCTTGTTCCCGTCTTCCAGTCAAGTTGAACAACATTGAAGTAGCTTCTGCCGATGCGCGGGTGGTTGACTTGGATCACTTGAACACCACTCAAAGAGCGCACACAAGAGAATATCTCGGAAATGCCCTTACCTTCCCAAGCTATGACACCATGTTCAATTGGTATCGGGAAGGCGTTGAAGTGTCCCAAGTGGCGAGTTGATATTTCCTGCCCCGGAATCGTGAGGAGCATTCGCCTTAACCCCATCTCTGAGACGAGCCACGATAAGTCGGTAATATGGTCATGGTCTGTCATCACGATGCACTCAACACCCTCAGCCAAGTTGCTTATGATGCGATCCCTCGGGCTGACCGAACTGTCAAAGCTGTTTGAGCAGTGTTGATGCGGATCAATGGCTATCCAGCCGTTGGTGTTTAGCACCCTGCGCAAGAAGAATTGGGCGCACACGGTTTTCCCTTCCGGGAGATGCAGCACTTTCTCATGGGTTGTGTATTCAAAGCCCCTTGAGGCAATGATGCGATACCATCCCGGGGCTATCGGGCGCAACCCATCGCCAAGCGAAGCAACAATGTTTAAAGCGCCATCGGCATTATCGTAAGAGCCGAAGTCCGGTGTCTCGCTGCCATGCGCGCCAACAAATGTTAACCGTCCGGGAACTTTTCGTCGGTGCGGCAGCTCATAAATGGCAAATCGGATGAAGGAGGGCGCACTCATCCTCAACAAGATATGCCTGCTCTCACCGGCGTGGACTGATATGCGCAACCTGTCAATGGCTTTCCGCGCAACATGAAACGGCTTGATGAAATATTCCCCCGGCGGGAGCGACAGAACAAAATCACCGCTTGGCTTTGTGATGGTTTCAACAAACGGTCTCCCAGAACATGCGACTCTAACTGAAACATTTGCGATCGGCTTACCGATGTCCTTCTGAATCACCCTCCCGAAGAGCCTCGCAATCGCTTTCCCCTGCAGGAGATATGCGACATGCGCAACATCAGCTATGTTGCTCCCAACAATGAAGTGACGCTCATATGTGGCGGAGTCACCCGGCATAAGATCAACTTGCGCCGATATAACATCGCTCCAACTCACGCCGTTGATCGCCTTGAGCACGCCTGTCTTGAGGCTCATCCCGTAAGCCACACCGCTGCCGCTGTAAGCCACCCAATCAGCTGTAACAGTTTTGTTTGCGGCATCGTATCCATACATCGGCGCATATATGCGAGCCCTGCCACACTGAACGGCATCTCCGAGCATGAAGTCCTTTATCGGCTTTGAGCCGCTGTTCGTGATGGTGGTGCGTATCGTTATGAACTTCTCGTCGTCCTTGAGAATGTATTGAGTTACGAGCGCCAACTCGCCGGTGAATGAGTCAACGCCCCTTGCCTCAACTACAGCGACACCATCCTCACCGGACTTGACTATCTCAACGGATGTGTATTTCGCCTGTCTCGGATAGCGTCCGAGGAAAAGCAACACCTGCTCAATAGCATCTCCGCCTCCTATCGGTGCTGCGTCAATTATGTTTCCGCCGCTTGCTGCCCCCCTATGCGCGTGCCCAAGCGAGCTTATAACGGCGCGCAGGTGCTCATTGCCAAGGAGTATGTCGCCAACTTTTGATGATGCGCCAATGCCACGAAGGCACTCCGACGGCTCAGTAATCACCCTCGCAAATGCATCTGCGTTGGCTGAGTTGAGCTTGGCTGTCAACAGCACGATGAAGCTAACGAGTGCACCGCAAAGCGCCAGTGTGCGCCTCACTTTCATCCTCATCCGACATCACACCACTCCACCATTTGATGCGGGAATTTGCGCGCAACTCTTGCAAGCGCATGGGGCGAATATCAGGTTCGGGTGAGGACTTCTTTTATCCTGCGCATCCCCTCTTCAATTCGCTCAATTGAAGTTGCGTAAGAGAGGCGCAAGTAACCCTCGGCTCCAAACGGCTCACCGGCAACTGTTGCAACATGCGCCCGCTCAAGCAAGAAATCGGCAAGCTCAATTGAGCTTTTAATCTCAACGCCATCATATGAGCGTCCAATCACACCGCTGAAGTTGGCAAAGGCATAGAATGCGCCCTTCGGCATGTTGCAACGCACTCCCGGTATCTCGTTGAGCAAGCTGACAATGCGTCTTCGCCGCTCATCATATTCGGCTATCATCTTCTGGACGAACTCCTGAGGCGCATTGAGTGCAGTTATTGCCGCTACTTGAACGAAAGCCGTCGGATGGGAAGCGCTTTGCCCCTGCACCTTCGCCATCGCTTGTGCTATCGGCTTCGGCGCAGCTGCATATCCAAGCCTCCATCCGGTCATTGCGAATGTCTTTGAAAGCCCGTTGATGACGACCGTCCTCTCCTTCACTCTCTCGCTTAGCGAAGCTATGCTCACATGGATAGCACCATCGTAGACGAACTTCTCGTAAATCTCGTCTGTGATGACGACGATGTCATCGTGCCTTTCAACGAGCCTTGCGACCTCCTTTAGCAACTCCGGCTCCCAGACCGAGCCAGTCGGGTTGCATGGTGAATTTATGAGCAGCACTTTGGCGCCGTTTGAAAGCGCCTCGGCTATTTGCGCCGGCTCCGGCACAAAGCCATTCTCCTCGGCAGTGTGAATTAATATCGGTTCGGCTCCGCAAAGCCTCGCCATATCGGGATAGCTAACCCAACACGGTGTCGGTATGATGATTTTGTCTCCCGGGTTGAGCAACGCTTGAAAGGCATTGAAGAGGGCATGCTTTGCGCCGCACGATATGACAATGTTCTCGGGCTCATAGCTCAATCCATTCTCCTCACGCAGCTTCTTGCAAACTGCCCTCCTGACCTCAAGCAACCCGGCTTCCTCGGTGTATTTTGTCCAGCCATCGCACAACGCTTTTATGGCTGCATACTTGATGTGCTCCGGTGT
This sequence comes from Candidatus Thermosaccharophagus tengchongensis, assembly GCA_032161105.2. Classification (GTDB taxonomy): domain Bacteria; phylum Armatimonadota; class Fervidibacteria; order Fervidibacterales; family Thermosaccharophagaceae; genus Thermosaccharophagus; species Thermosaccharophagus tengchongensis. The sequence continues at coordinate 19,339 of JAVHTD010000010.1, forward strand.
GTCAAAATCCGGCTCGCCAACGCTCAGGTTAACCACATCAATACCCTGAGCGACCATGCGCTTCGCCTTCGCCGATGTGGCGAGTGTTGCCGACGGCTTTATGCTGCGCACCCTCTCCGACAAAAGCGCATCAAAGTTGATCAACACCCTCACCTCCCTCCTCAACCTGCAACCCTTGGATGCCCTCGTTTGATTGGACATCTTCGGGTTGAACCTCCCCCTCAATCTCGCTCTCGTAGCCGATGAATATTCGCCTCTCAAGCATGCGCTCATAATCCGTCCACACCTTCCCAGCCTCACGCTGCTCCTCAACGAACGCTATAAAGCGAGCAAGCTGTGCATCCAAGTTCTCAATGAGGTGCAGCGCCATCGCTTCAACAGTCATTGGGCGCTTCGGCGCACCATACTCAGCATCGCCGTGATGGCTTATGATCATGTGGCGTATGCGCAATGCCAGCTCCTTCGGGAACGCCGGCATCTCCTTCATCCTTTCCGTTATCATCTCGTCGGAGAGGATGATATGCCCAAGCAACTTGCCCTCATCAGTCAGGTCAATCATCGGATCCCACACATACTCGCGCAGCTTTCCTATGTCGTGGAGTATTGCACCGGTGATGAGCAAGTCCCTATCAACGCCCGGGTGCGTCCTGCAAATAATCTCAACTATCTCAAGCACGCTCGTAATATGCTCAAGCAACCCGCCAAGCCAATTGTGGTGGAAGCGCAACGATGCCGGAGCAAGCTTGAGGTCGCGTGTGATGCGCTCATCATTAAGGAATGACAGGACGAGCCTTCGCAAATGCTGATTTGAGATGCTGTTTGCAGCCCGCATGATGCTTTCAAACATCCAATCAATGTCCTTGTCGGTGTGCATAACGAGGTCAAACAGATCATAATCGCTCTTCTGGCACTTTGCGATGTCGGTTATCCGCAGCTGGCGCACCTGCCTAAAAACTTCAACCTTCCCTTTAACTCGCACGACATCCCTCTCGTGTATCGCTTGGTCAAACAACTCAGCATCATCCCAGATGCGCCCTTGTATTGAGCCGGTCTTATCAACGAGCTCAAGAGCAAGGTAATTTCCGGGGCGGTCACGAAATGGCATCAGCTGTTTGCTCTTAACCACGAAGATGCTATCAACTGGCTCACCGAGCAAGAGGTCACGCACATATTGTGACTTAGCCATTCTTGATGCACCCCTAAAGGAAAGTTCTGGCACAACATGCCGTCAATGAGAAGGGCGAGAGAGCCATCTGCATGCGTTGGAGGTTACCTTGCCCATCTCAAATTTTGCATTGTTCAACAGTCACAAAAACAATGGGCAGGATACACCGCACATCCCGCCCATTGCCACTAAAGGCTAATTCGTAGATTTCGCAGATTAAGCATGGGCTGAGCTTACGATACGATATGAGACGATCACCCTTTCAAAGTGTCCAACCCTCACGATATGGTCGTTTGATGTATGGCTCAAGCTCCGGACAATCCTTAACCTTCATCTCCTTCGGGTCATACTCAATCTTTCGCCCGGCGAATATGGCGAGGTTGCCAATCAGAGCGATCTCCGTCAGGTATGCGGCGTAGTCAACGAAGTTGGACATCGGTGCAGGTCCGCCCTTGCATGCGTTCACCCACTCCCGTGTATGACCCGGTGAGCGAGGCAATGTGGGCTCAGGTGGCTTGTATTCTTTGAATTCCTCTTCGGGGTAAAGCTTCCACGAGCCACCGTTGTCACCGGGTGAGAAGAGCTTGCCCTTATCGCCAATGATGATGCAGCCGCTGCTCGGCAATTCAACCCCCGGGAGCACATCCTGCGGTGGCTTCTTACCGCCTTCATACCAAGTGAACTTGATCGGCGGCTGCTCGCCTCTCGCTGGGAACTCATACCGCATGATTGCCCACTTCGGATAGCTCTCCTTGTTGAAGCCGGAGTGCTCCGCTTCAACCGTGATCGGTATCCCCTCAATGATGTATTCGTAGAGCTTTAAGCCCATCACGGGCAAGTTCATTGTGTGACATGCCATATCGCCAATTGCACCGGTGCCAAAGTCAACCCATCCGCGCCACTTGAATGGCAGGTAGTCAGGGTGGTATGGTCGCCATGGAGCAGGTCCAAGCCACAAATCCCAATCAAGGTGTGGCGGCACCGGCGGTGTATCCTTTGGTCTGTCCATACCCTGAGGCCATATTGGGCGGTTCGTCCAGACATGCACCTCTGTGACCTTGCCGAGGACACCAGAGCGAATCACCTCAACACCCTGCCTGAAGCCGCCTGCAGCTGTCCCCTGATTGCCCATCTGTGTTGCGAGTTTGTTCTCCATGGCGACTTGGCGCATAACCCTCGCTTCATATATGCACCAAGTCAATGGCTTCTCACAGTAAACATGCTTTCCCAACTTCATCGCCATAACTGAAGCCGGCGCATGGGTGTGATCTGGAGTGGCTACAACAACGGCATCTATTTGGTCACGCAACTCTTCAAGCATCTTTCGGAAATCGCGATACTTCTTTGCTTCGGGAAACTTCTTGAAAGCGTTTGCAGCACGCTGTTCGTCAACATCGCACAGTGCTACGACATTGTTACCCATACCGGCAAGCTCAAAGACCAACCCTTCACCACGCCCACCGCAACCAATGAAAGCCATGTTCAGCTTCTCATTAGCCTGATAGCTCCACGCTGACTTACTGTCCTTAAGCACCAAAAATCCCACACCGCCAATGGTTGCCGCCTTAAGGAATGAGCGCCTACTAATGCGCTTCGGCATTGCCATGCACCCCCCTATGCTCAACCAATGCCGTTTATCGGTTTAGTCATCAAAACACATTATAGCGTAGAGGGGTGGGGTGCTTCGGTTACGATGCGCAGACAAAAACGCTATTCTCAGCAGAGTGCTCTCCTAATTGGATAACTTGAGCAGCGTGATGTGAAAGGGGTTGCGCTAACATGGAGTTTACGCGATGGTGGTTTTCCTTAGGCGGCTTGGCGAAGGCCGGTCCAAAGGATGTGGCATGCTTTAAATACGCCTTGTGCAATTGAGGGATTGTATGTTGTGAGGCTTACTCTGACATTGCGATCGGTAAGAGGCGAGGTGATTGTGGATGGGAAGGGGCATAGGCGTGGCATTGGACGAGGCGAGAGGCATCTTCTCGCTGATGCATTACGCTGTGGGAGAATTCGCGCATTGCTTTGTGACGGTTCAAGTTGACGGCATGCAAATATCCTCTACGACAGGCGGCTCACAGTTTGAGATAATGAGAAAGGATGAAAACCGCCTCATCGTCCTATGGCACCCGCCAAGCGGAGTGGATGTGCCTCTAAAGCTTTTGTTCCAAATGGATGCGCCCACTGACACATTGCAACTAACGGTCACCGCTGAAGACCAACTTCAAGGCATTGTTGAGGTTCATGGCGAGCTGTTCATGGGGTGTGAACCATACCTTGGGCGTTTGCCGGAGGAGGAAAACTTTGGCATCTTCTCGCTCGCTCATGGTCCGGTGACGAGCAAAACCGCAAAAACGCTCTTCAACCGATTCAATGACACCGCTGTAACTTTGCCTCAATCGGACATTTACCACATCAAGAGCGAACCACCCGACCGATACCGCTTCGTCAGCATGGGCAAGCTTGGCGAGACAATCTTCACCGCCAAAGTGACAACCAATGTCATTAAGCGGCATGGCATCCGTTACTACGCCCCAATTGATAAGTCGGTTTTCACTCACGCCCCAACTGGCTGGTGTTCGTGGTATTACTACTACCAGAACATCACGCAGGAGGAATGGGAGAAGAATGTTGAATGGCTCGCTGACAACCTGAGGGACTTCGGGCTTGAGTGGGTTCAACTTGACGACGGTTGGCAATGTGACAACGGCAACCCACAAACATCAGGCGGGCGAGACTGGCGCTATCCGAATGAGAAGTTCAGCAAGGGGATGAAATGGGTCGCTGACATTGTGAAGCAGCATGGCATGAAACCGGGCATATGGCTCATTCCACAGAAAACGGACAGCGACGAAGTTTATAGCGCACATCAAGACTGCTTCCTGCGAAGACATGATGGCACTCCCGTGCGCATCGGCGATTGGCACCCGCGCAAGGTTGAAAGCTATGTTATTGACCCGACCAATCCCAAAGCACTGGAATACATCAAGCAGCTGTTCCACACGCTTGCTTATGATTGGGGCTTTGATTACTTCAAGATTGACAACCAACCCGAGTTCAGCCGTTGGTATGATGAGCATTCCGAGGCTCGCAAAGCCCGTGAAGTCACAGGGAGCGAAGCTTATCGCATGACATTGAAGGCAATAAGGGAAGCGATCGGTCCAAACAAATACTTGCTCGGTTGCTACGGCATACCACTTGACGGAATTGGCGTAATGAACGGGAGCCGAACCGGAGGTGACATGAGAGCCGATTGGGAAGGCTGTCAGGTCATGATTCGCACAATCACAAAGTGGGGCTTTTTGAACAATGTCGTTTGGTGGTGTGACCCAGACACATTGTGCGTCCGTGAGCCGTTGACGATCGGCGAAGCGAGGATTATGGCGACACTTGTTTCTCTCAGCGGGCAAGCACTCATGACGAGCGACAAGATGTATGAGCTGCCCGAGGAGCGAGTGGAGATTTTGCGCCGTGTCATCCCAACGGTTGACATACACCCGATGGAGTTTTATCCGTGGGACGAGGACGAAAGGGGTCGTCCAAGTGTTGTTAACCTGAAAGTCGCCAAGCATTACGGCAGTTGGGATGTTGTTGCAGTTTTCAATTGGCATGAAGAGCCAACGACGATTGAGGTTGACTTTGGAAAGCTCGGTCTGCCAACTGGTGAAGACATCCGATACCATGTTTTTGAGTTTTGGGGCAAGCGCTACAACGGTCAATTTGAAGACGGCTTTTCGGTCACCCTCCCGATACGAACTTGCGAAGTCTATTCCGTCAGAGAAGCATTGGGGCATCCGCAAGTTATCTCCACATCTCGCCATATTACGCAGGGTGTCATTGACCTCGTTGAACTGGTCTGGGACGAGACGAATAACGAACTTCATGGGAGCAGTTTGCTCGTCCGCAGTGACCCTTATCGGCTGTATGTTCATGTGCCAAATGGCTTCTCTTTTGCCCAATTCATTGCCGAGCCGAGGAAAAGCCAAATCAAAGCCGAAGTTAAATGGGATGACGAGATCCTCATAGCGGAGATGCTAAGCGAGGAGAATCAACAAGTTGACTGGATTTTGCAGTTCGGCAGACAAGCTTAAAGAACCCTTGTAAAGCCAGGGACAGCTATGGGGTATTTCCCCTCGGCATCCGGTTTGACCGGCGGCTCTGAATCAAAAGTCATGTTTTCCAAGTTCGGAGCCAGTTCAATGTCTGACTTTATGGCTTGTTCAAATGTGACCATCTGACCGGACTCCGCAGCCAGTCTCCCAAGTATACCGACCATGTTTGCCATAGCGCATCTCTCAACCTCATTGTAGGGCTTATCCTCACGAATCGCATCAAACAAAAGGTCCATTTCCCTCTGGTATGGGTCGCAAGGCGGACCCTCGTATTTCCAAATCAAGTTTTGCGGCTCCTGCTGCCAGCCCTTGTAAATCCTCGGCTGCGGAATGCCCTCTCCAAGCACGGCTAAGCCCTTTGTCCCGTGAATGACGCATCCCCAGAAGTTCCAACAATTTACCATGTGCCTACCTTGAGCAAACAGCCTTGCGCCATCTGGGAAACCATACTCAACGGCATAATGGTCAAAAAGTTGATCGGGATCTTTTCGCTGCTGCCTACCGCCGTGCCCCTGCGCCCAAACCGTCCAATCTCCCTTCACCCAACAGCAGACATCCAAATTGTGTATGAGCCAATCAAGTATGAAGCCACCATTTAGCCATGTGAAGCAATGGAAGTTGCGTATTTGATGGGCAAGCTCACTCTCACCCTTCCGGCGAGGTATCATTCCAACGGGACCATGCATGCGATATGCCCAGCAGACGACGACATCGCCGATGATGCCATCGTGAATTCTGGCGATTGCCTCTTCCAACGGTATGTAATGGCGGCTCATCAATCCGCCGGCAACTTTCAGGTTTTTCTCCGCAGCCACTTCGCCGGCTTTAAGCACCCTGCGCACTCCCGGTGCATCCACAGCAAATGCTTTTTCCATGAACACATGGCAACCTTTTGAAACCGCATATTCAAGGTGCAATGGTCTGAAAGCTGGTGGAGTTGCGAGCAGAACAACGCCACCCGGCGAAATGCAGTCAATGGCTTTCTTGTATGCATCAAACCCGACGAATTGCCGTTCTGGCGGCACATCAACTTGCTTTGGGAACGCCTTTTGCAGCCGTTCAAGGCTTGATTTAAGCCTCTCCTCAAATACATCCGCCATAGCAACAAGCTTTGTTGGACCTTTCGTCCGAAGCGCATTGACAGCTGCACCGGTGCCCCTGCCACCGCATCCGACCAATGCAACTTGAATTGTGTTATTTTCTGCCACATAACCGCCCGTTGATGCGATCCCAGCAGCAATTGCGGTTACTGCTGAATTACGGATAAAATCTCGCCTCGTCAATTTCTCCATGAATTACCCCCTCCTTCCCCTTGAGTATGCGATAGCCCATCAACGATAGCGAAAGTTGGCAGCTCATCCCTGCCATTGAACCGCCACCAAGCGGCTTTATGCACCAATTTAACCGCCACCGATTGGATAGACCACCTTTTCATCAACTTGTGTTAATTGTGGTCGTCCATCCTTCAGGATAGCACGATAAACGCTTCCGCATGGGCGGGCAAGCATTTCAACATTTCCCAAATCCGGGACAACAATGGAAGCTTTTCGCTCTTTTCCATCAGCAGCCCACGCTGTAATGAGCCATTCACGACGGCGATTGTGCTTTCTCACAAGCACGCGCAAGTTTGGGTCACCAGTTGGAAACTCGTAAGCCGGCAAATCCTTAGACCAACGATGGCGATTTGGACCGGGCAAAAGAACGCCATCCCTCAAAAAGCCCTCCAAATGCGAAAAAAGAGCATGCACATACGATAGCACCATCATTTGCTGTAACCAATGCGGCGGCTTATCGCCCAAATCGCCATCAAAGCCGCCCTTGGGATACGAAAAATAGCCAGCAACTCCGCCAATCATGCCAGCTGTGTAGTAGCACTTTAGGTAACCCATATAAAGCGCCAGATCGGCGAAGGCTCTTTCGCCTAATTCCTTCCGTTCCCAACCGGCATTGACCCAGTTGTATGACAGCATATCGCCGCATTCTATCTGCTGAGCTACAGCATTCAAGGCTTGCGTTAGCATGTCGTTATCCCCAGTAAAGCCCGAGTTGAAGTGCAAATAGTAGATTGAGCTGCTTGGCAGGTCGGAGACACGGCGAATTTGATTGTAATCATAGCTCCAATGCCACCATTGCGGGTATCGGTTGCGATGGGCAGCTTCCGTGTGGTAATAGATGTAAAGTGCGCCAGGAACTGCCTTCCTTACAGCGTTTGCGATTATGAGTTCCTGATGTGCCTTTCGCTCCGAGATGTAATCAAACCAGGATTTGTCGCCCTTCGCCTTCAACACCCTTTCATCTGCTGCCCAAACTTTCCCCGCCCAACCGTAAGTTGATAGGGCGTATTCACCACCGTTGAGAATGACCGCTATTGTGGCACGAGCCGAGACTCTCTTGAGGAGCTCAATGCAGATGCTCGCGGCGCGTTCAAAAACTTCATCGGGCGCCTCCGGACTCCATACCTTCCTGCCTTCAGCATCTTGACACCAAGTTTCCGGTGGTAGGCTCTCCAGAAACTTCTTGTCAAAAAATGGGCGATAAAGCAGCACAAAAATGCGATAGCGTTTCGGGTTCGCAGCCGAAAGCGCACAAATCTTTGACGGAATGCTACTTGGGTCATCAAGCTGAGCCACTGCGCTTTGGTTGGCTTCGCCAAATTCCAGCGCATAACCCCAATTTTCCGCCAATTCTACGCGGGCCTCAAACGGCATCGTCCATCCCCAGCGAGTCAAAGGCGGCAGCGTATGTCCGTCACGGAACTGAGGTTTTGGAGCCTCACGCAAAAACTCAAGCGCTGTCTTGGCACCAGCATTCGCGGCGACCAAAAGCATCATCAATATAGCCACTATTTGGGCAATTCTTGCCATGTTACCCACCTCACAGGTATGGTTGTATTTCAACAAAGTTTAGCATCAGTTCCTGCCCAACCGGTCCACCGGGCTCCGTGTCAGTGACCCAGTCAGAAATGACCAATTTTGCGCGATTTGAATTCGCCTTGAACAAGCGCCAATGGAAGTTAATCCATTGCCCACTAATTGTGCGTGTCGGGATGACCTCATCAAAACCTTTTACAACTTCCGCGCCATCAATCTTCACGGAGATTGCAAGCAATTCCTTGTTAGTCTTCCTTTGACTTACTCCGTTGAAATCGGCGACGACAAATTTTAACGAATAAAGCTTTCCCGCTTCAAGGTTGGCGATTTCCTGCGAGACAATGTTAGCTCGCTTTGCGCTTCGCCTCATCCAAAGGAATGTGTCGCCCTTTTTCGTTCTTGGCCAGCGCCCTTGAAGCCAGCCATAACCGTCCATCGTTCTCGCTTCAATACTTCCCTCCTCTGCCGGGATAACCGTCCACCCGTCCAATCCGGATGAAAAGTCGGGATTTTTTGCGAAATCGTTGCGATAGCTCAGTCCATACTTTGATGAAAGCATCTCCCTTTCACCCTCAATGCAATAATGCCTGTAAAGCCTTCCGAGCCATCGCAATGTTTCCTCATCCATGTAGCCAGAAGTCCAACCCATGATGCCATAAATATTGGAGAAAGTTGGCTCATTTGCGATGTGATGCATTTGCATGTCCAAATAGACCTTAAAATCAACACTCGGCTCATGATTCAAGGTGAGCGGAAAACATGAAAAAACACCGAGGCAAATGATCAAATGCTGCTGGAGCTGCGGGAGTGACCTTGACCAATTTTCAACAGCTTCTTTCAAATTCCGGCGAATAAATTCCTCAGCCTCCGCTTTCGTCGGCTGCTCGGGTAGGTAGCGTTCCCAAGCGAGCTTAAAGCCATTGCGAATGATGGTCTCCACAAACTCAATTCCCCTTTGCGATGTGTAAAACCATTTCCCGGATGTGCCAAGGTATGGATAAAATGCCTTCCGTGGGAAACTTTCAGCAAGTTTTTGGATGGCTTCTGTCCAAACTGGGTAATTAGCTCTGTCGTCCAAAAACTCATCAACGATAACTCCATCATACTCATCCTGAGAGAATCCGGGGCTTTTAGCCCAATAATTGCGCGCATCATCAACCGAAATCGTCGGTTTTTCACCCCTCTCACCGAGCCCGGGAACACCGCATTCAATTAGCCACTTCCTCCCCGATGCCTTCCATTCCCTCACCAACTCCAAATCTTCTTTGCGCCCGATGCCAATTATCGTGGTAATATGGGGCAACATGTGGACTTTAAGGAATGCCCAATCATACGGTCCGAATGGCTTAACCCACGGATCGTAGCCAAACTTGGCAAACAAAATCTCGGGCACCGAACGGATAGTGACTCCCTCAAGCCGAACATCCCCATTGCAGTCAAAAACGATGCTGTGCCCGCCAGCACGAAGAAACCGAAATGCTTCGGCACTCTTTGCACCGTGTTCGTGGATGATGATCGGCTTCTCCACACCTTCAACTCCCACTACAACTTTTCCACCTACGCCAACTTCAGCCACTGTCCGAAAGAAAACCCAACCATCCCTCGGATTGACAATGCGATAGCGGAGAACGCCTTTAACTGCCCCCGGAGACTCACTTAGCAACTCCGTGACAAAGTTATTCAACTTATGCGGCATCTGCCCATACACCCCCGATGAGCATAACTGCGCAGCTAACGGTAACAGGATGATCAGCAAACTCCTCATCACTGCACCACCACCTTAAGGCGTCCTGATTTGCCGATTGAAGCTTCTACTTACTGTTGCAGCGCCCAGTCACGCCCCCTATTTGGTCCCCCAACATAAGATGAGCTTATCAGTTGGTAACATTCCGCATCGGCGACAATGGCTCCCCCATCAAATCCAAAATCCATTGCGACTTAAACCCGCTCACACATCCAACCGCGCAACTCCCGCAAGTGAAATTGACCGCATTGCAAAGCTACACACCGCCAGACAATTGTAGCCCAACAAAACACGCACTGACATTTGCGCTATAGTTATTTGGTGAGCATAAGGTATCAGCACGCACTCAACACAGCGAGCTCAAACGGCACATCGTTTCTAAATTTCGTTTCCCAGAGGTGAATGAAATGTTCGGATTGGGGACGCCTGAACTGCTCCTCATCCTTTTTGTGGCACTGTTACTCTTCGGTCCGACGAAGCTGCCCGACTTAGCAAGGTCGCTTGGGAAAAGTGTCCGTGAGTTCAGGCGAGCAATGCATGAAGTGCAGCGCAGCTTAGAGGCGGATGAGGATTCAACCACATACTCTTCGAACGACAGAGACTACACCGGTTGATATGGTGCTGCAATGGGATTCAGTCAATGATGAAGATGACATTACACCGCTGCAGGAAGTGTCCCATATTATTCTCGCGAAGGATTACCTCACCATCGGATGCACTGACAATGACATCTTGATTGGCACTCCCGCGGACTCCAACCGCCTTAATGATCAGTGGCTTTGGTCCGGCACGCGGGTCTTTAAGTGCATCCTCAAGCACCGTGTGGTAGTAAACAACGCCCTTCTCAATGGCAAAGTGGGCAGGCACCATCTGTGGTCCGTAAATTGCCCTCCCGCGTTCGTCATAAATTCTCGGGCTCATGCTGCGCTCAACTTTCAAACCGCGAGCATCAATTATTAACCCCGTGTATCCCTTCACTTGCGGCTCCCTTGAGATTGGCTCAGCGATTCTCGGCTGCGGCTTCAATTGCCTTGGCGAGCCTGATGTGATGCCGCTACCCTCCCCAACTTGCGCAAGCGCTCCAACCAACTCCGAAACCATTGGTGCACTCTTACCCCTGCCACCGATACCACGAGTGACGCCGGCTGGCGAATCACCAATTGCACCAGCAACTGACGATGATAAGGAGGGTTTAACATCGCCTGTCAACTCGGGGCGCTCACCGGGCTCACCCTTTGGAACTGATGCTGTTCCTTGTGAGCGCCCAATCGCAATCACACCGTAACCACCTTGTGATTCACTGCCTGAAGAGCCGTTGCTTCTCATTGCCGGCTGTGCTACTGTAACTCCAAGCTGAGCCGGCGGGAGCTTCCCAACACCGCCCACCGGCTGTTTGCGAATATCACCGACCATTGGACTGGCTGTCGTGATGCCTCCGCCGCTTGCTGACCCCTTAGTAACTCCCTCACCCAGTGCCGGCATATCAACTTGCGCCACCGTTTCACTTGCGACTCTTTTGACACCCACACCGTAAAAGACATCACCTGTGGGCTTCGCTTCGTATGTTGCACTCCCCCTTGGGAGCGCGCCAATTTGCACGCCTGCAATGGGCGCGGCACTCTTACCACTTGGCTCATTCGCCGCCCTTGGTGTTGACAGAATCGTCCTTCGGGTTCGCCTCGGATGAGCCTCCTCAACTTGGCTCGGTTGCGGTTGATTCGGTTGCAGGGTAATTCTGACCCCGCTACTTGTGCCACTTGTTATGCGCTTTGCAACTTTCACCGGTTGGCTTTTGGCAGCGCCTGTCACCTTGCGCTCCACAGCAACATGCCGCAAACCAACTTGACCGTAATGGCTTACCCGCCGAGGTTGCCTCAATTGCGCTTTCACTTCAACCACAATCGGTGCATCAATGCGCGCAACTTCAATTGCAACGCTCATAGGCATCTTCGGAAGCATGACCTTGATCGGCATCATGAGAATGAAGGCATGCAGGATGCACGATAGCAGCCAGAATGTGCTGAAGTGATTTAGCTCATCATGGGCTGCATTCATGAACTCGTCACCTCATCAATAGTTTACACCCGCTGCATTTGCGACGGCATGATGCCACTCCCCACCTCACCGTGAGATGTGAGCCATGCAATTGCCATCCCATTGGACACAACCCGCTCATCACTTGCAGTCTTTATCTTAGCCCATCGTGGCAATTAGCTCTCGGTTAAGCTGCGCACTTGCATCCACCACGCAGATGGCTCGCACCGTCCCCTCAATACGAGCCAGCACACAACTGCCAACAACATCACCGTCACAACGACGCTCCCCTCAAGCCCGAAGGAACCACCGGTCAAAATTTCATTCCCATGCCATATGACCTGCAATACTTGGTGTTCAAATTTCAACCCGCTAACTGGTGAGCCAAAGATGAAGCCGCATGAGAAGTTCCATCCCCAATGCAATCCGATGGCTGCCCAAAGTGCGCCGGTGCGTATGACGAGCAATGCAGCTACCGCACCAAACAACGCGATGTTGATGATGCTCGCAACAACGGTATGGGCTTTTACTGATGGGGCGAGCACGGTGAAGTTCAAAAGGTGAAGCAGCGAGAATAGAGCTGATGTTGTAGCGATACATACGGCAACACTAAAGCGAGTCAGCAAATTCTGAAGCACATAACCACGCATCGTCAACTCCTCCATGCCGCTCTGGAAGCACAGACTCAACAGGTAAAATGCGAACCACGAGAGCATAGCATTCCCAAAGCCGACAATGCTCGCCCCTCCAAAGAGGACGCAAATGAGTGTGGCTAATGCAGCCATGATGAAACCACCAAAGAAACCGCCAACCAAATGCACACGCCAATGGCGAACCTTTATAAGTCCGAGGCTGAAAAGACTCGCCCTATCAAACAGGCGCCTGCAAATTGACATGGAGATCAAAATCGGCACATGGAAGTAGCATGTGAGAAGCAACAGAGCCGTTGAAGAGCCCAGAAGATCTTGGGGCTTATTGATGGCTGCGCCAAGGAACGCAATCGCAATGGAGGCGATGAATGAGAACGGGAGCAGCAAACCGAGGCTAATGATTGCAAACAGAAAAATGCGCAGCACGGGATGAAGCAATGGCATCTGTATGTCTCGCTGTGCCATCGTGATCACTTTCCGCAAGCCAACGGAGGATGCCTTTGTTGACACTTGTTTGAGAACAGATTCCAGCCAGCTAAGTTTGCCATGCACCCTCTGTGCATTCAACCCGCTCAGAATGAAAAGATCTCGTGCCCGCGTTTTCCGCATGCAAAGTCAATTGCCGTCCACAAGCCGGCACTGAAAAACTCAGCCATGATGAGCCCGAGGAAGCCGGGAAGAAGTTGCCTGTAAACTTTTGCCCCTCCAAAGCGCATCACGATGACCTTTAAAGCCCACCCAACCATGATTGGGAACCAGAAGTTGATCATCGGCCATGATGCACCCATCAAGTAGCCAATTGGGTGCAGCGGAAACCATATGAACGAGCGGTGCAACGACAGTATGAGCGCCATCGTCATAACGCCAACGAGCATCCCCACAATGGCATTTGGCGATGGTGGCTCACCAACACTCAGAAGATGCGCAGTCCATGTGCAGTAAAGGTTGCGTGTGTAGTATGTTGTGAACCACGGATGCAATGTCATCCCGCCGTAGCGATACATGAGCCTCAGGTAGGAGACGAAAGAGCTTATGATGGCAATGAGCACGCTTACTGCAAGTGCCAAATTCAGTTGGCGCAAGTTCAACCTGCACATGTTGCCCAACTTGAGTGACTGCATTATGCACGGCATGAGTGGGCTTCGGTTGTCAAGCATGAACAGGTGGTCAAAGAGGGTCAAGATCGTTATCTGCCTTGCACTGAAGCCCTGTGAGCCAAAGATTGAGAGCATGATGTTCCATGGGCGAAATGGATGCTGCACATAAAGCATGCCACCTTCGCAGACGAGCCTCACAGCCACAATGTGCACAACAAAGTAAAGCGAGAAGAGCATGAATGTAGCGATGAACCCACCACCGGCTATCCAACCCCAAATGGATATGGCGATGATGCCGACAAGCAAGCCAAAGTATGCGAGGGAAAATGACATTGCTTCGTCTCTGTCGTTGGGTTCACTGACTGATACATGGGAGCGCAATCTTGAACAAGCCGGTAGCAGCATGATGGATTGCCTCAATGAGGTTTTGAGGGCGTGGATCAAATGTCCTCTCGCGTTCCACAGCATGTAGATCCCGAAAAGGATTATGCCGCCGATCATCTGGTGAGCAATGAAATCCCTGACTGGGTATGCTTGCACATTGCGCATTTGGACTCCGAATGCGGCAGCTGTGACCTGCTGTGCGAGGAAGAAGAAGTAGAAGGCAAACAGGCTGAATGTCAACTCGGCTGGCAGAAGGTAGCTAAGCCCGATAATGCTGAATGGTATGCGCACCCAGAACGGTTGGATGGCATTCCAAGGCGGGCTTGCAAAATATGGGTCTAACGAAATTCGGTGGATGTTTATGTATGGGACTTGCGGGATGTAAAAGTGCAATCCGTTAAATGCGTGGATCACAAATGGGACTGAAAAGAAAGCCCACATTGTGCGGTTGCGGAAGAAGCTGCCAACGGGCGACCTGCCATCTTCGTAATTCGTCATCTGCACTGGCAGGTGAACGAGCGGGAATACGAGCTTCTCATTCTCAACCCATTGTCTCCTCAGCAGCGCGGCAAGGCAAAAGAAGACGAGGTAAACCGGCAAGATGAGCCCAAGCCAACACGCGAGCGGAATAAGCCACTCACCGAGCGGCGGAGATGTGTTTGGCGGCAGACCCTCGTAAAGGAATTTGATCGCTTCCTTGCTTTGCGGTGCGAGCCACTTCGGCAGGTTTGGCAGGATGAGTTCGCCAAACCTATTCTCCGGCGATGCGAAGTAATACGGACCAGCAATGTAGGGGATGAGCAAACCGGTCAATCCAAACGATGGTATGCCTGCAGATACGAGCGCCATAGCGAATAGCGTTATCAATTCCCCCTGAGATAGCCCTTTGCCCAATGCCCTCAATATGGGGTTCAAAAACAGCGTTATGGCAAAGAGGAGGGAAAAACTTGCTATCGGAAAGGATGTGAGCCCAACCCAAGTGCCCTTCATCACTAAGTCGCTGTATGGTATGCCGATCCCGAGGATGAGAACGCAAACTATGCCGATCAGCCAAGAGCGAGCCGTTATGTCGGATACAGCCTCACTTCGGATAGCGCTATAAGTGCTTGAAGCGATTCCCATCGCTTGACACCGAACCGAGTTAGGATGAACTGCTGTGTGCCCTAACAACCAGACCCGCATGGGCATTCTGAAAAAATGCCATAGCGGGCAAACCCGCCAACTTGGAAGCCGGATCAAAGGTAGATCAAATCGGGTAAAACTCCTCCTTGCGCTCCATCACAAAAACCATTTTTTCCAGTCCGCGCCTTGCATGCTGCAATTCACTTGCGCTTGTGAGCTTTCCTAAGTTATACTGCATTAAGCGACGCTGTGTTTTAAAGAGCCAAGCAAATTGCAATTGCGGGAAAGGTGGTGTCAGCTTTTGTGACAGGCGCATCAAACAGCTGCTTGCCGAACCCCGGAAGGGAAGCTTTCGCAAAGCCATGTTGTGAAGGAAAAACACCAAGCACGACACGGAGGTGGATAAAGATGGTTGAAGTGAGGAGGGGCAGGGCATTTGTCATGGCATCTTCGCTTGCTGGCGTGTTCCTAATCACCGTAAGCTTGATGGGCGTTTTCAATCCGATAGCTGTGACACAGGAAACGCTCAATCAACTCACTGAGGACGAAAAGAGGGAGGGTTGGAAGCTGCTGTTCAACGGATACGATTTGAGCGGTTGGGTTGTGATGGGGAACAAAGATGGCTTTTATGTGAAGGACGGAGCAATAAGGAGCGAGGGCGGCAAGGGTGGTTATTGGCTGCGCTCAGAACAGCAGTATGGTGACTTTATCTTGAAGGTTGAATGGCGTGTCTCCCCGAAAGGGAATAGCGGTGTCTTCATACGGTGTCCCGAGAAGGGCAACCCGTGGGAGACGGGCATTGAAGTGCAAATCACGAATGAGCCAAGAGATGAGTTACACTGCACCGGCTCGCTGTATGGACTTGTGCCAGTGAACCCACGCCCGGATGAGTCTGCGGATAAATGGCACCAGTTTGAAATACATTGCGCGGGCAAAAGGATAGTTGTGCTCGCCGATGGCGTCAAATGCGTTGACGCACATATGGATAAGGTGCCAGCGCTAAAGAACAAACCGATGAATGGTTACATTGGCTTGCAGGATTCGCATGCACCCGCTCCAAGCTACATTGAGTTCCGAAACATTAAGCTCAAGGATTTGAATGCCATTCTCGGCGACTTACTCCGGTTGGAGCTCCCTGACAATGTTCCTCCGCCGGGCTTTACAGCGCTCTTCAACGGAAAAGACCTAAGCGGGTGGAAAGTTGACGACGAGGGGCGCAAGCATTGGGTCGTCAAGGATGGAGTCATTGATTACGATGGCAAATGGCGTGACCTGTGGACGGAGAAGGAATTTGAGGACTTCATACTCATCGTTGACTGGCGTTGGAGCGGCAAGCCGACCGAAGTTGAGCGCCCAATCATACTCCCAAATGGTGATTACGCAAGAACACCCGATGGCAAAACTGCAACGCAGCGTGTTCTTGATGCCGGCGATAGCGGGATTTACCTTCGCGGCTCAAGCAAGTCGCAAATCAACATCTGGTGTTGGCCGTGTGGCTCGGGTGAGATATACGGCTATAGGACTGATCCCAAGATGCCGCCAGAAGTGAGAGCAAAGGCAACACCGAAGCTTAATGCCGACAACCCGATCGGGGAATGGAACAGGTTCATCATCATAATGCGCGGTGAGCGGGTGACAGTCTTCCTCAACAACCTTGAGGTCATTTCCGATGCACCGCTCCCGGGTGTGCCAAAGAAAGGTCCAATTGCATTGCAGCATCATGGCTCACCAATCCAGTTCAAAAACATCTTCATCAAGGAGCTGCCGAAAGAGGGGTAGCGACAATGCCCTCTCGCAAATTGCACACGCTGTTATGACGATACCCTCCAAATGATGGGTTGCTTTCCATATGGGGTGCAATGAGAATGTGCTTGGCAGTGCCCATGCGAGTCGTCAGCATTGAAGGGGTTGAGGCAGAGGTTGAGCAAGGTGGGACAAGGCTTCGTGCAAGGATTGATCTTGTTGAGAATGTCAAAGTGGGTGACTATGTGCTCGTGCATGCCGGCTTCGCCATCCAAACACTGGATGAGGATGAAGCCCTTGAGACATTGCGCCTGCTTGAGATGCTTGGCATGGGCATCCAAAGCACACCTGATTAGGGGTGTAAATGGCGTTGCGTTGGGTTAGCGAATTCCGTAACGGAAGGGTTGCTCAGCGCCTCATTGAGCGGATCGCTGAAATCGCCGATCGTGAGTGCACACTTATGGAAGTCTGTGGAACGCACACAATGGCAATTGCCAGATTTGGCATCAGACAGATGCTGCCAAATTCAGTCAGGCTCATTTCCGGTCCCGGCTGCCCCGTGTGCGTCACGGCTCAATCTGACATAGACAGGTTCATCGCCATAGGGCAAGTTGATGGCGTCGTGCTTGCCACATTCGGCGACATGGTCAAAGTTCCGGGATCACAGTTCAGCTTGCGAGATGCGCGCACACACGGAATTGATGTGCGAGTTGTTTATTCGCCATTTGAGGCGGTTGAGCTCGCCCGCCAAATGCCCGATAGGGAAGTCGTGTTCATGGCGATCGGCTTTGAGACGACGGCTCCCGGGATAGCGCTTTCAATAATTCAGGCTGAGAATGAGCGCCTGCGCAACTTCTTCATCTACCCGGCAAACAAGCTTGTTCCACCAGCAATGAAAGCGTTGCTGTCGTTTGACGATGTGCGCATTGATGGCTTTTTATGCCCCGGGCATGTGAGCACGATAATAGGCATGCGCCCATACGAGCCAATAGCAACTGATTACGGCAAGCCATGCGTGATTGCCGGGTTTGAGCCGTTGGACATCCTTCAAGCCGTGTTGATGTTGCTTGTGCAAATCCGCTCCGGACAGGCTAAGGTTGAAAATCAATATCGGCGCGCAGTCCGCCCGGAGGGAAACGAAGCTGCAAGGAGGCTCATTGATGAAGTGTTTGAGCCTCAAGCAGTTGAATGGCGTGGCTTGGGAATCATTGAAGAGAGCGGTCTAAAGCTGAGGCGCAAATATGAGCACTTTGATGCGCGCTTGACCTTTGATGTCCAAGTGCCACAAACAAAGGAGCACCCTGCATGTCAATGCGGCGAAATACTTCGCGGTGCCGCTTTGCCAACGGATTGCAAGCTATTTGCGACGGCGTGCACCCCCGATCACCCAATAGGACCATGCATGGTATCAAGCGAGGGCGCTTGTGCCGCATATTACCGTTATCGTGAGGTGAGCTTGAGTTGAATGCTCTCACGATAAATGGCGCTGCTGGCAGAGTCATCACGCTCGCGCATGGTGGCGGTGGGAGGAAAATGCAAGAGCTCATCAAGTCGCTCTTCCTGCCGGCATTCGCAAACGAATTGCTCTCACCCCTTTCCGACAGCGCAGTCGGAGAATTTGACGGGTGCAAGATCGCCATAACAACGGATGCATTTGTCGTCTCACCGATTGAGTTTCCGGGTGGCGACATTGGCAAACTCTCCATATGCGGAACTGTGAATGACCTTTCGGTTGCCGGGGCACGCCCGATTTGGCTTTGTGCTTCGTTCATTGTTGAAGAGGGGCTTCAGATGGATACGCTTGAACGGATAGTGAACTCAATGCACAGAGCCGCATATGAAGCCGGCGTGAAAATAGTCGCCGGAGATACGAAGGTCGTTAGTAGGGGAAACTGTGACAAGCTCTTCATCGTCACATCGGGTATTGGGTTAGTGCAAGCCGACTTGAGCGCCAAGCGCATTAGCGTTGGCGATGCTGTCCTTGTGAGCGGTTACATCGGCGATCATGGAATAGCCGTCATGTCAAAGCGTGAGGGGCTCGGCTTTGAGACGGAGGTGGAAAGCGACTGCGCACCACTCTGGTCACTCGTTGAGGCGCTTCTAAACGGCTGCAAGACTTTGCGCTGCTTGAAAGACCCAACGAGGGGTGGGCTTGCCACAGCCCTCCACGAACTCGCCGAGGCAGCCAATGTGTGCATTGAAATTGACGAGGACGCAATCCCAATACGCCCGCCGGTAATGACTGCATGTGAGTTGCTCGGCATTGACCCGCTCTATGTGGCTAACGAAGGTAAGTTGGTTGCCGTTGTGTCAGCGGATGAAGCGGAAGTTGCACTGAACATCATGCGCTCGCATGCTCTTGGCAGGCACGCAAGCATAATTGGGAGGGTGATCGCTGAGCCAAAGGGACAGTTAGTGCTTCGGACTGCCATCGGCTCAAGGCGATTAGTTGAACCCTTCTCTGGAGAGCAACTCCCAAGGATTTGTTGAGGTCAATATAGGCAATAAGCGCAACGAAGCGAGTCCCCTTCCACACCGTGTAAAGCTGCGATTGATGAAAAACAGCGCGCCTCATACACCCCTATGGTTCGGGATAGTTTTACGCGCCGCAATGATTTGCTCATCATAGGTAGCATACACAGTTTCACCCGGCTGCACAATTAGAAATTCCGCCTCGTCCCATTGCCCATCCACCCATCTTTCCAGCAACCCTAAATCACCTTTCAATTCACGATATTCCCATCCACGCTGCCGGCAAATCTCCCGGACCTCCTCTCTGAGCCCAAGATGCTCGGTGAAGTCAAAGCTGATCAGCATGCCGCACTTGTATTTCTGCGTCCATCCATGCGCAACCTCCAAGATGTAGAGGGCATTTTCTTCGCCATATTGCTCCACCAACTCAGCAAATGACCTCCCAAAAGCGATGGGGACATTCTGTGACGGGAGTTCATCTCTCCCCAACCCATGCCGGCCACTTTCCCTTCTCTTGCACTTCGGCAACTCCAACCAACCGGCGGTGTAAAAGTAGGTGCCCGGATTGGCACTGAATACCTGTTGGTATCTCTCCTTAGAACCCAAGAAGAATGTGATGCAATCGTGCGCCCTCGGAATGACCAATCTGGTATCCCTCGCCGTCAGACCAACGAGCATCGTATTGCATAGACCGTAACCGATTAATATGGCATCATATTGTCCCTTCGGCACGAGGTCTACATGCGCCTGAAGAATGCCCCTTCCAACTTGAGGTTCGTCGTGGTAACCGACCGGCAAAAACTCCAAGTCCACGATGTTGCGTGACTTCGCCACCACAAAACAAATTTCACGACGGGCAATCTCGCATGCGATAACCTTGAGGAACATCGTTCCACCTCCTCTTACAGCTGTGAACTTGCAACAAGGAAGAGATGTCCCAAGGTAGGGCGGCGGATGCACCAAAGCAGCAAAATGTATTATGCGAGCGCCTTGGATCGCCGTTTGGGCGGGAGTGATAGAAAGGATGCTCTCAGTTGGCATAGTTGGGCTGCCGAATGTTGGCAAGTCAACCCTTTTTAACGCCTTGACGAGGGCACATGCAGAAGTCTCCAACTACCCGTTTTGCACGATCTCGCCAAATGAGGCGATTGTTGCCGTCCCAGATGAACGCCCATACGAACTCGCGAAGATGTTCAATCAGGAACGGGTTGTGCCGGCGACTTTCAAGTTCGTTGACATTGCTGGGCTTGTAAGGAACGCACACAAAGGTGAGGGCTTGGGGAACGAGTTCCTGTCGCACATCAGAGGGGTGGATGCGATACTGCACCTTGTGCGATGCTTCAAAAGGTTGGATGTGGCACATGTTGATGGCAGCGTTGACCCAGTCAGGGATGTTGAGGTTGTTGAGCTTGAGCTCGCCCTCGCCGACATGCAGCTTCTTCAAAGGAGGCTCACGCACATTTCAAAGCGCGCAGCCTCCGGAGATAAGGATGCGCGAGCTGAAGTCGGCTTGCTTGAAAAGCTGATCAGCGAGTTGGACAAAGGGAAGCCGGTGAGAAAGATCCAATTCACATCCGAGGAGTCAGAACGCATTGGACAATATCAACTCCTGACGGCTAAGCCATGCATTTATGTCGGCAATGTGGACGAGGGCGAGGAAAGCAACTTGGCATTCTTGGAACTCAAGCGTTGGTGTGACGAGCGTGGCTACCGTGCGTTGCCTATAAATGCGAAGTTGCACATGGAGTTGAGCGAGTTGCCGGAGGATGAAGCAAAGGAGATGGCGAGCGCCTTTGGAATTGAGACATCGGCGTTGGATGAAATAGTGAGGGAATGCTTCAGACTGCTTGATGCCATCGTTTTCTTCACAGCCGTCGGAAGGGAAGTGACAGCATGGGTGATAAAGCGAGGCACAACCGCAATCAAGGCTGCCGGAAAGATACACAGCGACTTTGAGCGCGGCTTCATAAGGGCTGAGGTTATACCTTTTGATCTGCTCAAGCAAGTTGGCTCATGGGAAATGGCGAGGCAAAGCGGTCTGGTGCAAATCAAGGGGAAGGATTACATCGTCCAAGATGGCGATGTCATTCATTTTCGCTTCCATGTGCCTCACGGGAGCTGACGAGATTACGCGAGCATCGCTTGCTATTCATCCCCCTCACTGTCGCGGTGTGCTTGTGCCGTGGCGCTGCTTAAAGCGTTGTCGCTTTGCACATCACGAGCATACTCACATTTGTCCGAACTGCATTTGACGATAAGTTTTGAACGCTGCTTAACCTGAATTAGTGGTGAGCCGCAAATCGGGCACTGCTCACCCGTTGGCTTTCCGGGCAACAGGATGGTGCACTTAGGGTAGTTGCTGCATCCGTAAAACACCTTCCCCCTGAACTTACCCTTGCGTGCTACTCTTGGGCGAAGGTAACCATTACAGCCATCTGCTGGGCATGGTATCAAGTTGCTCTCATCAATCGGCATTGTGAACTTACACTGCGGATAGTTTGAGCAACCCCAAAATGCGCCGGTGCGACCGATGCGCTTGACCATTGGCGCACCGCAAACTTGACAGCTTCTTTCGGCGCTGCGGGCGTCTACTTCAACTTCGTATTGCCCCTCTTGCTCCCCCTCTTTGACTTGTTTGCTCGGCGCCTCGTGAATCGCTTCCTCTACCAGCTGGGCAGTGAATTTGCAATCCGGAAAGCCGCTGCACGCCAAGAACGGACCATAGCGGCTATACCTGATGACCATTCTCCTTCCGCACCTTGGACAAGCCTTATCAGTCTCAACACCACTAAACTGCTTCATACCCTCCTGTGCTCTCTCAAGTGCTTGCATGAACGGCTCATAGAATGTCCGGACGACACTCACCCAATCGGCATTCCCCTCCTCAACGGCATCAAGATGCTCTTCCATTTGCGCTGTGAACTTGATGTTGATTAACTCGGGGAAGTGCGCAACGAGCTGGTCGTTGACAAGCATTCCAAGAGGTGTGGCATGCAGCTTCTTTCCCCTCACCTCAACATAGCCTCGCTTGATTATCGTTGAAACAATTGGCGCATAAGTGCTCGGGCGACCTATACCGTAGCGCTCCAGCGCTCTTATAAGCGTTGCCTGGGTATATCTTGATGGTGGCTTTGTCCAATGCTGCTTCGGCATTACATCAAGTAGTCTTAACCTCTCACCAACTCTCACATCCGGAAGCCAACCCTCTTCCTCCCGCTCTTCCTCATCATCTCTACCCTCTTGGTAAACTGCCAAGTAGCCATCAAACTTGATCCTTGAACCAGTTGCGCAGAGCAAGTAATCTCCACCTTGAATGTCTATGCGCATGGTGTCATAAATTGCATCTGCCATTTGCGATGCAACAAACCTTTGCCAAATTAGGCTATAAAGCTCATGCTGAGCTCGGGTTAGATATGGTTCAACATTGTTCGGGTGACGCATGACTGATGTTGGTCGTATGGCTTCGTGAGCATCTTGAGCTGAACGCTTTGGGCGATATTGCCTTGGCTTCTCTGGGAGGTATTGTTCGCCAAAAGCGGTCATGATGAACTCTCTTGCCTGTTGAATAGCCTCCGGGGCAACGCGTGTTGAATCCGTGCGCATGTAGGTGATCAAACCGACGGAGCCTTCATCGCCAATTTCAATCCCCTCGTAAAGCTGTTGAGCGACGCGCATCGTCTGTTCAGGATTGAACCCGAGCTTCCTTGAAGCCTCCTGCTGCAGCGTTGATGTGATAAACGGTGGCGGTGGTGGCTTCGCTTTATCCTCACGCTTTAGGTCAATGACGATGAAGTGCTGCTGCCTGAGCTCATCAGCGATGCGCAACGCTTCCTGTTCATTCGGTATCTGAATGTCGCTTCCGGCGAACTTTATCAGCTTAGCTTCAAATGGCTCATCTCTATCTTCGGGCGTGAGCAACACCGTTATCGTCCAATACTCCTGCGGGACAAAATTTTGTATCTCTCGCTCGCGCTCACAAACAAGCATCAGTGCGACTGATTGGACGCGCCCAGCACTGAGTCCCTTTGCCACTTTGCTCCACAGCAGGGGGCTTAAGTGATAGCCGAATATTCTGTCAAGGACTCGCCGTGCCTGTTGCGCGTTGACTAATCGCATGTCAATGTCCCTTGGCGAGCTGAGCGCCCTTAAGACGGCGTCCCTCGTTATCTCGTGGAACTCAATCCGCTTTGTGTATGGGCAGTTGATCAGCTGAGCTACATGCCACGCAATAGCTTCCCCTTCTCTATCTGGGTCTGAGGCGATGTAGACTTCCCTCGCCCTCTTCGCGGCTTCTTTTAACTCATTGATGACCTTGCGCCTTGAGGGGATGACGACATACTTTGGTGCAAAGTCATTCTCAACATCCACTCCAAACGAACTTTCGGGAAGATCACGCACATGTCCCATCGTGCTCAATACTTTGAATCCAGCTCCAACGATGCCCTGCACTGTGCGAGCCTTCGCCGGCGATTCAACAACGATCAACTTCTCGCCATTACATTCGTTTTGCGGTGATGCAATCCCTCTTTCCCTCTTCCCTTTTGAACGCTTACTGACTTTGCCCTTGGAGCGCACATGCTTGCGCATCACTACGCATCCCCCGAGGTATTAACGCTCAATCAAAAATGGGCCGGGCAGGATTTGAACCTGCGACCTTGGGATTAAGAGTCCCCTGCTCTACCTGGCTGAGCTACCGGCCCACTGCAGGTCAATTGTGCTAACAACGATATAAACGCTTCATTGCTTTGGGCTCTTACTACCGGTGTTCAAATTATAACGCATGCAAGTGCCCACATCATTTCGCCATGCTGCGTTAAATCTGCCCGCGCTGCCAGCCGCACAAGTGGACAGCTAACTTCACTGCCAAATCAAGATATGCAACCGAGATGCCCACAATGCCAATATGCCGAGACAGCCTCTAACCCATTTGCTGCCTCACTCAGAGTAGTTGCCTCGCAACAGTTGATAGAAGCGCTCAGCTACAACTAAGCATCGCTTTTCCCTCTGCTCCATTAGCCATATTGGGATAGGACCAAAATTGTAACCGCTCTCAAAACGAAACAGTCCACATCACCCTGATCTCGCATCGGGTTAATTTCCTCCTTTCAAACCCCCAGTCAAATCTTTCCACCTCAAACTTTGGTGGGGATACACAGGTAACAACTAACCCGTTGTCAAACGAGAACTGGTTTCCGTCCTGGGTAAAACTCTTGGCATTGACATGCAGGCAATAGGTTGCTCTAAGTTTGGGTCCGTTCCATTGGTCTCGCAAAACAAAATAATCGTGCCGTTCTGGGTGGCGTATGAATATGACTGTGCGACGATATGACGAAGATCGCTCGAAAGGCGAAGCACACATGGTTGCCCTGGTGTGGGATTGTAGTTGGCAAGCGGCCACTCGTGTGCCAAGCGGAGAGCTTTGCCTGAGGGTATAACTCCATCTAATCCCTCAATCAGTTGATTAAGCCCCTCTGTTCCATAGCCGCCAATATAAACGCAATTTGGTGCCACAGCGACAGAAGTCAACTGGATTAAGCCTTTAGCGAATACAGCTGCATTCAAGATGCGAGAGCCACTGCATCTCTTCAAAAGCATTATTCGGTATGGCGCGCCCGGAGGGATTTGAACCCCCGACCCCGGGATCCGAAGTCCCGCGCTCTATCCAGACTGAGCTACGGGCGCGCCGTGCTTACTCACGCAATTGGCTAAGGCGGGCCTGGGAATCGAACCCAGCCTCTGCCTTACATCGGCAGAGCCGACGGATTTGCGATCCGTGGGGCACACCAGCACCATACCCGCCACTTCGGAAAATGCGCATTAACTTCCCCACTTCCTCCATGATGAATGAGCCATCCTTTTCCCCTCATCACCCAACAAGCAGCTTGAAAATGGCGGCAAGCAGCGCAACTAAGAGCGGAATTAACATACCAAACAACCATCGCTCAAGAAGGACGAACCGCCTCTCAAATTGCGCAAACCGCACCCTTATTTCGCCTCTCAGCTCTTCAAATCGTCTATCCATCTCACCTCTTAGCTCTTCAAACCGCTTGTCCATTTCACTGAACCGCCTATCCATTTCACCTCTTAACTCTTCAAACCGCTTATCCATTTCACCGAACCGCCTGTCCATTTCGCCTCTTAACTCTTCAAACCGCCTGTCCATCTCACTCCTCAATTCCTCAAACCGTTTGTTCATCTCACCCCTCAATTCTTCAAACCGCCTGTCCATCTCACTCCTCAATTCCTCAAATTGCCTATCTGCCTCGCCTCTTGAATATTCAATCTCCCGTTGGAGCGAACCTATGCGGGCTTCAAAGTAGCGTTCAAAGTATGGCGGCACCTCTGGCACAAGGGGCGCTACAACTGTCACGAGTGTGCGAAGGAAGTTCTCAACAGCCTCCTCGCTCATCCCAAGCCTGCGCGCAAGCTCATCAATCACTTGCTGCCTACTCGTCATTGCATATCCTCCAAACAAAAGTTGAAAGCGTGGGCACCACGCATAGCATAAAGAGCAACCGACCTTTCAATGAGGGAATCTTCAAGCATGGATGCGAACTTAATCCAACTCCGTTGATGGTGTTCATGCTGGAGAATGGGCGAGCGGCGGGACTCGAACCCGCGACCCCTGGGGCCACAGCCCAGTGCTCTAACCGCTGAGCTACGCCCGCCACAAACTTAACCATTCAAATTCTTCAAACTCACCACACCGTATTCAGCAGTTTGCAGCCTCAACCTTGTGCGCCCCGGGCAGGACTCGAACCCGCGACCAGACGCTTAGAAGGCGCCTGCTCTATCCACCTGAGCTACCGGGGCACTCATCAAGTCCTCTTTCACATGCAAAGTATCCATCTAAAATTGGAGCGGGAGACGGGACTCGAACCCGCGACCTACAGCTTGGAAGGCTGTCGCTCTACCTCTGAGCTACTCCCGCTCATAACCTATTGCAATTGCCATATCGGGGCGACCGGACTTGAACCGGTGACCTCCTGCTCCCAAGGCAGGCGCGCTAACCAAACTGCGCTACGCCCCGAATTGATCAACCTCACCACACTTTTATTTTAGCGCACTCACTTTGAGCACATTCGTGAAGGGGCTTGCGCCGTTGATTAAGCACTAAGCACATTTGTGTAGATGACTTTAGCAGTGCTTCTTCACTTCACCTCGGCGCGCATTATTAACTCTGTCACGCTGCACGGCTGCAGACCCTTCTGGAGCAGCCCTTCAATTATGTCTGACAGGGAGTTTGATGTGACCTTGCTTGTTGCGTGCAAAAGGACAATGTCGCCAGATGTTGATTTCGTCACCACACGCCTTATAACTTCCCCCTCACTTACTCCCTTCTTCCAGTCCAAACCATCAACAGCCCAGTAAGTCGGAATGTAACCCGATGAGAGTAAGACCCTTACGACCCTCTCATCCCTGTCGCCATATGGTGGGCGAACATACGGAGTCAATGGACCATCGTTCCCGATGGCTTTAAGTATTGACTGCTCAGCGTGCTTGACTTCACCAACTATCTCGTCGTCAGAGAGTTCCGTCAACTTCGGATGCGAGTAAGTGTGATTGCCGATTTCATGCCCATGTAAAGCTATCGCCTTTAAGGTGCTCGGAAAGCTATCAGCCCAATGCCCGGTCACGAAAAATGTCGCACGCACATTGTATCGTTTCAACACCTCAAGTATGGGCGGCACATACTCGTTCGTAAAATGAGCATCAAATGAGAGTGCGACCAATCCCTCACTTACAGACAGGCGTGATAGCTCAAGTTGCCAAACCGGCTTACGGACTTCAATTCCATCAAGTGCTCCCTTAATGGCGGACGGCAAATGTGCCTTGAGAGCGTCAATTGATGGGCGACCCAAACCGTGAGCTGGTGGAGATATAGATCGTGTGCCTTCATTTTTATCGGTGCGATGTTCTGTTGCGCCCTCAGCTTGCGACTTTACCTCATCAATAGGATGAACTTTCTCCCTCGGCTTAGATGGGCGCTCAGCAATACGATGTTCGGATTCAACTGCTCTATTGGGGCGCAGGACTTTGACCCTTTCATTTGAGCTTGGGCGCTGGCTTTGATCCGCGTTGCGGACGCTAACATAAATCCCGATGCAAAGTGAAACGATGAGCATCATGATGAGCAGCAACACTTTTGCGCTCCCGCAATGGTGTGAGTTAAACATCCGGCAATTCAACTTCACCACTCGCTTAAACATTGCCCAACCTTTCACCACCATTCTGGCGAAGACACACAGCGTGTCTAAAACAGCAGCATTGGCTTCGCATAATGTCGGCGAGACGCAAGCACTCACTGTATGCCGCAAAGTTGCTTATATAACTCCGTCACCTTCTTGATGTAGCGCTGCGTTATCGGGTATGGGGGCACACCACCATACTTTGATACCGCGTTTGGTCCGGCATTGTAGCATGCGAGGGCGAGCGCAATTTGTCTCTCCGGTGGCAAATGAGCATAACTTGTGAGGTAGCGCGAGAGCAACCTCACACATCCCTCAATGTTCTGCTCCGGATCAAACGGATTTGATACGCCGAGCGATGCAGCAGTGCTCGGCATCAATTGCCCTAAGCCCATCTCCCCCTTTTGACCGACAGCATCGGGACGAAAGGACGATTCAACGGCTATCACAGCAACGACAAACCTCGGATCAACTCCATACAGAATGCTGTAGTAAAGCAAAGCTCTGGCTATCCTTGTTGCCTGCTCATCGCTCAAAGACGGGTTGAAGTAAAGAGCTGCTCGTTTGTATGAGGGCAAAAGGTGTTGGACCTGTGTCCGTATAACATCCGACGATGGGAAGCCTTGCCAAATGATGTTCGGACGCAGCCTCGCATCAGTGTAAGTCCCTTCAAGTGCGGGCTGAGTTAATTGGTGGACGCGCTCACCCTGTTGCGCAGCATGAGTGCCATACTCACTTCGCCACCCAATGTAGTTAACACCGCGAGAGGGCATATTACCGCGAGGCTGAATCGGCGGCGTCGCATAAACTGGCTGGATCTGAGTTGATGGGGCTTGGGGTGATGCTGCGGATGCATGGAGAGACAACGCTCCAAATGGTGTGGCTATTCCCTGCAGCGGTTGTGCAGGTGTTGTCCATGCGGAGTAAATTTGGACAGCGTTCGGTTGCCCTGAGAACACCGGTATATGTGATTGCACCGAATATGGCTGCTGACTTGCTGCATGTGTGCTTTGGGCAATCTGTGCCGGCGGTGCAGTTAAAGCGCGCTCAATCGGCGCCTGATAAATCACATTTGCCCCCTCCTGATAAGCTCGTGAGACAGAGGGAGACCATGCCGATTGAGCTTGTTCAAAATCAACGAGCTCAAGCGTGAGCACGGAGCTCACATTTTCCGGCACGCGAGCAACCACAGTTACAGCAATACCTGTGTGCGTATATTTTGGTGGGAGCGAGCCGCGCACAAAGATGAGCGAGCCATCCCTCGCCGTAATGCCGTATGTAACAGAGTTGCGCGCTATCACGAGCGATGTCAACCTACCATTGATTCTGATTAGGCGACCGCGATGGACAGAGAGTATGGGTTTCACTTCATCGTAGTTGATGATGTCAGACTGCTTAGCGCTTCCGGTTGGAGCATCACCTTGATTGTTTGAGTTGTATGCGCTTTGAGCGAGTGCAACGCCTCGGATGCCAAGATGCGCGCACTCAAGCAGTATCAGTGTACTCAATATCGCCATCCGCACCAGCCTGACCAAACTCCAACCCGCCCACAAACTCGCGCCACCCATTCAACTCAACCCCTTTAAATTGAAGCTACGCCATTAAATGCAGCGATGACTTTCAAGTTGCCTGTGGGAATGCTACGGACAGGTTAACATCCTCTCCTACAAAAAGTGCCCCCTGCATTAAAGCAATTTAGCACAGTGCCGAAAGTTGGACAAGTTAACCCTTGAGGGCGCTCGGACAAATTATGCATGGGTTGCCAGTTTTCACTCAGAGGCGGAGCTTGAAAATCACGAATTCAAGGAAGCGTGTGGCATACAGGAGAACATACGCCCCTATGACGATAGCAACGAACACCTGAGCTATCGGAGTCATCAAGCCAGCTGGGTCAAACGGGATCTTTGTCGGTTCGTAAGCAATCTGCCTCCATAAGTTACTCGCTATGTGGACGAATGCCTCGTATGCCTTCAAGTATGGCTGCCATAGGAAGTAAAAGGCAACTGGTATAGCGAGCATGATCAGCGGGCTAAAGAATTGATGCTTGAGCTGCTGGTGATACATGAAAATGGTGCACCTGTCGCAAGGTGCCTTTTTCTTGACCCTCTTCCATCTCCTTTTGATGAGCTCCTCCCTTCTTTCCGGTTCAAGTTCTGAGAGTGAGACAATCGTTTGCGTCCCTTCGGAAGACTCAACTGCCAACCCGCCAAGAAGGGCTTCAATAAGCATCGGGTCACATTGACAACCCTGCCCCAACCTCCAGCATGAGCGCCTTCTTTGAAACACGGGGCATATGCGTTTCATGCTCTCGGAGCAAAATGGCAATTTCCAACACGGGCTGAATGCCCAAGGGCGTGCGCGCACAATTTTCTCTTTGGGCTTAACAACGAGCTTGCCGCCGCGCTCCCTCCTCACCTCAACTGGCGGCTTGCGCAGCAGATGATAGACGAGGGAGACAATGCTACGCAACAACCCACCACCCAAAAGCACTATAGATAGCGAGCAGAAGGCGTTAACTATGACATCAGTGGCTTCGTTTGTGCCAGCGCCGCCAAGCAACATCTGGATCAAAAGTGGCATACCGACATACGCTGCGACACCGGCAATCAAGTAACAAGGTCCAAGTTGGGCGACTTCCCAATAGCGAATCAATGCTGCCGACAGGCTGATGCTGGCGCTCAGTAGGAATATGAAACTCACCCTGCCGGTCACTGCAACTATCCTTGCCATCTCCGGTGTCCCCGGGCGAGGGCGAGTTACAGCGCCACTGAGGATGCCATAAAACAGGTAAAGCAAAGCGAGCACAGCTATCACTGCACAGGTTAGAAAGAGCCAGTTCAATATTGTTCCTATGACTTCCTCAAGTGCCTCTCGGCGTGATGGACGCCACTTTGACATTATTCACCGCCTGCCGATGGATTGCTTGCCACTGCCACTTCCTTTCCGGCGAGCAGCTCTTCAAGTTGATCCGGGTCATTGGCATGTGCCATTGCTTCTTCCTTTGTCACGATGCCCTTCATGACGAGGTCCGCTAAATACCTCTCAAGTGTCGTCATGCCCTGCTTCATGCCTGTTTGAAGGATGGAGAAAAGTTGCGGTGTCTTTCCATCCCGTATAAGCGCCCTAACTGCTGGTGTTCCAACAAGTATCTCAAATGCGGCAACCATTCCCTTTCCATCCGCTCGCTTCAACAGCCTTTGGGCAATTATTCCGACAAGGTTCATTGAGAGCTGCACCCGTATTTGCTGCTGCTGGTGTGTCGGGAAAACATCAATGATTCGGTCAATCGTCCCTATGGCATCCGTCGTGTGCAAGGTTGAGATGACTAAGTGACCAGTCTCCGCAGCTGTTATCGCAAGCGCTATCGTCTCAAGGTCTCTCATCTCGCCAACAAGTATTACATCCGGGTCCTCACGGAGTGCCGCTCTGAGCGCGTTTGCGAAGCTATGTGTGTCCTGATAGAGCTCCCTCTGGTTTATTATCGCCTGCTTGTCCTCAAACACAAACTCAATCGGGTCCTCAACCGTTATTATGTGGCATGGGAAGCGCTCATTGATGTAGTTGATCATCGCCGCTTGCGTCGTTGTCTTCCCAGAGCCGGCAGGTCCTGTCACAACAATGAAACCTCTTGGGCGTTCACAAAACTCCTTCACGACCGGTGGCAAGCCGAGTTCATCAATTGTCGGCACCTTCAGCGGTATGATCCTGAAGGCAGCGCCTATGCGACCACGCTGGTAGTAGCAATTGACTCTGAAGCGAGCCACCCCGGGTATGACATACGCAGTGTCAAGCTCCTTTGTTCGCTCAAACTTCTCCCGTTCCTCATCCTTGAGCGCCGAATAAATAAGCCTCTTAGCCTCCTCCTCAGAAAGCGGCGGAGTGTTTGCGCGGTATAGCTCGCCGAAGATGCGAAATATCGGCGGACAACCGGACTTTATGTGCACATCGGACGCCTTCTTTTGCATCCCAAACTTTAACAGCTCATCAAGTTCCATAGTAAACTCACCTCGCAAGCCGATTGAAACTCGCAAATTGAAATTGCCCTCATACCTTCGCCCATCATGCTTGGGTCAATTGTCTTGATAATTCCTCAAAGCGCTTTCTCTCCTCCTTCGGAACGAACTCAGCAGCGAGCGCCCTAAACTCAGCGGGATTGCTGCACTTGAGCAACGCATCTTCATAGCTTATGATGCCATCGCGAAGGAGCTGCAAAAGGTGGCTGTCAAGTGTTTGAGAGCCCAACTCCGCATCGGTCTGTATGTGGCTGTAAAGGTGTTGTGCTCTCCCTTGCCGTATGAGTGAGCGTATTGCTGGAGTCACTACCATGATCTCAAAAGCGGCTATCCTACCCGGACGGTCAATTCGCGGCACGAGCGTTTGCGATATCACAGCTTGAAGGCAGAGTGAGAGCTGCACTCTTATCTGCGCTTGCCTATCAGCTTCAAATGCATCCACAATCCTATCAACAGTTTGCGCCGCATCAATCGTGTGCACCGTTGAAAAGACCAAGTGACCAGTCTCGGCTGCTGTTATCGCCCTCGCCATCGTCTCAAGGTCTCGCATCTCACCGACGAGAATGACATCCGGGTTCTGGCGGAGTATGTGCCTTAAGGCTGAGGCAAATGATTCCGTATCAACTCCAACTTCTCGCTGCGTTATCGTTGAGAGTTTGTCCTCGTGCCAATATTCAATTGGGTCTTCAATTGTGATGATGTGTGCGCGCTTGTTCTCGTTGATGTAGTCAATCATTGCTGCAAGTGTCGTTGTCTTACCGGAACCAGTCGGTCCAGTGACAAGCACAAGCCCCCTCGGCAGCAATGAGAGCTTCTTCAAAACTTGCGGCAAGCCAAGCTCATCAATTGTGCGTATTTTTGAGGGAAGTGTCCGAAACGCACCACCAACATAGCCCTTCTGCTTGTAAATGTTCACCCTGAACCTTGACACACCCGGAAGCTCATAAGCCAAGTCAAGCTCCCACTGCTCCTCAAAGCGCTTTATTTGCTCAGGTGTGAGGATTGAGTAGATTAACTCCTTTGCGACTTCGGGCGTCAGTGGCGGATGCTCAGAGCGGGTCAACTTGCCATAAATGCGAAACACAGGTGGTTCTCCAACCCTCATGTGCAAGTCAGAGCCATCACGCTCAACCACTTCCCTGAGCAAGTCATGCATGTCAACTGGATATGATGCCATCAACATCACCTCACCATTCCACAAGCAACTTTCGTCATAGCACTCCCTATGATGTCCCCATTCGCAATCTGCTAAGCCGCTGCTTTACATGCACCGCTATCTATCTGCAGGAGCCTTGTGGGACATTTATCCCTGTGAACCCTCCTGACCAAGCCTCTGCTGGCGAAGCAATGCAGCCCTTTTTCTTCTCTCCTGCTCCTCAAGCATCTGGCGCTCTTCCTCTTGAAGCCTGTGGAGTATGTGGCGCATCTCGCTCGGGTTGGTTGAATAGCGCAGGGCATCCTCTGGGGTGATTAGCTTCTCCCTAACCATCTCAGCAAGGGCTTGATTCATTGTTTGCATGCCCCAATAACCGCCTTCCTGCTTATCTTTGGCGATGAGCTGGTAGATTGTTCCGGAGCGCCCTTCTTCAATCTCCTTTGCGATTGTCGGAGTCACAATCATTATCTCAACTGCGGCTCTTCTCCCTGAGCCATCAGCGAGCGGAATGAGCTTCTGCGAGATAACAGCGAGAAGTGATTTTGACAGGCGAACGCAAACCATTGGGCGCTCATGAGGCGGAAACATGTTTATGATTCTTTCAAGCGTCTCACTCGCACTCGGCGTGTGCACAGTTGAGAAAACCAAGTGCCCAGTTTCGGCTGCCGTCAGCGCTGCATGGAATGTTTCAATGTCCCTCATCTCACCGACAAGTATCACATCGGGACTTTCTCGGAGCACATACTTAAGTGCATCAAGAAACGAAGCGGTGTCAGTGCCAACTTCCCTCTGGCTGATGATTGAGAGCTTGTCCTCGTAGACATACTCAATCGGGTCTTCAATTGTGACGATGTGGGCACGCCTCGTTTGATTGATCAGGTCAATCATTGCAGCGAGCGTCGTTGATTTGCCGCATCCGGTTGGACCTGTAACCAAGATCAAACCCTGAGAGAACATCGGGTCGGTGCAAAGGCGCTTGAGAACGGGAGGCAACTTCAACTCCTCAATCGTCCTTATGCGCAGCGGGATTACGCGAAAGACCATACCGAGTGTCCCGCGCTGCTGGTAGACATTGATTCTAAAGCGGCAAAGCCCCGGGAAGGTGAATCCGAAGTCAAGCTCGTGTCTCTTCTCAAAGCTGATGAGTTGATCCTCAGTCATTATGCAAAGCGCTATTTGCTTGAGGTCATCCACAGTCAACGGTGGATGGTTGAGGCGATAAACCTTCCCGTGAATGCGCAACGCCGGTGGCGAACCAACCTTCAGGAAAATATCCGATGCCTCTTTTTCAACTGCATAGCGCATTAACCGTTCAAGGTCTATCATAGCTCCATCCCTCACACCGACGAGCTTATCGGTCTCACGATTTTAATATGCCGACCGATTCGCCCTCTCGTCAACACGCCTTGAGAAACCTTTCCCATGTCACCCTCGCAGCCAGTGAGATGCTTTGAGCAGATGAGCTATAATTGCGTTTGCCGTCAGAATGATGAACCATCTTTCGTGCGGCTTTTGGAGGTGTCCTTTAGCGATGCGGAGGAAGAAAAAAGCCGGCAAGAGAAGGACACAGCCAGAGGGCAAACCTGAAAGGGCGCAACGAAGGAAACGAACAGCGAGGAGGAAATCACTTGAGGAACAGGTGACGGAGGATATTGCTGCATTCGGCATTGATGAATGGACAGAGGAGGAAGCCGATCTTTACAGCGAGACAGAGCCACTCCCTGAAATCATGACGGTTGGAGATGTGCGCGAGCTGATAGAGAGTGGGCGTTACGACATCCTCAATCCATATGAGGAGGTTGGCGAATGCTCGCTTTGTGGCAGACCGGTGAGATACATTGATTTAGCCCACTCAGAATATCTGGATGACACGCCAATTGATGAGGCTACAGATGTGCTGTGCAGAATCTGCCGCGGGGAGGTCTCAGATTGGGAAGAATACCTTGAGGAGGATTACTGAGCACATATGAGCGAAGTTATAAGCACGCTGTGCGAGTTGATTGAGATACCAAGTGTCAACCCCACACTCGCATCCCCGAGTGATCCACCAAACGGTGAGAGGCATCTCGCAGAGCACATTGCCGAATTGCTTAAGTGCATCGGAGCAAGCGTCATTCGGCAGCAGGTCTCAGATGGCAGGGATAACATCATTGCCATTCTCGGCAGCGGAAACATTGATGTCATGCTCTGCGCCCACATGGACACAGTTAGCGGGAATGGCATGCGTTACCAACCATTCAAGCCGACATTGGTTGGGGGAAAAATTTACGGGCGCGGTGCATGTGACACTAAGGCGAGCATAGCTGCAATGCTTGTGGCACTCCGAAATGCCGCAAGGAGCGGCAGGCATGTAACAATCATGTTTGCGGCAACCGTTGATGAAGAATGTGGGGCATCAGGCGCAAAGGCGCTTTGCAAGTGGCTTGCGGAGCAGTTCGGACGAGACATGCTGCCGAAGATTTGCATTGTCGGCGAGCCAACGGATCTCAAAATTGCAGTGGCTCATAAGGGCTTTGTCAGGGGAACAATACGCACAACCGGCGTGAGCGCTCACAGCAGTATGCCCCACCTCGGAGTAAATGCCATCTGCAGGATGGCAAAGGTGATACCGTTACTTGAACTTTACGCTGACGAGGTCCTTTCAAAGCTCAACCATCCGTTGCTCGGGACGCCCACAATTAACATCGGGATGATACGCGGCGGTCTTGCACCAAATGTCGTTCCAGATCGGTGCGAGGTTGTCATTGACCTGAGGATACTGCCGTCGCAGGAGCCGATAGAGGCATGGCACAACTTGAGGGAGTTCATTCACTCATCTCTGGCAATTGACTTTTACACCGAGTTTGACCAGCCTGAGTTGATTGACACCGGAATGGAGACATCACCGGATGAGCCAGCTGTCAAGCGGCTGATTGAGGCGACCCGCTCAGCACTGGGCAGCGTGGAAGTCATCGGAGTGCCATACAGCACCGACGCGAGCAAATTTGCCTCAATAGGCATACCGAGCGTCGTTTTTGGTCCGGGGAGAATTGAACAGGCACACTCAGCGGATGAGTTCGTTGAAGTTGAGCAGGTTGAAAAGTATGCGATCGCGCTTGAGCGATTCCTCCTGCATTTGCAATGATGCGATTGCATCAACCTTCGCTTCAACTGCGCAGCCTTAGGGCAGCTTTAACTCGCCTTATTCGCTCAGGTGCTCATCGCTTACGATGAAGCAGCTTGCGCCGTTTATGTGAGAGGGCTTCACCGTAGAGGGAAATGGTATGCCTTGCTATCTCGTTCCATGCCTCCTCCCAACTTGGCACGGCTGAGAGAGCCGCTCGCTTCAGCTCCTCAAGCATTCCGCTGTAAAGCGATGCCAGCTTCTCTGCCATGCCATCACTGTCATCCGGCGAATCAACAAGCAGCAGTGCCCTGCCAAATCTCCTCTCAACCTCAGCCTCACCGCGCACAGTCACAACCGGCAAGCCATGTTGAACGCACACAATGAGCGTCCCACGGCGAGTTGATGCTCCATCCGGAAATGGCAATAGAGCTGCATCGCAAGCTTGCAAGAGGTGAGAGACTGTTTCATTCGGCTGTGCTCCCATCCAAAGAAGCTTCCCGTAGATGCCGAGCTCATGCGACAACCTGAGGATGAATCGGTGATATGGATTTTCATGCGGCTCAAACTCGCCAATGAGCATCATGCGGCTATTCGGCACGAGTTCAATGAGACGCCTGAACGCCATCAACGCAACCGAAGTCCCTTTGTGCGGATGAACGAATCCGAAGTAAGCAACGACAAACTCGCCCCTGTCAATCCCAAGCCTTTCCCTCAACCTCATCCTCTCGCTCTCGGAAAGCCAACTTGGGCGTATTGTCGGACCGGCTGTGCTCACCCTGACCTTTGAAGCCAGCGGCGGAAAGAAGCGCGCAATTGCATCGCGTTCGCCGCTTGATGGCACAAGCACACCGTTCATCGGCAACATGAGAATGATGTCGGCGAGCTTCCTCATGACATGAGCCATTTTAAACTCGTGTAGTGTGAGCACAACCGGATAACCAAGCACAACCAAAATGTATGGCAATAGGATTGGAGAGAGAGAATACCCATACGCCCTCGCTGGGTATATGAAATGCACGACATCCGGCTCACACTTGCGAACGAGCGAAGCAATGCCCGCAAGATGACTCAATGACCAACTGCGCACCGAAACGAGTTCGTATGGCAGCGATTCGTGCCCGTGCGGGATGCACGATGGCGAAACAAGCAATGTTGCCCTTACACCGAGGCGGTGCAATGCCAATGCGAGCGGCGCAGTGTAATCGCCGATGCCGCAAATCAGCGGCGGATGAGAGCCGGCGATGATGCAAGTCCGCATTGCAGCGTTGCCAGCCAAAGAGCCACTCCATGGGGAAGTCACATCGTTCATCGGCTCATGTTGAGAACCGAAGCCCACCAGACAATCACCGTTTGCAGCCCTCTTAAAACTCAACCACAAGCGGCTGATAGCGCATGAGCTTGAGGGCATAAATGTAATCCTCTCGCTTCACCAAACCCGGGTGCTTCCCAAGCAGTGCCACAACAACGCCCTCCATCACATTTGCCCCAAATGTGCGCCCATCAAATTCGGGCGTTGTGGTCACAAGCATGCGAACACGCCTCTTGCGCAACTCACCAATATCATCTTTCGTGGTCGTATTCGTGAGGATGACTTTCCCGCTCAAGTCACCCGGGATGTATCGCCTTATGAGGTGGAAGTCGCCGGCAATTATTTCAGCCCACGAGTAAAGGTTGGCAAACTTCGGCTCAATCCTCTCCTGAAGCTCACCAGTCGGGTAAACGAGCTTCATCGGTAGGTTCGTTACGAACGGCACAAAGATGTTGCTCAGGATGAGATACAATAGCCAAGAGCGGACTGGCAAGTTCACACCGAGGCAAAACGCTAAATCGCCAAAGCGCAAGTCGCAACCGGCTTCGTATAGCGCCCTTGAGAGTGCAGCCCTGTCAACCGAACTCACAACGAGAGTCCTCCTGCCGAGGAAATCAACTATGCCATTTCGCTGCAGCCAATCAACCACGAGTGGCTCAACATGATTCTTCCAACCACTGCCATCAACGACTGGCGTCAACTTCGGTATGCTCGCCAGCTTGAGAGCCTGCCTGAATGCATATCTCCTGTTGCCGCAATAGAGGTAAATGTCCATTCCGCCAAAGCAAATTACATCGGCATCCCCGTCAACTTCCATGATGATCTTCACAAATTTGGCTATGTCGCCATCAGTCCCTATGCGCTCAATGTGAAATAGCTTTCCACCAATCTCAACTTCAACAGCCTTATTCCGCAGCGATGTCCCGAGGCTCACACTCACAATGCGCTTTACATCGCTCGCACCTTTGGATTTGTGAGACAAGCCATTAGCACTCACCCTGACCACTTCTCTCTCCAACTTGCGTCTTCCACCGATAGCATTTGAAGCCCGCATGCTATCTCATCATCGGCGCATCAGATTCAGAAGCCAAAGCAGAAGGCTCAACCCAAGGCTAAAGGCAATGCTCAGCAGGATACAAGTGGTCAACGGAAAGTAAAAAGTGAACCCGTCGCGGCGGTAAAGTATGTCTCCGGGCAACGGGCGAATTGATATGCCAAGTTTGCTAAGCACCCATATGCCAAATCCGACCCCGAGGAGCAATGCGCCAAGTGCCGTGATCACTTTCGCAAGATGGCTGAGGTCGTTCAAATGCCCTCACCCCTCTCGTTGAGGCTCAGGAGGGCAAAAGCCGCTTCAAACATTCAGATGCCTCAATATAGATGATGACGCAAATGCCACAAAGGCAAGCCCCATGTGCTAAAGAAGTCCAAAGCGGGCGCGCAAAGCCAACTTGGGCTTACTTTTGAGCCCGCTGATGCGCTACAATGGAAGATGACGAAGGTTAACATGTAAACCATTTTTGAATGGGGTGAGTGTAATGGTGAGGCACGGTGGAGTTGGTCACTTGCCGCGCCCAATTGCGCTGGCTAAAGCTGCGCTTTCTTTTTTGGGCTCAAGCACATATGCCCTTAAACTCTTCCTCAGCGGAGAGCGAATAGAAGCTCAAGTGGAACTTGCAAGGGCATTAGTGCGCCATGCCATCCCACTGCTCAAGGATGCTACAAAGCAGGACATGCTCCGTTTCCTAAAGATGCTTGAATTTATCGCGAGGCGCAAGCTGCATAAAGACCAATTGCGCCAAATACAAAAGCTGGTTGAGCAGGACCATCCAGCAGTGGGGTTGCTATGGAGATTGTTCAGGGAGGCAAATGTCAACTGCTTGCAACATTTGTTTGAGGGGCTCGGAGTGAATGCAGTTTGGCTCGGACACATCAAGCGGAGGGAGTTCGTAAGGAAGCATGGCTTCATACCGCCATTCCTCATACTCATAAGCCCAACGATGCGATGCAATTTGAATTGTGTCGGATGCTATGCTGGTCTATACCCGCGCACGAAAGACCCAATGAGCTTTGAGACGCTCGACCGAATCATCCGAGAGGGAAAGGAGATGGCGATTTACTTCTACACCATCACTGGCGGCGAACCGTTCTTGCGAGAGGACCTGCTTGACCTTTACGAGTTGCACAACGATTGCGTCTTCCAAGTTTACACCAACGGGACATTGTTCACGCCAAAGCTGGTTGAGAGGTTAGCCGAGCTTGGCAATGTTTACCCCGCAATCAGCATTGAAGGCTATGAGAGGGAGACGGACGCAAGGCGTGGTAAAGGTGTCTTCCGAAAGATAATGGACGCAATGGACATGCTTAAGGAAGCGGGCATTATTTTCGGCTTCTCAACGACTGTGACACGATACAACGCCGATGTAGTTTCTGACATATCATTCTACGACTTCCTGATTGAGAAGGGCTGCATGTTCGGATGGACATTCCTCTATGTTCCTGTTGGGAAAGACGATGACCCGGACATGATGGTGACTCCCGAGCAGCGTGATAGGCTCAGGCGAGTTGAAATTGAGGTTAGAAAGACACGCCCACTTGCATGGTTCGACTTCTGGAGCGACGCACCGTTGAGTGATGGCTGCCTTGCGGCAGGAAGGCTTTACATGCACATCAACTATCGCGGTGATATTGAGCCATGCGTATTTGCTCACTTTGCGACGCACAATATCCACAACTGCACATTGATTGAAGCGCTTCAATCGCCATTCTTCCGTGAGTATAGGCGAGTGCAGAGGGCATGCAAAAATCGCCTTCGCCCGTGCATCATCATTGACCACAATGAACTGCTTGAGGAGGTCATCAAGAAGACAAATGCTCATCCGACACATGATGGTGCTGATGCGATCATCACTTGCCATGCTCAAAAGCTGCGTTCGTGGTCGGCGGAGTATGCCAAGCTCGCTGATAAAGCATGGGAGTCCGAAGAATACGACTGGGCGAGGAACGGATGGTATTGGGCATGGGCTGAAGAGGAGGATGAGCTTGAAGGCGTATTGGCAAGCGAAAGCTAACGGCAAACCGCATCCATTGAATGGGAATGACCACAATTACACGCCGGGAGATATTACGGGGTTGCATTCCATCGTGCGTCAGGTGAGAGGGTTAGCTCTGCACCTTGATGTCAACCGAATAATCCCACAACCCGTGTATGTTGCAGTATTCAACGGCATACAGTGTTGCTGACTTTTGCAAGCGCATCGTGAATGTGACCTTTGGCTCAGCAAATGTAGGACCAAGGTCAAATGTGGCAATGTGAACCGGGTTGCGCCCATCAATAGCCGCAAACACTTGAATCCACTTGATGTGGTGTTCAACAGTGTTTGGATGTGGGACCTCCTTTCCGACCGTCACGGTGACTTGGAACGGCTCATCAGATTTGACCTCACTTGGAGCATCAATTACTGGAACATGCTTCTCCTTCCCCTCGCGCTCCGGTGGGTAGAAGATTTCACCAACTCGCTTCATGGTTCTCACCCCCGATGCCGTTTTGGCTGTATACTCTTGCGAGCTTTTAACAACACCCTCCATGAAGGCATCGCCAATTGCCACCCATAGCGCATACTTCCCGACCGCACACAAAAAAGCCCTCCTTATTCCTACCTCCTTAGGGGTAGAGTGCTTGCGCATCGCAACATCGTGAAAGACAAGCAGAATTATTCCTCAAGCAATGTCTTAAACTCGTTATGATGCTCCTCTTCGTCGGCAAGTATTGAGCGCATCATGTGCGCCGTAACATGGTCGCCCTCCTGCGTTGCCACCTCAATTATCCGTCGGTAAAGCTCAATTGCCTCCTCTTCCGCCTTCAGGTCAATACTTATCATCTCCTTAA
This sequence comes from Candidatus Thermosaccharophagus tengchongensis, assembly GCA_032161105.2. Lineage (GTDB taxonomy): Bacteria > Armatimonadota > Fervidibacteria > Fervidibacterales > Thermosaccharophagaceae > Thermosaccharophagus > Thermosaccharophagus tengchongensis. The sequence goes on from JAVHTD010000010.1 coordinate 60,391, forward strand.
GTGATTCACCGACCGTTATTTGTGCCGGTTGCGTCGTTGGCTTTCCGCCGAGGTAATCAATTCGCTCCGCGAGTGCCTCCGCGTGCTTCATCTCTGTTATCGCAATGCTGCGGAATATATCTCGGACTGCAGGGCTGCAAAGCCCCTTAGCCGTCACATGTTGCCACATGTATTGGATTGACACCTGTATCTCACGAGCGAGGGCTGTATTGAGCAACTCAACCAACCTCTCCGACGCCATCGCACTTCACCTCCACGGATGGTTTTGTTTGTTCATCACAGCGCTAATGACAATCCCCACATCACGCCAAGTTAACTTTGAAACTCCTTGAGCACATCTGCAAGCCTTCTGAGGTGCTCCCTCTCTTGCCCGATTATCCCCTCAACCATTTTTCGCTCCTGTTCGGGCACATATTCCCTCAGGGCTTCATAAAGTATAATGCTGTCCTTCTCGAGCGCTATCCCGACCTTGAGCGCCTCAACGAAATCTGCGCTGGCAGCAAGACGCTTGATGTCCTCGTCGCCGAGGATGGTGCGCGAGTTAATCAATGCTTGAACATAAGCCTGCCATTCGCCGGGATAACTTTCCGAGAGGGTATATGAGCTTGCACTCTCACGCAGCCTCTCAAAATCCCTTTCGTGGTTGCGCTCCTCATTTGCGAGCCATTGAAACATCGCATGCGCCTCATCACTGGTGGCATGCTCTGCAAGCGCCGTATAAAACTTGACCCCAATGCGCTCCATCTCAATCGCCATGTCAATGACTTCGCCGCCGCTAAATAGAGCCATTATTTTCACCCCCACCATTCAAAGCTAAAAAGCTATAATTGGACGAGCGAGAAGACATCATAACCCGCCAACCTCTCTCTCCCTTTGAGGTCAACGAGTTCTATGACGAACGCCACTCCAACAACATTGCCACCAGCTCTCTCAACCAATTTCGCCATCGCCTGCGCAGTCCCGCCAGTTGCAAGCACATCGTCAAACACGAGCACGCGCTGTCCCGGCTGAATTGCGTCAATGTGCATCTCAATTGACTCCTCGCCATACTCAAGCTCGTAAGTGATGGATATGGTCTTGTAAGGCAGCTTGCCTTTCTTTCGCATCGGCACAAACGCAGCATTTAGCTCAAGGGCGAGCGGTGCTCCAAAGATGAAGCCGCGAGCCTCAACCGCCGTCACAACTTCAATGCTGGCGTCCCTGTAACGGCGAACAAATGCGTCAATGACACCGCGGAACAAATCCGGCTTTTGAAGTATCGGAGTTATGTCACGAAAGAGAACGCCGGGCTTAGGGAAGTCCGGAATCGTCCTTATTGCCTCCCTCAATCCGGGCACCTCAATCCGCTCCATCGCCATCAACCTCCCACAGGCACATTCAATGACCCTCTACAATCACACGGGCACCCTTAAGAGCCTCACCGCACTTGCATGTGCGTTCCCTCGGCATGCGCTCAATCATCAGCCGTATTAGCGAGCGTGCCTTTTCAACATTCTCCGAAAAGACCCTCATCACTTCCTCGGCGCTCACCGGTTCAACCTCCCCCTCCGCTACCAAGCCAGTGTCATAGTCAGTGACGAGCGATATGTTCACATAGCACATCTCAAGCTCCCTTGCAAGGACGCACTCTGGGTATTGGGTCATGTTTATGACATCCCAACCGAGGCTTGTAAACCACTTGCTCTCCGCCTTCGTTGAGAATCTTGGACCTTCAATGACCACAACGGTCCCTCGCTCATGCAACGGTAAACCGAGCTCCCTCCCGCACTGAATGGCAAGCTCCCGCAACTGCGGGCAGTATGGGTCGGCAGTGGAAACATGCGTCGTTATCGGACCGTTGTAGAATGTGTCATCGCGGTGCCTTGTGCGATCAACGAATTGATCGCATATGACGATATCGCCCGGCTTGATGTGTCTTTGGAGGCTTCCGACCGCGTTCGGAGCGAGTATGCGCTCAACGCCGAGTTGCTTCATCGCCCACACATTCGCCTTGTATGGGATCTTGTGTGGCGGGTATTGATGCATCCTTCCATGCCTCGGAAGGAAGGCAACAAGCCTTCCCGCAATCTCAACTATGGTGATGACATCGCTTGGCGGACCATACGGAGTTTCCATGCGGACCGTTTCAACTGCCTCACCGAGTTCGTAAAAGCCCGAGCCGCCAAATACACCTATCTCAGCACGCTGTCCCATAAACACCACCTCGTAGCCAATTCACTATTGGCGCAATCACCATAAACAGCGAGCAAAGGAAGTGCAAAAGGCAAAGCGCACATTGCTCATCTTGCTACAGCCTATCAACCGGAGTGCCATAAAGTATCGGTGGGGAAAGGTGCTCCGATTGCATTATCTCAACGACCTTCCACTCACCACCTACGCGCTTCATGCGCACATATTGCACCTCGTTCTTTGATTCAAACACAAGCTCCACTCTGAGCACAACCTCATCCTCGGAGGGTTGCTCCAACTTGGACACTGCTATCCCTTTGATGCCGTCATGCATGCTCCTAAGCTGCCTTGCAAACTCCCCCTCACTGTATTCGCTGAGCGTCAATTCAGCCCTCCTTCTCGCCTCATCAGAAAGCAGCGAAAGATACGCCTTCACATCACCGCGTTCCATTGCATTGAACATCTCCAAGGCGACATCCTCTGGCGCTTGCCGATCTTCCCTCACACTGCTGCGATACGAGCGAAGGAGCATAGCGCTAATGAAACATATTGCAACTACAACGCTCACGCACTTTGCGACCTTTCTTCCCATCTCGCCCGAGAGTATCCGGCATGTCTTCATTTGTCGCCCTCTGCCTTCGCAAGGCAACCCATGACTCATCTCGCCATAATGCTGCATACCGTAGGCACTACTACTCCTGTGGAGCTTGTCCCGCTTCTGGCTGTTGCGGTTGTTGCGGTTGTTGCGGTTGTTGTGGTTGCTGTGTTTCTGGCGGTTGCGTCTTCGGCTGTTCGCCCTCAGTGGCTTCCTTCTTCGGAGCAGCTTCGGGGAGCTGTATGCCAAGCTTGCTCAACGCATCCTGTAGCTCCCGAAATGCCTTTGAAATTTGCTCCGCAGCTAACTCAGCTTGCTTGCGTGTCTCATTCGCCTTAACCACCATGTCTTGAAGGCGCATCAGTTGGTCTTGGAGTGATGCCTTTTCCTCCCTTTCGGACTGCAGCGGCATATACCACTCATACACCAGCACCGCCGTCATGGCAGCGCCGCCAATTATCAAGCCCAAAATGAACCCCCATAGGAAACTTGCACCGGCGCGCGGTTGCGTCGGCGGCTTCACCTCAGCCTGCTGAGCTTCCGTCGGAGTTACTTCAGGTCCCTGCGCCATACCAATCACCTCCGCAAGTTGTTTGATGACTATCCACTTGCTGTCCACCACACACTCCAACACTCACGCAATTCAAAAGTTTGCCACACCATACCGCCAGCAGCAAACTACTTTGGCGCGTGCTGTGAGTGAACACGGACAACAAACTGTTAATCACAATTCCACCTGAAAGTTGCCCTTGCCACAATTGGGCGCTCACTCCCGATGAGGCGAGGTATGCCCGGGAGTAACTTCGCATCGTAAATGACGGTTACAGTCACTGGTCCGCCTTTGACTCGGCTGCCCTGTGGTGGGTCAATCAGCACCAGTGCCTTGTCATAGTTTGGAAGCGATGAGAGGCGCTCTCGCACCACCGCTATCACTTCGCTATCAGTTTTGCAAAGGGCAGCATTGCGAGCACCCTCTCTCGCTGCCGTGTTGATAAGATGCAGGTAGTTGAACATCTGACCGAAGAACAGAATACCGCTAACAATGAGCACGAGTATGATCACGCCAACGGCAAGTTCAAGCAGCGCTTGCCCGCTCAATCCCTTCCTGTTGTTGAGACTCCTCACGATGTATCGTTTCATTCGCTCACCATCCACCTTTCCAGATGGCGCTTTGGTAGCTAACACCGTCTCGCATGGGCAAACGGCATTGCTCACAAACATCAAAACCGCCTTTTAGGCGGCTTGATTTAGCCGCCATCAAGGTTATACCCGATACCATCCGCCAGATCCCAGCGGTGCTAACCCGTGTGGCTGATCCTCAACCCTGCATCAAATTGAGCACGCAACTGAGATGCTCACGCTCATCTGTAATGAGCTGTTCCACCTTTGAGCGCTCATTCTCCGGGACATAGCTGAGCAGCGCCTCGTAAAGCAGTATGCTGTCCTTCTCAAGTTGCACGGCGAACTTCAGTATCTCCTCAATGCTGCCGGATTTTGCGAGCTGCTCTATTGCTTCTTTCCTGAGGACCGTGCGCGAAGTTACAAGGGCTCGCACATATGATTGCCATTCGCCCGGATAACTCTCAGGGGTGTCAGGCGCGCACTGCTTCAACACTTGATAAAGCTCACGGAAGCGCTGCTCATGTTGGCGCTCACATTCAGCAAGTCTTTCAAACAGCTTGCGCCTCTCATCATCCTGAGTGAAGTGAGCGACCTGAGAGTAAAATTCGGCGCCCATCCTCTCAAGTTCCACCGCCACATCCACAACTTCACATGCTGTAAACAGCCTCGCCACAACCGATCACCTCGCAAACCGCCGTGTTTACAGTGCCACAAAAGAATTTAGCACCTCGGGAGCCTTCACCGCTCTCCTTATGCAACGGATATGCCCAACCGAAGAGGGAAGCGCCGGAGCTTGTGCGGCATTTTCGCTCTGCACACCGAAGTGACACAGAGCTCCTCACACAAACGCGGGTTCAAATCATGTTCATCTCAACAGGCGGCAGCGGTATCGGAAAGCATTCCTTCAAGAGGCGTTCACCGAGTCCGCATGCGCGCACACCAGAAATTGCCTCACCGGGAGGTTGCCCGAGCATCGTCCAAACCAAGTTTGTCTCACCCGTGATCTGCAGCCATCCGCCATTCCCCCATGCCACATACCTTTCCCTTCCAGCGTTTAATTCAAGGCTGCGCACAAATTCGGATGGCAGCACGCCCTCAAAGTATGGCGACAACTTGCGCATCGTTGAGACAAAGTCAACAACGACATAGGTGCCACTGCGCCTCACCTCCGAGCAACTCAACTTCAAGCTGCTCAGCATGCGAGAGAGCATGTCGCCACACCACACATCAATCCAAACTTCGGCATCATCGGGCAGGCTCAATGCGAGTTCACGGAGCGCTGCAAGCAGGATGAGCCTATCTGCGGCGAACTCAAACACCCTCACCCACTTCCTTCCATTGCGCTCTTGAAGGCTTGTCATAAGCAAGTATCCGGCTGGCTCACCATCATGTTCAATCACCATGAACTCACACTTCTGACCGGCACAGTGTTCGTAACGCAATACGACCTCGTAGTCCGAGAGAGGGCGCACAAACCTCAACGCCTCCTGCTCATAAAGGCGGGACAGAAGTGGCGCATCCTCAACTGAGGCTTTTCGCAATGATACAGGCGGAGCACTGCCGATGGCGTTAACCATCTCGCCCTTTGATGCCATAAACCTGAGCACGCCACCGGTTGGTCTTGCGCCAGCCCTGCGATACATCGGTCTATCTCCAGAGATGCAGACGAAGTCAACGCCATTCTCCCTGAAGCGCTGCATGGTCGCAGCCAGTATGGTGCTCGCAAGTCCCCTGTTGCGAAATTCCGGGAGTGTGCTCACGCTCCCAACATATCCCAAGCGCAATTTGCATCCGTGAACGATGAAGTCCCTCTCAAGGCGCTGTATGACTGACACCGCACGCCCTTCATAGAACATCGCCAGTGTCTCTTCCCTTGCTCCGGGGCGAAGCGCCATAGGCCATTTGCAAGCCCCGGCTACATACTCAGGTGCACCCTGTGCTTGAAAGAAGACGGAGTAAAGCACATGAATGACGCTCTCAACCTCTTCCTGTGTTGGCGTCCTTGGTCCATCAAACGGCTCAACATGCTCAAGGCTCTCAACACCCACTTCATCTCACCCCCACGGGATGGAGTTAAAGCCAACCGGCCTAACAGAGCCATATCTTGATTTTGCGAGCTACACTGGATAACCGTAACATTGAAGTGGCGAACCGGAGAACGGCGACAGGGATGAGTGATGTCCCATGGGTGGACTCTTCATCACATTTGAGGGCATTGAAGGCAGCGGCAAGTCAACGCAGGCGCACATGCTCGCAGAGAGGCTGAAGCGCAAGGGCTACGATGTCGTGCTAACGAAAGAGCCGGGTGGAACTGAAGTTGGAGAACACCTCAGGCAGCTGCTTTTATCAGCAGGGCATTTGAGGCTGAGCGAAAGATGCGAGCTCATGCTCTTCCTTGCCGACAGGGCACAGCATGTTAGCGAGCTAATCCTGCCGGCACTGCGCAGCGAAAAAATCGTTGTAAGCGAGAGGTTCGCCGATTCAACTGTAGCGTATCAGCATTATGGTTTGGGGCTGAGCCTTGAGCTAATTGAAAGGCTGAACGAGTTTGTGACTCAGTCACTCAAGCCGCATATCACATTCCTGCTTGACTTGGAACCGAGCGAGGGGTTGAGGCGCCTGCGACTTGTTAAGGGTTCACTTGACCGAGTGGAGATGCGTCCCATTGAGTTCCATGAGAGGGTTCGCATGGGTTATCTGGAGATGGCGAAGCGTGAGCCGGAGCGCTTCGTCATAATTGATGCGAGCCTCCCACCAAACGAAGTGGCAGAGCGAGTCTGGGAGAGAATATTTCGCGCCCTTTGCGGGCGTGACCGCACAATGTAGCACTGAATGGCATCTTTAGGCTTCGCCAAAACGGTGAGCATGTCATGGCGCTAAAGGACATCATCGGAAACGAGCGGGCGATAAGGCTGCTAAAAATGGCGCTTGCAACGAAGAGGGTGGCGCATGCGTATGCCTTTTGCGGACCGGCTAATGTTGGCAAGCGAACGGCGGCTTTGCAATTCGCGAAAGCGCTCAATTGCTTATCGCCAGTCAAGGACGATGACGGCGTTGACTCGTGTGATGAGTGCCAAAGTTGCAAGCGCATAGGCTCAGGCACATCGCTGGATGTGCAACTTATAGCGCCAATGCAATCCCCCGGCTCAGCCGAAGATGGGAGGGGTTTTTCCATCCGCATTGACGAGATGAGGCGCATGCGCTACGATGCGGCACTCTCAGCGAGGCATTCACAATTCAAAATCTACATCGTGGACAATGCCGAATTAGCCACAGAGGAAGCCGCCAATTGCATCCTGAAGACGCTCGAGGAGCCGGCACAAAATGTCGTCATCATTTTGGTTACGGCTAACCCGATGGCGCTCCCAAAGACGGTCATCTCACGCTGCCAAGTCGTGCGCTTTGGTCTTGTCCCGATGAGGGAAATAGCATCGGCTCTGATGAGGTTGAAGGGGCTTGATGAGGGCACGGCAGTGCTTTACGCCAAACTATCCTGCGGTCGCCCGGGATTGGCGTTAGCATATGCCGATACTGAGGGCGCAACTAATGTGCTCACAAAGGCGCTCAACATCTTCAACGAGATTTTGAATGCACAGCCGATTGATGCGGTAAGGCTTCCCGAACAGATCGTTGAATTGGGCGCTGAGCTATCAGCAATCGCGCCGGGGAGCGGAATGGAATTTGCGGAGGTTGAAAGGCGACAGGCAATAAGAGGCGTTGACATGCTGCTTACATGTGCAAGGGATGCGCTCGCAATCGCACTCGGAATGCGTCCCGATGAGACAACGACACAGCTTGCTGTCGTCCATTCAATGCAGCCCACAAAGGTTGAGCAGCATCGCTTAACCAAGCTGATTGATGCCCTTGTGGAAGCGAGAAGATACTTGCTTTTGAACGCCAACATCCAACTTGCCCTTGAAAGCGCGCTGCTGCGGTTTATCTGGTCCGGTTCGCGGTGAGACGGCTGCTTGATTGAGCGATTTGATCGGTGTGGCAAAATGTCATACGCTGCGCCTTGCTGGGTGCATTATCGGCGCGTCTGAGGCAGCTTTTAAGGGGGTGTCAGCGATGGCGCTTGAATTGACGGCGGACAACTTTGATAGTGAGATACTGCAAAGCAACCTTCCGGCAATGGTTGACTTTTGGGCGCCGTGGTGTGGACCGTGCCGGCTTATGTCACCGATAGTTGAAAGCATTGCCGAACGCTACCAAGGCAAGGTGAAGGTGGCAAAGGTGAATGTGGATGAGAATCCGCAGCTCGCTGTGCGCTACTCAATCATGAGCATACCGACATTGCTTTTCTTCCGCAACGGGCAAGTGGTTGACAAAGTTATCGGGCTTGTGCCCGAACACGAGATTGAGGAACGGCTAAACAAACTCTTGGGTGAGTGAACACCATGCCGCTTGACCAGCAGAACATCGCCTTGGTGCTCATGGCTTTGATTGGGTGCATCGGCTACATCGCTTCCCAAGCAGCATGCATTATCTTCGCCTTTGATAGGGATGGTAGGGTTAACGCAAAGGCGCTGCTTGTAACGGCGCTTTGCATTGTAATCTCGCTTGTGATGCTCATCGTCGGTCTTTGGCTTGTGTAAGCCAGTGGCGTGGAAAAAGCCCTTGACCAGAAGCCCAATTAGGTGTGCAAGCCCATGTAATGCGGATGTGGAGGGAACAGCGCAGCCAATTGATGTGGCATTGGGAGGTGAGCAATGGTGAAGAGAGTTGAGAGGGCGCTTTTGAGTGTATCGGACAAGAGGGGAATAGTTGAGTTTGCGAAGGGGTTGTATGAGCTCGGCATTGAGCTCATTTCAACCGGCGGAACGGCAGCCGCGATAAGGCAAGCCGGGATAACCGTCAGGGATGTTTCCGAGGTGACCGGCTTTCCGGAGATGCTTGATGGCAGGGTTAAGACACTCCACCCAAAGATACATGGTGGGATACTTGCTCTTCGTGACAACGAAGAGCATGTTCGCCAGCTCGGCGAGCACGGGATTAACTTCATTGACTTGGTCGCCGTTAACCTATACCCATTCGCTCAAACCGTCTCTCGCCCTGATGTGACACTGAGGGAGGCGATAGAGCAGATTGACATTGGCGGTCCGTCACTCATACGGGCTGCCGCGAAGAATTGTGAGAGCGTCATCGTCGTAGTTGACCCCTCCGACTATGACAGGGTGCTCAATGAGCTGCGCCAAAACAATTGCATGACGACGGAGCAACTGCGCATGGAACTCGCTGCAAAGGCATTTAGGCACACGGCTGCTTACGATGCCTTCATTGCGAGCTACTTTAGCAAGCTCATCGGAGAGCCATTCCCAGAGACACTCACGATCTCATGCCAGCTATCCCTCAAACTGCGCTACGGTGAGAATCCACACCAAGAGGCAGCCTTCTATGTGTTCCCGAATGTGAGGCATGCTTGCGTCTCAACGGCGCGCCAAATTCATGGCATACCGCTCTCATACAACAACATCGCCGATCTGGATGCAGCGCTTGAGCTTGTGAGGGAGTTTGAGCAACCAGCTGCGGCAATCATAAAGCACACAAACCCTTGTGGGTGCGCGATAGGCGAGACGCTCGTTGAAGCCTTCGTCAAAGCGAGGGATGCAGACCCAGAGGCGCGCTTTGGCGGAATCATTGCCTTCAACAGGATAGTGGATGCGGCAACGGCAAATGAGGTTGTAACAAGGGGGAGCTTCTACGAAGCCATAATCGCGCCCGGATACGAAGATGCGGCATTTGAAACGATTGCCAACCGAAGCGGCTGGGGGCAGTCCATTCGCCTCCTGCTGCTTGAGGGCGCACTTGAGCCCGTCAGCGCTCTGAGCGGTGAGATGGTGTTCAAGTCGGTGACTGGCGGTGTGCTAATTCAAACTGCCGACGCGCCAGTTGAGGACAAATCACAATGGCGTGTGGTGACTAAAAGGGCACCAAGCGATGACGAGTGGCGTGAACTGGAATTCGCTTGGAAGGTCGTAAAGCATGTCAAGTCAAATGCGATTGTCCTTTCAAAGGACGGCGTTACAGTTGGCGTTGGTGCCGGGCAAATGAACAGGGCAGTCTCCGTCAGGCTCGCCGTTGAGCATGCCGGTGAAAGGGCAAAGGGCGCTGTGCTCGCCTCCGATGCCTTTTTCCCACATCCTGATGGTCCGGAGATCGCAGCCAAGGCTGGCATATGCGCCATCATCCAACCGGGTGGCTCAAAGCGTGATGAGGATGTGATAGCAGTTTGCGACAAGTATGGTGTGGCGATGGTGTTCACTGGCATGCGCCACTTCAGGCACTGAGCACCCAAAAGCGCATTGTGCTTGGTTGCTAAAGCGCTCAGCATAAGTTGATAAGTGCACGCTCGCGCACCCACTAAGGTTGATCGGTGACCAATCGGGAACGGCATCGTGGGCAATGTCTTTGCTGCAAAGCCGATTGTAAACTCGCGTGCGGGGGAAGCTGCGAAAATGGCGATTTGGAATGAGCGTGTCAGGAAGTGCATTCACAGGCTCAAGCCATATATCCCGGGTAAGCCAATTGAAGAAGTGCAAAGGGAGCTTGGCTTAAGCGATGTCATCAAGCTTGCGTCAAATGAGAACGCCCTCGGTCCATCACCAAAGGCTGTAGAAGCCGCATTGAGAATGCTCTCCCATGTGCACCTATATCCCGATGATAGCTGCTACAGATTGAAGCGGGCTATCGCGGAACGATATCGCATGCCGGAAGATTGCATCCTCATCGGGAGAGGCTCGGACGAAATACTGCTTCATGCAGCGCTCGCTTTCCTTGAACCCGGAGATGAGGTCATCTACGCCCATCCATCGTTTGTGATGTATAGCTTTGTGAGCGCCCTTATGGATGCCAAAGAGCATGTCGTGCCATTGAGGGACTTCACACACGACCTTGATGCGATGGCTGAGCGTGTCACTGAAAGGACAAAGCTGATATTCATCGCCAACCCAAACAACCCAACTGGGACAATAGTGAAAGAACCGCAGGTGCGCCGCTTCGTTGAATCGCTCCCCGATGGCGTGCTCGTCATCTTTGACGAGGCATATTGCGAATATGTTGAGGACGAGTCTTTCCCAAACACGCTGGATTACATCAGGGAGGGATTTGGCGTCCTGACGCTGCGCACATTCTCAAAAGTTTATGGCTTGGCTGGCTTGCGGATTGGCTACGGCTTTGCGCCGCCACACATAGCCAGCTTGGTTGCGAGAGTTAGGGAGCCATTCAATGTCAGCTCAATTGCACAGGTCGCTGCAGAGGCAGCATTGCAAGATGAGGAGCATGTTGAGAGGAGCAAAAAGCTTGTCGCCGATGGTAAGCGCACGCTATACAGGGCGTTTGACGAGCTCGGTCTCAAATATGTTCCAACTCAAGCCAACTTCATCTTTGTTGACTTAGGGATGGATAGCCGTGAGGCGTTTAAATGGCTGCTCAAGCGCGGCATAATAATTCGCACAGGTGAAATATTCGGCATGCCAACATGGGCGAGGATAACAATCGGAAAGCCCGAGGAGAATGAGCGCTTGATTGAGGCGCTCAGGGAATTGCTCAAATGCCGTTGATGGGGGCTTGATGTGATGGGATTCAAGATGATAAGCGATGCTGCATAAGTAAACCCACTGCATGTCACCCGCATAATTGCGCCCCGCTATGTGTCACCCCAACAGACACCGAAATGGAGAACGCAATACAGCCCTACAGCAGCGGGCGAAGTTGCCAAACCACCCCGCCTAAATATCAATCTCACGAGAGGGAGGTGCTACGGCGAATGATTGTGATTATGCGTCCCGGGGTTTCCGAGGAGCAAATCCAAGAGGTCTGCAGCAGGCTTGAGGCTGCCGGATACAAAGCTGCAATCTCAAGGGGAGTTGAAAGGGTCGTCATCGGAGCAATAGGCACGCTTGATGAACCGATAAGGCAAATGCTCATTGACCAACTTCTCGTCCTTCCGTTCGTTGAGCAAGTCATACGGGTCACAAAGCCATACAAACTCGTCTCAAGCGAGTGGAAGAAGGAAAGGACAAAGGTTGCGGTGCGTGACATGCTCATTGGGTCAGATGAGGTCATCGTGATGGCAGGACCCTGCGCAGTTGAGAGCAGGGAGCAATTGCTCAAAACCGCTTATGCAGTGAAGGAAGCCGGTGCGGATGTGCTTCGCGGTGGTGCATATAAACCGCGCACATCACCACACTCATTCCAAGGGCTCGGTGAGGCCGGACTAAAACTCCTGAAGGAAGCATCAGAGCTAACTGGTCTGCCGATCGTCACGGAAGTGCTGGATGTGCGAGACCTTGAGAGCGTCATCTCGGTTGCGGACATAATCCAAGTTGGCGCAAGGAGCATGCAAAACTTCTCGCTGCTGCGTGAGCTCGGCATGGTTGACAAACCAGTCCTCTTAAAGCGCGGAATAGCGGCGACCATTGAGGAATGGCTACAGGCTGCCGAATACATCATGCTCGGGGGCAACATGAATGTGATGCTGTGCGAGCGCGGCATACGAACATTTGAAACATACACGCGAAACACACTTGACTTGTCAGCAGTAGCTGCCGTAAAGGAACTCACGCACCTGCCGGTCATCGTAGACCCAAGCCATGCCAGCGGACGATGGAGCCTTGTAACGCCGCTCTCACTCGCTGCTATTGCAGTCGGAGCTGATGGGCTTTTGATTGAGGTTCATCCGGAGCCATCAAAGGCGCTTTCAGATGGACCGCAATCGCTAACTCCGGACAAGTTTGCCGAATTGGTGAGGAGGCTTGAGCCAGTGGCTAAAGCCGTTGGGAGAGAACTCAGGATGGGCGGTCAAAAGCAGTGAGAGGCATCCTGCCAATGCCGGTTGCAATTTGCCATCCGACAACAACAGTGATGGGCGATGTGAGCGTCCAAAGCCATCGTCATTTGCGATTCGGAGGGGAGGTAATCTCACCATCCGATTGTCGTGTTGCTCACCACCTGCAACTTGCTCAGGTCGGTGATGGCTTATGAGAAGGCGAAGGGTGAAGCGTATATCCGGGTTGGAGGGCATACTTGAGCGTGCGCTTGAGCTCGGCGCAGTTGGGGCAAAGTTTGTTGAACCGCAAAATGTCATCACGGGGACTTGGGTCAGGTTGAAATGCCAATATGGCTGTGGTGAGTATGGACAGCGTTTGACTTGCCCGCCATATTCGCCAACGCCAGATGTCACGCGAAAAATGATTGACGAGTATCGTCATATCCTGCTTGTTCATTGCAAGGCATGGACCAATGTCAGAGAACTCATAGCGAAGCTTGAGCGAGAGGCTTTCTATGCCAACTTTTACAAGGCATTCGGAATGGGTGCAGGTCCATGCTACCTGTGTGACAGGTGCGCGCTTGAAAAGGGATGCCGATACCCCGACATGGCAAGACCATCAATGGAAGCATGTGGCATTGATGTGTATGCAACTGCGAGGCTCGCCGGCTTCCCAATTGATGTCGTCCCGCCAGAAGGCGGTGAGGAGAATTACTATGGCTTGCTCCTCATTGACTGAACGACACGCTAAACTAATCCGCAAGGTAACCCACATTAACACCCCTTAAATAACCCCTTCCATATGCCGCACTTTCAATCGCACATGTCAAAGGATGCGCCTTGACATAAGCACTTGACAGTGCAATCTCAACTCACTAAAATGAACAATGGCTCATCGGATAACGCACACGATGCCGATTTAGAAAATGCAATGCGCATAATGCTAAAGCATGTCAATGAGCTGATAGGTGCAATTAAAACAATGCTTAGGGCGAAGGAGGTGATGAAAGGAAGAATCGGTAAGGCAGTGGAATGGATTGTTGTCCGATGAGGCTGTAAGGTGCTTCAATCCAGACTTCGTAAGGGAGGGATGTCAAATGAGGATGGCGAGAAAAAGCGGTTTCACACTGATTGAATTGCTTGTCGTGATAACTATAATCGCGATCCTGGCGGCAATCCTGTTTCCGGTGTTTGCCAGGGCGCGAGAAAAAGCTCGTGCATCAGGCTGCCAGAGCAATCTGAAGCAAATTGGGTTAGCGATATTGCAGTATGCTAACGACTACGATGATGTCCTACCAAGAGGCAGTTACGATTCCCCACCTTTGACAGGCATCCGTTGGATGCATCAGATTTACCCTTATGTCAAGAACGCGCAAATTTTCACATGTCCAAGCGACCCAACTCGCACTTGGGATCCGAGCGCTTACGGCAATGCGGGCAACTATGGATACAATGCTTATTTCCTTAACCAACAGCCGCTTTCATACATAGTAAAGCCGTCTGAAACAGTCATGGTTGGTGACACACCCGGAGGTCCAAGCGCATCAAACCGGTTTCGCATACGCCCATCAACAGCCTCTTGCTGGGGTCCAGATAGCGGTTTATGGAACCCGAATGAATCATGGCCTGCTTATAGGCACTTTGATAAGGCAAACATACTTTTTGTGGACGGTCATGTAAAAGCCATGGGGCTTGGAGGGCTTGAAGTGCAAGCTGATTATGAAGACGGCATACCTATGCAAGGTCCGAACTCTTGTAACTCTAACCGCTACATCCTGTGGAACAGATATTGAGACCGTTATCCCTAAGCGGGGCGCAAAACGCAGAAGTGCGGGGGCATGACCCACAATGCCCCCCAGATTATTTTGCAAGTAGAGAGAGCAAATTAAGGTGCACCTCAACTAAACCGTTAACCACTCTCGGCTTTCAGCCGTGTAATTTCATCAAAAGCTTCCGCACGGCTGCGTGAATGGTATGCTCATTTTAGGTTGCTCATGCCGACGATGATGTAACTTCGCTTTGAAGCCTGCTGTTAGGTGGGCAATGATGTTGCATCATGACACACAGCAAACTGCAGGACTTGCCAGATCAACATGTCAACATGCAAAGGGGGGTGCCGATGAAATGCACAGGATGACGGAAGAGAACATGAAAGCTGCATTTGCTGGGGAGAGCCAAGCTCACATGCGCTACCTCATCTTTGCCGAGGAGGCAAAGGAGCGAGGGTTTGAGAATGTGGCACGCCTTTTTACCGCCATAGCTTTTGCTGAGCAAGTGCATGCCAAAAATCACTTGAGCACCCTCGGTGGCATTGGCAGCACAAGTGAAAACCTTGCAGCTGCAATCTCCGGTGAGACATTTGAGGTTGAGGAAATGTATCCGGCATACATTGAGGTTGCAAAGCTACAAGGTGAAAAGTCTGCAGAAAGGAGCGCCAACAACGCATTGGAAGCAGAGAGGATTCACGCAGCACTATATCAGCGTGCAAAGCAAGCAGTTGATGCCGGCAAGGACACCGATGTGGGCACCATCTTCGTATGCGAAGTTTGCGGCTATACCCTTGAGGGGGAAGCGCCAGAACGCTGCCCATTATGTGGCGCTCCAAGGGAGAGATTTCGTCCTTTCTAAACACATACCTACCCTTTCCCTCCCACCTACCACGCACACCCAAAACCACCCTTTGTAACTTCTCGGGGCAGGGCAAATGCCCTGCCCCATGCCGCTCCTCTCAATCTTACCCCGGATCCTCAACGCCCCACATGCATTTGGAACTTGAACATGAGACATTCGTCGGGGTGAGCCGCTTCACATGCCCATCACAAATTCGCACCATTAAGGTGGCGAGCCTCACCAGCGTTCCACGACCTCAAACAGCCATGAGCGTTACTTTGGTATGGATTTTTCGCATCAACCCAGCTCCATTGCGGCATTCGCCCATCGCAGTCAGCCACATAAGCGCACCGCTTCACTTACGAGCTGACAATTCACTCAACAGGCTTTTGGCTTTGTCCAGTATTAACCTCTCGCAATCTGGGGCAAGCATTAGCGTGCCATAGTATTTGTAAGCCACATCAACTTCATAGCCACCTTCCTCATATGCGCTTGATGTTGGAACATAACCAATGCACCCATTGGTGTAGCCGAGCACAAGGGTTTCTTTAAATGGTGAGCTACTTCTGATGCTTAACGCATATTCAACGAATACCTCTCCTGACAACCCAATGATAGCCACATCACCGATGCGCAAAGCGCTCATTTCAAACGGCTGCATGAAGCTTGTTTTGCGAGAGCGCGCCAGCTTGATGGCTCTTTCAGCCCAATTGAGCATTGCCGTCGCCACATTCTCCCTCACCCTATCTTTGGAACGCCTTGCCTCATTCAAATCCTTGCGGTATGAGCGCATCATCCTCCTGAGTTCATCCACTGGCGGCGGTGGCATCAACGGGAGTTGGAGTGTGCACCTTTGAGCTGCGATCGGCGTTGGCTCAATCTCATTCGCAAACGAAGCGGCTCTCAGAGCCGCGCCCGCAAGCGCCATGCCAACTCGCTCGCACTCCTCAAATGTCCCCTTCTCACGAATGGCATTTATGTTTCCACAGCATCCCTGAAGGAACACCGCCACAGCGCCATTGCCAAAGACCCTCTCAATCACCCTCACTGCGACACCAGGATAGTCAGCCGAGACATGCAAGTTGCTCGGACCAAGCACAACTGCATGTGCGGCATGGTGCACAACGATGCCCATCACAGCGCCATTTTCATCCTCAACCCGTAGCACATACACATTTGGATCTATCGGACCTTCTGGGTTCCTGCCTATTTGGATTGAGCCGTTCGGTTTGCGCTCACGCCTGTTGATACCGACTGCGCCCTCGCACACGCCAAGCAGTATCTTCGCCGGCTTGAGATTATCATTTGCGAGCTTGACAGCTGTAGCGACCTTCATCGGAATGGTTTCAATATACGGCTTGTTAATGTCGCCCATGGCGCGAAGGAGATACACCGATGGACCGGAGTGAGTATGCGAGCAATTGACGATGAGCGCCTCGCCACTTATGCCAACCCAATCGGAGACAAGCTTTCTAATCGCATCAACGGTTGCGAAATCAAGCCCGATGAGGTCAAGCGCAACGATTGCTGCCTTTTGCCCATCGGAGCTCAACACGAGCGCGGTTGCGCGCAAATTGTCATGTATCCCTATTGCCGGTGAGGTGCGCGCCGCATAACCGCTCAGCCAGACATTGACCGGCGGAGTTATGTCCACACTTGCAAACCCAGCGTGAAGCATGCCTTCCACCTCCATGCGAGAAATCGTAAAGGGCTACCGAGGACGCCGAGTCATCCGGAACCGTAAAAGCCATCCTCATAACCGACATCATATCCAATTATGAGAGCCAACAAAGGCTTGGTCGGCAACGACCAACATGCTGAATGCGAGAACAGCATACTGTATCATTGAGGCAAAGCGCAATCAGCGCGCCGTTTGTGAGGTGTTAAGGGATGTATTCAATCCTGCTGATTGGGGCGCTCACTTTCGTCAGCGGCTTGATAGCTTACATCGGAGATGTGCTCGGAAGGAAGCTCGGAAAGAAGCGCTTGACGATATTTCGCTTGCGCCCGCGCCATACGGCAATGCTCATATCCGTGATTGCTGGCATCATCATCTTCGTCATGACAGTCACTGTCCTTGCCGCTGCCAGCCGTGAAGTCAGATTGGCATTGTTTGAGCTTGATAAGCTCCTCAGCGAACGAAATCAATTGCAAAAGCAGCTTGATGGGCTCCGCTCATCATACCATCTGTGGAAGAAGCAAGCCGAAGTCCTTAGCCGCAGGTTAAAGACCGAACAGGAAAGGGTGATGCAAGTCCAGCGCCGCTATGCCCAAGTGAACGCAGAGTTGCTCAAAGCCAAGCTCCAATTGGGTGAGTCAAAATCTCGGCTCCAAAGGATGAGCAAAGAGTTGGCGCAGTTGGAGAGGGAGCTTTCAAGGTCTCAAGCTCAACTTGCAGCGAGCCGCTCGGAGTTGAGGCAAGTCAGCGCAGCGCTCAAGGATACAACGGAAAATCTGCAAAGCAGCCGTAAGGAGTTGGAAAGGGTTAAGCTTGAGATAGCCAAAGCTGACGAGACAGCGAGGCGCTCCATCGCCACAGCTCGCAAGCAGCTTGATGAGCTTCGCAGGCAAGTTGACGAGCTGCAAGCAATGAGGGCAGAGATGGAGCGATACAGAAAGAGCCTTGATGCATATGTGGCGCAACTGCTCTTCAGGGGGGATTTGATATACCGTGCCGAGGAGACGATCGCCATAGGCGTCATTGATGGTTCAATGCCGAAGGAGAGGATACTGGCGGAACTCCAGGGATTGTTGGATGATGCCGATAAGCTCGCCAAAAGAAAGGGTGCATCGGCTCATGACGGCGAGAGGGCTGTCAAAATCTTCGGTATGCTCATCAAGCTCCCCGGACAGGATGATCCAGTTCTGTTCACTGAGAAGGACATCCTCAATGTCATTGCCGAGAACATAAGCGAGACTGGCGGGAGCGTCATCGCTGAGGTTTACGCCAAACGAAACTCATTCACAGGTGAGCAAGTCCCGGTTGACATAAGGTTGTATCGCAACCAACTCGTCTTCAAGCACGGAGAAGTGCTTGCCTCAAGAAAGCTCAATGGGAGGGCGCCTGTTGGAGAGCTAATGGAAGAGCTCGCCAGCATGATTTACACCGACTTGACCAGGGTGGCTCGCGAGAGGGGTTTGCTGATGCGCACCGATGGCGAGCGCCCAACATATGGCTCAATACCGTTCTTTGAGCTCGGCAATGTCATTGAGCAACTCAAGCGCATTAACGGTCCGGCAATAGTGGAAGCACTCGCAAAGCGAGACACATTCACAGTCGGACCACTTGAGGTTGAGTTGCGAATTGTTCCGGGAGGCTAAGCCAACTCCATAAACACAATTTGCGCCACAGCAACCGTGCGGGATGAACGACAAACTTTAAACCGGACGGTGACGCCCGTGAGAAGTAGGATGGCATTATCTCTGGTGCTTGCGATTGCCTTAGCCGGTTGTTCGGGCAACCCATTCAAAAGCCTTTCCATCCTCTCGGTCAGCATTAACCCAACTGAGCTCCCGCCGGAGGGTGGGCAAGTCCAAATCGTCGTTGACGCCACAAGGGGTGATGAAGCAGTTGCAAGAGTGACAAGATACGGCGATTGGCTGTTTTTTGTGAGCTACACAGTCAGGCTTGCTGAAGTGACTGCCATTGATCTGGAAAAGAGGCGTTGGAAAGGCACGATTGACTTTCCACCAAACCATACTTCCAGAGACCAACGATACATCATCGTTGTCACTGTGCGAGATGACCACAAGCAAGACCAGCGCATAAAAGAGGTCATTGTTAGAACGAGGGAAGCTAACCGCTCAGGGTAACCATCACCCTTCTGAACGGAGTGAACATTGTTATTTCGCCGTGAAACCTTGTATGGGCTAAAGCCATTGCTGCAAGTTGGAGTGCCCTCATCACATCAATTCGGCGGTATGAAATTCATTGAGCCTTCCTCGGAGCATAAGCGATGACATCTATTTCAACGAGCATCCCGGGAAGGAGCGTTGATTGGACCGTTGTCCTCGTAGGCTTTGGGTCGGGGAAATACTCAGCGTAGACCGCATTGAACCTGTCAAACAGATTTATGTCAGCGAGGTGGACTGTGACCTTGACGCAATCTGCCAATGTTGCACCGGCTGCTTCAAGGAGTGCCCTTATGTTTTCAAGTGTGCGGCGGGTTTGCTCCTCAATTGTCTCACCAACGAGCTTGCGTGTCTTCGGGTCTATAGCGCCCTGCCCGGAAACGAAAACGAAATCGCCCACCCTCAGTGCGGGAGAATACGGACCAACCGGCTTTGGGGCATCCTCTGAAATGATGAGCTCCTTCATTGCCACCACCCCATAGCTAAGCGCCTGCTGAGGTGAATCATGAATCATTTGAGAAGGCTTGTGATAACCTCCTTTAGAGCGTTGAGCGCCATTAGCAGGTCATTTTCATGCACCCAACCAACATGCCCGATGCGAATCATCTTGCCGCGCATGTGGTCCATTCCGCCGGCGACGATCACATTATGCTCCTCGCGCAACTTTTTCACCACAGCGCCTCCATCAAGCCCTTCAGGAAGTGTCACCCCTGTGACTGTGTTTGATGCCACATCGTCATCGGCGAGCAATCCAAGCCCCATGCCAATCTCGCGGATGCCATTGCGCACGATTTGTTTCATCCTCTCATGGCGAGCATAGACATTGCTCAGCCCATCTTCAAACAGCATGTCCAATGCCTCATCAAGCGCAAAGAGCAACGGCAATGCTGGAGTATACGGATTTTGATGGCGCTCCATATAGCGCTTGTGCAACTTGAAGTCCCAGTAGTAGCGCGGCATCTTAGCCCTCTCCACAGCCTCCCACGCACGCTCATTCAGGGCAACGAAGCTCAACCCGGGTGGTGTCATCAGCCCCTTCTGTGAGCCACCAATCACAACATCCACATCCCAATCGTCCATGGGAAGCTCAATAGCGCCGAGCGAGCTTATGGCATCAACGATGAGCAGTGCTTCATTCTCCCTCGCCAACTTGGCGAGCGGTTGTATTGGGTTTGTCACGCCAGTTGAAGTCTCGTTATGCGTCACAAGCAAAGCCCGGTAAGTTTTATCAGCCGACTTGAACGCCCTCTCAACTTCCTCAATCTCAACCGCCTTCCCCCAAGGAAAACTGAGCACCTTTACATCGGCTCCAAACGCACTCGCTATATCGGCAAATCTATCACCGAAGTGACCAATTGATGTCGCAAGAACTGCATCACCCGGTGAGAGCAAATTTGCCACAGCGGCTTCCATTGCCCCAGTGCCCGATGCCGGGAAAACAATCACATCGCCCTTAGTCCCGAAGACCGCCCTCAGCTTTGACAGAAGCTGCTCAAAGAAGGACTCATACTCCGGACCACGGTGGTTTATCATCGGGCGGCACATGGCTCTCAGCACTCTTGGCGGGACCGGAGTTGGACCGGGTATGAGCAAAATTTGCTTCTCAGCAAACATGGCGCACATCCCCTTCATCGCTCGTTTTCTCTTCAGTCTTTCTGGCTACAGCATATGAGCAACGATTTTGCCGACCGAGACAGACGGCGCACTGTAAGCCATCAATCCCAGTGACAAGGGAGCGTTGCTCTTGGTGACCTCTTCAAAACCGCCTCTCACACAAACATTGAGAGCATCGGCTTCGCCTCAGCGAGTGTGAATTCATTACCGTGCCCCGGGTGGATAACAGTGTCCGGGGGCAGCGTGAGTATTCGCTCCCGTATTGTCTTCATCATCTCCTCGTGTGATCCTCCGGGGAAGTCCGTTCGCCCGATGCCGCTCTCAAAGATGATGTCGCCACTGAACAAATGACCATCAACAAACAGCGCTATGTGTCCGGGAGAATGACCGGGCGCACTAATGACCTTCAACTTGACGGCGCCAACTTCAATCTCTTGCCCGTCGTCAAGCAGTTCATCCGGCTCTGGAACGGACGATGCAATGAAGCCGAAGAAAAGCGCCTGAGGCTTCGCATGCTTGAGCACATCCCGTTCCATACGCCCAACTGCGAAGGGCGCACCATATCTCCCCTTCAACTCGCCAACTGCCATAACATGGTCAAAGTGACCATGCGTTGCAATGATGCATTTGATGGCTGCTCCATGATAACTCACCACCGCAGAAATCCTTGAAGCCTCATCCCCGGGGTCTATGATGGCTGCCTCCTTTGTCACATCGCAGACGACGATATAACAATTCGTTTGCAGAGGACCGACGACCACCCTGTCAATCAGCACACCACATCACCTCTCAGGGGCGAAACCCTCGCCCTCCCAACAATCGGGATGCACTCACCGCACCTCGGACACTTGTTCTCCTCGGCAAGGTTCACACTTATGGTCATGAAACTCATCCGCCGTATGAGCTCTTCACCGCATCGCGGGCAGTAAGTGTTTTCGCCACTATGCCCATGCACATTGCCGATGTATGGAAAACGCACGCCCATTTCCTTCGCCATATCGTAAGCGCGCTTGAGCCGGCTTACCGAGGTTGGTGAGGCTGTGAAATACCTCGCCGGAAAGTAGCGATTGAAGTGTATGGGGACTTCCTCACCGAGCATCTCAATGTGCCTCTTGATGAGCCACTCAATGGTTGCATCATCATCCGAAACGCCCGTGACGAGCAGGCAAACTATCTCCACATGCACGCCGCGTTCCTTGGCATGAGCAGCAACATTCCATATGTGCTCAACATCGGCACCACCGCAGTAGCGCTCATATGCTTCTTGTCTTCCTTTGACATCCACATTCATTCCATCCATGCCGGCGTCAATGAGCGCATCAAGCGCTTCAAATGTCATGTAGCCATTTGAAACAAAGCAGCAATAAAGCCCATGGCGCTTTGCGAGTGGGAAAAGCTCAACGCAAAACTCAAACAGCAGCGTTGGCTCATTGAATGAGACGCATACGCCATCATCGCCATGCATTAATGCCATCTCCAAGACCCTCTCCGGCGTAAGCAGCCGGCTCACCTTCGGCGGCGCAACTCCCGAAAGATGATAGTTCTGACACCACGCACAGCTTAAGTTGCACGACCATGTTGAGAATGTGAGCGAGGTTGAGCCCGGGTGATAGTGGAAGAATGGCTTTATCTCAATCGGGCGTGACTCAATTGCCGAGATGTTGCCGTAAGTGAGCGTGAACAGCTCGCCGCCAAAGTTAACCCTCGCCCTGCAAAAGCCGCTTTTGCCGTCGCCAATGATGCAGCGCCTGTTGCAAAGCCCGCACCTCACTCTTGCCCCATTGAGCCTCTCATAAAGCATCGCCGGGTGCATTTGAACAACCACCGCCATCACTCGCGGAATGAATCGCAAAGGGTGACCACATATCGGAACGGTCGGCATCGCTCAGCGGCAAAGTTACTGGCGCACCTTCGCGCCGAAGCGCTCGCACACAACCCGCTTTACACGCTCCATTAGTTCTTCAACCTCTTCCCCCTTCAGCGTCCTATCGGCAGCCCTAAGTGAAATTGAGAACGCAAGGCTCTTCATACCCTCCCCAAGCTGCTCGCTGCGATATTCATCAAACGGCATAACTGACTCGGCAAGCCCACCGCATGCCTCCAT
The DNA here is from genome assembly GCA_032161105.2 of Candidatus Thermosaccharophagus tengchongensis. Taxonomy (GTDB): domain Bacteria; phylum Armatimonadota; class Fervidibacteria; order Fervidibacterales; family Thermosaccharophagaceae; genus Thermosaccharophagus; species Thermosaccharophagus tengchongensis. Next base: position 83,224 of record JAVHTD010000010.1, read on the forward strand.
AATGGCTTTCGCTATAGCGCCGGCTTCAACATCCTCCGGGACGACAAAAGCCAAATCGCGCTCAACAGCCGGGTAAATCGGCAGCGGCTTGAATTCCTTCCTCCGCTTGATAAAGCTTGCCAGTTCGTCAAAATCAAGCTCGGCTGCATAAACCGGGTTTCGGAAATCATGCTCACGCTCTATGCTCTTGTGGATGCGCCCGAGAATGCCGACACTCTTTCCGCCGATCACGAGATGCGCAGTCTGGTGCGGATGAAAAGCTTCATGCGCTGCCCGAACATATTCGGAATCCGTTATCCCCAACGCGTTCAACAGCTCTTCCACAATTCCCTTGAGTGTATAGAAGTCAGCCACCATACCACCTTCAACGCCCCGCCTTACCGAATGAGCCGCTCCAGTTATGACGAGACAAAGATGCCTCCTCTCATCGCCGCGCTTCGTTCGCACATCAAACGAATAGACTTTCCCGAGCTCAAATATCCACACATCGTAAACCCTGCGCCTCATGTTCGTCTCAACAACCGAAAGCAACGATGGCAGCAAGCTTGTTCGCAGCATGCGATACTCCTTGACCAATGGGTTGCGCACTAACACAACGCTGTCACCGGTGTGAAATCCGAAGGCTTGTTGTGCCTCCGGACTCGTTAAGCTGTAGGTCACAACCTCGCTCAGACCGAGCCGAGTCAACAGCTCCTTGCAGCGCATCTCAATAACCCTTTGCGTGCTCTCACCGCTGGACTCCGATATACCCTTTGGAAGCGTCGCCGGTATGCGCTCATAGCCGTAAAGGCGAGCTACCTCCTCTATCAAGTCGGCTTCCTGTTCAATGTCATTCCTCCAAGTTGGCACTGTCACAAGAAGGACATCATCGCCTTCCGGATGCACAATTAACCCAAGCCTGCAAAGCATGCTTTGAGCCTCCTCAACGCTTACCTCAATCCCGAGCACCTTCCGCGCCCTGCTCACGCGCAGCCTCACTTCCTTGGGCTTGATGGGCTTGGGATAGATGTCAATGACTCCCTTGTGGACTTTGCCGCCGGCGATTTGGACAATGAGCTCGGCTGCCAAGTCAAGCGCCCTCACAGTCCCATTCGGGTCAACCCACCGCTCAAACCGATACGAAGCCTCGGTGCGCATCCCCAAGCGCTTCGCCGTCTTTCGTATGCTTGAGTTCAGGAAGTGAGCTGACTCAAGCAGGATGCAGGTTGTATCGGGTGTGACCTCGCTCTCAAGCCCACCCATCACTCCGGCAACGGCTATCGGTTTCTTCTCATCGGCGATGACGAGCATATCCTCATTCAAGACCCTCAACTCGCCGTCAAGCGTCACAATCGTCTCGCCATGCTTAGCCCTGCGAACTATGACTTTACCACCGGCGATCCTCTCAAAATCAAATGCGTGCAGCGGCTGTCCAAACCCAAACATCACATAGTTGGTGACATCCACGACATTGTTTATCGGGGCTTGACCGCATGCGTTCAACCTCTCCTGAAGCCACTTCGGTGACTCACCAACTTTTACATCGCTTATCAAGCGCGCCGAGTAGCGCGGGCACAGCACCGTATCCTCTACGGTGATGGTCACATGGTTGGCTATTTCATCGCCCTCTTCACGAACTGATGGCGTTATGCATCTCAAAGGGATGTTGAATATGGCTGCCACTTCCCTCGCCACACCTTCAACCGAGAGCCAGTCACCCCTGTTTGGTGTGATCTCCAAATCAAACACCGTGTCGCTCCCGATGTTCTCAATGGCTTCAACTGATAACCCAGCCATTTCAAGCCTATGGGCAAGCTCGCTCACATCAACTCGCACATCAACGAACTCGCGCAGCCATGATAGCGGCACTCTCATGGCGCATTCACCCCTTGCGCTAATCCCAGTTGAGCATCACAATACCGACGGAGCATCAACTATGATCATGCGAGGCTTATAACCGCAATTGCAGAATGACAGCGTCACAATGGCTTGTAAAGTGGGCTTATAAGCCACAACGCTTGTGACGGGGAGTTTGATAGTGATGGCGCACATTCGCAGCTTCATAGCTATTGAGCTTCCAGAAGATGTCCGAAGGCGCATAGCGGATGTGATATCCGAAGCTGCAAAGCATGGCGGCGCTATTAAGTGGGTGGAGACGCACAACTTACACCTGACCCTTAAGTTCCTCGGAAATGTGCGTGAGGAACTCATCCCGCATGTGAGCGCAACACTTGATGTCATCGCCAGACAGTCTACGCCATTTGAGTTTGATGTCGCAGGCGTGGGCGGTTTCCCGAACATCAATCGCCCGAGAGTGCTATGGGTTGGCGTTACCGCAACGGATGAACTGTTCAAGCTGCAGGAGCAAATTGAGTGCGCAATGGAAAAGCTCGGCATGCCGAAGGAGGAGCGCACATTCCACCCGCACATCACAATCGGGCGAGTTAAATCACCGCATGGATTGCTCCATACTTTGGAAACGCTTAAGAAGTTTGAAAAGGAGCAATTCGGGCGCGTGCCCGTGAAGCACATAGTGTTGATGCGAAGTGACTTGACGCCATCTGGACCAATTTATAACGCCATCTCTCGGCACGAGCTTTCGGGAAGGGATTAGCGGAGTCTGATACGATGCAGCCAAATAGCTCACTCACCCTTTTGGCGAGTGAGCAAAGCCGCAAGCAGCAATGCCATAAGCAGCAATGATGCGCAGGGAATCACGATATCACCGAAGCGCGCGTAAGCCGTCATGCGATGCCCATTCGGGATGCCTATAGCGCCGTGCAGTATGCGCCGTTGGCGCAGTGGCAATTCAGCTACAACCCTCCCAATTGGATCAACGATGCAACTCACGCCAGAGTTGGCAGCCCTTATGAGGTAAAGCCTGAATTCAACCGCACGCAGCCTTGCCACAGCAGCATGATGCTCTGCCATCCAGCTCCCCCAAAACCACTCATCGTTTGTTATGATGACGAGAACATTTGCGCCGCCCTTCACCTGCAAACGCATCACCCACGGAAAGAGCGAATCAAAACATATGGCAACTGCCGCCGAAATGTTGCGCAGGTGCAACGGCTCAGCGTTTTCCCCATGGGAGAGGTCTTTCTCATGAGCTGCTATGCGCTCAAGAAATTTGAAGCGGTTGCGCAACGGCACAAACTCACCAAACGGCACGAGCTTCAACTTGCGGTATGTCCCAACTAACATGCCGTCTGCACTCACGCCATAGCATGCATTGTAAATCTTGCCCAATGAATGCTCCCTCTCCAGCGCACCAATGAGCATATCAGCGCCCGACCGTTTGGCAAGCTCTCTCAGCATCAGGCTCGCTTCACCCCACTCGTTCAACGGTGCTGGAATGGCTGTCTCAGCCCACGCAACAAGCTTTGGACGATGCCTCATAGATGCCTTCGTCATTGCCACATGAAGCCTGAGTGCCCTCTCCAACCCATCACGACTTTGCTTCTCACGCCATCCCACATTGCCTTGAATTACTGCAACGGGGAGGGCGTTCCAACTCGCTCCATCTCCCAGTTGCTTCTCCCAAAGCTCAATCAACCTCCCGCCGATGCAAAACCAACCGACAACGCAAGCGATGCCCAACAACCCATTGCACAGCCAACCACGCCAATTGCCCTCCACCGCTTCTGCCAGAGATAGCGCAAATATTCCGCTGAGCGCTGTGAGCAGAAAGCACAGCCCGTAAACCCCAACGAACTCAGCAGGTTGAAGCAGCTTCACGCATGGCAGCAGCGCATGCGCGATGCATCCCCATTGCGAACTCATCACGCCAAGTGAGCGAAGCCACTCGGAAAGAGTCCACGCACATGCGCATGCGGGAACAAACCAAACCCTTCCAACCCTGCTGGCAACCAATCGCAGGATAGCTCCAGCTGGGGCAAAGAAGGCGCTCTGCATAGCCGCGAGTCCGAGCCACGCAATGATGCTCAAGCATGAAGCAGCGAATGGAGAAAGGCGCACCATAGAACGGAGCGAGATAATCGTTGGCACGAGAGGTAGATTGAGCAGCGCTTGAATTGTGAAAGCGCAAACCCAGATGGCGAGCACCGCCCACGGCAAATTGCATCTGCGGGAGCAAATCGGGGCAAGCACCAAAGAGAGGGCAAACACCAACCACCACGCGCCGACAGCGAATGAAAGTGCAACTATGGTGCCGCTTACAACCCCAAGCACTATGGCATAGCGCCAATCCAAAATGTTTCCGCCACCGTGCTTAACCACTTACTCACCCTTTCTCGGCGTGCGCGCTCAAACTGCTCAAAATCCTTCAGAGCTCGCACTGTGGGAACGGGCAAACGCAATACCTTATCACCGAGCTGCGTCTGCAACTCGCTTAGCAGCAACTTCAACTCCTCGTCCACATTTGCCGGGAGCTCGTCAAGCAGGCTGGGCTTTTCCGACGGCTCAATGCCCAACGGCTGGACCAGCGTCTCGCCCTCATCAATGTATCCAAAAGTTCTTGCGAGCATCTTTTTTCCGTCGGGAGTTTTCAGGTAACGCAGCTTAGAGCGTGTCTTAGCCATCTCCTTTATCAATTGGCTTTGCTCATCGGTGAGCCGAAACCTCTCCCAAAGCAGCCTTTCAGTCACGCACACCTCGTCTCTCATTCGGCAGAGTGTGCCAATCAATGCCCAAAGCAAAAGCGCCCGCACTAACGCCTGTAGTATGCCAATGGCACGCCCCTCCTCCGTCCTCTTCCTCATCCCGATTCACCATGCCCAGCGCAGCATCAACACTCACTATACCCGCACGAATAGCATTTCTGGCAACCCTCTTCATATACAAGTGTGGCGTTGCCGCATATTGGGCATATGTCTCCTATGCGCTCGCTGTTCTTTGAGAGCCCGGCATTGGTTGCCTCAACATGAGCCAGCTCAGCCCTTTCAGGCTCAATGCCAGTGTGCTCCGCAAGAACCTGCGCAATGGCATCGGGCAGGGAGCGCACCCTGCGCTTTCCAAAGCCGAGTTGTCTTCCGCCACCGATTCCCGAAAGCTGGTCAACGATTTCTTTGACTCTCTCCTTTGGTGGCATCGGTGACGGCATTCTCAAGCACAGCGATATCAACCGCCCGATGGCTTCCGAAACTGAGGCTATATCGCTGCCAGCTTTGCCGACATTGATGAACACTTCAAACGGTTCCGGCTCACCATCCTCGGTGAGTTCATTAACCGTTATGAACGCAGTCCCAAGCGGCGTCTCACGCCTATAGGTCACGCCACTGAGCTTCTCCGGGCGGGGCTTCTGCCTCAAACCGACCCTGCGCATGTATGCCTCCGTTATAAGCACCCCTTCCCTGCTGCCCTCACGGTAGACTGTGATGCCTTTGCAACCGAGCTCCCATGCGAGGAAGTAAATCTTGCTGACCTCTTCTACAGTTGTGTTGTGCGGCAGGTTGACAGTTGAACTTATGCTGTGGTCTATGTGGCGCTGTATTGTGGCTTGCATGCGAACACGCATCTCTGGAGCAATTTGGTGCGCTACGACGAAATAGCTTGGCAGCTTGCTCTCCTCATCCACTCCAAACTTCTCCATGTATTCCAAAACCAACGGGTGGTAGACTTTGAACTCCCCACGGGAGAGTGACTCACTGCGCCTGATGTATGAGAGGGCGAAGATCGGCTCAATGCCGCTTGTCGTGCCCGCAAGTATTGCTCCGGAGCCAACTGGTGGAACTGTCAAACAGGCAGCGTTGCGTAACCCGTGCTTTTGAATCCGCTCAAGGACACGCTCATCAAGCCTCTGTATGAACGGCGAGCGCATGTGCTTCTCCAAATCAAACGCTGGGAACGGTCCTTTCTCAATGGCGAGGTTGACACTCTCGTCGTAGACGATATTCTTGATGCGCTCAAACAGCTTGTCGGCAAACTCAATTGCCTCATCCGAATCGTATCTCAGCCTGAGCTTGCACAGCATATCGGCAAGCCCAGTAAAACCGACGCCGATGCGCCTTGAGCGCAGGCTCGCCTCGCGCTGCTGCGGCAGAGGGTGCTTGTCCGCAGCATAGTCAAGCACATTGTCAAGGAAGCGCACAGCATACCTTGCAGCCCTCTCCAAATTCTCCCAGTCAACCATGGCTTGCGGTGTAAACGGATTGAGCACGAACTTGGACAGGTTTATGTTGCCGAGGTCACAGCACCCATACGGCTCAAGCGGTATTTCAGAACAAGGGTTTGTCGTGATTACTTCCATGCCGTTATATTGCGTGGTTGATTCCCGCACTACTGTATCCCAAAAGATGACTCCAGGCTCAGCGCTCTCCCAGGCGGCATGCACGAGCTTATCCCAAAGGTCCCTCGCCCTAACTTTGACCTCAATCCTTCCGACGACCTCGTTTTCAAACCAGAGGGTGAATTCGCCATCCGATTGAACTGCCCGCATCAACTCATCTGAGACCCTCACGGAAATGTTCGCATAGCGCACCCTCTGGCGCTCCGGGTCTCGCTTGATGTCAATGAAGTCAAACACATCCGGATGGCTGTCCCGTATCGTTATCATCAGAGCGCCTCTCCTGCCAGCTTGCCCAATCGTGCCCGTCACAAGCGAGTAGAGCTCCATGAATGAAACGGCACCAGTGGATGTCCTTGCAGCATTGTTCACCGGAGCTCCCTTTGGGCGCAGGATTGATATATCGCATCCGACGCCCCCACCATATGAATAGGTTCTCGCCGCCTCCTTAGCCGCGTCAAATATCGCCTCCAGAGAGTCGTCCTTTATGGGGATGACATAGCAATTGAGCAGGGTCACCTTCCTCGGATTGCCAGCACCATGCATTATCCTTCCGCCGGGGACAAAGCGAAAGTCCTCAAGTAACCAAAGGAAGTTCTTCTCCCACAGCTTCTGAAGCTCTGGTGTCCGCTCAACCGAAGCTATCTCCGAGGCTACTCGCTTCCACATCTCCCTCGGCGTCAGCTCAACAACGGTGCCGTCATTTGAGCGCAATGCATACTTTTCCAAGAAGACGCGCGCTCGCAACTCATCACCATTGAAGAACTGGAGCGTCTCCGCTGGCAACCCCGCTGCCCTTGCGCCTGCTGCATCCGCGCCGCCCATCTCCCCCACCTCCGTTCGGCATCTCCGATTACCTACTAAATATAGCCATCTCAACGGCTATGGCACACAACATATTGTGCGCAATTAAATTATGCCCCGCTGGGTCGCATCTGTTAATACGCCTCCATAGGCGTGCAAACCGCGCTTTGAGAGGGAGAGCCCTCAAGATGCCCCCGAGCTATTCTGAAGGGTATTGCGCTGCGAGTTGATCAAGCACTATTGATCCACTCAGTGCCCCAGACTGCGTTGCGACTACATAAATTGCATTCAGTGTCAAAGGCGGAATCGCCTCCGCAGGCACTGCGGCTTCAACTGAACGCCATTCCCCACGCCATGTTATGCTGCTTGCCAGAGTCAAATAAAACACCCTGCCAATTGCATCCCTTATCTGCGCCCTCAGCCACACCTTGCTGCCATCCCCATGCACAGCGCACCGCAGCTTCAGCGGAGAACCAATGGGACGATTGAAAACGAGATACGCAGCCCTCGTAATGTAACCGGAGCCGAGTTCAAATGAAAACTTCAAAGCCCTTCCCTTTGACAGCGCTGGGTTGCTCACAAGCTCACAATTCGCTTTTACTGTCCCATCGGATGGGACACATCTGATTGAGATGCCCTTCAGCGAATTAAACTCCTCAAGTATCACCCAGCGCTTCCCAACATGGACATCAACATGCGTCTTAGCGCCATAAAGCGTCAATGTCAGCCCTGTGCGCCCAACATTGCTTTTGGCGGATAAGGTCATCGCGCTGGCGTCAAACTCAATCAACTCGCCATCAAACTCAGCCCTCACATCGCTTGGGTTATAGTGAAGCTTGTATCCGTCGTCAGTCTCGGCAAGCAGGTGAAGTTTGATGCGCTCGTTCGGCTCAACGACGACGCGCCTCGGAATGGGAATCAACACTTTTGGCACTCGGTGAACGAAGACAACGGCTTCTCCCGATATGCCTCTTGTTGGATCTATTGCACGCAAGACAAATTTCGCAGGTGCATCACCAACTTGAGAGTCGGCAATTTTAAGGGTTGGGATTGCCCCAAGTTCAACCTCACCAAACCTCCTCTCAACTTCAAACCTGATAGCGCCGTGCATTTCAACCCTGTGGCAGGCATCGTCTTCAAGCCAAAGCCTCAACGGTATGCGCGCGTTGGGAAGAGCGTGAATGACCTGCGGCTCTATGGCGATATGTGTTGGCTCACCAATTGGCACGGGATTAAACACCACTATGGCGTTGGCTATTGGGCGAGGCACGCCATCCGATGGCACTACGACCTCATCTGAAACGCACATACCAGTAGAGCTGCCGCAATCAAGCATCATCGCCTCTTTGCATCCGAGCTGAACCATAAGCTGCGCAAGTTGTGTGGCATTAATTCCGATTCCACCGCGAATGGGATCGCCCGCAACAGCCACAAAGATAATGCTCTCCTCACTTAGCCCAACAGCAGAGCGCGGATATTGCTGAGATACCATTTCGGGCTTAAAGTTCTCCTCGCGCCATTCAACGCTCACATTGCCATCTCGCACCAATCTCGGACCTGCTCCAACTGCCCAAGAGATGCCCGCCCCTGCTGGCTGCACCTCCGTCCGTATTTCCAATTCATCACCGACGCGCACACTGCTTAAGGTGCCAACTGCCTTGCCCCTCGCTGCAATGACTATTCCATCACTCGGTATCTCAATGCTCCCGCCGTTGGTAACTGATATGACTGTCACCCTCAAAATGCCATTGGGGCGGAGCGGTAAGTTATGTGCTTTGGCAACGACTTGAATGGCATCCCACTCAGATGGGCAGTATGTCCACCTGCCAAAACGGGATGTGAACATGGTCACGCCATTTGCCACAACGCCCTGGTTGAGAGCCACTATGGGCACGGTCGCATCTTTGAGCAATAACTCAACGCGCCCACTTAAGCGCTCAATCTCAATATCACCGTTCTCCCAGCAGACGAGGGCTGAACGAGAATTCGGCGGTGAGATCAATTCACCGCGCCAAACGAATAACCCTATTGGTGACATTCGGTATACGCCCGTGCCAGCCATAAAGTAGCCGCCGTTAATCGCACCGATTGCTTTCATTCCCGTGAACGCCTGCGCGTCTTGGACTATAGCCCGTATCGGCTTTAAGCCAACATTGTGGATGTTTGCAAGCATCGGCTCTGCGGCGAAGCTACCACTGAAGCGCTTTTGGCAGACAAGCGCATGCACAACTATGGGCTGCGGTTGCTCAAGCCTGAATGAGACATATTCCACTCCTTGACCAACACGCCTTGTGAGCCAACCTTTAGCGCCCTCAACTATCGGTATGGCTGCGAGCGGCATAATCGCAGGCTCGCCGATGAGCAACACCATGATCGCAATGATGCTCAACCTCGCTGCCCAAATGCGAGGAGGGGCGATGGAAGTCCTATGCTCGCCGATTGATTTGCACTTCGTTGAGCACCCTTGCAAGCTCATCCCGTGAGGTGATGTTGACTCGTGATCGCATGAGCTTTTCCAGAGCGCCATGCATCAAACACCTCGCACTCACAAACGCCCTCTCAAACCCACCAATCTCAAGCAGCGAGGTTATAATTGCCACACCGGCATAAAACACCGATGCCCTCTTAGGCTCAAAAGCCAAGAGCGCCTCGCAGTCCGCAAGCGACATGCCGCTCAGTCTCTCAAGTGTGGATGTCAAGTATGCCTTAGTCAAAACAGTGCCATGTACCGCCTCGGTTGAAAAGGAGAGCTTGTTATGAACCAGCATCGCAAGCGCTACCGCTGTCCCACCCGAAACGATCATGTGGCTTGCCTCGCGCATGACTTCCGCATATGGCGAAAGTGTTGCCCGAATGAGGGAGTGCAGCCTTAAGCGCTCGCTATCGGGTATTGGATATGCTGTGATGAACTTGCGCGTGAGCTCCCTTGAACCGATGTTCAGACCATGCACTGAATATAAACTGCCAGCTGCATCTCCTATGACTAATTCGGTTGAGCGTCCTCCGACATCAGCAAAGGCAATGCTTGGTAGCGAGCTTCTGTCAATGAATGACATCCCCGAGATGGCGCCGATGAAGCCCAAGCATGCCTCCGCTGGTTGCGAAAGCGGAATGATCGGTATACCTGTGCTGCCTTCCAGCTGCGAGATAATTTGGTCTGCGTTTTTGGCGTCGCGAAATACCGCCGTTGCAAGCGCGCACACCGGGGTAGCGTCAGCTTCCACTGCCAACCTGACGAACCTATTTAGCGCCATCACCGTCGGTATCAAACCATCAAAATTAATCTCTCCCCTCTCATTGACTGCATCCGATGCGCCCGTTATCTCACCGCCGATGAAACGCTCAATCAACTTCTCATCTGCCCACTCGGCTATCAAATACCTGACCGCATTTGAACCGATATCAAAGCACGCCAAGCGCACCGTCAATCACCCGTAAAAAACCGCAGCCATCGGTCACATGCGTATGACCGATGGCTGCATTTCATCCAATCATCAGCTCAGATGAATCAGCTGCGTCATCATGCGCCACCGACAAGTTTACATATCACAGACCTGCCATCGCCTTCACAACATCGGCTCTGCTGACTATGCCCACAACCTTGCCCTCCGAAACCACTGGCACGCGCTTGATCTTGCGCTTTGCGAGAATGGAGATTATCTCCTCAAGCGGCGTATCGGGTGATACGGTCACCACGCGCTTCTTCATTATGTCACCCACTGTCTTTGCGCCTGCTGGCTTTGCGAGAACATCAGCCTCAGTGACGATGCCAACGAGGCGCTTGCTCTTCAAGTCCTCAACCACTGGCGCACCGCTTATCTTGTGCTTTGCGAGCAACGCAGTCAGCTCATTGATTGATGTGTCGGGAGTGACACACACTACGCGCTTCGTCATGATATCACTTGCCACTTTCGCCATTACACCTCACCTCCATACATGCGATATTTGAATGCTATCTCACTTTTGTAGCATAGCGAAAGATGTTACCCTCTGTCAAGAGCTAACCTATACGCCGTAGTAAAGCCTTATCGCGAGCTCCCTTGGCAAGCCAGCCTCAATTATCTTCTGGGCAGCCTTGTCAACATCGTATTCCACTCGCTTGATTGTGACCTCCCCAGAGTCAACATCGTAGACTGCGAAGCTCGCCATGCGGTTATAATCCCTTGGCTGACCAACGCTCCCGCAGTTGATGATGTAATGAGCCTGCTCCAATATTCGGATTGAACCACCCCTTGAAAGGCTGACCCTTCCCATTGTCTTTGTCCTCGGATACCACTCATAAGCCTCCGCGACATGCGTATGACCGCAAAACATCACCCTCACATCAGGCGGCATTCGCTTCATGGATGCAAGGGCTATTTCCTCGCTCAAGATGTATTCCTCAAGCGGATCACGAATTGAGCCGTGAACGGCGATGAGCAGATTGTCAATCCTCTTTACCGAGCGGAGCGACTTCAAGAATTTAAGGTTCTCCTGACTCAGCTGTTGCCTCGTCCAGAGTATCGCGTCCTTGGCGAATGGATTGAACCATTGTAGGTCCATCATCCCGATGACAGCCGCATCGTGATTTCCCATCAGGATGACGCTACATGTGTTTCTGATGCGTTCGCAGCATTCGTTTGGGTTAGCGCCGTATCCGACGACATCGCCGAGGCATATCACTTCATCGGCATCGCCCAACTCTTCCAACACCCGCTCCAACGCTTCAAGGTTGCCGTGTATGTCGGATATGATTCCGTAGCGCATCCCATTCACCTGCCGCCACTCGCGCATCAATGCTCGGCAGCTTGCCCATCAAATGCGCACACGGGATTCAACTTGCCATGCGCGGTTGAATCCAATCTGGGGCGGTAAAACTCATAGCTCCACGAAGTATGTTTCGCACACTATGTCTATTAGCTCCCTCGTGAGCTTCGGTTGGATGCCCATGTAGTTGCAATAGTCAATGAGCTGCAACATAAGGTCGCGAGGGTGAACGGCTCGCAGTTCCCTTCCAGCCTGCCTGTAGTGCTTTTCAAGCAGGTAGTCAACGACATCTTGGTCATACTCAACCCCGAAGGCGGCACACACCCGTTTGAATATCTCAATGAATTCCTCCTCGGTTGGATCGCCAACCTCAATCTTGTATCGTATTCGCCTGAGGAAAGCCTCCTCAACAAGCTCCCTCGGATTTAGGTTTGTTGAGAAGATGATGAGCACATAGAATGGAACGCAGATTTGCTCCCCAGTTATGAGGGTGTGGAAGTCAACCTGCTTCTCAAGCGGAACTATCCATCGGTTGAGCAAGTCCCTTGGCGGGACTTGCTGTCTTCCAAAGTCATCAATCATGAACGCTCCACCATTCGCCTTCATCTGGACTGGAGCGGTGTAGAATTTGAGCGAGCGATCGTAATGGAGTTCAAGGTGCTCAAGTTTCAGCTCGCCACCGACAACAATGAATGGCTGCTTGCAAACTATCCAACGCTGATCAAATTGCTGCTCTCCAGCCCTCCGCGCCCTATCGGTTTCGTCCAACTTCACCGGCTCATGGTATGCAGGATCAAAATAGCGTATGACTTGTCCGTGAGTTTCAATCGCATATGGGATGACAACTGCACCACTCATCGCCCTTGCAAGCCTTTCAGAGATGGATGTCTTTCCATTCCCCGGGTTCCCGTAAAGGAAGAGCGACCTGCCGGAATTGAAAGCCGGTCCGAGCTTCCTGAGCAATCGCTCGTTTATCACGAGGTCACTGAGAACCTGCCTGAGAAGCTGATCAGTAATACCAGACCATTGAGTCCTGTTGTATTGCATCTGCTGAACATAGTGGCTCAACGGGACTGGTGCAGGACCAACATAACCGTTGTATTCAAAGATCTCCCTCGCCCTTTGTATACCCTTTGATGTGAGCCCAAGTTCCCATTGAGTTTCAAACCTGCTAATCCCCCTCTTAACCTCAACTAACTCCTCATGCCTTAGCCTGCTCAGGATGGTTTGAACAATGTTGAAGTATGGGAGTTTAAGAGCATCTGAAAGTTCCCCCGAGAGCATAGTGCCGCGTGTGTAAAGTGTCTTGAGTATGAGCTCGGCAATGAAACTCTCCTTTAAGCCAGTCTCCTCAATGCTCGCCGGAGCCAACGGTCTATACGGTGGGACTTGCTCCCGCTTCACCTCCTCAACTTCAACGCCTAAAAACTCTCCGAGGGCATATTTGGCTTCCGCCATAAACCTTTCACCTCGCATTCACATTTCGTCCTGCTGCATGAAACGCTCAGCACTATGCCATTTATTCCTCTCCGAGCTCCTTAGCCACTGCGTGTATTGGCGCTATCAACTGTGGATCAAATTGCTTTCCGGCACCCTTATCAATCTCGGCGAGTGCCTCCCTCAAACTCATCGCCGGTCTGTATGGGCGTGGCGAGATCATTGCGTGCAGCGCATCACAAATGTGAATGATGCGAGCACCAATTGGTATCTGCTCACCTGAAACACCGCCCGGATAACCACTGCCATCATAATGCGTATGGTGGTAAAGTATCATCGGGACGATTCGGCCCAAAAACTCAATTGGTCGTATCATCTCGGCTCCGACAACACAATGGTTCCTCACACGCCTCAGCTCTTCTTCCGTCAACCTCCTCGGCTCAAGGTAGAGTCTTTGCGCATCATTGATTAAGCCTATGTTGTGTATCCCAGCGGCGTATTCAATCTCTTCAACTTGTGCATCCGGCAAACCAATCATGGCTGCCACTTTGCCCGCTGATTGGCGAACTCGTTTGCAATGCCCAATCATGTATTCAGTTTGCGCCTCTATAGCCTCCACGATGAGCGATGCAGCCTCATAGAACACTTGCTTCAAGTCGGCGAGCTTTCCGGTGCCAAGCACACTGACACCCTCTGCTTCCCCAAGGAATCGGATGATGTGCAATATGAGCGAGTAAAGCAATGGCTTTACCTCTTCGCTATGAAGGAAGGTTACATCCGGGTTAGATGCGCGGACTTCAGCGAGCCAACTTTCAAGCAGATCATATGATGAGTCTTCAAGGCGCCTTATAAGCCTTCGGATCACCTCTACATGCTCTGCTGCCACTTTCTTCACCTCCATCCGTTCGCCATAAGTAAGGATGCTATCACGCTGTGGTCGTGCATCTCACCCGCCGCTCAGCTTGCCCCGCAGTGAGCTACATGCATTCAACGAACGAGCTCACAATCGGTTCAAACGCGCTGATGTGGTGCCCAGTTAAACGGTGCTTATCCAGTGCACTGGTCTCGTGCGCTAAATTTATTGTGAGCTTGCTGAGCACATAAATGCATGCAACTCGCTGTAGGGGCAAGATGAGGTGATAACCATGCCGCAAGTTAAAGTGGGAATACAGCTCATCATATATGGGGAACGGGTAAGGGAAGACCTTGCGAGCGTGTTGAGCGAAGTCAAGTCCTGCGGGTTTGAAGGGATTGAGACGGGCAACCTCTTCAACATTTCCCCGCCTGACAGGGTCATGGAACTGCTCAGAGAACACGACCTCTCAGTTGCGGCTGTGCATGTTGGTTACAGCGATGTTGCCGATGAGGAGAAGCTTTCAAAGCACATAGAGTATTTGAAGCGAGTGGGTGGGAAGTTCCTCATCTGCTCGGGTGTGGCACAGGCTGAGGGAATAAAAGCATATGAAGTGGCAGCGGAAACTTTTAACGCTGTCGGGAAGAGATGTATGAGCGAGGGGTTGACCTTCTGCTACCACAACCACGCATGGGAGTTTGAGGAGTTTGAGCAGTTTGACGGGGTCAAAGGCATACACAGATTGGCTGAGTTGACGGACCCAGAGCTCGTTCGGCTATGCGTTGATGTGTATTGGGTTACGGTTGGCGGTGAAGACCCAGTTGAGTTCATACAACGCTACATATCCCGTTCACCGTATTTTCATTTCAAGGATGGTGCTCCCGGGGAATTCACAGAGCTCGGGAAAGGTAAGGTCAACCTCGCCGGCTGCTTGCAGGCAGCACTGGCTGCCAACGCTGAGTGGATCATCTACGAACAGGACAGGACAAGCAAGCCAGTAATTGAGTCAATTCAAGAAAGCCGAGAGTATCTTCGGAAGCTCGGTGTGTGATGAAATTTTATTTCGTGTGTGCCAGAGGATGAGGTGGCTTGAGGGGACGGGTTAGTCAAGTTCCTCAAGCTCTTCAAGCTCCTTGGCGATGTGCTTTTGGATGAAATTAACATATGTCTCGCCGCGCCTGAAAAAGGTGTTGCTTATCACTCGCTTGTGAATCGGTATGGTTGTCTTCACGCCCTCAATAATGCATTCATCAAGCGCCCTTTGCATGCGTGCAATGGCTTCATCCCTATTGCGACCATATGACACCAACTTGCACAGGAGTGGGTCATAGTAAGGGCTGACTGTGTATCCGCTATAGATGTGCGTATCAACTCGTATGCCGGGACCGCCTGGCGGAATGAATTGAGTTATTAATCCGCAGGATGGTGCGAAGTTGCGCTTTGGGTCTTGAGCAGTTATGCGGCACTCAATTGCATGCCCACGAATTTCAACTTGATGTTGCCTTACGCTCAAGCGTTCACCAATAGCTATCCGTATCTGCTCCTTAACTATATCAATCCCAGTGACCATTTCGGTGACGCAGTGCTCAACTTGCAGCCGTGTGTTCATTTCAATGAAGTAGAACTCGCCATCCTTATCAAGGAGGAACTCAACCGTGCCTGCGTTGACATACCCAACTGCTGCAGCGACTCTCAATGCGGCTCTTCCGAGGCGTTCTCTCAACCTCGGGTGGGTGATGGTTGCGACCGAAGGAGCTTCTTCAATCAGCTTTTGGTGGCGCACTTGAATTGAGCATTCCCTCTCACCGAGGTGAACGAGGTTGCCGTGCTCATCAGCCAGGATTTGCACCTCAATGTGCCTCGGCTCCTCAATATACTTCTCAATGTAGCATGAGCCATCGCCAAAGGCTGCCTCAGCTTCAGCACGCGCCGTTGCGAGTGCTTTGAGCAAGTCGGAATCAGTGTGGACGACACGCATTCCCCTTCCACCGCCACCCGCAGCCGCCTTGATGATGACCGGGTAACCTATCTCCCTCGCAGCTTTAAGCGCCTCTCGCTCATCGGTCACTTGGTGATATCCGGGGAGCACACGCACATCCACCTTTTCGACGAGTTCCCTTGCCTTAATCTTGTTGCCGAGAAGCTCAATCACATCCGGTGGCGGTCCAATGAACTTGATGTTGTAGTGAGCGCATATCTCAGCGATGTTTGGATCCTCAGCTAAAAACCCATAGCCCGGATGAATTGCATCCGCACCAGTTACGAGAGCGGCACTTATGATGTTGGCAATGTTAAGGTAACTCTCCTTTGGCGATGGCGGTCCTATGCAAATTGCTTCATCTGCCATCCTTACATGCAAGGAGTCCCTATCAGCCTCCGAATACACAGCAACTGTGCGAAGCCCAAGTTCCTTGCACGCCCGTATTATGCGCAATGCGATCTCACCGCGATTGGCTATCAACACTTTTGAGAACATATCTCACCGCCCCTTGGCATCCAATTCGTTAGGCGATTGGATGCCATTATGTTTGACACCAAATTCGGAGCTGCTGTTTGAGCTGCCCATCAGTTGACGATATGCTTACCGAGAGGGAAGTTCGCAGCTCAATACTTTGGATGCTGCGGACAGGCAACCCTCCCAGTCTGAGGATCGTAGATATATGCAGCACCAGTTACAGGGCATGTAAGGGTTACACCCGGAGGAGCATGCAATTCCTTTAGCGAGGCGGGATTTGAGCCATGGTCAATCTGATACATCGTTATGAGTTGCCTCAGCTGTTGCAGGTTGTTGAGGCATTCAACTCCTTTCCCCTTCTCCATCACCTTGCCCAATGTGGTTTCGGCTTTCCTCTGCTCTTCCTCAACACTCTTCACTTTATACCCGATGTAGAATGTGCCGATGAGCAGGGCTATGATGATGAGGCTAATCAACATGCCGAGCAAAGTCTGCGCCCTCCTGTGGTTCAAGTTGTCAATTGCACACAACATCTTCATCACCTCACTCGGTTGTTTTCGCTCAACTCCGGCAATGGCTCAAGCACCATTAATGGTTGTCCATATTCAACGACTTGTCCATCGTCAACGAGTATCTGAGTGATGATGCCCTTTGTTGGGCTGCGTATCTCATTCGGCACTTTGAGGGATTCAACGATGCATACGACTTGTCCCTCTTCAACCATATCGCCAACTTCAACAAGTGGCTTGCCTCCGGGAGGGTAGTTGCGATGGAATGTTCCCACCCACGATGATGTTATCATGACTTGCTTTGGCTGTTCCTGATGAACTTGCTGTATTGGTTGCGCCGCAAGCAAAGCGATGTCACGCTTTATCGTTATGCGTCCTTCACCCGTGCGTATCGTGAGCTCGGTTAATTGCGCACTGTGCATCAGTTCAATGAGCTTGCGCAGCTTCTCAATGTCTATCTCAATCATCCCCCAGCGCCTCCGTGAACAAACTCCAAATGCCACGCCGCCGTTAAGCAACGCTATTAATAGCATTGCACGCTTATGCGGACACTGCTATTTGCCCTTGCATCTCTAACCGCTACTGACCTTGACCGGAATTGTCCAAAACTATGGACGCACTTGAGTAATAATTGGGAAGGTGACTGCTTTACATTGGCAATGGTTGCCCTGAAGCTTGAGTGCAGTTGCGCGATGCTACCGAAGGCGTCTGAATCTGAACATGCGCGAGCATGAGCAAGTATGAGGCAGGGTCATTTCAAGCAATGTCAAAGAGGCGGTGATGGTAATCTACACACACCATCCACTTGATGCCATTACAAAAGACTACATTGAGAGCGAGGTCATCGGGGCAAAATGGTAAGGAGCTTAATGGTCATCCATGTTGAGTGGGGAAGGCATTGGTCTGGCGGAACGCAGCAGGTCGCTTTGCTTTTGGAAGGTTTGGCGCAAAGAGGGATCAACAACTACCTCGTTTGTCAGGAAGGTTCAATGATTGCCGAGCGGATGCACGGGAAAGTGCCGTTGAAGACCTTCAACCTGCGTGGTGAACATGATTTGAAGACTTGGTGGGATTTCGCCCGTTGGCTCAAAGTTTTTTGGGAGCGTCAATCTTCCCTCAACCACATTTTGCTCGTCCATGTCCACAGCAGGAGGGGTGCTTTGCCAACGCTTTTTATTGCTTGGCGGCTCAAATTGCCTACCGTGCTTCACTGGCGAGTTGCAGCCCCGATACGATTCCCGCTCAAGTTCGTTGACGCTGTCATTGCGGTCTCCGATGCAGCGGCGCAACAGGTGCTCAAAAGCGGTTTACCGCCAGAAAAGGTGACAGTCGTGAGAAGCAGCATTGACACGAGATTTTTTGAACCCACCGACGGGGCAAAGGAACAAATGCGCGCTTATTTGGGACTCAAAGGAAACGAGTTCGTCATTGCTGCCGCCGGGCGTTTGGTCAAAGGCAAAGGTTACGATGTGCTTTTACGCGCAATTTCTCAACTTTCTCCCGCTGATCGCCCTATTTTGCTGTTAGCGGGTGACGGCAGTGAGCGCCAATCGCTTGAGAACTTGTCAACCCAATTAGGCATATCTGAGTGGACAAAGTTTTTGGGTTTCCAAACCGATGTCAGACCTATCTTGTGGGCAGCGGATGCGTTCGTCCATGTTCCAACCAATTTCCCAGAAGGGACTCCGAACGCAATTTTGGAGGCGATGGCTGCAGGGTTACCTGTCATCGCTTCAAAAGTCGGTGGTATCCCGGAAGTCGTGAGAGATGGCGAAACTGGGTTAATCATCCCACCAAATGACCCTAAAGCGCTTGCAGAGGCACTCAACAATTTGCGCCAAGACAAGACTTTAAGTGAACGACTTGGCAGACAGGCTCAAGCGTGGGCAAGAGAGCATCATGATGTCCACCAATTGCCCGAGCGTGTGCTTCAAGTTTACAATCAAGTGATGGTTAGGAAACTTTGAGCCCTTGCAAGGTGCGCATAGACAGTGACATTGATGATGGTTGCGAGGAGGCTAAAA
>JAVHTD010000011.1:0-99472 GCA_032161105.2 Candidatus Thermosaccharophagus tengchongensis
TTGTCAACGGGACTTGGAACGCAAAGGTCATCGCTCTTGCCCCGGGCGTGACGAGTGTTGAACCATCCGAAGGGGCATACACTTTCCAGAACGCAAAAGCCTCACTTGCATGTGACCTTATCGGTCAACCGAAAACCGTAAACGGCACAGTTGAAACCATATGGAGCAGCAATGAAGCAGCATGGGTTGGTTTAGCGGGAGAAATTGTCAACAACGCCATCAACGGGGAAGTTGGCTTCATGGCTCGCTTCGGCGCTTTCACAGCGCATGCCAACGGACCTATCACACTGGAAAAGCAATGAACGCCAATGAGAAGATGTTTGCCCACGATAAACTCAAGCCGATTCTTCTCGCCTCGGAATAAACTTGCACCATATGTAATCGCACTCATCTCTTGCCCATCCAACGGTGAGAGTTAAGTTGCCAACTATTGTCGCGTCGTCCCATCACTTGAGAAGTAACTGCCTTTCGTGTGACCTCGTTTCGCCTATTGCCGTAACTCGTATTGCCGGCTCATCCCTGACTGGGCATGAGTGCTCGCATATTCCACATCCTATGCACTTTGTTGGGTCAACGAATGGACGCTTCAACTCAACAACAGTCCCATCTCGCCTCTTTACTGTCACCGTCCTTGTGAAGATGGCTTTCGGTGAGACTGGGCAAACCTCCTGACATACAAGGCATGGTATGTCCATTGCCCAAGGGAGGCATCTTCCCCAGTCATAGAAAGCAGTCCCAATCCTTATCGGACCAAGTTCGGAGAACTCTCCGAGCCCGAGCTTTTGCTCAACAGTTATGCGCTGTATGGCGCCAGTCGGGCAAACCTGCCCACACAGCGTGCAATTGAGCTCGCAATATCCGAGCCTCATGTCAAGTATTGGCGTGAACATGCCCTCAATCCCGGCTTCATACAATGCCGGCTGAAGAGCATTTGTTGGGCACACGCGCATGCACTGTCCGCACTTGATGCACCTCTCAAGGAACTCAGGTTCCGAAACCGATCCCGGTGGGCGAATGACTCGCTTGTCAAATGCCTTTTGGACCTTACCCGATAGGCGCGCAAACGGATAAAAGAGAAGCCCACAAAATCCGTAGAGCAATAGCGCCCTGCGAGACCAGTCCGGATTTGTCACCTCTCCATCCCTCGGTGGGATGAATGCGAAGTTAAGCGCTGCATGTGGGCAATCCTCAAGGCAATTAAAACAGACCATGCATTCGGACTTGCGCAAACGCTTGTCTGGGTCGCTCGCGCCCTCACACGACCTAAGACACATACTGCACTGTGTGCACTTATTTTCATCACGCTCAATTCGCCAGAGTGAGAAGCGGGACAGTATCCCAAGCAGCGCCCCAAGTGGGCATAATGTGCGGCAGAAAAAGCGCGGCAGGAGCAAGTTCATTCCCAAGATGGCGATGAACAAGAAACCGATGAGCCACGAAAGATGATACTCATGTGGACGAACATAGATTGCGCCTGTGAGCATGTTCAATGCCGGCAGGATGGCGGTCGCCATTGAGCGATGCAAAAGGCAAAGCGGGTCAAGCCAACCAACTTGAACAGACCCAAGCAGGGCAGCCACAAGCATAAATGCGAGCACATAATACTTAGCCGAATACATGCGCCTGTATCTGTTTGAGTCAATCCGCTCCTTCAGCGGGCGTGTATTGAACAGCCACCCGACGAATTGGTTCAAAGCGCCCATCGGACAAACCCAACCGCAAAATACCCTGCCGAACAAAAGCGTTGCTGCGATTGTGATAAGCGCCAGAGTAAGCTCACCATACAACTTGCCGGTTGAAAGGAATGTGCTAACGGCAACCAATGGGTCAAGATGCAAAAACAGCGAGACCGGATAGCCCTTCATACGCTCAAGCGATTCAACGAAGATGAGGAAGGTGAAGAGGGCGACGAAGAAAACTTGAGAGACAACCCTCACTGTCGTAATGCGCATCCCGCCATCCACCTCCACAAAGGGAAATCCACAACCGCTCACCTGAGGCTTATAGCAGGGAGAGTAAGGTAATGCTTAAGCTGCTGAGGAATGATTCATCCGTTGCCCAATCACACTTGCACCTCTCTCCAGTTGAGCTCCTTCCAATTCGGGTTGCCAATGCCCCTCTCCTTTGCCCTCTGCAGGTATTTGAGCTCCGATGGGTTTCTTTCAAGCAGCGTGTAACCTATGGCATCAACGGCAACTTGGTCAACGCCTGCAATGAGCGTATTCTTAACAGCAACATCACTCATGCTTCCGCCAGTCGGGCCGTTCCTCATTAGCACTCTTACGCCATCCAAGATGACGAGCGTTGGCGTTATCCAGCCAGCCAAGTCGGCAATGACACAGTGAATGTGTTGGTGGAATCTGTTTCTTGCCCCGCCGAGCAAGCCATACCAATTCTTCATGCACAGTGAGGCGCTGCTTAGATTGTGATCCTTTACTGGTGCAACCCCTATAACTTTTGTTGCCCTCTTCAACGGCTCGTAAAAGGCTATCCATCTCTTCACCCTTTCTCCTCCAACCTCAACCATTTCAAACTTCGCCTGGTCTGGATAAACAAGTTTCGCTCCGGCTTCAAGCGCTGCGCGCTTTATGCCGGTCTTGATGAAACACCCTTCGGGGTCGTTTATAGGGTTGTCCGCAACGATCACCTCTTTAGCTCCAGCCTCGTAGCACACCTCAATCACAGCTTTGAGCGTTTCCGGGTTTGTCGTAGCGCACAGCGACGGTGGGCGGTCAAATGCCGCATTCGGTTTGACGAAGACAACATCGCCACTTCGTATGAACTTTTGTGCACCACCGAGTGCATCAAATGCCGCACGAACCATCTTCGCCGGTGAGCTGCCTCGCACAATGACTAATTGCACATCTGACGGAGCGAGCTCAACGGCGAACTTCGGTATCCTGTGCGCTCGCCTTTCAGCGAGCTCACGAAAGTATTCCCTCCCGGTGCGCTTATCGTGAACCAATAGCCCACCGACGATTGTCCCAGCCACAGCCAAACCGGTTGCGGCTAATCTCCTCACGAACTCACGCCTGTCAAAGCTGTCGGTGCCATTTGCCATCCTGCGCCTCACCACCAACTATGCCTGTGCGTTCTACTGCCTGAGTTTACCGAACAGCCTCTTTGAGAACTCCTCAGCTGACTTCAAATCGCCTGCCTCAACCACACCACCAAGCAAGTTACCTTTGCAAAATGCCACTGTGAATGAGCTTCCAACCTTTCCCGCAAACCACAGCTCACCATTGAGCCTTCCCTCGCTCACAACTTTCCCATATTTGCGCAGCGCACTCTTCCACCTGCTGAGCTTTGCTCTCGCATCATCAACGGATGAACATTTACACACAAAGGCTTTGAGCAACTTTCCGGCATGGCGATACTGAGCCGTATAAACCTCACTTAAGAAGTCGTAACCAAACGCCTTTCGCTTAATGTATGTGATGCTGTCTTGAATAAGCCCATCCTTTGGGAATACCTTAAGCCCCCAAATATCAACTGGCTCAACTTGAAGCTGCGCATCAATAGCCTTTGCGATTGCCTCACATGCTTTCTTCAAATCGTCATCCTCAAACGGCACCACAACTTGCACATAGTGCTTCCCCTTCCAGAAGTAGATGCTACCGGCAGCTTGATAACCACCGTTGCCGAGTTTTATCGGCTTGCCAATGCCTGCCACCCTCTCGTAGGAGTAAATGCCGAAGGCATTCTGCGGGCTGCCCATATCATAAACGAACACATCCACGAACTTCCCCTCGCCACCCTTCTCAGCTTGCCTATAGGATGTGCATATTAGTCCAACGACATCGTAGCTGATGTATAACTCGGCACGCCCATCTATCTTCTCGTAGAGGTTGTCAGCGGTGTAGGTTTCTACCTTACTGCGCTTCCATCCACCCGCAATCGCTTCCGGGAAATGCAACTTGGCTTTCTCACCAGCAGATGTGGCGAATGCTGACTCCGAGAGCATGTAAAGGTTTGAATCATGCCTTTGCCCTCTGAACGCCACCCATACGGCAATGGAGAGCAATCCCAAAAGCAGAATGCAACATACAACTTGTTCACCCCTGCTCACAACCCGTTTAGGCTTTGACCATCTGCGATCAATGTGTTCCCATAAGCCCCCAAATGCTCGCTTCAGCCGCACCATTGCAATGCGCCCCCCAATTTGGTTCATGTGAAGTGGCAACGAGACATTTTGAAGCACGCCAGCATGGCTGCGCTGCTCACTTTTTAATCTCGCCAGCCGGCGGTATCACTTCCTTCGGGAAGTGTTCCGACTCCCATGCGAGCACGATTGAGTTCAAAGGTGGAGCACCCGCATGGTATTCAAGTTTTATCTTGTGCAGTCCTGCACTCAGCGTTAGCTTTGGGCTTGAATGCGAGCTTGGCGGTTGTATGCGCCACGCATCAATTACGAGCTGGTCGTCAATCCACAGGCGTGCGGCATCATCAAGGTTGTCAAGGTAAAAGACATACCATCCATCCTTCGGGACGAGCAGCTGCCCTTCCCAGCGCACGCTGAAGTATTGGTCATTGATGTCAGGGTGAGGTGTTGGTCCCCAATTGTAGTCAATCTTTGACTCGGTGCGAGTCAGCACTTTCTTTGTGAAGCACGGACCGGGTGGCGGTTGCCAAAGCTGATATGTCTCATGATCCGGGTCGTCAAAGTATTCGGCAGTCAAGCCTTGAGGGAAAGTCATGACTTCCTTCTCACCGTTTGGCAGCTGCCATGATAGGCGTATTGATGCGCCCGGTCCCGGACCTTGATGATACTCAACTTTGATCGTGTGCCAACCTTTGCTCAGGCGCATTGGCTGGCTTTGGTGTGTTGTCATTGGTTGAATGCGCCATGCATCAATGATGAGCTTGTCATCCACCCATAGCTTGCCTGCGTCGTCCAAGTTCTCAAGCATGAAGGTGTATGTGCCATCCTCAGGAACAAAGAACTTCCCGCTCCAACGCGCGCTCCAATATTGGTAGCCGAGCAATGGATGAGGTGTGGTGGGCTGATTCCATGCAAAGTTGATTTGCGGATCAACTCGCTTGAACACAAACCTCGTGAAAAATGGTCCTTTGGGTGGCGCTCCAACTTCGTATTCCGCATGGTCTGGGTCGTCGTAATACCATCCGACAATGCCCCCCGGATACAACCCCCTATCGGCAAGCTCAACCTTCGGCGTCGGCAAAGGTGGCAAGCCCGGCACCTTCTTTGGGCGCTCTATTGGCTCAACCGGTGGTTGTATCGTTGGTGGGCGTTCCAAACCAGTGACATGTTCTCCAGCTGGCTCAATGATGTAGGTGTCCTTTTCCCTGCGCCAACTCAATCTGAGCGGCGGGAGGATGATGTCAAGAAGGTCTTCAAGGTGGATGTCCTTAACAGCAATCGTCACTTTCCCCGAAGCATTTGGAGCTACCTTTATCTTCACATTGGCTTGCTTGCTCAGAATGGAAGCCACCTCTTGAATTGGGGCATCTCGCACATCCAGTGAGACCTTTTGTGGCTTGGGTTGGGCATACAATGCGCTATGAAATTGCATCATCAGGAGGGATGCCAAAGCAATTCGCCAATGAAAGGCAACCTGATACATTGTTCACCCCCTCCCCTGGGCAAATCACATTTTGGTAGGGTTTGCACTTTCTATTTTGACACCCGCTTCCAACCGTCGGTTGACGGTAGGGCTTGCATGGCAAACAACAAATCCCAAAAACAGACTTCGCATCAGCGCCTGCGCTACGGATGGCTGCATAATGTGTCATATGCGTTAGAGGATTGAACCAAGGCATGTTCCCTTTACATGTGTCCTTTGAGCCGTCAAAATATCGGGCAGTGCATAGGAGTGAGACTTTAAAGGGGTGATTGAGCAATGAAGCATGATGTTTATCGTTACACCTTGCTTATGGCGATAGCGATGACGAGCTGGGCGCTCGCTCACCTATGCAACAACATCTATCGGACGCCGGATAGGGTCATTGTGAAACCGGAGCGGCAGACAGTGATTGTAGCCGACAGGGAACAAGTGCGCGTGTTCGTGCAAAACAACTACCCAACCTACTTGCACAACATCCGTCTATCGGCATCCGTAGATGGCGATGGCGTCTCCGTTAGCGTTGAACCGGAGTCAATAAAAGTTTTGAAAGCCGGCGAACGAACTTCCTTCACCGTTCACATAAAAGCCGATGGCGCACAAAAGAAACAATACACCTTGAGGCTGAACATATCAGCCAATGAGATAGGCTTCCGGCAAGTTGAGGAGCCAAGTGTTGAAGAACTGAGACGCGTCCTCTCAGACCCGCCAAGTGCCGGTAATAGCGTATTGGCGGCGGAATCACTTGCACGAAGAAAAGACCCAAGCGGATTGAAGTGGCTGATTAGCACCATGACGAATGAACGCATTGCGAGGGATTACCGAAGCAGGGCGATAAGGGCGCTTGGGAAAGCCGGTGCAACTGAGGGCATTCAAGCGCTGCGGACAATGCTTCAAGACAGGGATGGCTTTCTCCGCGGGAACGCCCTTCTGTCGCTTGGCTTGCTCAAGGACGAGGCAAACACCTTCTACGAGATGTTTAAGGATGAGGATGAGTTTGTCAGGGCATGTGCTGTGGCGGGGTTGGCGCTATCGGGTGTAAAGAGCAAGGAAGTGATTGACTGGCTCATGCACGGCTTGAAGGCTTCAAATGTTTATGTGCGCATCGCCTGTGGTTGGGCTCTTGCAGCGCATGGCTACAAAGAGGGGGTTCAAGTGCTTGATGCTGCGTTTGCCACGAATGACCCAATGCAAAGGGTTATGGCTGGCGATGCTTTGGTTGACATTGCCAGCAGGCAATAATTCGTCCCTTCTTCTCCTCGCGCTCGCCTTCAATACGATGCCATCGGAAGCACAATCACAGCAGCATGCGGTGTGGGACAGGTTCTTTTTCAATGTGGAATTGCCCATCAAAGCCATGTTACCGAGGGGCAGGATGAAACTTTTCGTATATCACCGATACCCAATAGCATTGCACAACCTCAAAGTGAGGGCACAGAGCAACTTGGGCTGGATTAGGATGGTTGTTAAGCCACCGGCGATTGAAGAGGTTGAGCCAACGGTGATAAAGGAAATGACGATTCACTTCCATTGTCAGCCAATGGCGGCGGAATCAATCCCAGACACAGCTCAGATAACAATTGAGTTTGAATCCGATGAGCTTGGAAAGAGTAAGCCTGTGCAACTTCCCATCCCGCTCACTGCAGCCGGCGAAAGGGAGGCGAATGAGCTGCTGAGCGTCCCAGTTGGTGAAATTGTTGTCCGTGTTGGTGGGCTTGAGAGGGCACTTTATTACGGCAGTTTGCTGTGTGCCATCGGATTGGTTGGCTTTCTCCTTTATCGCAAGCATAGGGCAAACATGGCATGGTGAGTGGTGTGAACATCTTTTCAATGATGCTACAGGGATTCGTATTGGGCATCTCCACAGGCATCTATTGCATTTGCGCTTGCACGCCCGTGCTGTTGCCGATTATCATAGCTGATGGGAAAAGCATTGGCAACTCATTCCGCATGGTGATGCAATATTTGGTTGGCCGCATGTCGGCTTACACTTTGGTTGGCGCCCTGACAATCGCGCTTGGTCAACGGATGACATCTTGCACCGCCGGACGAATGATGGCTGCCATTGCCCTCATTGCCTTAGCGGTGATTTTGATGGTGCACGCATTGAAAGTCAACTTCCCGCAACTTCGCATATGTAGCTTTCAACCGCAAACCCATGTTCTGAAGCTGCTCTCAAAGGCATCCATGAACATCCCATTCATAGCCGGCTTTGTGGTTGGCATGAACGCATGCCCACCGGTCTTGATCGCATACACATTCGCTTTGACCACAGGGCATGTGTTAACCTCGCTTACATTCTTGGGTTCATTCCTCGCCGGCACAGCATTGCTTGCGCTTCCAACTTCATTTGCATGGCTCCTTGGCAAGTTGCCGTCGCTCAAGGGCATGGCACAGGCTGCAATATTGCTGAGCGCCCTCTGGTTTGCATCACATGGCATTGCAATAATCGTTGGGAGGTGAGCGCCATGAACTCACGCAAGCCAAAAAGAGTTGTCCTACTCACATTCTCAACGCTGCTCACTGCCATAAGCTCAAACTGCACCGTTAACTCCGCCGAAAGCCAATCTGGGGTATCTTACGCATTTCCGCAGAGGATTGCCGAAGCTGTGCGCATCGGAAGCCCTAAAACATGGAACGAACGCACAGTGTTTGACTACATGAATGGAGCTGCCGAACTGTATCTTCGCTACGGATTCAAATTGCTTCACACAGCCAGTTACAAATTGCCGGGTCAAACAGCCAATGTTGAACTCTACGATCTGGGCAGTTCAAAGGATGCATTCGGCGTTTTCTCATGGGATACCTATGGCGAACATTTGCAGTTGGGTCAAGGGGCAAGATACGAAGGCGGAGTGCTGCGCTGCTGGCAAGATAGGTTTTTCATCAAAGTGAAGGGGCAATCACATTCGGATGCGTTCAAACAGTTCGCTATCGCCATAGCGGAGCACATTGTGAGGTGGATCGGAAAGAGAGGTCCGCTCCCCGACTTAATTTCGGCATTGCCAAGCCAATTAAAGCCGACCGATATACGATACTTCCATTGCGATGAAGACCTCAACAGCTTTTACTATGTGTCCACCGAGAATGTGCTTGGGTTATCCCGTTCTACCGAGGGTGTGATCGCAGATTGCAGTTTCGGGGATGCGAAGGTCAAGGTCGTCATCATTCGGTATCCCTCAGCGAACGCCCGTAATGAGGCAACGCGCCAACTTTACGGGAAGGTATTTCCGGAAAACTCAAGGAGCATGTCAGGCAACCAAGCATTTGCTCGCCTCAGGGGCAAATTCTGCGGAGCTGTGAAGTTCAGCGGTAAACGAAATGAGCCGCTGCTTGCCATATGCTTTGAAGCGCCTTCATTGGATGTCGCTAAGGGCGTCCTTCAAAGCATCACGAATGCCAATGCACATCATAGACGCCCATAACGGAGTTGGTGATGTTTATGGCTGAAACTCCATCACCAAGAACGGATGGCGTAGTGCCAGCCACATTGCAAAGGCTGCGAAGGCGATCAAGCACACCCTCAAAGCTGCCCACGATTTACCCCGCTAAAAGGAAGCGTGTGACGACCATACGGAGCATCGTTCAATTCGTCTCGTTATTGGCGATCATTTACGGTGGTTGGTTATTTCCGCATGCCATTGATACGCCATTGCCCCGCATAGAACCGGGTATCCCAAGAACGACACTTTATGAGCGCAACCGAATATTGTGGGTATCTGGCAAAGAGGCTGTGATTGAGCTTTACCTGCCAACGCTTGCTTGCAGATTTGCGCCACGCTCGCCATTGTTCAGGTCGTGCTTTTTGCACTGCCTTTCCGAAAACCTCACATGGTTAACATCACTTAAGGTGCTGCTTCCACATATAATCTTTTTCCTCGCCTTGAGCATACTTCTGGGGCGATGGTGGTGTGGATGGGTATGCCCTCTTGGGGCAATACAGGATGCGTTAACTTGGCTCAGGCGGAAGTTCACAATTGCGCCCTTGGATTGCCCACAGCCACTTAGGCGTTTTCTGTTCAACATGCGCCATTTGCTCCTGTGGTTGGCAATAGCGATATCATTTCTCATAGCATTTCCAGCCTTTGGGAGGACGGGCGTTAATGACTCACTATTCTTGGTCTATTGTCAAATTTGTCCGGCGAGGCTTATATATCCGCTTCTTGGCGGGATAAACCCATGTTGGTATGATACCACCAACGGAATAACCATATTTCTCACAATTCTTGGCTTAATTTTCTTCGCAGCGTTTTTCGTCAGCTTCGCCATACCGAGATTCTGGTGCAGGATTTGCGCAATAGGTGCCTTACTATCCTACTTCAATCGCGGTGCCCTTTTAACCCTTGAAAAGCAGCATAGAAAGTGCACTTCCTGTGGGGCATGCAGGAGGTGCTGCCCAATGGATATTGAGCGAGTGTATAGGGAAAAGAGGCTAAAAATTGTGACTGACCATGAGTGCCTGCTCTGCTTCAGATGCGTTGAAATATGCCCGGAGAAAAACTGCCTTGAAGCCAAAATCCTCGGAAAAACACTGGTGCGCTCGTTTTGAGCACCCGGATAGCTAATGACGCCCCTTGGATGCGGCAATCCTGCCCAAAATCATCTCCAAAAATGCCTCCACTCGGTTGCGAATCTGCTGTGTATCTTCGTAAGTGTAATCGGTCGAGAGGACAAGGCATGGAACATTCCTTCGCTTCAGCTCGCTATGTATTGATGCCGATTCAATGTCAAAAAGGGGGCAAATTCTGAGATTATGATGGATGACCCCGTCAACTTGGAATTCTTCCACCAGTTGGTTCACCCGGTCTATCCTGTCCTCGTTCTCAACAAAACAAGGGCACATTGACGGCAAAAGCGTCCTTTCGGCAATTGCCCTAATCATCTCCTTCATTGACCACTCTTTAACGATCGTCGGTTGATATAGCCTTTGCGTGCCCGAACACAAGTCATCAATTGCCACCACTGCTTTGGCAGATTCAATGATGTCTATGAGCTTAAAATTCGGGTATACCAACGGCGCACCAGTGATAAGCACCCTTGGGGCAAAAATATCGCAAATAAACTGCCCATTGCTGTGCTTTTCTTCAAGCTCCTCACAAAGGCGAAGCACCATTTCTGTCCAGCGTTCCGGATCGTCGTAAAATGAAGCCATAGTGACCATAAGTGCTTCCTTCCCGGAAATAACCGGCGGAGTTAGCTTCCTGATCTCAAGGAGGCGCATGAATGCCTCCCGGCGGCGATTCAGCACCAATATTGCCTCTTTCAAGCCATTTTTGGCCAATTTTTTCCCAGTTAGCTCCTCAAGCTTCTCCTTGAGCTTCCATACCTGCTCTACCCAAAATCTTTGCGCTTCAGTTTCATGTTTGCATGGCGGCAATTGAAGAACATGAACTTGCTTGTATGATCGGAATACATTGCACAACTTCTTTTTTGCATCGCATGGAGTTGGGATGATAACAAAATCCAAGCGCTCAAACAATGGGTGATTGCCGACTGCCATCCCAACGGATGCTTTGGCAAGCGAGCATACATCTCTTGGAAAAACCTCCTCGCCAAGTCTTGCCAACTCAAAGTCACCGGAGCAAAGGCGCACAGGAACCGCCGAAAGCCCATAGATTATCTCCTCTGGGACAAAGTTGCAAAAAACTCCTACAACCATCCTCGGCGATTCCTTTAGCTCCTGTATCCTTCGGTCTGTTGTAACAATTTCCCTGAAGTAAGCCATTGCTTCCATATGGAAATTGCTCCTCTTCCGATGGAATACAATCACGCATTCGCCTTTTTCTCCGACTTTTCCAAAGCAATCAAAGCCGCGCCGAGAGCGCCGACAATTTGCGGTTCTTCGGGAATGTTCATTTTGACACCAAGCAACTGAGATAAAGCCTCAATGAATCCGACATTTTTTGCCACCCCGCCTGTCACCGTCACTTCCTCAGCAATCCCGACCTTTTGTGCTAACCTCTTGACCCTTTCTGCCGCAGAAAGACACAAACCGAACAAAATATTCTCCACCCTTTCCCCCTGAGCAATCAGCGATATAACCTCACTTTCCGCAAAAACGGTGCAAACGCTGCTCAACCTGATTTGCTTTGACGCCTTCAGCGACATTGCACCAAAGTCGCCCAAATCTACCTCCAAAGCTCTCGCCATAACTTCAAAGAACCGTCCAGTCCCAGCAGCGCATTTGTCATTCATAGCAAAATCAATGACAACACCATGCTCATCAACACGAATTGCCTTACAGTCCTGCCCGCCAATGTCTATCACAAGGCGTGTCTTTGGAAATAGGTGGGTAGCGCCAACCGCATGACAGGTTATTTCAGTGACCGAAAACAAACGATGTTCAACACTATCACGACCATAACCTGTAGCCACAACTGCTGCCAGATCCTTGATGCTGAGTCGGTTTCTCTGGAGAGCTATGGAAAGGGCTTTATGCGCAGCTTCACGGCAAGAAGCACCAGTGGGAACAATGGCGCTTGCCACCAATTGCTTTGAAGCGTCTATAATTGCTGCCTTGCAGGAAACTGAGCCAACATCAACACCACCATAGTAGCTCATATTTGCCATCACTCCAAGAGCATCATTTGCATTAGGAGCCGAAATGCTTCACGGCGGTTTTTCATTATGCCACACCAAGCTGCCGTGAATAAACCCGATGAGCCGTCAAACCGAATGCCCGTATCGTGCCAGCTACGCTTTCCATCCGCTTCCATGCATTCTACCACCATACCATAGCCAGACCATCTATGTGTAACTCAACGATCGGATATTCGCCAAGCGCCTTTGTGCCATGTGCGGGCAACTCAAGCAGTATTGACCAGCTTGTCTGACACCAATCTTAGTGCTCACGGAACAGAAGCATGCTGCCATTTTCCTTACCGGCTTTCTGTAGCTCGTCAATTTCCATCCTCTCCGCTTCAACTTGTCTGCATTCGCTTTAGCAGTTGGACAAACCATAGCATCGCGTCACCTACAGGTGCAAGCGGCGGCAAGCAATACCACATCTGCACACCCATTTGTGTCCAGTGAAGCTCTTGGTCGCTCAAACCGGCAACAACGGTGTCACCACGAATAAGAAGCTCCTTGAGCGCTAACCACTTACGCCAAACTCCCCTTTATGCCCCAACGGCATTTTGAGAACGCCACCGCTATAGTCCGTCTCATTTCCATTGCCTATACGCTATTTTTCGCCTGAGCTCAATGTAATAGAGGAAATTTTCAAGTGGCACGCCCGGTTGAACAGCATGGTCAACCGTCGGAATATAGCCACCTATGTCAAGTAACGGCACAATTTTCCTCCTCAACTCCTCTTCAATGGCTTCTTTCCCCTCGGCGAGCACCCTCTTGTCTATGCCACCACTCACTGCCAAATCACTCCGA
The DNA here is from genome assembly GCA_032161105.2 of Candidatus Thermosaccharophagus tengchongensis. Taxonomy (GTDB): domain Bacteria; phylum Armatimonadota; class Fervidibacteria; order Fervidibacterales; family Thermosaccharophagaceae; genus Thermosaccharophagus; species Thermosaccharophagus tengchongensis. Next base: position 12,966 of record JAVHTD010000011.1, read on the forward strand.
TATTCGTTGCGAATCTTGACTGGATCCATCCCTGCTGCCGCTTCTAAAGGCCAGATGCAATTAACACCTGCCTCAATCAACATCGGGATTAAAACCTCAAAATTTCCATCACTATCAAACTCAATCACCTTTACACCATGCCTGCGCAGAAAGTCAAAGATCGCCCTATGCCTTGGAAGGAAAAACTCCCGGTAAATCTTCGGAGAAATCAGGGGTCCCGTCTTATGGGCAAAATCCTCATTAATTATGCACGCATCAACCTCAACATCTCCCAAAGCCTCAAACACCCTCCCCGTAACCTCCATGAAATACTCAACCATCCAATCAAGAATTTCGTGAACCAATTTCGGCTGGTCGTAAAAGGCATAAGAAACACCTTCCGTCCCCATCATCAGCCTTAAATTCCAATAAAGCCCGCCAAATGCACAATTTTGGTATAGATAAAGCGGATAATCCCTGTTTCTCCACCTCTCCCTCAGCTCATCCCAGTTTTTCGGGTAGCGTGATGGCTCACCCGGGTCAAAATGCCCCTTTAACTCCAAAAAATCCCCCCTTTTCTTGACGGGGAAGTCAAGGTAAGTATCCATGCTGAGTCTCATCCCTCTTACTGTCCCCTCCTTCAAAGCACGGCGCTTTATGCCCCAAGAGTCGGTGAAAATTACATACCTATCAGTCTCCTCAAGCACTCTGTAAAAGCCAGGAATTGGACCCATATTCAGGCTGATGAATTCCCTCCTGTCCAACTGCAGAATTTTTGTGCCACCTTTGAAAAATCCACCCTCGCGCTCCATCTCTTCCTCTGGCAAGCCTTGCGCCTTCCATTCCTCCAAAGTTTGCTCCCATGCGCCTATCTCGTGAAATGGAAAACGATCGGTCTCTTGGAGACTCATCGTCCTGAGATACCTTTCCCTGTCGGTCATTCCCTTTCGCCCCCTTGATTGTCAACTGATCGGTGTAGTCAACCCAACCGCCGACGGGAAGCCCCATTCCCAGTTGTGTGACTTTGATGCCAATTGGATAACCTTCAATGACCTCATAATTGCGCAACTTCTCGCCTCTGTCAAACCTTCACCATCCTTGCCCATTGTGCCTTAACCGCAAATACGATGTGAGGAAAGAGCAGAGGCAAGGGAACAGGCAAGGAGGACAAGGCGCTATCCAAATCAAACAAAATGGGCATACTGAAGTATCCTAATGTGGTGGGGAAAGCATAGCACCAAAGGGGTGAAGGAAAGATGGCGGTCACAACGACTCTATCACGGGTTGAGCAATTGATGCTTGAGCGCGCTGGCGAGGAGCTAATGTATCCGCCAACGGAGAAGGTTGGCGTCATAGTGGTTGAGAATTTCCCAATGCTCGGCAAGCTAACGGCGCTGCGCTTCATTGAATGGGTGCAGCAAAACCCGGGTGGTGTAATCGCGCTGCCGACTGGCAAGACACCGGAGTATTTCATCAAGTGGGTGCAACATTACATCCGAAATTGGGATAACGCCGAAGTTGCTGCCGACCTTGAAGCGCATGGTGTTGACCCGTCAATTCGCCCGGACATGAAGAGCCTTCACTTCGTGCAGATTGACGAATTTTATCCGATTGACCCAGCGCATCACAACAGCTTCAACTACTATGTCAGGCGTTTTTACATTGATGGGTTTGGGCTTGACCCGCAAAAGGCTATGCTGATTGATTGCACGCGCATCGGAATACCGCGTGGACTAAAGCTTGAAAATGTCTTTCCAGATTACGCTGTTGACCTGTCACTACGCCACAGGCGACCAAAGACGAACCTTGAGCGGTTGCAAAAGGAGGTGATTGAGAGGGTTGACCAATGGTGTGAAGAGTATGAAGCGAGGATAAGGGAGATGGGTGGTATCGGCTTCTTCCTCGGCGGCATTGGTCCGGACGGCCACATAGCATTCAACATCGCCGGTTCATCCCACCACTCAACCACTCGCCTTACAATGACAAACTATGAAACGCAAGCTGCCGCGGCGGTTGACCTCGGCGGAATTGAAGTGGCAAAGAAGAGGGCTGTCATAACGATAGGTTTGGCAACCATCACATACAACCCGAACTGCGTAGCCATCATAATTGCCGCTGGCGATGCGAAGGCTAAAGTTGTTAAGGACGCGATTGAGAGCGAGCCCTCAATCAAAGTTCCAGCTACAGCGCTTCACAAGCTCCCCAACGCACGCTTTTACCTCACATCCGGTGCCGCTAAGTTGCTCACCGAACGCCGAATTAACAAGCTAAGGCGCATGGGCAAGTTGCCGGAACACATTTGCGAACAGCTGCTCGTTGATACAGCCATCAAGTTGAAGAAGCGCATCACAAACCTAACGCTTGAGGAGATTGAAAGTGACAAGTTTACATCCCTGATCCTCATTGAGCGCAACGATGACGATGTCCTTAGCCTGCTCAGGCAAGTTGAGTCCGACTTGAAGCGCAAAATTGAGGAAGGCATGCAGGTGATGCGCGGAGTAACCTTCCTGCACACTGCGCCGCACCATGATGACATTGAGCTCGGCTACCTCGCCTTTATCGTCAGGCATGTTCGTGAACCATCTAACAATCACCACTTCGCTTACATGACTTCTGGCTTCACATCTGTCACCAACTCACACATGCTTATGTTATTGGAGAAGCTCAAGCGCTTCCTAAATGAGGGTCACTTTGATGAAATGCACGCTGAGGGCTACTTCCGACCCGACAACACCGTTGGACGCAATAGGGATGTATGGCAGTTCCTTGATGGCGTCGCCTCCGGTGATGAGTTCATGAAGGATGAAGGTGAGGCAAGGCGAATGCTGCGCATACTGATTGAGGTCTTTGAGGAGGAGAGCTTGGATGATTTGCGCAACCGAGTTGATGAGCTCATCCATTACTTCAAAACCCAATACCCGGGGCGAAAAGATTTGCCGCACATACAGCGCATCAAGGGCATGGTAAGGGAGTGGGAATCGGAATGCATGTGGGGTTACTTCGGCTTTGACTGCACATTCGTGCACCATCTGCGCCTCGGCTTCTATACGGGGGATATATTCAGTGAGGAGCCCGTCATAGAACGAGATGTCATACCCGTATTGGAACTCATTCGTGAAGTTAAACCCGATGTCGTTACAGTGGCTCTTGACCCGGAGGGAGCCGGGCCGGATGCGCATTACAAGGTCATGCAAATCATGGCGGAGGCATTGAAGATGTATGAGCGCGAAAGTGGGCGGAGCAACTTGCAAGTGATTGGATATAGGAATGTCTGGACTCGCTTTCATCCATCGGAAGCGAATTTGTTTGTGCCAGTCTCACTCAACATGTTCGCCATATTGCAGAACTCATTCAGGAATGCCTTCGCATCGCAATGGGAAGCATCTTTCCCAAGCTATGAGTATGAAGGACCATTTTCCGAATTGGCGCAGCTCATTCAGGTGGAACAGTATCGCGCTTTAAAGACATGCCTTGGGCGTGAGTTCTTCTACTTCCATCGCGCGCCGCTCATTCGAGCAACGAGGGGCTTTGTGTTCCTGCGAAAAATGAGCTTGGAAGAGTTCTACCAATACGCTGGCGAATTGCGGCGGGCAATATGCGGCTCATGATAACAACTCAAGGTGGTGGTGAGAACATGAAGAGCGTAAGCGCTTTCTCTTACATTCGGAGTGCATGCTTGGTATGTGCGCTGACTCTAAGCCTTTCTGGAGCTGTCAAAATCCCTTCGGCTTTAAAGCCTCATGCAATTGCGGAAGCGAAGCGCATGCCAAACCAAATAACCAACTTGAGTTCTTTCGCCTTCGGTGCCGTTGAGAAAGCGGTGAACCTCATATCCAACTCATCGTTTGAGATGCTGAAAAGGGTTGGCACCACAGCAAAGCCGATGCCGGATGGTTGGCAACTTTACATCATAGCCCTCCCAGCGGAAGGCTATTGCGATGAGGCGAAAGCTGTATCGGGCAAACGCTCCTTCAAGTTCTCGCTCTCAGAGAAGGGAAAAGCCTTCCTACACTCGCACGCATTTGATGTGGAGCCGAACGCGCAATATCGCGTTCGGTTCTTCTCCTGTGGCAGCGGGGTTATCTCCGCTGAAATGCTGTGGTGGCAGTCATATCCCGCACCACTCATGCAGTCCAAACGGCATAGAGATGCAAAGGAGGAAATTAAGCTCACCGACAAATGGCAGCAGGTTGAGGCGACATTTACAGCACCTGAAGATGCAAAGAGGGCATACTTGCGCATTGCCGCAAGAGATGGTGATGTGTGGGTGGACGATGTTGAGGTGATAAGGCTACCTTAGGTTAACTTTTCGTGAGCGCAGCTTCTCAATCTTTTGGCGAAGCTCCATTTCAACCCTTTCCGGGAGCGGCTTTAACTGCACCGCGCTGGTAATATCCTCAGTTTCATCCGATGCGCTTTCACCAACTTCGGAGGGCGCAATTTTCCTCGGCTTTGGGACATACGGCTCAAGCCCAAGGAGCTCATGCAACAGTGCCTTTGCCGCCTCCTTGTCCGGTATCAACTCAGCTCCGTTGATGAATTGCGGCAGGCGAGCATACCATGCCGGCGCGCCAACGCACGCCGGACAACCATCCTCACACTGGCAACTGGTTATCAACTCATTCGCAGCCATCAGCATCTCCTCAACCAGCTCATACGCCTTTTGAGCGATCCCTACACCGCCGGGATGAGCATCGTAAATGAACAGCGTTGGAATGCCCGTATTTGAGGAGTCAACCACAGTGCCGACATCTGACGGGTCTGACATGACAAACAGGGGTGTAACATGTGCCATGACATTAGCTACTGCAAGCATAGCCTCCGATGGGTTGCGCCCATAACTCCTGATGAGTTGCATTGCTTCCCTTGGCGGTATGAGCCATGCAGCTTGCGTCTCAACCTCAACCGGCGGGAGGTAAACCCTGCCATAGCCAATTGACTCCCATGTATGCATCTTCACCTTGCGAAACATGAAGACGGTGTCGGTGACGATTACCCTGCCACAGTGCACATCCGAGATGCGCCACCTCTTTTGCAACTCACTTGATTGCACCCTTATGCGCACTTCCGAGATTGAGCATGTGAAGTAGTCAACATCAACTTGCCTGACACTCGCCATGCGCTTTTCCAAGTCAAGCCCCTCAACGAAGTATGTTTCCCCCTCGTGCATGTAAATGGCTTGCGGATGCGCAAGCCTAAAGGCACTGTATTCGTCAAGCGTGCCGATTGTCCTTGGAGGCTGCTCACCGACATCAATGATGGTGAATGTGTTCTCGCCGATGTTGCGCAAATCAACATCGGCAGCCGGAAAGCCTCTCCCATGCCAATACCAACGCCCGCAAAAGCGCTTCACTTCGCCATACTCCTCAAGCAGTGAAATGACTGCTGCAGCATACTCGCCAAATTGCTCAAGCTCACGAGGCTCAATTGGCAGCTCAGATGCTGCACACCTCAGATGAGATAGGACAATGTGCGGGTTATCCGGGTCTGTGAGGGCATGCTCTGGTGGTCTCTCAAAAACATACTCCGGATGGCGCATCAGGTATTGGTCAATCGGCGTGTTATGCGCAACGAAGAAGATAAGCGCATCACTGCCACCCCTTCCAACCCTTCCGGAACGCTGCAGGAAGCTCGCTATCGTTCCCGGGTAGCCAACGAGAATGCACGCATCAAGCTCACCAACATCAATTCCGAGCTCAAGCGCACTCGTCGCTACAACCCCCATAAGCTGACCGCTGAATAGTTCCCTTTCAATCTGCCGCCTTTCCTCGGGCAGGTAACCAGCCCTATAGCCCCTGATTGAGTTGCTGAACCTACTCCCGCGCTGCATGAGCATATCCTGAGCATGTCTGAGGGTAAGCTCCATTGCGCCCCTTGTCCTCGTGAAGGCGATCGTATGCCAACCATTCTCAACGAGCATTGAGAGGAGCATTGCCGCTTCCTGATTTGCGCTCCTCCTCTCATGCGGGTGTGAGGGAATCAACGATGGATTCCAGAACACGAAAGCCTTTCGCCCGCATGGCGATGTATCTTCGTTGATCAACCTGACCGGCTCACCGAGCAGCCTTTCTGCGTGCTCCTTCGGGTTGGCTATCGTCGCAGAGGCGCATACGAAGACCGGCTTACAACCGTAATGCCTGCAAATGCGCTTCAGGCGGCGAATGACATTCGCCACATGGCTTCCAAAGACGCCCCTATATGTGTGCAGCTCGTCAAGGACGACGAGCCTCAGGTTGGAGAGATAGCCACCCCAACGGTCATGTGATGGCAGTATACCGCTGTGGAGCATGTCAGGGTTGGTGAATATCACATTACCTTCATTCCTCGCCTTGCGCCTCGTTGCGGGCGGCGTGTCGCCATCGTATGTGAACGGTCTCGCTGGCAACTTCACCTTGCATCTTGAGAGAAGCTCGTTCAGGGCGCGAAGCTGATCCTGAGCGAGCGCCTTCGTCGGATAGATGTAAAGTGCTCTTGCTCCCTCGTCGGTAAGGAGCATTTGCAATGTCGGGAGGTGATAGCACAGCGTCTTGCCGCTTGCCGGCCCGGTGGCAATGACGACATTCTCACCGCTCATGACCGCATTGATAGCCTCAACCTGATGCCGATAAAGCCTCACTATGCCCAATTCCCTGAGAGCCTCAATGAGCACTTCATGCAACGAACTCGTCAGCTCACCATACTCAGCCGCACGATTGCCTTGAAAAATGACATGCACAATTTGACCGCCATACCAAGGTTGAGAGCGAATCGCATTGAGCAGTTGCTCAATGCTCTTTCTCGGATTCACCATACCACAAGTGCACCTCACAGCACCAAGGCTACTCCTCATTGCCCTCCTCGGGCAGCGGCAATCCGGCACGCAAGTGGTATTCAACAAACACCCAACACTTGAAACACCTTCTTGGGTCGTTGCGCTTGCAGCATGGCTTACCCGCAACCTCAAAGCAAAGCTTGCCCTCAGAGTATGCCTGACAGATGAGGTAATGGGAAGCCGGACAGCGAATTATGTCGGAGCAATGCACCTTACCGCGTCTGAGGCTTGAACCCTCCATCTGAATCACAACCCAAACTCCTTCAGGTAGCGCAGCTGTTTCAAAGCCTCTTCGTTATTCGGGTCTATCTCAAGTGCCCGCTCAAATGCCGCCTTGCTTTTCAGCAACAGTTCCTGATTGTCTTCAAGCCACGCAACTTGCTGGTATGCTTTCCCAAGCCATATCCAAAGCTGCGGCTCGTTCGGTGAGAGCTGAGTGGCTTTTTCAAATTCATAACACGCCTCCATGAACATCCCCTCATATCCAAAGCTGTAGATAAGCCCAAGCCCAATATGAGCCCTCAAGTTATTCGGATCGCTCTCAAGCACTTTCCTGTAGAGTTGAACTGCTTCATCATACCTGCCGTCAATTCGCGCAGCATCAGCGAGGTCAATCAATTCATCTATCGTGCTGTTATCTTGAGCGCTCATCTCACCCGCCCCTCTTGAGACATATCTAAGGTGTCCTTCTGTCCGCCCAAATCGCGAGCCTCAATATAAGGCTAACTGCCAAATACATCCCCCACCCTTACCCTCATCCCCCTCATCCAATCGGTAGCCGAGAGCCTTGAGCGCCCTTCAAGCTGCAACTCCAAGAGCCTGAGGAAACCTTTGCCAGTTGCAACGATCAAACCGTCGTCCACGCTCGCTACCTCCCCGGGACGAAACACATGTGCCACCTCACATGGCTCACAAACCTTCGCCATCCAAATTTTGACCACACGACCATGCCAAGTTGTCCATGCGCCCGGATGCGGATTGAAAGCGCGCACTTGGTTGCGCACCCTCTCGGCATCATTTGACCAGTCTATCATCGCCATCTCCTTTGTCACCTTTGGAGCGTAAGTCGCCTCTGACTCATCCTGTGGTATCCTCGGAGCTTCACCCCTTGAGAGCAGTTCAAGCGTCTTAACCATCAACCTCGCACCAACACGCGAAAGCTTCTCTGAGAGCGTCCCAGCAGTATCCTCATCCTCAATTTCAACGCGCTCCTGAAGGATGATGTCACCCGCATCCATCCTCTCAACCATGAACATCGTCGTAACGCCGGTCACTCGCTCTCCATTGAGAAGCGCATGCTGTATCGGTGCGGCACCGCGATACTTCGGAAGAAGTGATGCATGCAAGTTGATGCACCCAAGGCGCGGGATTGAAAGGCATTCAGCGCTGAGTATTTGACCGAACGCCACCACAACGATGACATCGGGATCGGTTTCCCTTATTCGTTGGATTGAGCTTGCCTCATTTACATCCTCGGGCTGGAAAATCTCCAAGCCCAAACTAATTGCCAGTTGCTTGACCGGCGGTTGCTGAAGCTTATGTCCCCTGCCGGCTGGTTTATCCGGAGCAGTCACCACAAGCACCAGCTCATGTCCGGCATCGTGTAAGGCTTTCAGAGTTGGGAGAGAGAATTGCGGCGTGCCCATGAAGACGATGCGCACATATCCCACCCCTCTTGCCCAACTGCTCACCTACGGAATCGCCTTTTGAGTTCCAACCCATCAGCAAACGCCTTCTCAACCTCCTGTGGTGTGGTTGGGATCGTCACCAACCTTTCGTTCCCCTCATCATCAACTTCGGTCAACACCCAATGCAAGCTGCCCTCAATCGCCCTGTCAATAATTAGCTTGCCGTCAAGGTGGTCAATCTCGTGTTGCAGAATCCTCGCAAGCATTCCCTCAGCGTCAATTTCAAACCTGTTGCCATCTCGGTCATATGCCCGGACGCGCAATCTGACTGAGCGCGGGACGAGCGCCTGCACATGTGGTATGCTCAGGCAACCTTCAATGTCCTCCTCAGTTTCGCTATCCTCCCACATGACCTCCGGATTAATGAGCACATAAGTTTGTCCGCCGTGCCTTGCAACGCATACCCTCTCCGGCATGCCAATTTGATTTGCAGCCAGCCCAACACCGTTGGCGGCTTCCATGCTCGCAATCATGCAGTCAATTAGCTCCGCCACACCCCTGTCCAACTTCTTGACCGGCTTTGCCACCGTGCGCAACACCGGGTCGCCGAGCAAAACGATCGGCTTAGCTTTTGATGCACCATTTGAATTGCGCCCACAAGCGCGCTTTCGGCGGAGCTTTCTCGTCCCTTCCGTCATGCCCCATTAACCTCCTCAGCAAATCATCATTGGATCAACATCAATTGAGAGCTTCGCCCTCAAGTCACTGCTCATGCGCTCAAGCGCCATGCTCATCACTTTCATCAATTCCCTCCTGCTCTGGCTGCGCAAAAGGAAGTGGAAGCGATATTCACCGCGCAGCTTTGATACGAGGCATGGCGCCGGCCCGAGCAGGGTGACTTTACCGCCACTGATAGCTATCGCCACCTTTGTAGCTTCCATCGCTGCCTTAGTTGCCTCGTATGCTTTGCCTTCATCTTCATCGCTCGCCACAACATCAATGAGGTAACTGAAGGGCGGATATGGCGGCTCTCGCCTTTGCACCAACTCCCGTTTGAAGAACTCCTCATAGTTGTGCATGGCACTTGCAGCTATAGCGTAGTGCTGTGGATTGTAGGTCTGGATGTAAACTTCACCAGCCCTCTCACCCCTTCCGGCTCTCCCGGCGACTTGTGAGAGCAATTGGAAGACTCTCTCGGATGCCCTATAGTCTGGGAAGTTGAGCCCGACATCGGAATTCAAGACGCCGACAAGGGTCACATTCGGAAAATCCAACCCTTTAGTGACCATCTGAGTCCCGACAAGGACATTCGCCTCGCCCTTCCTAAAGGCGCTGAGTATCGCAGAGTGTGCGCCGCGCCTCTGCGTCGTATCCCTATCCATGCGAAGCACCCTCGCATCGGAGAACAGATTCCTAACCTCTTGCTCAATCCTCTCCGTGCCGGCGCCGCTCATCGCTATCGTTTTACCCCCACAAGCCCTGCACTCATCTTGTGCTGAAATGCTGTAATTGCAATGGTGGCAAAGCAGGATGCCACGATCCCTGTGCAGCGTCAACGAGACCGAGCAGTTTGGGCATGTTTCAACGAAGCCACAACCTTTGCATATGACAAATGGAGCATAGCCGCGCCTGTTGAGGAACAGGATGACTTGCTCACCATCTCTAAGCCTCCTCTCAATCGCCTCAACTAAGACATCGCTTAGCCACATTGAGCGCCTGAACGAAGCCCTCCTCATGTCAATGATGTGCACTGTCGGCAATGGTCTATCCTCAACGCGCCTTCGCAGCTGCACAAGCTTATACTTTCCCGTGAGCGCCTTGTAGTAGGTTTCAATTGATGGCGTGGCACTTACGAGCACAACTAAAGCGTCGCACCAGTTGGCGCGAACAAGCGCCATGTCCCTCGCATTGTATTTGGGCATCATATCGTGCTTGTATGATTCATCCTGCTCCTCATCAACAACGATGAGCCGCAGCCTCTTCAAGGGAGCAAAGACAGCCGAGCGAGGTCCAATCACCACATCCACTTCGCCATTCAGGATGCGCATCCATTCCTCAAACCTTGCTCCGGTGCTCAATGCGCTGTGAAGTATTGCCACGCGCTCGCCGAGCCTATATCGGAATATGGCTGCGGCTTGCGCTGTCAGCGCTATCTCCGGGACCAAGAGCAAGGCTTTTCCGCCACGCTCAATCACATGCTGTATAGCACGGAGGTAAACTTCCGTCTTCCCGCTCGCCGTCACGCCGTGAAGCAAGATGACATTGAACTTGCCCGTCTCTACGCTCCTTATGATCTCATCCAATGCCGCTTTCTGCTCGTCCGTGAGAATCATCCCCTCTGGCGAAACTTCAAATCCCTCAGGACCGAGCTCGCCAACCCTCGGGACAATCACCTCAACTATTTCAACAAATCCCCTGATGGCGAGCGCTTCAACCGTGTGCCTTGTAAAGCCCTCATCCTCAAGCTGCGAAATTGTTACTGGCATCGGCGCTCCGCTGAGACGCTCAAGCAACGAACGCTGCTTATCCGTCAACTGAACCTCCGACGAACTCAAGGCGCTCATACCATCGCCAGTCAGCCTTGCAGCCTGACGCTTAACCATTGAGGGCATGTGCGCCCTCTCGGTGCGCGAGACCTTAACTATGCCCATCTCGCAAAGCTGTTTGAGCGCCTGCCCGACATAAGAACCAAACTCCTCGCGCAGCTTGCGCAATTTGACCGGCTCACCCGCCTCCAACAAACGCCTGATCAATTCGGCTCGCTTCAATGAGCGCTTGCTCTCCCTCAACAGCCGCTCCGCCGCATCCACATCTTCAATCCAAACCTTCTCCTCAACCTCCTGTTGCCATCCCGGAGGGACAATCAATCTGATAGCGTCAAACAGCGGGCAGTGATAATACTGGCTGACCCACTTGGCGAGCTTGAGCAGCTCGTCATCAAACAGCGGTTGATCCCACAGCACCTTTGCAATTGGCTTGATTGACTCAGGCGGTATGTCGGCGCTATCGCTCAACCCGACAACATAACCCGTCACCCAATTGCTCCTGACTGGCACAAGGACGGGCGTGCCAATTGAGACCCTGTCCTGAAGCTCAATCGGTATGGCGTATGTTAGCGGCTTATCAATCGCCACCGATTGAGTATCAACAGAGACTTGAGCATAGCGAGCCATATCGCTATCACCCACAAACAACAGCTCAAGAACGGCTACCTGAAGATTTGAGCAGTGGCATATTGCATTGCTGAGGATGCCCGTTTTGCTATGATGGCACGCTGTTTGGCGTTGGGCAAATTGAGGGCAGATTGAGGGTGGGATATCCCTCAAGCCATCGTGATCTGGTGAGCAGCATGGAGCGCGTGGAATTGATTGTCTCAAGCTTGCGCAAGCGCTATGGGCGTAAGGTGGTTCTCAACGGGATAACATTTCGGGCAAGCGGCGGCAGCTGCATTGCGGTTGTCGGTCCAAATGGTGTTGGAAAGACGACACTGCTAAAGTGCCTATGCGGCTTGCTCCAACCAAGCAGCGGTGAGGCGCTTTTACTCATCGGTGAGATGACCCTCACACCCACTGAGGCACAGCCATTCATCGGCGCCCTCCTTGATGACTGCGAGCCATACGATGAGTTGACAGTCAGAGAGAACTTGAACCTTCTCCTCTCACTCAAGCTGTCTCATGGATGGCACATTCAAAACGCTTCAGAGAAACAACATGGCAGATCGGCTCGCTCACAAGTTGAATGGCTCTTGAGGGAGTTCCAATTGGTTGAATGCGCCGATGAGCTTGTCTGCTCGCTATCGTCCGGCATGAGGCAACGGCTCAAGCTGGCAATGGCATGTGTCAGTGAGCCGTTGCTATTGCTGCTTGATGAGCCTATGGTCAATTTGGATTGGGTGGGCAGAGCTGCGGTTGAGAGCGCAGTTTGCGAGATGCGCAACAAAGGCTCAATAGTTGTTTGGGCAACATGTGATGCCGGTGAGGTTAAAGATGCAACTGCGGTTATCAACTTGGGCGAGGCAGAGCATAATCCTGCTCGCGAAGGACTTAAAGATTGAGTCGCGCACGAGATACACCACTGCGATTGGGCTCGGCTTCGGGGCGACTTCATTCCTGCTCGTGAGCATAATTTCCGCGCATGCCGGGTTAAGCCATACCGGTTACTCGGTGATGTTTTGGCTCACAGTGACATTTGTGTCATGCACCAACATACCGATAGCCTTCCTCAGGGAGGAAGATAAAAGGACCGCATCAACTCTCCGCCTCGCATCGCTTCCATTTTCTGTCTTCACTTCCAAATGGCTGCAGAGTGCCATCCTCACATCATCCGTGTCGCTGCTGCTCCTCGCCCTCGCTGTAGCGATATGGGGATGGGATAGCGCCAGCTGGAAAGCCATCCTCACACTCGCGCTCGTGGCGATACTCATCTCATTTGGATTGGCAGCCTCAGAAACCCTCCTTGCGGCGATGATATCAAAGGCGAAGATGCGCTCATCACTCATGGGTGTGATTTCATTCCCGATACTCCTTCCCATTCTCATACCGGCGATTAAGTGCACGGCTGATTGCATCATGCAAGAGAGCGCAAGCAAAGCCGACATCGTGTGGTTCGTTGTCTACCTTGCGCTGGTGCTCTCAATCTCGTCACAGCTGTTCGAGCACATTTGGAGGGCTTGATATGTCACAATGTGAGGGCACGGCTTCTTGTTACTGACCCAGAACATTGATGCGGGGCAGCGCATGACCATCATCTGTATTGTCGCTCTACCATGCTTAAGAACTCCTCATTGCTCTTTGTCCTCCGCAGTTGCTCAATTAACCTCTCGGTTGCTTGCATCGGGTCAATGTTGGCGAGCCCCCTGCGCAACTTCCATATCGCGTTTAGCTCCTTAACATCGTATAACAGCTCCTCACGCCTCGTTCCGGAGCGCAGGACATCTATGGCGGGGAAGATCCGCCTCTCGGCAAGCTTTCTATCAAGCACGAGTTCCATGTTGCCCGTCCCTTTGAACTCCTCAAATATGACCTCGTCCATCCTTGAGCCGGTGTCAATTAGCGCCGTCGCTATAATCGTGATGCTTCCACCTTCCTCAACCTTTCTCGCGGCGCCGAAGAAGCGCTTCGGGCGGTGGAGGGCTGCCGGGTCAAGCCCACCGGAAAGCGTTTTCCCGCTCGGCTCAACATCAATGTTTGAAGCCCTCGTGAACCTCGTTATCCCATCAAGCAATATGACGACATCCTTTCCGTGCTCAACAAGCCTCTTCGCTCTCTCCAATGTGAGTTCCGTCACCTTCATGTGCTCACTCGGTGGTCTGTCAAATGTGGATGATATAACTTCAGCCTTTGTGGCGCGCTTGAAGTCGGTGACTTCCTCGGGGCGCTCGTCAACGAGTAAGACGATGACTATGCACTCCGGGTAGTTCTCAATGATTGAGTTTGCGATCGTCTTGAGCAGGGTGGTTTTGCCAGCCTTTGGGGGCGAGACAATCAGACCGCGTTGCCCTTTACCTATCGGAGCAATCAAGTCTATCAAGCGCGCCGAAATGTTATCTGGGTCCGTCTCAAGCCTTAACCTCTCATATGGGAAGACCGGCGTCAGAGACTCAAAGTGCGGACGATGGCGCGCCTTTTCCGGATCTTCACCGTTCACAGCGACTATGCGAAGTAGGCTGTAGTATCGCTCTGTTTCCTTCGGTGGACGAACATACCCGCAAATCAGGTCGCCAGTCCTCAACCCAAAGCGCTTTATCTGAGCCGGAGCAACATACACATCCTCCGGGCTCGGCAAGTAGCCATTGACGCGCATGTAGCCACGCCCATCGCTTGATATCTCCAAGATGCCCTCCTTGAAGAGCAACCCGCGCTTTTGGGCATACGCCCCGAGTATGCGAAAGACGAGGTCGTGCTTCTTCATCTTCGTGTAGCCCGGTATATTCATCTCTTTGGCTATCTCTTGAAGCTCGGTGAGCGTCTTAGCCTGAAGTTCTGCAAGTTCAACATCGTTCTCTTCAATCACACTCATTCCCCTCACCTCCAAAGGACATCTGCGCTGACTGTTCGCAATATCCAACCGGTAAGACCATCTGCGAAGTGGACACGCAGGAATGATTTTGATTATGGTGCCCCCGTGGTTGAAACATCCTCATGCTGCTAACCGCCCCGAGATTTGCCCAGCGGTTAACAAAGGGTGAAGCGAGATGCCTCTTTATAGCCCTCGGATGGATTGAGAAGTATCATCACATGACACCGCTGGTAAAGCCATCTCTTGGGAATCCCGCTTGGTGACAACACCTCATACCGCCTGTGGATTGGATGCGCAAACCCGCCTGAGCGGCTCTTAAAAACCAAGCTGCAAAGGGATGTAACTCGTCTCGTCCAACTAATTTGCCAATGACAAACACAACTCGCACGAAGCGAGGCTTCCCAGCGGTTTTTGAATCTCCACTACATTAGGTTGGCGCACCCTGTGCGATTCGCTATTCGCCCGCATAAATCTCGGGGCGCAGCACACCCACATAAGGTAGGTTGCGATAGTGTTGAGCGAAGTCAAGCCCATAACCGACAACGAACACATCCGGGATGGTGAAGCCAAGGTAGTGAATTTCAACTGGCACTTTCCTCCTCGCCGGCTTGTCAAGGAGGGCACAGACACGCACACTCGCCGGATTCCTTGCCTTCACCATCTTGAGGATGTAGTTCAAGGTTAACCCGGTATCAACGATGTCCTCAACTATGATGACATGCCTGCTCTGTATGCTCTCGTCCAAGTCCTTAAGTATCCTCACGACGCCGGTTGTCTTCGTATCGGCGCCATAGCTGCTTATGGCGACGAAGTCGTAAGATACAGGGATTGTTATGTGCCTTATTAAGTCGGCGAGGAAAACAGCGGCACCACGGAGCACGCCAATAAGCAACGGGTCTTTACCCTCATAGTCCCTTGAGATGGCTTTTCCGAGCTCCGCGACTCGCTTTTGAATTTCCTCAGCCGTTATGAGGACCTCTTGAATGTCGGCGTCAAGCCTGCAAGTTACAACCATGCCATGATCACTCCCACTCAATTGTTGCTGGCGGTTTTGATGTGACATCGTATACGAGCCTGTTTACACCCTCCACCTCATTGCATATTCGGTTGGCTATGCGCTCAAGCACATCGTAAGGTATTCTCGCCCAGTCAGCAGTCATTCCATCCTCACTCACAACACTCCTCAGGGCGATGGCATAGGCATATGATCTCCTATCACCCTGAACGCCGGTCGTCCGTATCGGGAGGAGCACAGCAAAGGCTTGCCAAAGCTGCCTGTAAAGACCGGCTCGCATTATCTCCTCCAGCACTATCGCATCCGCCTCACGGAGTATTTCAAGGCGCTGCGGCGTAACCTCGCCAAGTATGCGTATAGCCAACCCAGGACCGGGAAATGGGTGTCGCCACGCGAGCTCCGGCGGTATGCCAAGTTGCTCGGCAACCATCCTGACCTCATCCTTGAACAAGTAGCGCAACGGCTCTATCAATTCAAATTGCATCCTTTCCGGAAGCCCACCAACATTGTGATGCGTCTTTATGCGTGCCGCAAACTTTGAGCCGCTTTCAATCACATCCGGGTAAAGTGTGCCCTGCGCGAGAAACCTCACTTTGCCAAGCTTGGCAGCCTCCTCCTCAAATACTCTCACGAACTCCTCCCCGATTATCTTCCGCTTCTCTTCGGGATCAACAACACCGCGCAGCCTGTTCATGAACCTCTCAGAAGCATTCACATGGATGAGGTTGATTCTGAAGTGGCGGGTGAATGTCTCAATGACTTTCTCAGGCTCGCCTTTCCGCATAAAGCCGTGGTCAACGAAGATGCATGTAAGTTGATCGCCAACTGCCCTGTGGACGAGAACGGCAGTCGTAGTTGAGTCCACACCACCGCTTAAAGCGCATATCACTTTCTCCTTTCCGACCCGCTCCCTTATTTCGCGGATGGCTCTCTCTATGAACGAGCCGGCTGTCCATGTGCCTTTGCAACCACACACCTTGTATGCGAAGTTGCGAATTATCTCTATGCCCCAGGGCGTGTGCGAAACTTCGGGGTGAAACAGAACTCCAAACAGTTTCCTTTGCGGCGCCGACATTGCAGCCACCGGCGAGTTCGGAGTCCTCGCCGTGACTTTGAAACCCTCAGGTGCACGAACTATGACATCCCTGTGACTCATCCAGCAGACGAGTTCTGGGTTTAAGCCCTCAAATAGGTCTGAGTCATCAAGCACCTCAAGTTGCGTCCTGCCATATTCAGCGCGCGGGCTGGGACGCACTTCACCGCCGAGCATGTGAGCCATAAGCTGTGCACCGTAGCATATCCCCAGCACAGGTATTCCGGCATCAAACAACCTGGGGTCGCACTTGGGTGCATCCTCATTGTATACGCTCGCTTGTCCGCCGGACAGGATTATCCCCTTGGGGTGCATTGCAAGCACACTTTCAAGCGGCATATCGCATGGGACTATCTCAGAATAGACTTTGCACTCCCTCACACGCCTCGCAATTAGCTGGCTATATTGCGCCCCAAAATCCACAACGAGAATCAATTCCTCGGGGCGACTGCACTCCATCAGAACTCAACCTCCAATTGGAAAGGCAATGTGTTAACTTGCAACGAAGCGAGCTGAAGGGTGGGACACAACGGTCAAGCAATCAAGTTATGCTTTGCTGCCTTTGTAGCAGCTTCCCCTCGGTCTGTATCGCCGGAGCCACAACCATTTTCACCTTTTGCATCTCGCGAATGTTTCTCGCACCGCAGGTAGCCATTGACAGCTTAAGCGCCCCAACTAAATTTTGCGTCCCGTCGTCAGTCGTTGCTGGTCCGAGCAATATCGTCTCAAGCGGTGCCCTGCGCATAACCTTTACCCTCGTCCCGCGCGGCAGCCCGGGATGAGGCGCAGCCATCCCCCAATGGTAACCCCTTCCGGGGGCTTCCTCCGCACTGGCAATCGGTGAACCAATCATGACGCCATCAGCACCAGCTGCAATAGCCTTCGCTATATCGCCACCTGTGCGCATACCGCCATCGGCTATCACGACAACATACTTTCCGGTGCGCTCAAAGAAATCGTCCCTCGCTGCGGCGACATCGGCGATGGCTGTCACCTGAGGGACTCCAACACCTATAACTTGCCTTGTAGTGCAGGCTGCTCCCGGTCCAACGCCGACAAGGACTCCATCAGCTCCGACTCTCATAAGCTCAATTGCGGCATCGTATGTCACGCAATTGCCCACAAGCAGCGGCGCATCAATAGCCTCCCTTATAACTTTCCAATCAAGCGGTTGGCGGCGAGTGGATACGAATCTGACGGTCGTAACCGTTGACTGTATGACGGCAACATCAGCCCCAGCCCGAACAGCTATCGGCAACAACCATTCGGCATGCATCGGCGTGCTCGCAACACCAACCCTTGCCCCGGAAGACTTGATAGCCTTCACGCGCTCATAAACCAACTCTTCCTTTATCGGCTCACGGTAAACTTCCTGGAGCACCTTTACGACATCTTCCTGCGGTGCCTCCACTATGCGCTCAATCGCTTCATCGGGCGATTCATACCTTGTTTGCAAACCCTCAAGGTTAAGCACAGCCAAGCCGCCAAGCTGCGACATGAGTATCGCAAGGCGGACATCAACCGCAGCATCCATAGCCGATGCCAATATCGGTATCTCAAGCTCTATGTTGCCGATGCGCAACTTCACATCCACATCATCCGGGTCAACCGTCTCAGTCCCCGGAACAAGAGCCACATCATCAAACCCATACGCCATAAATGCCCTCCTGTTTCTCCCTATGCTCACTTCCAAGTTGACCACCCCTCCAAAGTTGCCCACCATGTCATTGCTGCAACTGTGGTCAAAAGCCGCTATGGGATGACCCACTCACAACCATCTTTGAGGATCTCTTTCTTCCATATCGGCACATCCGACTTTATTCGCTCAATTGCCTCCCTGCACGCCTCAATGGCTTCATGGCGGTGCTCCGATGATGCAGCTATCACTACAACAACTTCACCAACCATCGCCCTGCCAACCCTGTGAATGATGATGAGGCGCTCCAGACCATATGCTGAGTGAATTTCATTCGCTATCTCGTTGAGCTTGCGCACCGCCATTGCCTTGTATGCATCATATTCAAGCGCCACAACTTCCTTTCCGTTAGAATGCCCCCTGACAACACCGATGAACAGTGCCACTGCCCCAACTTGTTCGTCAACGGCTTCCGACAACACACCACCAACATCAATCGGCTCCTCGGTCAATTCACAGCGCCACTTAGAATTCCCTTTCAATGCATCTTCAGAGCCGCCGCTCACCGGCGGTATGAGCGCCACCTCCGCTTCACCGCTTATGAGTTGGTCATAGTCAACATATTCACCATCAACTGCGATGCGACACCGCTTAATCAATGCTGCCAAGCTCGGATATTCAGAGCAAAGCCTCTCCAACAGCTCGCGCGGTGTTGTCGGCGTGTCCAAATCCAATTCCACAACGCCGGAGGAGAGGGCATCCTTTAGTGGTCCGAAAATAAGGATGCGCATCAACCCTTTCCCCCAGAGGATCCGCATAAAGGTGTAATCAGCATCAAACCCACCGCAAGAAGTGCGTTAGTAAAATCATTCTGGCGCGCCTGAGCAGCGTGATGGCAAATTGCCCCAGCCGATTCCTCTCAACATGCTCCTTTGTGAGCAGCTGTCCAAACACCATCGCATTAGCCTCGGCTTCAAGGAACAACCACCAAATTCCACTCCACAGGCTTGATGCCGATAGCAAGCCCCAGACAAAACCCCACCATTTCAAAATGAACCCGCCGATCATGATTGAGAGCACGACGATGCACCAAAGCATGGTGCTCTGCCACAATGGCGGTTCAAAGCCGAGAGTCGCATCCGGGTTGAGCGCAACAAAGCGAAAGACCTTGCCATCTTCGCGCTTGAACTCCAACGCATGCATGGATGCAATATTCCCCAACCTCGCTATGTCACGCCATGGACGAGCGACCCATCCAACCATCAACCCGACAAGCAATCCCAGAACCGTGCCAACCACATCCCAGTTGAAGAGGCAGTAAGCAGCAAAAGCAAGCATCACCGCACCAAACAACAGGTTCGCGATTGCCATCCTCACCAACGCCATCATTAATGCAACGGCTATCCCACCACCAATGCCCACCACCAACCCAAGAACGATTGCGGCGACAACGCCAATAATGATGAGCAGCGACATGACAATAGCCAACCCGATGCCAAAAAACATCAACACGAAAGCGATCAGGATTGGCATGAGGTAGTCCGTGAAAAAAACTTTGATGTCATCACGCCATTCGGTCGTCCCCTGAGCCTTTGCCACATCCGCCACCTCCAGCTTCATGTTCATAGCCACATTATAACATCACATGGACACTTCACCGCTCATCGCGCCCCAAATCATCTTCAAACTCGTCCTCGCCATAGCGCTGCGCTTCATCGTCACGCAACTTATCGCCTCGCCCAATATCATCCACGAACGGTATTAACACCCTCCTCGGCTTACTCCCCTCAGGTGGTCCGACGATGCCGGCTCGCTCCATCTGGTCAATTATCTTTGCCGCCCTCGGATATCCAATCTCAAACTCACGCTGCAGCATTGATGCCGATGCGTAGCCCTTTCTCCTGACAAGCTCAACTGCGGCATCAAACAGCGGGTCTCGCCTCTCCGGCTTCTGGATTTGGAGTTCCGCCTCGCCCTCAATATCGTGCAGGTCAAATGGGTATTCCTCCGGCTCACCATACTCTTGGATGAGGACATTCACGACCCTGTTAACTTCGCCCTCGCTCACGAAAGCTCCCTGAAGCCTTATCGGCTTGGGCGCATCAATTGGATGATAAAGCATATCGCCTCTCCCTATGAGCCTCTCGGCACCGTTCATGTCCAGTATTGTCCTTGAATCAACTTGGGAGGCAACGGCAAAGGCAATGCGTGAGGGTATGTTCGCCTTTATCACGCCGGTTATGACATTCACTGATGGACGCTGCGTCGCTATCACAAGATGAATTCCAGTAGCCCTGGCAAGCTGAGCTATCCTGCATATCAGCTTTTCAATCTCGGCTGGCGCTTGCATCATAAGGTCGGCAAGCTCATCAATCACGATGACAATGTGATATAACGGCTCTTCATCCTCATTGAGCTTCGCATTGTAGCTCTCAATATTGCGCACACCCTTTTCGGCGAAGAGTTCGTATCGCCTCTCCATCTCCCTGACGGCGCTCTGCAGTGCGAGCACCGCGTGCTTTGCATCAACTACGACTGGATGAACAAGGTGCGGTATTCCATCAAACAGGCTCAGCTCAACCCTCTTTGGGTCAATCAGGAGCAGCTTGACCTCATCAGGGTCTGCCCTTGAGAGGAGGCTGATTATCATTGAGTTGAGGCAGACGCTCTTTCCCGAATTTGTTGCGCCACCAATAAGGAGGTGCGGCATGCGAGCCAGATCGGCGAGCTTCGGATTCCCGGCTATGTCCTTCCCGAGCGCGAATGTGAGCTTTGATTGTGCGTTCTTGAATTCCTCAAGCTCAAGCAGCTCCCTTAAGCGCACAAGCCCAACACGCTTGTTTGGGACTTCAATCCCAATAACCGACTTCCCGGGAACAGGCGCTTCAACACGCACATCAATTGCAGCCAGAGCAAGCGCTAAATCATCGGCAAGGTTGACTATCCTGCTCACCCGTATCCCCGGGGCGGGTTGAACTTCATACCTCGTTATGACAGGTCCGCGCTTGACATTCACGACCTTGGCATCAATCTTAAAGCTGGCAAGTGTCTCCTCAACAAGCCTTATGCCTTCTTCAATGTCCATCTCGGAGTCAGTCTCATCGGATGGCGAGGGCATATCAAGCTCCGCCACAACTTTCCAGTAGTGATCGGGTAAGAGTTTGAACTGCCTTTGGCGCTTCAACTTAACCTCACCAATCACATGTGGCACATATACGCCCACCTCGCGCTCGTCCTCCTTTGAGCGCTCATCTCCATTTCCACCCCCTACACTCTCTTCGGTGCCCGTTGTGGCTGCCTTCGTAGCCGTCTTCGCCGTAGCGCTCTCCCCCCGCTCCTCAACATCTTTCTGATGCCTTCTCCGCTGCTGTTCAACGCGCTGCTTTTCCCTCTCGCGGCTTGAGGACCTTCTGCGGACGCCAGCATAAAGTCCAGATAGCCGTTGCTGACATAAGCGCATCATCTCGCTCGGCGAAAGACCGGCGCAAATAAGAAGGGCACTCAACGCAACTATTGAGAGAACAATGTAACCGCCAACATCACCAAATGCCCTGCGAAGAATGAAGCTAACGAAAGCACCGATCAATCCACCGTGAGATGTCACCGATGAACTGGCAAACTCATCGCCAGCCGGGACAAGCAAATGGATGAAGCCAAGAGAGGAAACCAAAAGCAAAGCAAATGAAGTGACAGCGTTGCGCAGAAATGCCCTCCCTTCAGAAAACATCAACGCTATACAGGCTAAAAGCGAAAACGACAGTATGGCGAAGCTGCCCACGCCAAAGGCGTATCGCAACACCTTGCATGTATACTCAACAGCCACACCGCCCGTATAACCGAGCATGCCAACGAGGAGGATCAAACTTATGCCCGCCCCAGCCAGCCCACCAAATTCATATCGCCACTTATTCCCCCTGTCCTTAGCCCTCATGTTAGTTCATCCCTCCGTCTGAACAATGCTGCCATGCATGCTGCTTTTGCTCCTTATGCGTTGCAATGAACCCATACCACAACGCTGGATTACTTGAATCACGAAGGCATTCACGCACACTGTAACGGGGCTTGCTGTCTCATCCCAAAATTGCTGTGATGGACTGGCATAAGGCACTCCCGTCAAAGAAAAGCGCATCTTCGCTTACCTCGGCACAACACCGCCACTGTCCCAAAGCAATCTCTCAGCGCATGAGAGAAAGTTCCTTGGGAGAGGCGTCGGCGGTATGCCATGACAGCGCTTTACAAACTCCCCAAGGTAAATTCTCGTGTTCCAATCCACCGCATCACATGTTATCTTCATCGGCGTATCCGGCACAGCTCCCGGTGCAACGAATGTCATCTCGCCATTACGCAGTATCACAACGCTGTTCCTTGCGGCAACCGAAGCGCTGCCCCTATCACACGACACCAAAGTCCACCCCCAAGGCATCTGGGCAACACTCACCCAACCACGCTCCGTCGCCACAAACGCATTCGGCGACTGAATGACAAGCGGTATCCGTTCACCCGGATTCTGCGCAGCGCAAACCCACACTCGCCCCGCCAACACGGCAAGCCTATCGGCGCGCATCTCTATGAGCGTGTCATGGGCAATCTTCACCCTCGTTTTGGTGGGCTCCCAGCGAGCTTCAACTGCGCTCTCCTTGTCAACGCGCACCTGGTAACCCGGCAAGACTGGCATCCTTTCCCTCAGCAATTGCCATGCTGCTGCAGTGCGCTCTCTTATTTCGGCGCGCCCGATAACTGATGTGATCATGAGCGAGTGCTTAATTGGGGTTGGCTTAATCTCAATCCCAGTTATCTCGCCACAGAAGCCCATCCGAGATAGAACGGATACAATGCCATAGATTGTCACCGCAATAAGCATTCCCGCTATACTCCCCTTTAAGATGTGCCACCTCATCGCTCACCTTTCACCTCCTTGCCTTTTTCACCTGTCATGATACCGCAACAAAAGCCATTCCGCAACATAATGGCAAACGAAAAAGGGCTTGCTCCATCATGCATTCAGCATTCGCCTTAGCGTTGCAAGCTCATCAATGGCATGCACCACCCACGCAGATGCCCATGCATGTCCCGGCGCCCAATAACCGGAGCCGTCAATTTTGAAAAGCTCACAATGTATGCCAGCCGGCGTCGTAAAGGATGAGCCGCTGCGTATGAACTCCTCCGCCCTGCCAAGCCATGCCTTCGCGGATTCAACCTCGTTGCGCTCAATGTGAGCTTTGGCTATGCGCAGCATCGCCATGCCGACCCAAAGCGTGCTCATGGTGCACACCATCCCACCGGCATACGAATCGCCAACATACCTTGCAATGCCCCTTCGCCCGCCAACTGATGTTCCAGCACCGCCGACCACCGCTTCAACTGTATTGATCGCGAGCTTTAATTCCCCATCGTCCTTAAGTGAGAGCATCTCAAATGGGGCGATGGCGCCGAGCACTGACGAATCAACCGCCCCATCAAGGTATCCGTCGGCGCTCACTCCCCTGACAAGGTGACCATTTGAGTCCATCCTTTGCAAGCTCGTCTCCTTGAGCCTCTCCGCCATCTCAAGCCACTGTAGCGCACGCCTGTTTCTCCCGTGCCTCCTTAGGAGCTCAGCTGCGCTGTAAAGCGCCCTGTATACGGCTGCGTTGGTGTATACGAACGAGCCGCGAAATGTCTCCCACAAATCCATACCGACTATTGGCACCCTACCGCTCGCTATATCTTCGGTGGCACGCTCATACAACTTTTGAGCACCCTTCAGAGCCATGTTCATGAGCAACCGCTTGAGGCGTTCCCTCTCACCCTCATCATCGGAGAATGAAACCAAACTGCGAAGGCACTTACAGGCGAGGATGACCATTGAAGCGATTTGATCCCATTGCAGGTTTTCATCACCGGTGCTCCACGCCGGACCAAGATGCCCATTCAACCAGTATCTCTGAAGCCACGAGCCATCACCCAACTGGACCTTGGAAGCCCACCTCATGAATTGAGCAACTTGGCTATACCTGCCCTGCTTCAACCACAACTCCATCATACAAGCCGCATCCCTGAGCCAGCAAAACCCATAGCCACCTGATGCGATGAAAGCCGGGTCAAACTCAGGCGCTGCAATTGGCGCTCCGCAGGAGCAATCAAAGAGCATCGGGAGCACAAGTTGCGCACGGATGTATGCAGCTTTCAAGTCTTCATCATCCGTTGGCGGCACGACATCTTTGAGCCATCTCGCCCAATGCCTCTTCGCCTCCGAGAGCAGCTGCTCATACGGTATGCGCCGAAGCCGCTTCGTCAATGCGATAGCCTCATCTTTGCTTCTTCCAGCTGCCACCGTTAAGTTCACACTCAAGAATGTCTCACCGACTGGCAATTCCCATGCGAGGGCGAAGTTGACAGAGCCGATCTCAAGCGACTGACATTTGAGAGAGCCATCATAAATGTCGTCCTTAGCATTTGACCATGCGCCGACATCCGACTTGCCACATTGAAACTGATGGAGTGGTGTTGCACCAACTGCGATCCATGTATCCCTGTGCCATTGCAACATCAGCCTCTCGCTCGGAAAAGCCTGAACGCAATTCTTCCACTTGTGCCCATCAACCCAAAGTTCAAAATACTGGCAGATGACCGTATGCACATGCATTAATCCGGCTCGGCGCACCTCAATCTGCCTGACGAGCGCCGGCAATTCGGGCGGGGTGAAATCGGTAAGCATCACCTCAATCCCGATGTGGCGGTTGAAAAGTCTCGTGCGGAGTATATTCGTCCCGTCAATGTATGACTGATGGCGCTCCCAAGATGGCTCAAATGTCCATGAGTAGCCATGGCCAGATGCATAAACGCCAAGCATGCACTCATGTATGTGCTGTGCGTGGTCAATGTTTGGGAAGCAGAAGCTCATAACCTCTCCACTTGCACCTATGGTGCAAAGCACCCTCCCGTTGCCAACGAGCGCCGTCGGAAGGTAAACTGTGCTCATGTGAGGAACACCTCTCTTGCAGTCCTGTTTCAGTTGAAGCCGGTCAACATCACGGGCTGTCAAATTCGCTTGAGCACAATTCTTAGCATGACCAAGATGATGCGGAGGTGCAACGGGATGAGATGGCGAATGGTTTGTTCACCCATCGCGCTTGTGGCTGTTGTGTTGGCAACAGCTGCGCTCCCGAAAGAATCGCTATGTGCCGACAAGGGGAAAGAGCCGGCAATCACGGTGGAACTTAAAGGGGCAACCGTTGGTGAGGCTTTGGCAATGCTTTCACAGCAAGCCAATGCGAAGGTGACACTGCGTGGCGAGACGACAGCCAAGCTCAACTTGAGCATTCGCGGCAGAAGCTTTACCGAAGCGCTTGAACTAATCTGCAGGGCGGCGCAGTGCGGCTATTGTCTCATCGGTGACGAATACATCGTCATGCCACTCCCAAAGCCGGACGAGCTCATTAAGCGTGTTGAAGATGCGTGGGCAAAACTGAAGCGCTTCAAGTGCACCGCCGTTGAGAGGCTTTGGGACGGGATCAATTGGGGCGAGAGGAAGATTGAGCTCTTTCTCTCATCACCAGACAAAGCGCTTTTGAGAGCCTCATCCACAACAGCAACGGAGGAGATATGGAGCATACAGCGTGGAGTGACCCTGCGCTACTTGCCTCAGGAGCATCTTGCGGAGCGATGGGATGAAAACAAACTCACGCGCTTGGGAATGATGCTCGGTGGTCCGGGGAATGTGGCTTGCTTTGGGCAGGCATGGAAGGCTGCCCTCAATGAATATCAACCCGTATCGGTGAGCCTTATCGCCGTGCGCGGCAAACCGGCATACCTGATGACCCTAAAGTGCATCAAGCCGAGGACAAGATATGTGCTGTCGCACTGCGATTGCGGTCCATATGGGCTTGGCTTTTACTGCTCGCCATATATGATCACGGTCACGGAACAACCGGCATCAGTTCAACTCGCCTTTGATGTTGAGGCGCTCTCGCTCCTCCACAGAGCACATGTGAATGAAGATGGAAGGGTGACCGGCGTCGCCACGGCAGACACAACCCAACAGATGAAGGATGGCATTCCGCTATACAGGCACTATGAAATCCGGGATGCGGCAAACACGCACATAGGCGACTTCATTTACACATCGTTTGATGAGCTCACGGATGATGGAGCGACCGAATTTGAGCTGCCACAGGATGCCGTCATCATGGACGCGGAGTTGCGAAGCGCAAGGGAATACCGAGATGACATAAAGCGAGCCGACAACGCCAACCTGCGTTTTAACCTCGCCCGATTGCACCTTCTCAAGCTCGGCGACGCCGACGAAGCCATAACGCACATTCAAGCCGCCATTAATAGGAATCCACAAGCGCCACAGCTCTGGCTCACCTACGCGAGGGCATGCATGAGTGCGTATAGGTATGACGATGCTGAGAACGCCCTTCGCAAGGCGGTAGAGCTATCACCTAAATCCGTTGAAGCGCATTTAATGCTCGCTGGAGTGCTCTCAGCGATGGGCAGATTGAATGAAGCGGTGGATTTGCTCAGGGCTGCGTGTGGCAATGTTGACAGGAAGAGCGCATCAAAGCTGTTGCAGCAGGAGGCAGCCTGCCTTGAGCTGCTGGGCAAGCTTGGTGAGGCAAGGAAAGTTTATTTGAGCTTGCTTTCAATGCCGGATGCTGATACGAACGCCGCCATAGCATCAGTTGAGAGATTGCTGTCAATTGCTCGCCATGATGGCGACTTCGCATCCCTCGCCAAGGAGGCAAAGGAGCTCTCCGCAAGGCAACCATCGCCATTCCTTCATCTGCTGTTAATGCAAGTGGCGCTTGAGTTGGGTGATGCGGATGGCGCAAATGAGTACCATGCGGCACTTGTGCGAATGCATCCTTACAATCTGCCGCTGAGGCTGAGTGTCGCCAACGCATTTATGATGCACGGAATGCTTAACGAAGCCGAAGCCGAATACTCCGCTGTAGTGGCGCTTCACCCGCTATCACCACACGCATCCGTAGCGAGGCGTCAACTCAGCGCCATAGCCATAAGGCGTGGTCAGTATGCTCAAGCGTTTGGATGGCTGCTCGCCGTTGAGAGATGGCTTGATGGATATGCGGACATGCTTGATACGGTCAGGTCATTTGAGGAGACATTCATGCGCCACTTCTCCGCTGACGCGCTTCAGGCATACGCCGAAGCATGCATTGAGCGCGGGATGCATCGTGAAATCATATACACGCTCATAACCGACCTGTATCACTTGGCAGCCGACTATAGTGGCACATTAACATGGGCGAGGAGGGGCACAGCGCGCTACCCGAACAACATATGGCTCAAGAGGGCAGAGGTGCAAGCGCTGCGAGACGCAAAGAAGTGGCGTGACTTGGAGATCGTCCTTCGGCGCGAGTGTGAGCGCAACCGCACCCAACCATACTTTCACGCCGAACGCATCTGGCTATACTATCGCTGGAGGACTTCATTGAGCCTCCCGAGGGATAGGTCGGAATTTGCCACCGTCCTGCGCAGCGAGAGGAATTCAAGGGAGGAGTTCTTGCAACGGTTCGGCGATGTGCCGCTATCTCGGCTCGTTTATGGCATCGCATTAGCCAACGATGTCGCCTCGTTCCAATCGCCGCCATTTGATGCCCTGTCAATGTTAGAAGACGCCCTCAACTCACGGATGCCCGACGGTGACATAGGGGATGTAATTGTGACACTGCGCAGGGCACTCGCATCATGCTATGGGCGCACGGGAAAGTGGGCAAGCGCGAGGGCGCAATACAGGGCACTCATGCGCCTGATTAACGACGAGTTTGAGCTTGCTGCATTGGCTCGCGAATGGATGATGGGCGAGGTCTCAAGGAAGCGATTTAACGAAGCCCTATTGTCCGTGCACGCCACAATGAGCGGGTGCGAACCGATATCGGTTAAAAGGGCACTTTTGACAGCGCTGACCGAGTTAATGGTCATCCCACCAGATGTGATGCCGCTTCAAAGGCAACTATTTGAAGCCGATGTGAATGAACGCCTATCAATCATGCAACAATGGCTGAATCAAAACGGCACAGACCCAGCAGCGCTGGTTATGGCTGGATGGGTGGCAACGATGCGCAATGACGCAAAAGCAGCGGGCTCGCACTTTGAAACGGCAATGGCAAGGTTATCGGGAGTGAAGAACTTGACAGTCAGATGCGACCTGCTTGAGCTTGTCGGTGACGGCTTTGCGGCTTTGGGTGACAGCCAGAAGGCTGTATCGGCATACGAGGAGCTCATTCGCCTGCATCCGGCGAGGCTCTCAGCATACCGCAAGCTGGTTGCCATCCACATTCAAAGCGGCAACGCAAAGGCAGCTTTAGAAGCGGCAAAGCGAATGCTCGCATACTCACCGACCAACTCCGGAACGCTGTTCATCTACGCACAAGCGCTCGCATCATCCGGCGACTCGGCTCAGGCATTGAAGTGGATTGATAGAGCAATCACAGTTGCGCAGGTTAATGCCGATACATCCCTCACGGAGTTGGGAGCTTACATGCTCATGAAAGCAAAGCTGCTTGAGGGATTGGGGAAGGAGGAGGAAGCTGTGAAGGTTTATCGTCAGGTCGCATTGGGTGCCGGGGTAAGGAAGGTTGTCCGCAGAGCCGCGATTGAGTGGCTGTGCAAATACTACGAGGGGCGCGGCGATGTTGATGAACTTGCAGGTTGGCTCAGATGGCTCATGTGGGCAGCGCCGGAACTGCAAAAGGACATTGAGGGCAAACTCAAAGCCATTAAGAGCGCACCGCAGCTGAAGCAATAAGCCAAAGGCAACACAGCCACATGCCGGCGTTGTGTCATCCCCATGTGCTCCGAAACGCAACTCTTGAAAGACATCAAACTCTCTCAAGGAGCACGACCCACTTATCTGAAAGGAACGGTGCATACGGGCGAGTTGAGAAGACAGAACGCACCCTCAAACCAGCCTCATGGACGAGCTCTATCAGGTCTTGCTTGCTAAAGCGATATTTGAGTTCGCTCATCAAGCCGAGTTTATGGCGCAGCCAGTGCAACAGGTATCGCACTGTGTAGCGATGCCTGAACTCAACGATGACCCAACGCGCACTCACACGCTTCATTTCGCTGAGGATGCGCAGCTGAATTTCCCTCGGCACATGAAACATGAACCTGATGCAGATGACGGCATCAAATGCTTCGTCCTTAAACGGCAACCTCTCAGCATCACACACGACCAAGCCGATTAGCCCATCAATATGCGGCTTCGGTTTGCGCGATGCTTCAAGCAGCATGGCATGTGATATGTCCGAACCAACAAACTTTATTCCCTCTTGTGAGAGCAATTGAAAGACACGCCCAGTGCCACACGGCACATCCAAAGCGAAGCGAATCGGCGTGCCAAGCGAGTTGGCATACCTTATAGCTCGCCTTATGGCGGCAATATCGCGCATGTGGCGCATGCGCCCAAACAGCCCGCCAAAGCGCCTCACCTCGTATTCCCTCGCAACAATCCCATCACGGTAGTGCCACTTGCGCCTGCAGTAGTGCTCAATGCTTTCCACGCTCGCCCACCTTGCCCAATTTGTTGTGTTGAGGTTATCACTGTGAACGCTATCCCAATTTGCCTTCCGCTCAACTTCATGTGAGCCACATTGCAAAAGCGTAAACTCAAGTTGACTTCCCCCGCACAACGCGAGCCTCAATTGCCGATGGAAGCCGGCGTGGCATTCGCATTGAAGCACCCCTCATTTGCCCATCGCGACTTTCCACCCAGAGCGCCTTCTTCCACACGCGCTTTATCAGGGCTATATCACTCGGCTCAAGCCTGCTGCGCATTGCATATGCGAGATAGAAGCGAAGCCTATCAACATCGGACAGCGGCACATGATGGTAACTTGATAGCAGGAGCTTAGCCAAATCCTTTATCATCGCCCTGCGCCAAAACCTCGGTCGGACAAGCCTATCAAGGTCAAGCAGGATTAGTTCGTATTCACCGTCGCCATGCGGGCGCACGGCAATGTGATACAGGAACAAGTCCTGATGGAATAGCCCAAGCGAATGCAACTTTGATACAAGCGTTGCAAGTTGCAAGATGAGTTTCCGCCTAACCATTTGCCCCGGCAGCGGTGATGCAATCTCACCCCTGAGAAACTCATCAAGCCTGAGCGCATCAACCCCCTCAGTCAAAAGGAAAGCCTCATTAAATCCCATTCGCCATCTTGAGCCAGCCGCAACTGGTTTCGCTGTCGCTATTCCGAGCGAGTTAAGAAGCATGATATTGCGCAGCTCTTTTAAGCCATAAAATCCGAGCGTGCCACCGCGCAAGATGGCGCTCAAAAAATCCCAAAGCGATGCCCATCTCCTCTTGAGGTAAAACGAAACACCGTCAACCTCGAATGAGCACACCTCTTTCCTGCCGCGCCTTTTGACCAGCTTACCGCCGAAGCTCATGAAGGAGTCAAACGATGTTAACCCGCACTTGCTCAGCAGCTCAACATAAGCCTCATCAACAAGCATCCCATCGTAAGAGCGCATCGGCATGCCACATCACCATCAAACACCAGCAACAGGTTCACAAACTCAAAACCGCATGCCGCAACGGATGCCGCCGACACTCACATGCAATGCCCAATATACACCCGCTCAGGCAGCGCTGTTGAAGCGTTACCAGACGATGCCATCAAATGGAGTTTGACACCGTCTTAGCGCTCTGGAAACAGAATGCACAACTTGCCATCGCCATCAAACACGCTTGAGGCAAACTGAGCAATTGGGCACGCGATGGGTGAGCACAATTGCGTCATTCCAACTGGCGTGCCAATGGAGAAACCTTTGTCGTGCCATGGATGTGCTTCCGACAACGCAGCAGTGTTGATGGTGATTTGCAATGGAGCGCTACAGGGACATCATCCCAAACTATGAAGAGTTTCTTCGTGTCGCAATGGAGCCGATGCCGACGACGGTCAGAGTCAACCTGCTCAGGATATCCGTTGAAGAGTTGATGAGCAGGTTCGCAGCGAAAGGGTTCAAAGTTGAGCGCTCTCAATGGTGCCCTTACTTGCTCACGCTTCATGGCGATATACCCGTCGGTTCAACGATTGAGCATTGGCTTGGTCTTTGCTACATTCAGGAGGCTACCTCGCTCATTGCTCCGTTGGCTTTATCACCGAAGCCGAAAGATGTGGTGCTTGACTTGTGCGCAGCACCAGGCGGAAAGACCACGCACATTGCAATGCTCATGAACGGCACTGGAACAATTGTTGCCAATGACCCAAATGCAAAGCGCCTGAGGGCTTTGGCGAGCAACCTATACAAGTTGAGCGTCACAAATTGCATCATCACCGAATACAACGGGACGCGCTTTCCGCTCTCGGAACTCAAATTTGACTGTGCACTCGTTGATGCACCATGTTCAGCTGAGGGTAATTTGCGCAAGTCACCACAGAGGCGCTCTGGGACGAGCGTGAGCTATTCAAGACGCATGAGCGGGATACAGAAGGCTTTGCTGCTGCGCGCAATTGATTCGGTCAAAGCCGGCGGCGTTGTAGTCTACTCAACATGCACATTTGCGCCAGAGGAAAACGAGATGGTAGTTCAACATGCGCTTAACAAGCGCGATGTCAAAATTGAGCCAGTTGAAATTGAAGCGCCCCACTCACCCGGATTGACAAAGTGGGATGGCGTTTCCTTTCACAGCGACATGCAATATGCGATTCGCATATACCCACACCATTTCAACTCCGGTGGTGGCTTCGTAGCACGCTTGAGAAAAATCGGCGATGGCAAAAGTGAGCCACATAGCGATAATACATTCCACCACAAAATGCGCAGGCAAGTGCAAATGGCAAAGCCCGACACCATCAATTCACTCATCGGTTACTTCAACGAGCGCTTCGGCATACCAACATTCGTCTTTGATGGGCTTAATTTTGTTGAGTCCGCAGACAGCATATGGGTGACCAGTGCTGACTTGAGCTGCGCGGATGTGCTTGGCAAAGTTTCATCCATCGGGATGCGCCTTGCGCACATCATGGACGGCAGGTTCAAACCAACAAGCTACGCCCTCATGTGGTTACAACCGCACATTAAGTCTGGCATCATCAGCGTTACTTTGGATGAGCTGGTGAAGCTGCTCCTTGGTCAATCAGTCAAATTGCGTTCCGACAATACGAGGGGCTTCGTCGCCATAGCTTTTGAAGGCGACATACTCGGCTGTGGCTTCTTCACAGGCGATGAGCTGCGCTGCGAAATGCCAAAGGGCAGAAGGGCAGAATTGCTTGATGTGCTACACTGTGAACGCCGCTAACTGTAGTGGCGGACGATAGTCCGCCAGAAATCGCTCCTTACACCGTATGCCACCAAGCAATAGCGAAGTGGCGTTAGTCGTAACTCCGTTCGTAGTAAGCCACGAAGCGATAGCGAAGTGGCGTTCATCGTGACTCACTGACGGCACTCCACTTCGTTGCGTGCCTCACTACGAACCTTATAACCGTTCGTAGTAAGCCACAAAGCGATAGCGAAGTGGCGTTCGTCACGACATCGCTGACGGCACTCCACTTCGTTCCGTGCCTTACTACGAACTTCTGATCCATTGTCTGTTTGCTGTCTGTTTGCGTGGGCGGACGACGGCTTACCTGAAACTATTCCTTCGGGTGGCTCCTTTCAAACCCAAAACCACCTTCGGACAAAAATCAACTTTAACCCTCACCACTCCACCTTTCGGCTCCAAAGTTTGCGCTTCGCCTTTGTGATTGACAACTGTAACGGTTCGTTCTGCCGCTAAATGGATGAGCACAACTTTGCCCTTCACTTCCGTCCAAACTGTCGCCAAGTGATCGCCATGGCGATGACGGAAAAGGTAAACAGTCAAGTCACTATCGCCCAAATCAATCTTGCGGACAAAACTTGCGCCATCAAGGTAAGTCGCAGCGACACGACATTCCGTTTGCACATCGGGGCGGTAACCGATGCTGCTTTTGTCGTAGTTCCACGAAAACAAAAACACCTTCTCACAGCCCAAAGCCAGCGAATGGGCAATCGCTTTCAAAGGCGAAAGGCGCAAGCCACCTTCAGTTCGCATGTGAGTCGTTGCACCATCGGGCAAGTAATCGCAAGTGATGCCAGCGCCTTGCTCCGTGTTCCAAATTGGCTTGGCAATTTTTGCCTCCTTCATTGCACGCAAGTAATCTTCCATGCCTCCCGCATGCTGAGGTGGAGCCAACGGATAATGAACGCTTAGAACATCAAACAAGTCGGGGCGATGAACCAACTTCCTCAGGACATCGCTGAGACCACGAAAGAGTTCGCCGGCGACGATGACAGCGTTTGGCTGCACCGACCGAATTGCCTCAGCCGTCCAATCCAGATAAGCCATGTAGTCATCGGCGGAACCGCGAAAGAAACCACCACCGTCAGGTTCGTTGCCAATCTGCCACGATTGACAATAAGCGCCGTAGCGACGGACAACTTGTTTAACGACTTCCTGCCATTTTTCTTTGTCTCTCGGTGGCGTTAAATTGAGCGTTTCATCCCAATCGGCATGAGCACCTTTAGGGTCACGAGAAATCCAATCGGCTTGACCGAGAAATTTGAGCAAGATACGCAGACCTGACTGGTGCAGCGTTTTCAAGGCGATTTCAAAGTTGCCGTAATTGAAATTGTAAACGCCCTCGCTGGGGTTGATTCGGCTGAGCGGAATATCTGTTTGAACCCAACCAAAGCCCGCTTTTTTGATAGCAGAGGCGAAATCTGGCAACTGGTATGGTCCTTTGGGTAGCAAGATGCAAACTCCGAGCATTGGCGTCTGAGCCTGTTGAGCCGGCTTTAACGGTTGATACTGCACTCCCAACGCTATTTGTTTCCCAATCACAATTCGCTGCTTTTGACAAGAAGCGAATATAACGATGAAAGCGGGCAACGCCATGAAAATCGCTTTGAGCCTCATGTCCATTGCCTCCATCAAAGTTTGCGATTGTTGCCCTCAAGTTTTAGGGTGGGCTGAGCCATAGGCAGCCTGAGTTGGCTCCTCCTGCCCAGCGCAGAACCGAAGTGGTCGGTTTTCCCGCTTCCTCGTCCACATCAATGTAGCACACATCAAAGCCGATAACATCGTTAGGCACAAGTGTCCACGAAAAAGGTAGCCACCTCAGTTGCACTTCCAGAATCCAACCGTCAGTTTGCTTGCGAACGACACCACAACTCAACAAAGATTGCCACTCGCCTTCTCTCAACGAGATGGTGGCAAGGGGCAGTGGCGAAACAGTTGGCTGATGGCTGACACAAATTTTCAAGGTGTCGCCTTTCATCGGTTGGTCATCAAAGATGCGGGCAGCAAGATACAAATTTCCTTCCTCCCAACCACACCAAAAGGCGACGCGTGCATCGGCAAATTCTGGATCGCTCAAAAACTCCTTCAAGTGTTCGCCGCCTCCCTCCACCTGTTCCAACCATCGCCCAAATCTCGCCCACGAAAAACTGTAGTCAAGCCACGCTGGCGAGCGCTCTCGCCATTCACTCAAATCACCGTCCAATTTTGGCGTCAACTTTGGTGCGAGGACGATCCAAAGCGTGTCAAAGATGCCGCCAACGACTTTTTCGCCCTGCAGCAACCAAACATACAACTGGGCGTTCTCCAGCGGATGGCGCAACAATTTGCGGTTAAGCACACTCTCAAATCGGACAGAAAAACCATCGCCGTGCCGAAGAAGGATTGGGTGACGCCGCTTTAAAAGCAACCACTGGTTGTCAGTCATGAGTTGACCGAGCGCCGTGCCCAACTCAATAGTGGTAGTTTTTGGTCGTTGCTTTTCATCGCCCAACCATCGCCCGTAAACCAACAAGTCCAGCCGTTCGGGATTTTCTCTGTTAGGCAAAACCGTTATGCCCCCATAAGCTAAGTTAGGCGAAATGTAGGCATTGCGCAAAATTCTTTCCAACTCCGACCTTGACAATCGCTCGTTCCAGATGAACAAAGGCATGGGCATCAACTTGACATTGACGAATTCCCCTTTGCTTTCAACAAATTTCCACGCATTGCTGAAACAATCGGTGAAGCGGACAGCGCCTTTAGGTAAGTTGCGAAAAGTTACTGTGCGAACGGGTGACTGGGATGTTTGAGGCGTCGTGACATTGTGCCCGTAAAGTCCCGAAGGGGCATTTGACCAAGTGACGGCGTGGACACGACCGCCTTGCTCAAATAGGAAGGCAATGACACCACTATCGCCTGCAGCAACTTCCCCCATTTTCACCTCACCCGCTGGAACAGCATTTGCCAACAGTCGCCCGATGCTCGCATAGACTGTGCCGAAAGGAAGCGGTGTTCCATCGTAGTCAATGAGTGGGAAATCGCTTGTTCGGTGCGTGCCGTTGTTTCGGATGCGACCCGTATAATGTCCAACAACTTTCGCATCTTGCACAATGCACAACTTGACCAACTCCTGCGCTGCCATCGCTGCTTCAAGCAAGGCTGGGCGTGCATGTGGAAGTGTGTGATAGAAAGTTGGTTGCCCGTCCAACCCGACACCGATGCAGAACCAAGGTTTCCTCCATCGCTCTTGCAACCAACGAATTTTGCGGGCTTCCCAATAGGAAGCACCCCAAGAAGATGAACCAATGAAATCAACTTGCCCTTCCAACAATTCCAGCAACTCTTCATGATATTGCGGACACATACTCGTTCCAACTTGCAAATTAGCGTCAACGCTTTTAACGGATTCATAGGAGGCACGAAAGATTGGGACAAAATCGGATGGTGTAAAGTAAAGTTCCGTCTCATCTTCAACGCACCAAAACTTAAGCCATTTACGGTAATGGCGAACAAGGGTTGAAACATACTCTCGCCACTTGGCGATGTCAGGGTAAACGGGTCGGTCTTTGGCGAAGTAGCGTTGAGTGTTGCGGGTGACACCCATCGTTTCACCAGGGACTTTCGTCCAGTCGGCGAAGAAAGGGCGTGGCTGCGATGCCCAAAGACAAGGCAAAGTGAGCAAACCAAACTTCCCCGCCATTGCCACCTGTTCATCAAACCATTGCCACTCGCCTTCCTTCGGGTTGGCTCGGTCAGGAAAGGTTGGGTAGAACTTGCAGTAAAGTTGCCAACGAAAGCCCATGAGCGAAAAGAGCCTATAGGGATGTTCAAGGACATCCATGTTCGCTGCCAGTTCGTGCCGAACTTTTCCCTTTGGCATTGGTGGCAAAATGACAAAAACCAATTCCCCTTCAGGCATCTTATGCCCATCAATTGCCCACTGCAAACTGAATATGCCAAAGCCAATTTTTGGCGCATCGGCTTGTGCTCCCGACAATGGGAATGGCAACCGCAAAGTCGCCTTTGACTTGACGGCTATTGGCTTCGTTTTCCCTTCAGTGACAACTTCTTCCCAAAGGTTAACAATCCGATAGCGAACCGAAACTTGCCTTGTCTTTTCTCCGTCGTTGTGGAGCCACAAAATCAGGTTTCGTTTGTCCTTGCCCCACAAAACCACATTGCCCAACTCTCCCGTTGAAAATCCCGCTTCAACCTCCGCTCGTGTTGCGAAAGGCGAAAGTTCGTCATACTCCAACTGGACGGCATCAACCCAAAGGGTTTCACTGTTCTCAATCCTGACATCAACGAAGCCTCTTGGCACATCGCCGCTGACGGAAAATCGCTGCCACTTCTCAGCCACTTGACAATCCATCGTTAGAAGTGGTTTGTATTCTGGCACGGAGCGCAAAATCACGGGCACAGTTTGTGGCTTCTCGCTGCGCAGGAAGAGCGAAAGGGTAACCTTGCCACCCTTTTCCAGCCAAAATGGGCGAGAAAATGGCTTGGCTTTTGCGGGCACTCGCAGGCAAAATCTCCCGTGGGCTGGATTTCGGTTGTCCAAATCGGCATCAGTAAAGATGTAGCAGTAGGTGTAATCCACATTCGTCGCTGCCCAACCATTCGGCATCCCTAACTCAAAACTTCCATTGGGGAACAAGTTCTTTCGCCCGTCAAAACTGCGCAGCAATATCCGTTGCGCCTCAAAAGGGAAAGGTGGTTGCCATCGCTCATGCACAAGTGGGATGGGTTTTTCTGGCAGGGGCAATTTATCTGTGCCGAACTTAACAAGTCTTTCCAGTTGCGGCGATGGAGGTTCGGTTTCTGAAAGGTTATCGGTTATGTAAATCGTGTCCAACCAAATGCTCGGCACTTGCGCTTCGTTCAAGTGGGCGACGCCAGCGCCGCCAAATTGAACTGCCCTCACTTGCACCACATCAGCGGGTTGTTTTATCGTGAACTCTTGCATCGGCAGCCATCGGAAATTGCGACCGACATTTCGCCAACGAAAGTCAACAGCAGCATCGCCAATTTGAACCAGCAAGATGTTATCCCGTTCAAGTTTCTCAGCCATTGTTGTCCCAATGACGCGAACGCTTATTCGGTAACGACCAGCAGGCAAAGGTTTTTCAAGGCGCTTTTGCATTGTCCGTTCCTTCGCTGTTGCGTGTATGGCAGCGACTTTCCCGTTGCCCCAAACTGTCCCATAGCCACGACAGTTGGCTTCACGGGCATACCAACCATCAACGAAAAACTTCGTGGCTGAGGGTGATGAAAGGCTGACAGCGTGAAAGGGCAAGTAAATCAAGCCATCAAAATCCTCGGCTTCAAGAACGAGCCTTAAAGTTTGGCTGAATGCGCAATTTGCTATGATGGCAAGCAGCAAAAAGCATGTTGCTCTCATCGCCCTCACCTCAACTCAAATTCGTGCCCGTGAAAATCATTTTGACGGGCAAAACTCGTCAGCGAACTTCATGCATGTTTCGCCTATCCCTGCTGGAGCGTCACTTCAGCGATAGCATAAACTCGCAATGATGGGATGGTGAAGCGCACCCGATTGCCCGTTTGCTCAAATGGTAAGTCCGTTTGCTCGCCGCTGTCAACTTCGTAAAGGCGCAACCGCTGCGCCTTTTGCCCTTCTGGAATCCTCAGCCGCACCACAACTGAGGAGACAGGTGTGACGCTTTGAGCATCTCGGTTGAGACCGACGGGCACTCGGTAGTTGAGCAAGTGAAGGACGATGCGTTCATCACTTCCCCATGCTGCCGATTGAACTTTTGCCCCTTCAGGCAAATTAATCGCACGCAACTCATCAGCCTTCTGAATTGCCAACTCACTCAACTTTGTCACCCGCAATGGTGGCAACGGTTGGCGACGCTGGTAGGCTTCGGCAATCGGCTTCCAATCAGATTGTTCCAGTGGGTCGGGGCTTTGCAAGAGGGGCAGTTTTGCCATCCACTCTGGCAACTTAACTTTGCCCGCAACGATGACCAAGGGATAACGGCGAAGCAAACCTTCAGGCACTGCCTCGCCATTGAGCACATCCACAAGCACACCACGCCACTGCAATGCTTCAAAAACTTGCTGTGCTTCGAGCAAACTTTCCATCAACCCTTCCGTTGCGTCAGGGAAGACGACGATGGCGATATCACCCGAAGGGAGCAAACCCTCAAACAAATGGCAATGCTGATGAACAAAGGTGAAAAACTTTTGCCGCGCACAATGAGCAGGCAAATCGTTGTCGTTCAGAAAAGGTGAAAAGGCTGCACTTGAACCGACAACATGGACAGCGACGCCACCGCCAAAGGCTATCCCCTCTGCCAACGCCAGCAATGCCGAATGCTCGCTGTGGGCGAATTCTGGTTTGTAGCCTGCAAACGGTGCGCCGTAAAGGAAATGCGTCCCACGCTTGCCACGCATTGCATATGCCAATCGCAAAAGCCATGCGTTCGTTTGCGCCCAATCTTTGACCCCATCGGGCAATTGTTCATAAAAGCCAGCCCATCGCCCCAACTTCTTGAGTTCACCCCAAATGATGCGGAAGATGCCAAGCCAGCAATGCTCAATCATGCACAAGTCCACACTGTCAGTGATTCGCCTTTGGAATGGCACTTCAATGTAGTTGACCGCCAAATACCCCATGCCAAGCTCACGCAACTCGTCAAAGTAGCGCAAGTAACTTTCAAGCCAAACTCGCTGTGGCGCTCTTTGTGCGATGTCGTAGGCTTTCGGTGACAAATCCAATCCCAACGAACTTGCAACTGCTTGACAATTTTGGCAATAGCAACGGTGTTCCAAAGCGTTATCCATCCAAACGCCGTCATAGCCGACTTTCAAAATCCAGCAAACGATAATGTGCTGCCACTCTCGCCAACCCTTCGCATTGATGCACATGCTGTAGCGCGTTAACGGCTTAAACTCTTCTCTTTGCCCGAAGCGAAAGACCAACTTGCCTTCAATATCTCGCTGCGTCCATTCCATCGGGTCTCCTTGTGGGCGTTCCCCCAAGCCAAACTCATCGGCATATTCATGCCAACGGTCAAAGAAGGCAAAAAAGCCAAGGCGCATTTCTGGCTCGCCGAACATTGTCATCGGCGACATGTATGGGATGACAACCTTGACGCCTGCTGCACGGACATCTTTGACGAACTGCTCAATTGCCTTGATGCGAAGCACAAGTTCCTCAGGTGAAAGGAGACGGCGTGGGTCTTCGTTGCGCCTTTGCGGAATTGGCGGAAAGACGACATTCTCCCCTCCGAAGGACAGAACAGGACCAATGCTATGAGTAAATGGCGCTTCCTTGCCGACGATGAGGACTTCAGGAGCGAACTGGCGCAATCGCTCAATGAAACGCTGATAGCGTTCATCGGCGGGGTAGAGTGGCTCGCCTGCACCATTGAGCAAATGCACGGCATCGTAACTGTAGTCCAAAACGACATCGGGTGGCAGGCGAGACGGAGTTTGCGTCCAAGCTCGTGCAACCACAAGCGCCAAACAGCAAGATACAAGCAACCTTCCCATTCGGCCCACCGCATTTCACCAAAAAGATCGGCTCTATTCGGAAAATTTGCGCGAAATTCTCCCGGACAAAACAGCCGCATATCGCTCCATCGGTATGTTTCCGCCACTCACAATCCCGACGACTTTCTTACCGCGCAAGCGTTCTTTCAACTTAATGGCTGCTGCCAATGATGCAGCGCCAGCTCCCTCGGCAACCACTTTGGCATGTTGGGAAAGCAAACAGATGGCATCGTTGATTTCCTCGTCGCTCAGGAGGATAAAATCGTCCAACACATCCCAAAGGATGCTCGTCGTCAACTCAAATGGGACTCGCGTTGCCAATCCTTCATGTTCCGTTTCCATTTTGGGGTATGGCTTTAGGTGGCGTTCCTTCCACGCATGCCAGACTGCTGGTGCACGCTCCGATTGACACCCAATTATTTGCACCTTTGGGTTAATGTGTTTGGCAACGATGCCATTGCCACACGCGCTGCTCCCTCCGCCGATGGGCACGATGATGACATCCACATCGGGCAGGTCTTCAAAAATTTCCAACCCCATTGTCCCAACGCCCGCGATTAATTTCGGCTCGTTAGCTGGGTGAACATACCGAAAACCTTCCTGTTGGGCAATCTGCTCAGCTTTTTCCCTCGCCTCGTCAAAATCCTTCCCGTGCAAACGGACCTCGGCACCCAAATTGCGCATCGCTTGCAGCTTCATCGGGTTGACATCTTTTTGCGGCGCATAAATGACGACACGCACGCCAAAAAGCCTCCCAGCAAATGCCAATGATTGACCGTGATTGCCAGTGCTGGCACTAATGACACCGACACGCTTTTCGTCGTCGCTGAGCGTCCCGACGAGGTAAACTCCGCCACGCACCTTGAATGCACCAACAGGTTGGAAGTTCTCGCACTTGATGTAGTAATTGCAACCCAGCATCTGTGACAACGACCACACATACACCAGCGGGGTTTTTGGCAGGTAGTTTTGGATGAAGTTTCGTGCTTCTACAACATCGTGATAAGTTGGTCGCTGAAGTGGCATCTTCACCACCACCGCATAACAACGCCCTTTCCGCGCGCTGGCTT
The DNA here is from genome assembly GCA_032161105.2 of Candidatus Thermosaccharophagus tengchongensis. GTDB lineage: Bacteria > Armatimonadota > Fervidibacteria > Fervidibacterales > Thermosaccharophagaceae > Thermosaccharophagus > Thermosaccharophagus tengchongensis. The sequence continues at coordinate 53,988 of JAVHTD010000011.1, forward strand.
AGCTGGATAGCGATGCGACATGCTTTTGCGGTGTTCAAACGCAGAGTCTGCAAGCCTTTCACATGCTTATCGCACCTCCAACTTCACCTCGTCCGAACGCAATGAGCACAGCTCTTGAGCACGAATGAGCCAATTGCCCAAGGCGTCGTTTTGCGCCAAGTCAATGGTCAGGCTCATGACGCCATCCTTTGCGCCGTAGAAGCCGCTAAACTCAGCAGGTTGTCCGTTGGCATCTACGATGTCCACGCGAAGCGGAACAATAGCCTCTACGGGGCGACCTTTGTCATCCATCACCATCACCTTGACAGCCACGCTTTCGCCACGCTTTGCACGCCTTGGGGCTTGAAGGCGAACGGCGGCGATTGGGTGGTCGGTGAGCAAGAAGACCCTACCATCGCCAGGACCCAATTCCACATCAAAGGCTAAGCCGTTTGCCTCCTTGCGAACTGGTATGGCGCAATGCCTCACCATGTCGTAAACAGCACATGGTGGACGCCTCACAAACACCGTTGCCTTCAGCGGTAAACCTTTCTCCATCACCCTGCCATGATGCCCCACATAGTCTCCGAAGGTGCGCCTGTCATTGATGACGAAAAGATAGTCGGCATTGCGATAGGAGCGCACTCGCACAATTGCATCCATCTCGGAAGAGTCGGCATAGCGCTGATAGCGCGCATCCAATTGCTTTCGCAACTCGGCAGCTATGGCTTGCAACGCTGCCTTATCCTCGTCTGCCTTGCCAGTCCGCTGGTAGCTGCGGATGAGGATGTCAGGCTTTAGGGCTGGAGTTAGATGCTCATCGGCGATGATGAGACCGCCTTGGCGTTGAAATTCAGCCACACGGCTCACTATGCTCTCGGGCAAGACATCGCAGAATGGCATGACGAGCACACGAAAGCCATTCAGACCATCGCGCAGGATGGTCTCCTCATAAACGATTTTCGGTTGAAGATGTGCCCATTGGAGGATGAGGTGCATATCCGCCTCCCAACGATGGCTCCAACCATAAGTGCCGCGCCCGGCAAACATTTGTGAGGTGAAGCTTTCCAAGATGGCTATATCGCTTTTTCGGTCTGGGACTTGCAATAGCGTCGGACCGAGCGGGCGAACGACATCACGGATGAGTTCCGCCAGCACTTCCTTCGTTTTCGGGTTCGTGTAGCGATAACTCCCACCGGGCACCTCAACCAATGAGCCCCAACCGTGATACATGATGCCTTGCACCGGGCGAGAAATTTTCGTCCAGAAGGCTTCACGCAAATGGTCAGGGGCGATGGTGATGAAACGGGCATCGGGGATGGCTTTCTCCCAATGGGCGCGCTTTGACTCATCCTCGGGCAACTCAGGCGCCGTCTGTGAGCGATACCAGATGATCTGCGTCATCTTCATCACCCGTTGACCATGTCTGCCCTCAGCCATGGCGAAGAGCTCATCGGTAGCCTGACCGATTTTGATTGGGTCGGGGTAGGAGTAAGTCCACTGCGAGATGACATCCACCACTCCGCCGCTTCCCCAAATGCTCGGCACGCGCACGGCAGGGTCAAAGAATGTCCAGATGTCCTTTCGCCCTGTGGACTTCAAGCCACGATGGACTTCGGAGTGAAGCGCATTCCAACCATCGCCATCCTTCCAGAACCAGCGATAAAAGGTGAGGATGGGATGGTCATCTGGGACCACTCGTTGAGGTGATATGCCCGCCACATTCTCGTAGCGCACGCCCCATTTGCTCGTCACCGCATCCGGGACTTCATAGCCGGCGAAGTTGCGAAAGGCTTGTCGGTCGTGCTCGTGAAAGCAAAGATTCGTATTGTCGCGCACCTCGCTGTGGATGAGCGCAGCCTGCAAAGCGGGATGATGCCCGAATGTCCGTGCCACAGAAGCGCCCACATTGAAGGCGAATGCTCGCATCTCGGGGAAGTTGGGACAGATGTCCTCACGCTCGTATGGCTTTCCATCACGGTTGATGCGCTGATACTTTGCCCTCAACTCGGGCACTTGAAGCACCCAGCGCCCGGGGTAAAGGTAAACCACAGCACCGATGCCCTCAACCAAGTATTCATCCAACATGCGCATTCTCTCCCTCACTTCATTGGGCGCTAAAGCCTCCGTCGGCTGCCCGGCATCCCAAATGCGTCGGTAATCCACCAGGTGGACGAGTTGATGGGTGAAGCCAATCTCCTTGATGCGCGGCAGGTCACCAGTTCCCCACATCACCACCGGCATTATGTTCGGAAGAGGGCGAGGGACAATCGCGATGGGAAACTCCTTCTTCGAACGACGGGTTCGCCCACCGCTCTTTACCTCTGCCACAATGCGCAATGGGTAACGGTCGGGACGAAGGGTTGTGTCCACGGACACCGAGAGGATATGAGCTTTGTTTGGCGGTAGGTTGGGCAAGGCGAATTGTCTTTCACGCCCTTGGAGATGCACACGGACAAAGCCCTTATCAAGCGTCGCCTCAGAGTCGTTAATGATGGCGATGTCCACATGGGCATCCTTTTCCATGCGCACAAATGCCGTCCGACTGTGTGGTGCAATGTCCACCAAAACCGTTCCCGCAAAGTAAGGGACGATGCCACGGCAAATGCGCACTTGGGCAATGTATCCGGGGAAGCCCGCATGGATGCTGCCATAGCGGTCGCCGATGACGAGGTCGTATTGCCCGGGCATAATTGAGCCACGCCCATCATGGACGATGCGCCCGACAAGTTCGCCATTGAGGAAGATGCGCCCGATGCCATTGCCATTGTAGGTGAAGGCAATGTGCACCCATTTGCCCGGCTCAAGCGTGACCTCATCGGAGGCATATTCTGCCGAGTCCTTCCCATAGCCAAGGTAAGCGACGATGCGATAGCGATGCTCGCCGGTGCGGCGCAAGTAGAGGCAATAGTCACGATTGGCTTGTGGGAGGTCGCTTGGATAGGGGTAATATTTCTTGTCCAACAGGAAGGCGTTCGTTGAGCGGTTGAGCTCCGGCTTGGGCTTGATCCACAATTCCAATGTGAATGCGCCAGTTGGCGAAAGGTCGGGGTGGTTCTTCACCACTGCTCCCTGTGGGCGGTCATTCTCACGGTCAGCCGGGAAGGTCTCCAAGCAGGAGCCAAAAAGCCCATCAGGCACTACGCGAGATTGCCCGCGCAATGTGATGTCATGACCATTACCCGAGTTGTCCTTCGTCTCATGTCCCGGGAGGAATTGCCACAGGGCAATGACATGCTTTCCCGTCGCATCATCGCCGGTATAAAGCCTTTGCCATGGCATCTCTTCGCCAGACAACGGTGATGAAAGCAATGCCACCGATGCCACCAAAGCCGCCATCCACATCTTGCCACAAAACCTCACACCACATCACCCCCTTGAGGGCGGTTCATCAAGCCTCATACGGTATTGCGAGGCGTTCAAGCAAGGCGATAAGTTTCTCCCTTGATGCCCTCACCGCCTCATCCAAGTTCGGTATCCTTCCTATGTCCAATGCGACCATGCCTTTAAAAGAGTGCTTCTTTAAGGCGACGAACACGCCCTCAAAGTCAATCGTGCCCTTGCCCAGCTCAAGATGCTCATTTGTCTTCCCGTCGTTGTCCGAGAGGTGGACATAGAAAATTCTCCTGCCGAGCTTTTCAACCGACAGCGGCAGTATTTCCTTTTGAGCGTGCAAGTGACCCGTGTCAAGCACGAAGCCGAGGTTATCATGCCCAACATGGTCAAACAAACGCAGCGCTGCATCCGTGTTGCTGATCATTTCGCCAACCCTCGGCTCAAGGCAAAACTTGAGATTGGCATCCTGCGCCGTTTGCGCAAGCCTGCGAAATGTATCAACGAGCACATCCCATTGCCTCTCCCACGAGAACTTAGGGTCAACCTTGACTTTGAACTGTATCCCAAAATCAACCATCTGCTTGTATGGTGCTGGACCTTCAAACTCAATCGGTGGCGTGAATGAGTCGGTCTGGATCGTGCTGCACCCGAAATAGTTGGCGAGCTCACACGCCATCTCAAACAGCGATATTGCGTGCATTCGCCTTTGCTCATCCAAGCTCACAACATCGCTCAGCACCGGGCAGAAGTTCTCAACTGACAGCTCCAAATCATCGCACAGCGCCTTGAGCTCATGCCTGCGGTTGTAAATTTCGCGCAAGTTATCCTCGCCAACCCCCTCAAGCTCAACATATTTGAAGCCCAATGCCTTCATATCCCGCAATGCCTGCATTGTGTCATTGAATGATGGCGGATAGCCATATTTGCTGATCGCATATAGCCAACAGCATCCCACCTTCACCATTCCCTTTCACCTCCAATGGAACCCAATTGCACTAATGGCAGCGCCACTATCATGTTGGCGCATTGTGTTGTCGCTCAGACAATGTGTGCAATATAATCTTCCATGCATGCTGCATTGTAAGTTAGCGATGCAAAGCTCACCTCAGGAGGAGTGGAGGTGGTCAGCATGAGGGCGAAGTTGAGTTTTGGCATCGTGATGATGGTTTTCACTTCTTTCATGACGCTGCCGAATGCGCTGGCACAGGTCAAAGTGACGAAGGTTAACTACCACGGTTGGAAAAACACATATAAGCTCACAAACGGCGCCATTGAAGTCTATGTCACAACCGATGTTGGTCCGAGAATAATAGACATGCGCCCGGTTGGCGGAAACAACATCTTTTATGTGCGCAAGGACGAGGTCGGAAGGAGTGGGGAAAAGGAATTCAAGCTCCGTGGCGGATGGCGCTTGTGGCTTGCGCCAGAGGTGTTTGAGATAACATGGTTCCCCGACAATGTGCCATGCAAGGTTGAGCAATTGAAGGATGGCACAATGCGCTTCATAGGTCCGAGTGAGCCAAAGAGCGGCATCCAAAAGGTCATTGATGTATCGCTTGACGGTAAGCTACCGCGTGTCAGGGTCGTTGCGAGGTTGCGCAATGTCTCAAGGAAGCCAGTCACATACTCAGCATGGAGCATGCCCGTGATGCGTCCCGGCGGTAAAGCAATCGCTCCACTTGATGTGGGTAACTTGGATGCATTCGCTGAGGTGCGCCGAATCATACTTTGGAGCTATGCCAACCCAACGGATCAGCGCTTCACATTCTTAAACAAGCTCGTCATCGTTGACCACGCCAAGGTGCCGAAGCGCGAGAAACTCATCGGTAAAGTGCGCCGACACAATGACGAGGCGAAGATAGGCGTGGATACAAAACAGGGTTGGGTGGCGTATTACCATCCGGTGGAGCGAACCCTTTTCATCAAGCGCTTCCCATACAACCCAAAGGGCACATATCCAGATGGTGGGTGCACCATTGAGATTTACTCATGCTATGAGTTCATTGAGGTTGAATGCCTAAGCGAACTTGCCACAATCCCTCCCGGAGGCGAATTTACCTTCCCAGTTGACATGTGGGTCTTCACGAATGTGCCAGACTTGGGCAAGACGGAGCACGAGATTGCCACGACTATAAGGGCATATCTGAACAGGACGCAACAGCCAAAGTGATGGGCAAACTGAGCTTTCAGGTGCAGCGCACCAAGCCTGCGATTTGGTGCAACAAAAATGCCAACCCGATAGAACTGATGGAGGTGAGGTTGGGATGGCGTGGATAAAGTATGCCATGCGCGCTGCAACGGCTATTGCACTTTGCCTTGCTATGGTATGCGTCGGAGCACAAACCAAACAGGCGCCGAGGGATGAAGAGGGCTTTGTGCCGCTGTTCAATGGGAAGGATTTGAGCGGCTGGCATGTGATGGGAACACCATCATGGGAAGTTAAAGACGGCGTGCTCATCTGCCATGGGAAAGGCGGTGGATGGCTGCGCACTGAGAGGGAATATGAGAACTTCATCCTGCGCCTTGAATACAGGATAAGCAAGGGAGGAAATAGCGGCATATTCATTCGGACAAGCCTCACGGGGCGACAATCGCAAACTGGGATGGAAGTGCAAATACTTGACTCATACGGAAGGAAGCCAACGGCAACGACAGCCGGCGCAATTTACGGCGCTGTTGCCCCAACCAAAGAGGCATCAAAGCCAGCGGGAGAATGGAATGAGGTTGAAATAACTTGCGATGGACCAAAGGTCACCGTCGTCCTCAACGGCGAGAAAATCATTGATGTTAACATGGATGAACATCCGCAGCTTAAAAGCAGGCTTCGCAAGGGCTACATCGGGCTGCAAAATCATGGCTCATATGTTGAGTTCCGAAACATACGCATCAAAGAACTGCCAAGCAAGTGACAACCCTCACTAACCATTTCACGAATGCACAACTCCACTTGTGGGGACATTCATTTACACATTGCACGAGCCGATGAAAGCCGGGGCACGGCAACCGCCGTGCCCCGGCAAAGGCGCAAACACTCCTCAACACCGTTAAGGTTATGGGCAGCCCGCGCCACTTTGCCACGGCGTCATTACTGACCGACCATAGTTCACACAAGTTGTCGTCATGCGCTCAAGTTGATCCCAAGTGATTTGGTTCAACCTGTGCGCCTTAACATGTCCATCCGCAAAATGGTTGGCTTTATGACCAACCGATTTCGGCACGCCAAAGGCGTGCCTCCCAAAAACGAATTTGTCACATCATTGGAGGGCGAGGCTACCGCCGAGCCGATTACCGATTGCGGCTTATCGGCGTCCCCGGCAACACGCCGTCCGAAATTGTTTCCCTTTCACGATACAGCGCTCCAGTCAAGGATGATCCCGACGAACTTCTCTGGATGATTTAGGATCATCTCGTATGCCTTCGGGGCATCAGTTGCAGGAAGACAATGTGTTATGAGTGGCAGTAACTTAAGTTCGCCGCGCCTGCACAAACGCAATGAACGAACTTGGTCTTCCAATGTGTGACTGCATGGGAAATATGCAGTGAGCCATTTTGCGTGCGCCCTGTGGAAGTGTATTGGGATGAACCCCGGATACCAACCTTGAAAGCAAACCCTTCCTCTCACACGGATGAGCTCAATGCACAAGTCAGCAAGCTCCGCTACGCCGCTCGTCTCAATGACCAAGTCAGCCCCATCCGGCTTGAGCTGACGAACAACATCAACCAAATTTTCCTCATCCACATTGACGGCTCTATCCGACGAATACTCAGCTGACAGCCTCACCCGCAATGGCAGCTTATCAGCCGTCACAACGAAGCATCCCAAGCGCCTGCAAAGCTGCGCCGAACACTGCCCTATCATGCCCTGTCCAATTACAACTACAAACTCGCCTCGCTTCGGTTTTGCCATGCCAATTCCCATGAAGCTAACGGCAGGCAGCGCCGACACCGCAGCCTCACGCAAGTCGCAACCCTTTGGGATTTTGAAGACATGGTCGCTTTCATCGCACACGGCAAATGCCAAATGGCTGCCCATCCACGAGCGCCCATACGGCTCGGGCAACCTGCTCCTTCGGAAGAAGACGGTGTCGCCAACTTTAAATCGTTTCACCTGATTGCCAACTTCAATGACGGTGCCGACACCTTGATAACCGGGCACACTCGGGAAGAACCCCTCAGGGCGCTTTCCGATGAGCCACCAACGCTCTGTGCCAACGCTCAAGCCGGAATAAAGTGTCCTGATCAATATGCTCGTTGGCGTCATCTCCAAAAGTTCAACCTCTCCGAGCTCAATCTTGTATGGGGCTGTAAATATGACAGCCTGTGACTTCACGGCACTGCACCTCCATTCCAACGGTGAGGAACTTACAGCTAAAGCCAATAGCATCGGCTACATTGTGCAAGGTGCAAAAGGGCAATACGACCTGAGCTGCTAATGTGGTGTGATATCTTATGAAGGTGCTGATATGCGATACTTTAGCATAACTCACGCGGTGGTGGCATAGCTTTGAGCAAAAAGCGTCACGGCAGGCTGTTTGTAGTGAGCGGACCTTCGGGTGTCGGCAAAGGGACTTTGCTCAAACTCGTTCTACCGACATTGCCGAATGTGCTCTATTCAGTTTCGGTGACGACACGCCCAAAGCGCCATGGGGAAGTTGATGGCAGAGATTACTTCTTCGTCACAGAGGAACAATTTAAGCGCATGGTTGAGGACGGCGAGTTCCTTGAGTGGGCGCATGTTCATGGTCACATGTATGGGACGCCAAGGAGGTGGGTTGAAGAGAAGCTCGCCAGCGGATTTGATATTGTCCTTGAAATTGATGTCCAAGGCGCAATGCAAGTCAGAGAAAAGTGTAAGGATGCCATCCTCATCTTCATCCTGCCGCCATCAATGGAGGAACTGCGAAGGCGCATTACAAAGCGCGGATTGGATGCGCCGGAAGAAATTGAGAGGCGCATGAGCAAAGCCGAATGGGAGATGAAATTCAAGGACAGGTTTGACTTCCAAATCATCAATGATGACCTAAACGAGGCGGCAAAGGAGTTGCGCAGGATACTCCTCGGAGAAGCGACAGTGGAAGGGGAACAGTGTGGGCAAGTTAACCAATAGCGAACTCTGCGCAGACGGCGAATCAAACTCCATCTGACTATAAGGGTGATTAAGGATGCGCCACATCATCACTGCTGCAAGTTGTGCCCTCATTTGGAATCTCCTTTGCGCTGCAACGCTGGTAGTTGACCAACATCATCCAAATGCATCCGATGATAACCCGGGGACTGACGAACGCCCGCTGAAGACGATTGGAAAGGCTGCGCAAATTGCGAGGGCTGGCGATACCGTCATTATCAAAGGCGGTATATATCGTGAGTCTGTCAGGCTACATAATGACGGCGAGGAAGGAGCCCCAATTGTATTTCAGGCACACCCGCCCGGCTCCGTCGTCATCAGCGGCGCAGATGTGATCAAGGGTTGGCAACGCGTTGAGGGCAACGAGCCGATCTATCGCATACCTTGGGAGCGGAAGTTCATCATCAACTGGCGCAAGGATGGAACACCAGTTGAGCATCATCCTGAGGATGCGCCACTCTGGGGAAGAGCTGAACTCGTCGTAGTTAATGGCAGGGTGGCATTACCATCACCTGACATTGAAAGCCTGCGCGAGGCATGGCGCAAACACCAAGATGATCTTCGTTCGGGGAAAGCATCATCGGTCTTAAAGCCGCCGACAAAGGGCATCAACATTGAGTTTGCGGGCATGTTCTCCGTTGATGGGAAGGCGAAGGCGTTATACCTTTGGCTTGCAGATGGCTCAAATCCGAATGAGCGTCAAGTTGAGGTTTCAACGCGCTCGGAGTTATTCGGGACAAACCCTTGGGCAAACCCTAAGGGGCATAAGCATATACATGTGCGCGGCATCGTCTTTCGGCATGCAGCGACATTCCCGCAACGCGCCGCAGTCTGGCTGCATGGTGAAGATAACTTGGTTGAGGATTGCATAGTTGAGGGGATGTCGGGCGGTGGCATCCTCGTCCACGGAACGATGCGAAGGTGCATTATAAGACGATGTGGGCACACGGGCGGTGGAGCCTCCGGTAGGGGTTTCCTCAACGAGGATTGCCTTTGGGAGGAGAATTGCTGGAAGCCAATCAACAGGGGATGGGATGCAGGCGGTTTCAAGCTCGCTTTGGCTAATGGCGGTGTTTTCCGAGGGTGTGTCTTCCGCAGGAACGGCGGGCCGGGATTGTGGCTGGATATACATGTGCGAAATGTCATCATCACTGAGTGCGTCTTCTTGGAGAATGAAAAGAGCGGGCTGTTCATTGAGATAAGCCGTGACATAGCGGTGGTGCGAAATTTATTCCTGCGCAATGCAATAGGAGCCATTTGGGAAGTGACTTTTCCAGATTGGAGTGCAGCCGGCATACAGATTGCTGAAAGCCAAAACTGCATCATCGCATTCAACACATGCGTTGGAAACAAGGATGGAATAGCGCTGCGTGAGCAAGGACCAAGGAGGCTTTTAACCGATGACCTCGGTGAAGTGGCATACCACAACAGCGGAAATATCATAGTTGGCAATTTGTGCGCCTTCAATCGCGGCTACCAACTCGCCCTCTGGTATGACAATCCATTCTTCGGATGGCATCCGGCTGAGAGAGGGAAGTTTGGGACACAGGAGGCATTTGAAAAATTCATCAGAGAGAACCCACACCTTGTCTTTGACCCAACAAAGCAAGGCATGCTCATAGACCGCAATCTTTACTTCGCTGCAGATGGGCAAAAGCTCATACTATACGGCGCCCCTTGGAGACCAAGGCATCGCGTGTTTGATGACCTTAAGGCATTCGCTGATGCAACCGGATTTGACGCTCACAGCGAATTTGCCGACCCGAAGTTCGCGGATGCCCCAAAGGACAATTACCAAGTTGGGAGCGACAGTGTGGCATTCAAAATGCAAGTTGGTTGGTTGCGCCCACCGACAAGCATTGAGGGGATGCTCAGAGAGAGATTCAAAGCCATATGGAAGTCTCGCTGAGCAGCTTTAACCCATCAACCTTCAGAGCTGTGCGGACCAGATGACGAGAGCAGGCGTATGAACTCATGGGTGCTATTCAGCCCCACAACTTGCTTTGTTGCGTAGAGTTGCCTTAAAAGCCTTGTTGCCTCACCATTAGTGAAGTCCCTTTCGTGAAACTTCTCCGGGCGCATGATGAATATGCGCCCAACTGCCGCATCAAGGACGGCTTGCAAGTTGGGCAGGTTGCCAAACCCAAATGGCACATCAGTTATTAGCACGATCTCGGAGCGTGATATCGCTTCGCATGTCTCTCTGTATGCCCTTTCCGAGATGGGCATGAATGGCGCTTCCTCAATTACCATTGCCCCAATTGCCCTTGCTGCCTCCCAATCGGAATCGCCCCTGTTCAATGCGCCAACGGATATGGTGCATCCGCTGCGTGAGAGCAGTGAAAGTATTTCCCCCGCACTGCCACCACCGCAAATGATGTGGATGCGAAGGTGCGGCTTCAAAATCACCCTGCGCTCAAGCAGCGTGACCGACGGCTTGCCAGTTATCGGATGGCGTGAAACTACAACTGGTGCACCATAAGCCTCTTGGATGTTGCGCTGCGTTATCACCTCCTCAGGTGTTCCGAGGGCATGAATTCGCCCGCTTGAGTTCATCAGGATGAGCTTATCGGCAATGAGCGAAGCCAAGTTTAGGTCATGTAAAACGGTTATGACGGTTGTGCCGTGTTCGGCATTCAAGCGCCTTATCAGCTCAACGACCTCAAGTTGGTATTTCAGGTCCAAGTTGGCTGTTGGCTCATCAAGCAGCAGTATGCGCGGACGCTGTGCGAGCGCCCTCGCTATCATCACGCGTTTCCTTTCGCCACCGCTCAATTCGGTTATCACCCTCATGGCGAGATACCCTGTTTCAGTTTGAGCCATTGCATCTTCAATGGCTCTAAGGTCATCTTTGGTTAAGCCGCTCCAAGGTGAGCAGTATGCAGTTCTGCCCATCGCTATGACATCAAAAACTGTGAGGGCAAACAGCGGGACATCCTCCTGTGGGACAACGGCGATGCTGCGCGCAACCTCCCTAACGCTCATCCCCTGCAAATCCCGTTCATCAAGGAACACAGTCCCTTTAAGTGGCTTCAACAGGCGTGCAATTGTCCTTAGGAGTGTCGTCTTGCCGCTGCCGTTTGGTCCAATGATGCCGACGAGTTCACCCTCACCTATCTCAAGCGTGAAATCCTTTAGCACCGGCTCGCCATCGTATGCAACAGTTACTCCGTGTATCTTCAGCTTCGCCATGGCGGTGAGAATGAGTGGCTTATTCACCTTTCACCTCTCTTCGTTGCGCTGCTTGCGAGAATCACTACGCCGCCCACCTTGGTTGCGTTGAAACCGCTGTGAGCGCTGTGTTTGCCCGGGGCGCTCTTCAGGTCGTCTCCTTGGCTTCGGTCCGATGTCTGCCGGCGCTACCACCAGAACCCTGTTTGGCTCAGCACCCTCGCTGTAGGTTATGACATCGGGGTTATTCTGCAATGTGAGGTGGACGATGCGCCTTTCAGCAGCTGTCAGATTGTATAGCCTTATCCGACGCCTCTCAGCTTTGGCTCGCTCCATAGCCTCCAGCGCCATCTTCTTGACCTGTTCCCAACGCCTCTCCCTGTATCTATCGGCATCCACCCAGATCAAAACCGGTGAGTTGCATCGCTTGCGCACTATCTCACTCACAACGACTTGCATGGCATCAAGCGTCGCCCCATTGCGCCCTATTATGAGCCCGGCATCCGACCCGCTGATGTTGATGTAAAATGCGCCGTCCCTTTCCATCGGCTCTTCAACTACGACGCTTGCGCCCATGCGCTCAACTATGTTCTTGACAACGCTTTTGAGTATCAAATCCGGCTTGAGCATGACCCTGACGCAAGCTTGCTGTGAGCCGATTATGCCAAGCACACCTTTTGTGCCTTCCTCAACCACCTCAATCTCAACTTCGTCCCTCGTGGCGTTGAGCTCGCGCAGCGCAGTCTCAATTGCCTCTTCAACCGTTCTTCCGCGCTTCTCTACTGCCTTCACGCCCAAGACCCCCCTGTGAAATGGCATTTAACAGCCCTTCATCACCTGAAGTATCGTCTTATGCGAGCCTCCCTGAACATTCGCTTTAACTTCATCTGCTTGACTCGCTTTGACTCAACTTGCGCCCTTCTATGGGCAGCAAGCTCTTCGCGCCGGGCAACATGCCCGTCTTGAGGGCTCTCAGCGCGCTGTTGAATTCGCTCAACACGCTTAATTGGATAACCGCCGCTATCTTCCGCGCGCTTCAAACCCCTTTGGATGAGATACTGCTCAACCGTCATCGTGATGTTGAATGTCAACCAGTAAAGGATGAACGCAGCCGGGAATGACCAGAAGAAGAGCAAGACCATCATCGGAAAGAGCCATGAGAACACCTGTTGCGTCTGTTGCTGTTGCGGGTCGACTGGCTGAGAGAGCTTGCTCATCAAGCGTTGGCTCAGTATCAAGCTCACGAAGTAGAGCCCGAACAGGATAAAGTCCGGGCGAGCCAAACTCCGTATCCAAAGGAAGCTGGCATGCAGGAACTGATACTTGTAGTAGACCACCGCCCAGTAGACGGCGATGAGAATGGGAAACTGAATGAGCAGAGGTAAACAGCCGCTCAGCGGGCTAATCCTGTGCCTGCGATAAAGGTCAAGCAACTCTCGGTTGAGCCTTTGAGGGTCATTGCGATACTTCTTTTGCAGCTTCTGCATCTCCGGCTGCAGCTTCTGAAGCATGCGCATTGACTTATAAGCCTTCCTGTTGAGCGGGAAAAGGAGCACCCTGACAAGCAGTGTCAGCATTATGATAGCCAAACCGTAGCTGTAGCGCCTATCCTTACCAGTCATTGAGGCAAGTGCATCAAGCAGCTTGTAGCTGAAATACTCGCGATAGAACTCGTCCAAGCGCCTCAGTGCCGCTTCGTATGCTGTTTCCTTCCTGACGACACCATGATCCAAGTGAATCACAAACGCATTTGCGAGCACACCACGATAACTTGAGAGCCACTCAAGGCGTTGGTATGCCTTGAGGGCTTGCTTCCTCGCCTTGCCCTCGTTATCGGTGCCGATTGAGCGCTGATAAAGTTGCCTGCAAATCTCGGCTGCTCTAAAGCAAGCTGTGGCAACATGGTCCGAGCATGCCAGAGCTTCCAAACGCACAGATTGATCCTTTGAGCGCATGGCATCCTCATATTCGCCAACCAATTCCTCATACGCATCCTTAGCCCTCGCCGTGTCCATCAAGACGAACTCAAATATTGCGCCACGGCGAAGTTGCGCCCATGCCTCGGGAAGCGTGCATCGCCTATCTCGCACAATTGCCTGCAGGCGCTTGAGTTCACCGTCAGCTTGCTCTTTGGTGCGCAGCTTGCTCACATCAAGGGCGCTCTGCGGGCTGTAAGGCTCATTCAAGCCCGCATAGTCAGTTGTGCAGTGCACCGCATTTAACATCACGGCAACTACCGCACAAATGAACAGTAACTTGACTGTCATCCTGCCCACTGCAGATAGCGAGCGAAACGAAAAAATCAGTTTGCGATGAGCTTCTCGCGCCTCAGCCATCCATCGCCGCCGTTGAATCATGGCTCTCTTCGGTCTCACCCCTTACGCAACCAGCAGCGAGCTTCTCCGGTTGCGGCACAGGATCGTATCCGCCCGGAAAGAATGGGTTGCAACGCAGCAGGCGAAGCATTGCCAACCAGAGCCCTTTCATCAACCCGTGAAGGCGTAGCGCCTCAATGGCATACTCTGAGCAGCTCGGCGTGTAGCGGCAACTCGGTGGCATCCAAGTTGAAAGTGTCCTTTGGTAAAAGCGAATGAGCGCTATCAACACGCGGCAAATCACGCCTCACGATCACCCTGTCATCGCAATTGCGCTCTCTCAACTGCGCCCGCACGAAAAAGCAATTGCTCAAACTCAAGATCAAAGTCCTCGTGCTTTATCTCCTTGCAACTTGGCTGCACTACTATAACCAGCATGTCAAACCCGCTCTTTAACGCCCAACGCCTCGTCCTATATGCCTCCCTTAGCCAACGCTTTATGCGATTGCGCACGACGGCTTTTCCAACAGCCTTCCCAACTGAAAACGCTATCCGCCTGATTGGCTCACCATGCCAGTAAATGTGCGCCCTGAGCAGCTTCCCCATTATCGTTCTGCCGGCTTTGACGCACCTCTCAAAATCCCTTTGCCTGCGCAACCTCTCATCCTTTGGAAACCTATTTTCGCCACGCACATCACTTGGCGGTATGCGGCGCAAGCAATCGCCACGCACAGTGACTTTGCCGCTCATGATGCTGCCTCACTTCACACGGTAAGGCGCTTTCTGCCCTTACGCCTGCGTCGCTTGATGACATTCCTCCCACCGGGAGTGCTCATGCGAGCCAAGAAGCCATGCACTTTTTTCCTGCGCCTCTTCTTTGGTTGGTATGTGCGCTTTGGCATAGCGCTTCACCTGCCAATCTCAGCGCATTCCCACACCCGATAAAAGATCCGCCGCAAAGTTTGCCCCCTTCGCAAAGCGCAAAAAGCCAACTGCATTATAGCACGCACCAAATGGTGCCCCTTCACTCAAAAATGGCTCAACACAAAGGGACTTTTCGCAACAGCCATAATGGACTTGCGATAAGCCCGACTGCGAGGCTCACATATGCTCAAAATCTCTTCTCGCAGATGTCGTTAAGGATACACTCATCGCACTTCGGCTTTCTCGCTTGGCAAACGAGCCTGCCATGCCAAATCATTGCGTGGCTAAAGAATATCCAATGACGCCTCGGGACGATGCGCATCAAATCAAGCTCTATCTTCTCCGGATTCCTCTGGTCAGTTAAGCCGAGCCTCCGTGAGATGCGATGCATGTGAGTGTCCACAACTATCCCAGACGGTATCCCAAAGGCGATCCCAAGGACAACATTTGCGGTCTTGCGAGCCACTCCGGGCAACTTCAACAACTCCTCCATGCTTGAAGGGACTTCGCCACCATACTGCTCAACGAGCGCCTTGCCGAGCGCTTTTAGAGTCTTTGCCTTCTGGCGATAGTAACCCGTCGGCTTTATCTCCTTTTGTAGTTTCCTCAAGTTGGCATTCGCATAGTCCTCGGCTGTGCGATACTTCTGAAAGAGCGTTTGGGTGACTTGGTTTACCCTCTCATCGGTGCACTGTGCCGATAAGATCGTTGCAACGAGCAACTCAAGCGGATTTGACCAGCGAAGCGCCGTCGTCGCATTCGGGTAAAGCTTTTTCAACCTCCTGATGATCGTGCGCACGACTTTGATCTTTTCCGATGGCGCCTCTTTAACCTCTGCTGCTTCGGCTCCCTTTCGCCCTCTCCGATGACGCGCCATTTCACCCTCAACAGCGGCTTCAACTGCACCTTCACTCTCCGTTCCCTCCAACCCCTTCACCTCAAGTTCCGCTGCAGCCTCCTCAACTGCTTCTTTCTGCTGCGGTTGTTCAAATGGTTTACCTTCAACCTCCGCCTCGCTTTGCTCATCCATGATAACACGAAATTTATCCTCGCCGACCAAGTCTCTTACACCCCCATTGACAGGGCATGGTTGGTGGGATTAAAGCTGTTCCTCAAGCAATGCCCTGCTGTGCGCATCCAACGCCATGTAGTTTGGAATCTCATACGGGTTACCATCAGCATCCACTATTAGAACTCGCCCGCCAAGCAACAGCTGCACATCGTTTCGCTCACGCACAAGGAATTGCCTCCTGCCGCGATCCGTCTCCACATCCCACCTCGTCATCCCAAACTCAACCTTGATGGAATTGATCCTCACCACCCTTGGCATGAAGTATCGTTCGGAGAGCTCGCTCTCAAGTGCTGCCCTTGACTTGGCATCCAATTGCTTGATGTCCCTGATGATCCCTATCTCCCTGTCATTCTCATCAAGGATACTTATCATCTTGTCCCTCGCCGTGAGCGGGAACAGGCGGACTGGCTTTATACGCCTGTAAACCGTGCCCATATAACTCATGCATAGCTCGCCCTCATCGCGCCACATGCGCAATTGCTTACAATCAAGCCATGGAAGTGAGTTCACCATCTCGCTCACTTTCGGCATGTGAGATCACCATCGCCGCCCCTTCAGTTCGGGTTGTGCTCCTCAACTGATGCATCACATTTGGGCACTCAACCCCTCTTCAATCAATGATGTCATCCTCTCAATTTCCGCCAACACTTTGGATAGGGGTTCGTTGATGCGATTGTCAAGGTGCCGAATTGAACTTGCGCATTCTGCAACCAACTTGAGCCCTGCAAGCATGACCAAATCACGCAGCCTCCGCGATGTGCAACTTATCTCAACTAAAGATGATGCATCATCATGCTGGCGAATGGACAGGCTTAAGCTCCCAGTTCGCCCTTCCCCCTCCGGACTTAGCCACTCAACCACTTCAACGCCGCTGAGCTCACCAAGTTCCTCAACCAGACGCACGCAACCATACTTGTGTAAGATGACCTGCAGCTTTTCTTCAAACACATGTGCCAGCCATGTCGGGAAGATGACCTTTATTACCTCAATCTCGCCCTCCAACTTCTTTCACCTCTTTCAACCTCGCTTGTAACCCGCTCTCTGCCACCCTGAAGAGCGGCACAAGCAAGATGGGTGCAAGGAATGTCGTAACGAATGTCATCATGACCGCAACACCAAATTCCTGAAGGTTAATCGCCCCTTTTGCCAAGCCAACACCGGCAACTATGAGGGCAACTTCACCCCTTGGCATCATGCCCACCCCAATCCTTGAAGCCCCAAGCGAGTTAAATCCCGAGATAAACGCCGGCAAGCCGCATCCGCCAACCTTCCCGATGATGGCGAGCAGTGTCAGGAGAAGCCCAAACAGCAGCGCACTCCCCATGCGCGTGAAGTCAACCATCATCCCCATCACCACAAAGAAGATGGGGACAAGCACATGTGCAACCTGCCTTAACGCCTCTTCAAGGCGACCCGCAATTTCGGTCCGAGAGAAAGCCAATCCAAGAGCATACGCGCCTATGATCATAGCCAGCCCGACTGACTCCATTAGCGAAGCTGCAAGGAAGCAAAGCGATACGGCGAGCACAAGGCTTGCGCCCTCCGAATTGAACAGTCGGAAAGCGCTTGCAAGCATAGGTGCAGCGATGATCGCAACTGCTGTGAGTAGCACCCAAACACCGAACGCCTTTATAGCTATGATGCAAAGTTGAGCGGCTTCAACTCTGCCAACGGAAACGAGGTTGCTAACGATTGCAAGCACAATTATCCCAAGCACATCGTCAATGACTGCAGCCGCAAGTATTGTCACGCCCTCAGGTGTGGAGAGCCTGTTAAGCTCCGATAGAACCCTTGCTGTTATTCCGACGGATGTAGCAGTTGAGACTGCGCCCATGAATAGGGCTGATGGGTGAAAGTAACTGTCGGCGTAGCCAAGCCACACTGTAAGCACATCTGCGAAGATGAAGGGGAACACAACACCGCCAACCGCTACAAACATCGCTTTACCGGCGTAGCGGAAAAAAAGCGCAAGGTCTGTCTCCAACCCGATGAGGAAGAGCAGTATGACAGCACCAATTTGAGCCACACTCCAAAGCTCATTTGAGACGGGCACCACACCCTCAACTGGCGCAAATAATGCGCCAGTTATGCCGGGAAGAAATTTGCCAATAGCGTAAGGCCC
This sequence comes from Candidatus Thermosaccharophagus tengchongensis, assembly GCA_032161105.2. Lineage (GTDB taxonomy): Bacteria > Armatimonadota > Fervidibacteria > Fervidibacterales > Thermosaccharophagaceae > Thermosaccharophagus > Thermosaccharophagus tengchongensis. The sequence goes on from JAVHTD010000011.1 coordinate 72,032, forward strand.
GATGAGCATGCCAAAGACGAGCTCTCCCAACACTGGCGGCTGCTTAAGCCACCTCTCAAAAACCTCGGCGAAAACCTTTGCGCCGATGAGTATGAATGAAAGCTGGAGAACAAGATGAGCTGCAACTTCAACCGGTGAGCCACCATGCCCCATATTCAATGCGTGAGCTCCTTCCACCTACTTGTCACCCACCTTAATCCCATCATTGACATTGCTGAAGCGCATTTTGAAGCGCTATGGCGAAATGGAGTTACAACAATACAACCCTTGCCACCTTTGCCTCAGTTACCAAACCCGACTTCGGTGGCGGATTCGCAATCAAACCCGAAGCTTAATTCCCTATGCTTGCTCTGAAGCTTCCTGTCCCTCACTGGGCTGTTGAGCTGGCTGTTCGGGTTGTGTTTCCTTGGGGGCTTCAGAGGGTGGTTGCGCTTCAGCCGGTTTTGCTTCCGGCTTCGGCTGCGTTACGGCGCTTGTAGCTTCACGCCACTGCTTTGCTGCCTCATACTCGCTCCACCCTATGGCAGCAAGCAAAAGCCCACCGAGCAAGACAACCGGACCAAGCGCTCCCCAAAACATCGTTTTGAATTGTTCCCAACACACGATGATGAGCACCACTCCAGCCACCACGCATATTATCCCGACCACCATGGCTACAATGGCACCTCGCATTTGCCATCCCCTCCTCTTGATGCATCTTCCTACGCCTTAGCGGCTCTTTTGCACCCTTAAACTTCGCCGATCAAGCCGCATTCAATTGTAGCATGTATTGTTCACATGCGCCAGTCATCTGTTTAGCATAACCTCGTCTACATCGGCGAATTCATCCGCCAGAAGAGAATGCCGAGTTAACCCAAACCATCATGGTGTGAAATCGGAATCGCCCTTGACCTCTTGAATGAATGCTGCAAGCAGCTTCGCTGCATTTTCAAGGTCTCCAAGGGAAGCCATTTCAACTGGTGTGTGCATGTAGCGATTGGGGATACTTATCAAACCCGTTGCGACACCGGCTCTTGTCACCTGAATCGCATTAGCATCTGTGCCTGTAGCCCTTGAGATACCCGCAACCTGGTATGGTATCCTGTTTCGCTTGGCAACGCTGATAAGCGTATCAAACACCTTGGGGTTGATGTTCGGACCTCGGTAGATTACGGGACCACCGTGAAGCCTGATTTCGCCAACCTGCTTTTTGTCAACCTCCGGGTGATCGCTTGCGAATGTGACATCAACTGCAATCCCCACATGCGGTTCTATTCCAAACGCACTCGTGCGTGCCCCTCTCAAGCCCAACTCCTCTTGGACTGTTGAGACAGCAAACACAGCAGCATCAAACTTCTTTCCGGAGAGCATTCTTAGCGTCTCCATGACTACCCATGTGCCAACCTTATCATCCAAGCCGCATGCACAAAAGGTGTTGTTGCGCATGATTTGGAACTTGAGGTCAAATGTCACCGGGTCTCCAATTGAAACGAGCCTCTCAGCCTCACGCTTCCCCCTTGCCCCAATGTCAACCCAAAGGTCACTCACCTTGGGCAACTTCTCACGCTCAGCCTCCGGCAGCAGGTGGATCGGTTTCCTCGCTATCACACCGTGAACAGGCACGAGCTTGCCATCCCTCTTGGACCATACAATGACCCTTTGACCTATGAGCACTGCCACATCAAAGCCCCCTATAGCGCTAACGAATAGGTAGCCGCTTTCGTCTATGTGCTGAACCATCAACCCAATCTGGTCGCAGTGCCCGGCGAGCATGATCCTCGGATGACCCGATGGATTTAATTCCGCTATGACATTGCCATGCACATCCTTTCGGACATTGTCAGCATACTTGGATGCCCATTCCATTACTACCTCCTGCACCGGCTCCTCATATCCAGAAGGGCTCGGCGTCTCAAGCAGTGCACGGAGGAACTCAAGAGATTCAGCGCGCATCAGTGACTACCCCCCTTCCTGTGTCCAAGTGACTTTCATTCCTCACATCCATTTTGCGCACCGCGCAGCGCGATTTAAATCGGTGACAGCTGTGATAGAGCGCGTCATCATCGCTACAGACCAACGCAATCCGGGGTTAGATCAAACCGCCGTTGCACAACGGTCAAAGGAGATGGCTTTGGCGCCTGTCACGGCGCCGTTAAGTCTTCGTCAAATTTTAACGGCACGGCTCTCTAATGCAATCGCATTTCTCATCAGGGAGTGATCGCAAATGCTATACCTCGTCGCTTTCATCGCCGGTGGCGTTGGCATGGCGCTCGAGATCGTCGGCTCAAGGGTCTTAGCACCAGCCTTCGGGAGCGGCGTGAATGTTTGGTCAAGCCTCATCTCGGTTTTTCTTTTCGGATGGGCACTTGGAAGTTACATCGGCGGAACAATCGCGGACCGTTATCCGAAATCACTTGGGTTAGTGCTATCCACATTGCTCAATGCGCCTGCCATAGCGATCGTTAATTCATTTGGGAGGCAGCTCTGCCTGTGGATTTCCGACAGATACATTGCCGGTCAACTCGGTCCATTGCTTGCCGCATTCTTGCTCTTCATGCCTTCATGCGTGCTCTTTGGTGTGGTCAGCCCGTATGTCATACGGCTTCTGACAACATCACCGGATTTCGCCGGACGAGTTGCCGGCAGGGTGTATGCGGTCTCAACTATGGGCAGCCTCGTCGGGACTCTCTCAGCCGGCTTCATCCTCATCCCAATGCTTCCAGTGAGCCTAATATTGAAGCTGCTCTCGCTTGCGATGCTTATTGCTGCAGCACTCGTTTTAGCGCATGAGGCACTTCAAAGGAGCGCTCTGAGGCTCAAGATGGCAGCAGCTGTCATATTGCTCACCATCATCACCACGCCAACACCGTGCAAGATACTGTATGAAAAGGATTCGGCATACCACCGAATCATAGTTGAGCAGATTGGCAGCGTGCGCATACTGCGCTTCGGTCCAACTTACCAGAGCGCTATTGACCTCTCAGACCCAAGCAGGGCTGTCTTCCCGTATACTGACTACTTTCACCTCTCGCTCATATTCAACCCGAACATAAAACGAGTCCTCATGGTCGGACTTGGTGGAGGGACTGTCCCGATGCGCTTCTGGCGTGATTACGAGGATGCTCAGATTGATGTCGTTGAGATTGACCCCGATGTGAGGGATGTAGCCATTAAGTTCTTTGGGTTTAAAGAGGACAGGCGATTGCAAGTCTTCATTGAGGATGGGCGCATATTCCTCAGGCGCTCAAACAACAAATACGACCTCATCATGATGGATGCATACACCGCAACGAAGTATGGGCTGAGTGTGCCGTTCCATCTTGCGACAAAGGAATTCTTTGAACTCGTGAAGGAGCGCCTGACCGATAACGGAATACTCGCCTACAACCTGATCGGGCAGCTTGAAGGCAGAGCCGCAAGGTCAACGCTGTCGTTCATCAAGACGGTAAGCTCCGTCTTCCCGTCGGTCTACATCTTCCCTGTGGAATACAGGAAGCGCCCGTGGCTGTATAGCGAGCGCAACATCATGCTCATAGCGACAAAAGCCGAAACGAAGTTAAAGCCAGATGACATAGTCGCTAAGGCGAGGCTGCTCGCCAACAAGCGTGTGCGCATACCGCTGTTCGTTGAGATAGCGTCCGACTTATACACGGGCAAACTTGACTTAGCCGATGTGCCAATCTTCACTGATGACTATGCGCCAACGGAATGGCTGAGGCGCCAATAGCGGTGAGATGCCCTCGGCTCAAATAGCGATGGCTCATTATGAGATTCCGAGGTTGCTTGAGGCGTCAAACGGACATGCCATCACACAACGGCGCTCCAAACCCACATGCAACTTTTCGGTTTAGAGAGCACATCATTGGCATGCTCGTCGTGACATTCTTTTTGCTCCTGCCATTCAGGGAGGCTTTGAAGGGTAAGTCCCTCTTTTACGGCGACATTGTGCTTCAGTTCATACCTTGGCGCGAGTTCGCATCAAAGTCGCTCGCAAGCGGTTATATTCCCCTATGGAATCCATATGCCTATTGCGGGATGCCGTTTCTGGCTAACGGTCAATCTGCGCTTTTTTACCCGTTCAATTGGCTCGCCATTTTCATCCCAGCACATACGCTCATCACACTCGGAGCAGTCATACACACGATGCTGTGCGGCTGGCTCACATATGCTCTGCTCGCATATCGTGGATGTTCACCGATCGCTTCATCCACTGGCGCACTCGCATTCGGCATGAGCAGTTTCGTAATAGGGCATGTTCAATTCCCGAGCCTGCACTACACCATCTCTTGGCTCCCGATGATGCTCCTTGCAGCCGAGATGCTGGTGCGCTATAAGAACGCATCCTCATCAGCGATGCTGGCGCTCACTCTCGCCATCTCATTCCTATGCGGGCATGCTCAAGCATGGATGCTATGCCTTGCACTCGTCATTGCTTGGGGATGCTCAAGGGCTGTTGAAGCTCATAATGCGAGAGGAGCGTTGCATTGCGCCTTGCTGATGATTGCATCGCTACTGCTGACATGCGCTTTAACAGGCGCGCAATGGCTCGCGCAAATTGAACTCCTTCAAAGGTCTGCCCACATCAGAGTGCCATTTGAGGAGGCAACACTCCTCTCAATCCCACCTTGGCAGCTGCCCAACCTCTTCATACCGAATTTGTTTGGTCACCCAGCAAGGGGCTTCTACTGGGGTGTTGGTAACTATTGGGATGTGTCAATGCATATTGGCGCAACTGCAACAGCATTGGCTCTTTACGGAGCACTGGATAAGCACTCAAGCAGGGTCAAGCTGATGCTCATCATCGCTGCAGCCTTGGGATGCACGCTCTCGCTCGGTCGGTTCATGCCACTCTATTCATGGCTGTATGAGCATGTCCCGCTGTTCTCAACCATGAGGGCACCTGCAAGGTTTTCCATTTGGAGCACCTTTGCAATCTCAGTGCTATCCGCTTACGGGGTTGAGCGGTTGGTCGGGAACATGATTTCGTCCGATGTCACCGAGCTATTGGCATTCAGGAGGTGGACAATGGCATGCGCGGCAATCCTCCTCATGCTCTTCATCGGGATGTTGAAGTTGCCGCCGCTGTGGCGCGCATTTGAGGTGCTCTTCAAAACCTCCGTAAAGGCTGCCAAGCTCATCATCCCACCGAGTGAATTTGGAGCGGCAATAAGGGCAGCTGCGGCAACATCATCACAAGCCATGTTTGCTGCAGCTTGCTTCCTCATAGCCCTATCCCTATCGCTCGCTTTGATCATAGCAACGCATCACTTCAAACGCAGTGGGAAGGGCAACACCACAAGGGCATTACAGAGGGCGGCGTTTTGGACATTGCCAACGGTGCTCGCATTGGAGCTGTTCGTAGCCATTGACGGCATAAACCCATTCGTGAAGGAGATGCCGACGCACAATGCAATGCTGCAATGGACACCACTCAAGCACATTGACCGCAATCAAGAACGCTTCTCCATCCTCCAGAGGGATATAGAGAGGTGCTGGTTTGCATTCATCAGTTACACGAGCTATCCACCGCCAGTTGAAATGGAACGCCAATTGAAAGGGTTACTCAGAGCGCTCGTGCCAAACACGCACATGCTTTATGACTTGCTGTGTGCGCAGGGTTATGACCCCTTAAAACCGCTATCATACCTGCAGTGGTTGAGGAGGCATGAGGCAGATAGCGATGTATTGCGCTGGCTCGCCGTGCATTACCTTGTGAAGGTCACTCCGACGAAGTGGCGCTCAAAGGAAGCCATCCATGAGGCGCTCGTCTCGGATGTCAAAGCCGATGTCGTGAGCATAGATGGGGCGCTGCCAAGGGCATTCATCACCACTGACCCGCCAAATCTCCTTGTGACGATGTTCCCGAACATGCCGAGCAAGTATGAAAGGGCAATGGTGATCAGCCAACCAAATCCGAATGTGATCATATGCGAGCTGCCCACATCGCGAACCGCGGGAAAGATCTACCACATCATTCTTGACTCGGCATGGTGCGGCTGGCGCGCCTTCGTTGATGGGCGAGAGGAGATATGGAGCCACTGTCAAACTCATCCGGCTGCAAGGGCGGTTGCCATTAAATTGGGGGCGAGGAAAGTCGTGTGGGCTTATTTGCCAACGGCTTACTTGATCGGGCTCCACTTGAGCATGTTTGGGGTGTTGATGCTTGCCATGCTCGTCATGATGGGCATCTCGGTTCGGAGGTGAGGAGGGTGAGCCTACCAACAAAGAGGAAGTTCGCAGCGATGACTGGCGATGGGCATGTCGTGATTAATGAGGGCGAGATACCAAGAGTCGGGCATGGTGAGGTTCTCGTTGAAGTTCATGCCTCGCTCATAAGCCCGGGGACCGAGATTGGTGCCTTGCTCGCAAGGAGGCGCAACCCGAAGCCCGATGAAAAGGCTCAACCGTTCGGATACAGCAATGCTGGCGTGGTCATAGCTAAGGGTGATGGATGTGACGAATTTGAAATTGGCATGCGAGTAGCATGTATGGGTGCTGGATATGCACTGCACGCAACGCATGCACTCATCCCGAAGAACCTCTGCGTCCCAATACCGAACGGCGTAAGCTACGAAGAGGCTTCCTTCGTTCACCTTGCAGCGACAGCACTTCAGGCAATAAGGAGGGCTGAACTTCAAATCGGCGAGTATGTGGCTGTCTTCGGGCTGGGCATAATTGGGCAGGTGGCATGTCAACTCGCAAAGCTTTGCGGGACCTTCGTCATAGCCCTTGATAAGCTTGATATGAGGCTCGGCTTGGCTAAGGAACTCGGCGCTGACGAAGCCATCAACCCGCTTAAATGTGACCCAGTTGATGCCGCGCTTAAGTTCACGGAGGGCTTGGGCATAGATTGCAGCATCATCGCTTTTGGCGGTGATGCAACTGAGGCATTTGACATGTTGCTGAGGATGACGAAAGTTGCCCCAGACACGCACAGGATGGGACGCATTGTAGTCGTTGGCGGGTGCAGCGCTCGCCTTAACTTCCCCGTCCCGTTCGGAAACATGGACATACGGGCATCATCACGCACAGGTCCCGGATACCATGATGAAGCTTGGGAAAGGGGTAACGACTACCCCACTGCGCTTGTCCGTTGGGACACACGCAAAAACATTCGCCTCATCCTCAGGCTGATCTCGGAGGGCAAGCTAAATGTGCGCCGATTGATTACGCATGAATTCCCATTGAGTGAGGCTGCGAGGGCGTGCGAGCTGCTGATTGAATCCCCGGATGCGGCGCTCGGTGTCATACTCAAGCCGAGGGATTAAAACGCGCCATAGGCGCTTATGACCGCTGGGATGGTCCTTCCAAGTATGGCGAGATCAAGCAGCAGGGAGCGATTGCGCACATAGTGTAAGTCAAGCCTCACCCATTCTTCAAAGCTCAACATGTTGCGCCCACTCACCTGCCAGAGGCATGTCAACCCCGGCTTGACACTCAATATCTCACGGTGCTGCGGGTTTGATGGATCAAACTCATCAAGCGGGTGGGGACGAGGTCCCACTAAACTCATCTCACCCTTGAAGACATTGAACAACTGCGGCAGCTCATCCAAGCTGTATATGCGCAAAAACCTGCCCACCCGCGTCACCCTCGGGTCATTGCGCAGCTTGAACCCACCCTTCATATCGCTCACAGCCCACAGTGACGCCCTCATTTTTTCGGCGCCGACATGCATTGTCCGAAACTTGTAAAGCGTGAACACCCTGCCACCTTTGCCATAGCGAAGTTGCCGAAAGAGTATTGGGCCGGGTGAATCAAGCGCTATGAGCACGGCAATGAGGAGCATGAATGGCGCAGCAATTAGCAACAGCAACAGCGAACCAACGATGTCAATCAGGCGCTTAATGCATTCATACGAGAGCGCATTCAACTTTTGAAATGCCACTTGTAGGTCAATCCTACGCCCCAGTGAAGTTCCCACCTCCTCAACAACTGTTTCCTTTGTTTCCCTGCCAATGATGGCTATGTTGCCCATCGCGCACCGTCGCTCCTTAGACATGCATTTAGCAATTCATTGCAGATGTATTCCCGCCGATAGCCACAATTTTGGACACCAATAGATGCACTCAAGTTGAGGTAGCTATGCGGTCTTACAATGCAATGGTTGTGAACTCAATGGGGGCAGATCAACCAGTTGGCGATGTGGAGTTTTATATCTCCCTTATGCGCACATAGCTGACTACATCTCTAACCCCGGGCATCCTGCGCACAATCTCAACTACCCTGTTAAACCTATCCCTAACGCTTTCCTGCGACTTATCCCCTCTCGCCCTTCCCACCCATCCATAGAGGTTGATCGTGCCGCCGTAGTTAACCACCTCAAGGCGAGAGATATCCAAGTTAGCTTTGTTGAACTCGCGGCGTATCTTTGCTATGAGCTCTTGGACGCTCGGCTTGTGCAGTTCGTGCATGCGCATCTTTTGATCACCTCAACCGATGCCCTTCAGCATTTTGCTGCATAGCATTGCATGCTGGCAAAAGCCATTATGAACAGGGATTGACGAAACGGCTTTTTGCCACCCGTATCACCGATCACATTGACGCTCCATGTGAGCACCTCTCTCTTCGCCAAGTTTCCATGCTCATCCTCTTCAATCACTTCGAAGCGCATGTTATGTTTGCCGTCTTTTAACGGGCGCAGGACGAACCGCACGGTGAAAGAGCTTGCCTTCAGCATCGCCCCATCGTATGAGCAAATTATGTGACTCCCATCCTCAGTGCGGGAGGTGGGCGTAGGGGAGACTTCAATGAGTGAGAATGAATCAAGTAGCTCCTCCGGAATGAGTATTCGTATGTTAGCCGAGGATGTTTGAATGGACCTCGGTATGATTAGCGTTGCAATAAGGCGCTCACCACGCCTCACATCTCTTTGGCATTTCACAGTTACAACGCTATTAGTGCGATCACTCGGTTGGGGCAGCATGCTGAGCACGGCAACAATAATGCCCATCACCGCGCTCGTTATGATGCACGCTGCGATGTTTGACCTTGATGAGAATTGCAACGGCGATGCAGCCACACGAAGCTTTGACCTATAGCTGCTGCACTGGCGCACATCTTCACCATGAACGACGGGCATGTCCGGAAGCGCATGACACACATGCCCATCGCCGGGATAATTCTCGCAGTAGCGGCACTTGGATAAATCCTCATGGCATACATGGCATTTTGGGAATGTAAAATGCCCCTCGTAAGTTAGAGTGCCGCACTTCGGGCATTTCAACACAACCATATCTTGAGCACCCGCTGTAGCAGTTTGGTTAAAGGCAACTGCTTTGCCTCGTCATCTTGTGTTTCATTGCTTCATTATGCTTCCCACCCTCAACTGTGGTAAATGCCCTTGCTCCATTCACAGGGAGCATGCGGCAAAGCCACCCGCCATTTAATCGGTGCGCATTTAAGTCCGCGATGGTTGCCAAGCGAAAATCCGCGGCGCCGAAGCCGCGACGGTGGCACTTGGCAATTGCCTTAGGGCAGTTTGAGCATGCGATGAACCTGCGGTATGATTCGCACATCGCTCAAATGCTGAGCAGCTATGCGAGCGAGTCGCCAAAGCAAGTCCATGCTCGGCTTTTCCCTGATGGCGCCAGATGGGGTTACTGGTTGGAGCACAAAGGGAATTTGCGCATCAACACCGGCTATGAGCTTTGAAACCCTCCTGACTTCAGTTGGCTTGGTGGTGGGCGTGACGACGAGCTTGACATAAACTGCGCATTTTGCATCCCTGCACAGACTCAGGGTGCGCTCAAAGCCATCCCAGTTCATCCGTTCGCCAGATGACGAAGGAAGCTTGGCATCGGCAGAGACAACATCAACCACCGAGAGCACTTCACGCAACGGCTCATATAAGTCGCCCTGCGTCTCAAGCAATATGCGCATGCCTGCTTTCTTAAGTTCGGTTGCAACGGCGCTGCAAAACTTCGGCTGCAGCAGCGGCTCCCCGCCAGTGATACAAGCCCAGCGAACTGAAGCGATGGCGGTTCGGCTGATCGTTTTCAAAAGCCCTCCAACAAGGCGGCTTGCGCTCACCGGATTTTGAATGGACAGCACAACTTCATGTGAGAACGGCTTTTTGATGAGGGCGCAAGATGGCTTCTCCCATGCATAGGGTGTGTCGCAATACAGGCAGCGTCTGTTACATCCTGCGAGCCTGAAGAAAGCCATCGGCACACCGACGAATATCCCTTCGCCTTGAATGCTTATAAAGGCTTCAACGGCATCGCCGAGGATGTCATCACTGGCTTTCGCCTTGCACCTCATTACTCAGCGAACACCTCACGCAGGTAGGCGATTGAACTTCTGGCTATAGTCTCGGCTCCGGGGGAGAAGTCAAAAGCCTCAACGGAGATGAAGCCACTGTAGCCTATCTTCCTGAGCGCTTTAACGATGGGTTTATAATCCGTTTCACCCATTCCGGGACCGAGCCTATTGGCATCATTAGCGTGCACATGCTTGAGGTATGGCGCCGCTTCAAATATGATTTGGTCAAGCGGGCGCCCCTCGCTCAACATCGCCTTCACATCAACCATGAGTTGGAAGTTCGGGTGCGATATTGCCTCAACCAATTTGATTGCCTCGGTCACGCTGTTGATGAAGTTCGTCTCCTCGTGCGATAACGGCTCAATGCATATCGTCACCATGCGCCTCTCTGCGTCGGGCATTATGTTTGAGAATGTGCGTATGGTTCGCTCCCACGCTTCGTCTCTGCTCTCACCCTCAATGATGCTGCGCTGCTTGGGCGACCCAAAGACCATGATCTGACCGCCCAAATCAGCGCAGAACTCCACAAGCGCCCTCAGGTAATCTTCAGTCAGCTGGCGCACACTCTCATCCGGATGGTGGATGTGCAGTCCTTCCGGCTTAACAAGCAGCCAATGCAATCCGACGATTTCCACTCCGGCAGCTTGCGCGCTAAGTTTGATTCGCTCGCGTTGTGCCTTTGTTATTTCACGGGCATCCTCAGCGAGTGTAAATGGCGCAATCTCAACGCCGCTGTATCCGAGTTCGGAGGCAAACTCAAACACCCTCTCAATTTCCCACCCCTGAAACATCTCGTTGCATATCGCAAAGCGAACCATACGACCTCACCCCTTGACTGTAGACGAACATCATCTTATGGATTGGCTTCACTTGGATGACACTGCAGCCAAAAAGCCAATCATCGCAAGCGATAGCCTTTTGAGCTACATTAAGGATGAAGCACTAATGGCATTGCAGGCAAGCGCAAGCCGAGGTGAGTTACATGGGAGAAGCTAATGCCGAGTATGAGCGGCGCAAAAGGGCTGTGCTTGAACAGCTTGTAAACATGTCACGCTCACTTGGTGAACCGAGACGAGAATATGTCGTGCTTGGCGAGGGCAACACATCGGCGAAGGTTGATGAACGGACTTTCTTTGTGAAGGCAAGCGGCTTCTCACTCGCCGATATTAAGGGCGATGGATTCGTTGAAGTTCACTTTGAGCCCATCCTTGAGATGCTCAAGTATGATCACCTGACGGATGACGAGATTGAGCGAAGATTGAACGAAGCAAAGGTTGACCGGTCATGCCCATACCGCCCATCAGTTGAGACAATGTTTCATGCACTGCTGCTCCAATTGCCCGGTGTGAGCTTCGTCGGGCATACTCACCCTATCTCGCTCAACTCCATCCTTTGCTCCGTGCGCAGTAGGGAGCTCCTTTCGGGACACATGTTTCCCGAGGCGATTGTATGCTGTGGTATAGCGCCAGTCTATGTTGAGTATGCCGATCCCGGCGTCCAACTCGCCAAGGCGATACAGCGCGGCGTTCAAGAACACATTGAGGTTTATGGTGAGCCGCCGAAATCAATCCTGCTTGAGAACCACGGTCTTGTAGCCATCGGGTCAACGCCGAAGGAAGTGGAGACGATAACCATCATGTGGGACAAGATAGCCAAAATATTGCTTGGGGCATGCATTGCTGGCGGACCGCGCTTTTTGACCGAGGAGCACATCAAGCGCATTTACACTCGCCCCGATGAGAAGTATCGCCAAAGGCTTTTGTTCAAGCGGGAGTGATGTGTTATGCGAAGGCGCAAGCATGATGCAAACAGCAAAGTGGCTAATGAGATGCTTGAGCTATATAGGTCTGCCAAGCATAAGCTCCCTGAGAAGATGCTCGCATGGAGATTGCACGCTGCTGGGATGGAGAACTTTGGGCGCAATGGTGAACCTGAGGAATTGCCCCTCCCGAAGCACGCCGATAATGAACTGCTTGCGCGCATTGACGCCGTTGGAGTTTGCTTCAGCGATGTGAAGATAATTGACCTCGGCGGTGCGCACCCGAGGCTTTATGGGCGCGACCTATCAAAGGAGCCGATAATACCGGGGCACGAAGTTTCACTGACGATAGTTTCTGTCGGAGAGAAGTTGCGAGATAGGTTTAAAGTCGGCGAGCGATACATTGTGCAAGCCGACATCTACTACAAAGGCGTCGGATTAGCATATGGCTACATGCTTCCGGGCGGATATGAGCAATATTGCGTCATCGGAAAGGAAATGCTTTACGGTGACGACGGTTGTTACCTGATCCCGGTGAGGGATGATTGCGGCTATGCCGAAGCTGCCCTAACCGAACCGTGGGCATGCGTTGAAGCCTCGTATTCAATTGCCATCAGGGATGGAATTAAAGCCGGCGGTGTTTGTTGGTTCATCGGGGTTGATGGGGCAAGATTTGATGAGTATGAGCTTAGCCGGGGGATAGAGCGAAGCAGGCATCCGAGAAAGGTGATTGCCACTGGGCTCAGCGGACTCATCCGATCGCTGCTCAGAGAGCGCTGCAGGGCGCTTGAAATACCGTTTGTTGAGACGGCGGGGCTCAATGAGCTTGACATAGATGAGCTTGTTCAAAGGGAAACCGATGGCAAAGGCTTTGATGACATAATCGTGCTCGGCAACTCAGCTGAAGCTGTTTCAAAGGTGTTCGGGAAGCTCGCGAGGGGTGGGATTCTCAACATCGTTGCAAATGCGCCTATGGATGAGGCTGCGATGATTGATGTCGGGCGAATACACTACGACGGTGTTTTGATAGTCGGGACGACAAGCAATGACATCTCGGATGGATATATCAGTGGCAGGAGGAAGAGCGAGCCGAAGGGCGGCGGGGCGATGTATATCATTGGCGTCGGCGGACCGATGGGGCAAATGCACCTTCTGAGAGCCATTGATTCAAAGGAGCCACCAAGGCTTATAGTGGCAACGGATGTGGATGACTCACGCTTGGCGTATTGCAGGGAGCGATATGAAAGCAAGGCTAAGGAAGCCGGCATTGAGATAATACTGCTCAACCCGAGCAAGCTCGGTGATGAGCTTGAAGGTGAGCTTTACAAGGCAGTTGGTGATGGTGGCTTTGATGACATTATCCTTCTTGCACCAGTCCCGAAGCTGATTGAGGATGCCCAGAAGTGGCTCGGGGAAAATGGCGTCATGAATTTGTTTGCCGGTTTGCCGAGGGGCACGAATGTGAGGATTGATGTGTCTGGAGTATACATGCGCGGTCAGAGGTATGTTGGGAGCAGCGGGTCAAGCATTGCCGATCTGGTAATGGCTTTATCAAAAACCGAGGGCGGCGAGCTTCGCCCAAACCTCTCCGTGGCAGCCATCGGTGGGATAAAGGCGGTTTGGGAAGCCGTCAAAGCCGCAAAGGAGGGGCGCTTCCCGGGCAAGATAGTCATATTCCCGCACATTGACATCCCGCTCATACCGCTGATTGAACTGAATGCGCGCCTTCCCGAAGTCGCATCAAAGCTTTCCGAAGATGGCAGCTGGACAAAGGAAGCCGAGGAGGAATTGCTGAGGCGCCTCCTAAATCTTGAGCCGGCTGATGATGCGGAGTTAGTTGCAAGGGGTCCGTTTGTCATTCGTGATGATGGTGCAACGAAGCGCCTCAAAGATAAGGTTGCCATCGTAACCGGCGCAGGACAGGGTCTCGGTGAAGCAATTGCGATGCGGCTCGCTAAGGAGGGTGCACATGTCGTCATAGCTGATATCAACCCAATTGGTGCAACTGCTGTTGCGGAGGCTGTAAAGAAGCGTTACGGCGTTAGAGCGCTCGGACTCAAGGTTGATGTGACAAATGAGGATGAAGTTGAGTTTATGGTCAAAAGGACGCTTGAGGAGTTTGGTCGGATTGACATACTCGTTGCGAATGCGGGGATACTCATCTCGGGCGCCATAACCGAGTTTGATGTTGAGGCATGGAGGAGGGTCATTGATGTCAACTTGGTCGGATACATGATATGTGCAAAGCATGTTGCCAAAGTGATGATTGAGCAGAGGAGCGGCGTGATCATACAGATCAACTCAAAGAGCGGTAAAAAGGGGAGCTATAGGAACTCCGCTTATGCCTCAAGCAAATTTGGTGGCATCGGGCTAACGCAAAGCTTGGCGCTTGAGCTTGCGCCATATGGTGTGCGAGTAAATGCCATCTGCCCGGGCAATTTGCTTGATTCGCCACTTTGGGTCAGAAGCCTGTATGAGCAGTATTCAAAGCGCTGGGGAATAACACCCGAAGAGGTTAGGCGAAAGTATGAAGAACAAGTCCCGCTCAAGAGGGGCTGCACTTACGATGATGTTTGCAATGCCGTCGTCTTCTTAGCCTCCGATGAATCCTCATACATCACCGGTGAGGCGTTGAATGTTGACGGCGGACAGGAAATGGGGAGGTGAGACGCTTTATGTGTGGTGGATGTGTGAGCGGCAGTGAGGGGAGGAAAACGAGGACGGTGAAAGTTTACTTCGGCATCAACGGCGCATTCCTGACGAGGCGATGGGAAGAACCGGAGAACTTCATGCGCCTAACGAGGGAATGCGGCTACCTGTATCACGAATTCTGCGCCGATGTCCTTGATCCCTTCTTCCATGGCGACAAGAGCTACCAAGTTGAGACGGCTCGCAAGGTGAGGGAGGCAGCGAAAAAATATGGCGTGGTGATAACCGATTACTACACTGGCGTTGCAACACATCGTTTCCATGGTCTATCACACAGCGACCCAAGAGTGCGTGAGCGGATGAAGCAGTGGATAATTGAGGCAATGGACATAGTGCTTGAAATGGGCGTTGACAGGATTGGCGGGCATTGGGATGCATTCTCAGTTGAGGTGCTAAGTGACCCAGAACGCACAAAAGCCGCCTTTGAAAACATCTACCAACAGTTCCGAGAGCTGGCTGTCATAGGGAAGCAAAAGGGCATAGCCGCAATTTACAACGAGCAGATGTATATCCCAAGTGAGATACCTTGGACGATGCAACAAGCTGAGGAATTCCTGATAGCCGTGAACAGGGATAGTGCGGGTTGCCCCATCAGGCTCACAATAGACACAGGTCATCAGGCTGGAATGCATTACGGCTTGAGCGGACCCGACCTTGATTATGCCGAGTGGATAAAGCGCTTTGGAGCTATCGCCGAAGTGATACACATACAGCAAACAACGCCGGATGCAAGCTGTCATTGGGCGTTCACCGAAGAGTATAACAACCTTGGGCATGTGAGGATTGAACGGGTCATTGAGGCGCTCAAATACTCACATCAGCATTATCATGAGCAACCGTATGCGCCATATTTACCCCCTGCCGAACGCACATTCCTCATTGCCGAAATTATACCGGGGTCAACGAAGCGTGAGGATGTCCTCTTAAGGGAACTGAAGGAGACCGCCGATTACCTGCGCCGCTTCATCCCCGATGATGGACTGGAAATTGTGGTCAATGTAAACACCTAATCAACAAAGGGCATTGCCCTTCTTAGGGCAATGCCCTCTCATGAAGCAGGTCTTGATGAGAGGAAGCTATACCGTCTTTATGCTATTGTTGACGGTCACAAAAAGGTTGCGGATGCGCTCACCGAGCAGCGTCAAAATGGCAATGCAAACAAGGGCGATGAGCGACACCAGCAACCCATACTCAAGCAATGTCTGCCCCTCACTCTCGTGAATGAGCCTCTTCATCATCTCGCTTCACCTCCTTTCCCACGGACTTAACCGTTCATTAAACTCGCCATTAATTATAACGCGACCGACAGCCATCGTCCACTTGCAAGATGAGCACTTGACCTCAAAGGCTATGCTGTTACGACACTGTTGTTGACGGTCACGAATAGGTTGCGGATGCGCTCACCAAGCAGCGTCAAAATGGCAATGCAAACAAGGGCGATGAGCGACACCAGCAACCCATACTCAAGCAGCGTCTGCCCCTCACTCTCACAAAGGAGCCTCCTAATCATCTCGTCTCACCCCCTTCAACAGAAACTTTACTCCTTCCTACGGCAACAAAAGCAAGCCTTGATTTCGCCTACTCCGTTATTATGCTGTTGTTGACGCTCACGAATAGGTTGCGGATGCGCTCACCGAGCAGCGTCAAAATGGCAATGCAAACAAGGGCGATGAACGACACCAGCAACCCATACTCAAGCAATGTCTGCCCCTCACTCTCACAAAGGAACCTCTTCATCATTTCACCTCACCTCCTTTGCCGAAGATCCGATTACTCCTCAAAGCTATTACCCATTATGGCGCAAGGAAAATAATTGTCAAGCTACTCCCTCCACCATGCGTTGAATCTTTCCACGGGCTGTAATGCTCGGGCGCTCCAGTGCCTCTTGCGGGAGAGGACGAGAGAGAGCGATCTTTAGTGCCTCTTCAACGGTGCGACAGTAATGGAAGGTCAGATCTTGCATCACCTCTTTTGGCAGGTCGCGCACATCCTTTTCGTTTTCCTTGGGAAGGATGATCTCTTTAAGCCCAGCTCTATGGGCTGCAAGTATCTTCTCCCGTATGCCGCCAACTGGTAGTAACTTCCCACGCAGTGTAATCTCGCCCGTCATTCCAACATCCCTTCGCACCGGTATGCCGGTGAATGCCGATGTGAGTGCAACAAGCATCGCTATCCCTGCCGACGGACCGTCCTTTTGTATCGCGCCTGCCGGAACATGAATGTGAATGTCGGTCTTCTCAAAGAAGCGGCTCTCAATTCCGAGCCTTCGCGCTATTGAGCGAGCATAGCTGACGGCAATGCGAGCACTCTCCTGCATGACATCACCAAGCTGACCAGTGAGCAACACCTGCCCACTGCCCTCATTCAATAGCACCTCAATTATGAGTATGTCTCCACCGACCTCCGTCCACGCAAGTGCGGTAGCCATTGCTATCTCGTCTTCCTCTTCGGCTTTGCCGAAGAGATACCGCCTTGGACCAAGCAGTTTCTCAATCCTCTTTGGGGTTATCTTCATTGGCTTCGTAACACCACTTGCGACCCTAACAGCCACCTTGCGGAAAATTGAGGCAAGCGTTCTCTCCAAATTGCGCACCCCGGCTTCCTGAGTGTAATTGCGTATGATCGTTTTGATTGCATCGTCCGTGAAGCTAACATTTGATGGCTTAAGCCCATGAGCCTTTAAGCCCTTCGGGATGAGAAAGTGGCGAGCTATCATTAGCTTCTCATATTCGGTGTAGCCCGGAAAGTGAATTATTTCAAGCCTGTCAAGGAGCGCCGGCGGTATAGTGTGGGTTACATTCCCGGTCAATATGAACATGACTTTTGAAAGGTCAAATGGCACTTCAATGTAGTGGTCACTGAATGCATAATTTTGCTCCGGGTCAAGCGCCTCAAGCAAAGCAGCAGCCGGGTCGCCTCTGAAGTCAACTCCGAGCTTGTCAATCTCGTCCAGCATGAAGACCGGATTTTTAACCCCGACAGTGCGCATGGCTTGTATTATGCGCCCCGGCAGCGCCCCAACATAGGTCCTTCTATGCCCCCTTATTTCAGCCTCGTCCCTCACTCCGCCAAGCGATATGCGTATGAACTTCCTTCCCATCGCCCTCGCAATTGACCGCCCAACTGATGTCTTGCCAGTGCCGGGCGGTCCGATGAAGCAAAGTATTGGACCTTTTGTCTCCTTGGACAACTTGCGCACAGCGAGAAATTCAAGAACCCTCTCTTTCACATCCTTCAAGCCGTAGTGATCCTCATCAAGGATTTCCCTTGCCTTGTCTATGTCAATGTTATCGCGGGTGCACTTATTCCACGGCAGCGAGAGCAACCAATCAAGGTAAGTCCTGATGACTGTCGCTTCCGGGGCAAGCGGTGACATCTTAGCCAATCGCTCAACTTCCTTGATGGCAACTTCGCGGGCTTCCTTTGGCATCTTTGCCCTCTCAATTTTGCCGCGCAGCTCCTCAATCTCAGCGGTGAATGAATCCCTTTCGCCGAGCTCCTCCTGGATGGCTTTCAAGCGCTCGCGGAGAATGAACTCCTTCTGCGATTCACCGACACCTTCACGCACGCGATTCTCAATCTCTCGCTCAATCTCCAAGATCTGCAGCTCTCGTGCAAGTATGTTGGTAATCATCCTCAAGCGCTCTTTGTGGTCCAGCACCTCCAACAGCTGCTGCTTCTCTTCAAACTTGATCTCAAGGTAGGACGCTATTGCGTTGGCGAGTCTCCCGGGCGAATTTATGTTTGCGATTGCGGGGAGCACCTCTGGCGGTATTGTGCGGCTCTGATCAATGAGCTTTTCAAATTGCTGTCTTGCAGCGCGCATCCAAGCGAGCGTCTCTAAGTCAGTTGGGTCTACATCATCCGGTGGCTCTTGAATCAGCTCAACCTGGGCGAGGATAAACGGCTCCTCTTTGACAAACTTGACGAGGCGAGCCTTTAGACGACCCTCAACGAGCACCTGAACATTACCGTCCGGCATCCTCGTCGGACGCATGACTTCAGCCACAACGCCCACTTTGAACACATCTTCCTCACCCGGCTCCGGTGTGAGCGGATTTCGCTGTGTGACGAGGAATACAAGCTGACCCCCACTCAAAGCCTCTTCAAGCGCCTTTAAAGACCTTTGCCTCCCGATGAGCAGAGGTGTTATCACATGTGGGAATATAACAAGCCCCGGAAGGGGTATCGCTGGAAAGGTGTGCACGGAACTCCCATCCGTCTCCATCTGCTCACTCACCTCTTGAGTTAGGCAATTCCCTCCGCTGGATATTGCACGAGCTCATCGCTGCGCAGTATCAATGGCTGCTTTCTCTCCCTCACTATCTCCGCTGTGATGATGCACTTCCTTATGCTCCTATCGGAGGGCACCTCAAACATGACATTGAGCATTAGCTCCTCAAGGATGCTCCTCAAGGCTCTTGCGCCCATCTTCCTTTCAAGGGCTTCCTCAGCTATGGCTTCAAGCGCATCTTGAGTGAACTCAAGCTGCACACCGTCAATTTGAAGCATCTTTTGGTATTGCTTGATGAGCGCATTCCTCGGCTCTGTAAGCACGCGTATCAAGGCATCTTTATCAAGCGCATCAAGCGTCGCAATGATGTGCAACCGCCCAACAAACTCAGGTATGAAGCCATACCTGAGAAGGTCTTCCGGCATGACATGCTCCAAGATGTTCCCGATGCGCTTCTTTGAGACCTCCCTAACGGAAGCGCCAAAGCCCATCTTATGCTCCTTCAGCCTTTGCTCAACTATCCTCTCCAAACCCTCAAACGCCCCACCGCATATGAAGAGGATGCTCGTTGTGTCCATTTGGATGAACTCCTGATGCGGATGTTTCCTTCCACCCTGTGGTGGCACATTGGCAATTGTGCCCTCAAGTATCTTGAGGAGGGCTTGCTGAACACCCTCACCAGAGACATCCCTCGTTATCGAAGGGCTGTCGGACTTGCGGGCTATCTTGTCTATCTCGTCAATGTAGACAATGCCATGTTGGGCAGCCTGCAGGTCACCACCAGCCGCGTGATAAAGCTTGAGCAGTATGTTCTCAACATCTTCACCGACATAGCCAGCCTCAGTCAGCGTCGTAGCATCGGCTATTGCAAACGGGACATCAAGCAACTTTGCCAATGTCTTTGCAAGCAGCGTCTTGCCCGAGCCCGTTGGTCCTATGAGCAAGATGTTGCTCTTTTCAATCTCAACATCATCCGAACTGTCAGCCATGGCTATTCGCTTGTAATGGTTATAGACAGCGACGGAAAGGATGCGCTTTGCCCTATCCTGTCCAACCACATACTGGTTCAGGAACTCGTAAATCTCTTTCGGTGTTGGTATGCGCTCAAGCTTGAAGCCGCCATAGCGCTGCCTCCTCGCCTTCGGGACATCAAGTCCGAGGACCTCGCTGCAAAGCAAAACGCACTCTGAGCATATGTTCACTCCGGGACCGATGACTATGCTTTGGACTTCGCCCCTGTGCTTCCCACAAAACGAGCAGCGCACATCACCTTTACTGCCATCAATCGGAAGCATCCTTTACGCCCCCTTGAAACAATCGGCATTGCTTGCGCCTCTTCTACGCTGCTTTCTCCTCGGCTCTGCGCCTGCACATTAACACATGGTCAACAATGCCATACTCAAGCGCTTCCTCCGCTGACATGAAGAAACTCCTCTCCGTATCACGCTCAATCCTCTCAATCGGCTGTCCAGTGCAATCGGCGAGTATCTCATTGATCAGGCGCCGTATCCTGCTTATCTCGTGGGCGTAAATTTCAACATCGGCAGCCTGACCGCTCACACCGCCCCAAGGTTGATGGATCATTATTCTGGCATGCGGGAGGGCATATCTTCTTCCCTTTGCGCCAGCTGCAAGGAGCACCGCCGCCATGCTCGCAGCTTGCCCGACGCAATATGTCGCAACATCTGGCTTAACAAACTGCATCGCATCGTAAATCGCCAACCCAGCTGTTACGGACCCTCCGGGGCTGTTGATGTAAAGGTCAATCGGTGCTTCGTCATCCTCCTTCTCCAAGAAGAGCAGCTGAGCGATGACCACATTCGCAACATGGTCAGTTATCTCGCCCCCGAGGAAGATGATTCGGCTCTTGAGCAAGCGAGAATAGATGTCGTAAGCCCTCTCACCCCTGCCCGTCTCCTCAATCACCCAAGGTATGAGCATCGCAAACCTACCTCCTTTGCGAACTCATTGCTCATGACATTTTTGACGAACCAACACCGCCTCAGATGTTACCCTCCTCACCCTTCAGATTTATCCCCCTCGCTTGCAGTTTCCCCACCCGCCTCCCGGTCCGCACTCGTAGCCAACTCAACGATGAAGTCAATCACCCTCTCCCTGAGCAATTGCCATCTCGCCGATGCAATTGACTCAGCCAACTCACCTTCATCAATCTCACTCAGCTTCCTGCCCGACCTCTCAATCAACGCAGCAACATACTCCCGAACTTCCTCATCGGATACCTTTATCCCCTCACGATTGGCTATCTCCTCAATCAGGAACCTGAGCTTAAGCGCCCTTTCACCGCCTTCCATTGCCTCCCTCTTAAACTCGTCCAAAGTGCGGCGAGTCATCTGCTCCCAGACTTGCACAGGTATGCCATCGCGCCTCAGCTGCTCAACTGTATTTCTAACAGCGTCCTCGGAGAGCGCCTCTATGAATGACCTCGGTATCGTCACATTGCTTATCCTGAGCAACTCCTCACTAACTTGCCGCCTGATCTCGCGCTCCGCCTCCCTCTCCTTCTCAAGCCATATCTCCTCACGCAACTCCTCCTTGAGCTCTTCAAGCGAGTCAAATCCGCCGACCATCTTCGCAAACTCATCATTCAGCTCGGGGAGCACCCTCGCTTCAACCGCCTCAACGAAGAACCACACCTTGCAATTTTTCCCAGCGAGCCTCTCGTTCGGGAAGTCATCAGGAAAGATGACCTCAACCTCGCCCTCCTCACCTGCTCCCTTACCGAGCACATACTCATTAAACGGGGGAAACCAATGTCCCTGCCCAGCCGTCACGAGTGTTGTGCGCTCCTCGCCCTCATCTTCGCCAACTGGCGTTATGCGATAGCGCAACCTCACCCTATCTCCAACTTGCGCTCTTCGCCCCTCTTCAAGTTCGTATCTTGGGAAGCGCTCGCGCAGCCTCTCCAGAGCATCGTTAATGTCCTCCTCCGTCACCTCAACCGGTTGCTCCTTCACCCTTATGCTGCGATAGTCTCCAAGCTCAATTTCGCCGCGCACAGCCACTTCGGCTTCAAACTCAAGCCCTTCATCCTCGGCAAACCGTTTGAGCTGCAACCTCTGAACCATGAGCGGATAGAGTTTCTCCCTTGAGACGGCTTCCTCGTAAGCTTTGGAGAGGAGCTCCTCAAGCAGCCTTGAGCGTATGTTTTCTTCGCCAACATGCTTTTGGATTATCGCATCCGGAGCCTTACCCGGCCTAAAGCCACGCACATGTATGAGGCGCTTTAGTTGATTCATCAAATGACGCTTAGCGCTGCGCACTTCTTCGGGTGGAACGCCGATATCCAACTTCACAACTGCCGGTTCAATCTCTGTTACCTCAAGGCGCGAAAGACGCATGGTGCATCAATCCTCCCCACAAATTCCACGCAAACAAAAATGGAGCGGGCGACGGGATTTGAACCCGCGACCTTCAGCATGGCAAGCTGACGCTCTAACCGCTGAGCTACGCCCGCTCCACACAGTTTCCACATCAGCCATCATACAACAGTATGCCGCTCATTTCCCTCCTGTAAACCTTTGCCACCAAAGTGGTGGGCGAGGGGAGACTCGAACTCCCACGGGCATAGCCCACCGGATCCTAAGTCCGGCGCGTCTGCCAATTCCGCCACTCGCCCCCATTACCGCCATTTTAGCGCGCCTCAAAATGAGCCATCAATTGCGCCAGCCCAACTTCACCCCTTTATGATCAACCTCGCACCATCGCAGCTATCCTCACACATTGATTGCAACTTCGCCGCCAATGGCTTTTCAATGAGCAAGTTCATGCGCAACAACCCGTCGCTCACTTCCTCGCTCAACACAGATGCATGTTCGTAAACCCATCGTATGAGCCAACCGCAACTTAGCGGGAGTATGGCTTCAGCCTCAGTTTGACGCTGCCTGCGATACTCAGCTTCAATTCTCTCTTTGAGCTCTTCAAGCCCTTCCCCAGTCAACGCCGAAACTATGCACGCATCACAAAAGCGCTTCCTCAAAGCTTCCCTGTCAACCTCCGGCGGCAACAAGTCCGATTTGTTCAGCACCATTATTGTGGGCTTGCCAGATGCGCCAATGTCAATCAGAGTTTGCTCAACCACCCTCACTTGCTCTTCCATCCTCGGATGAGTCACATCGGCGACATGTAACAGCAAGTCGGCATAGCGCACTTCGGCAAGGGTTGCGTGAAAGGATGCTATAAGTTGCGGTGGGAGTTTGTTTATGAAACCAACGGTGTCGGTCAGCAGCACCTTTTGACCGCGCTTCAAGACTAACACCCTCGTTGTAGCATCAAGCGTGGCAAACAGCTTATCCTCAACATACACTCCGGCTTTTGTGAGGGCATTCATGAGCGTTGACTTGCCCACATTCGTGTATCCAACGAGGGCGACCGTGAACAGATCCATTCGCCTTTGTATTCGCAGCTCCACACGCTTATTTATCTCGCGAAGCTGCCTCTGCAGTTCGGCAATCTTCCTATACGCTCTGCGCCTGTCAAGCTCAAGCTGCTGCTCTCCCGGTCCTCCCCTGACTCCGGGAGCGCCCTCCGTGCGTGATAGGTGCGTCCACATATGCCTCAAGCGTGGCAGTTCATATTCAAGCCTTGCAAGTTCAACTTGGAGCTTGGCTTGTTTGGTGCGCGCCCTCCTTGCGAATATGTCCAAGATTAGCTCAGTTCGGTCAATGACCCTTCTTTTCACAACTTGCTCCAAGTTGCGCGCCTGAGCGGGGGAAAGCTCGTGGTCAAAGATGACGAGATCAATGTTGCTCCTATCGCACTCCTCGGCAATCTGTTCGGCTTTTCCCCTACCCACAAAAAATGCTGGGTCAATTTCGCGCCGCCTCTGAACAACTCTGCCAACAACAATTGCGCCAGCCGTATCAGCTAACGCTTCAAGCTCATCAAGCGATGCTTCAAACTCATCCTTCGCAGTTGCGCCATCAACGAAAACGCCAACAAGCAAAGCCCTCTGGCGCTGCTTTGGAACTTGTATTGCGGTTGCCTGCGGCAACGAAACATCACCTCCAATTGCTCCGTCGGCAGGATTTGGCTATTTAGCATCGTTGCAAAAGCACCAATGCACCAAACCACATCAATGGCTTCCTTTATTGCTATACCTTGATGGGCACTTCGTGAGCAATTGATTCGCAACGAACACCTCGCCATCAAATTTCCCAACAGCCACAACATGTTTTCCCCTTTCCAACCCAATTGGTGGGACACCGCAATACCGCACAACTTCAACCGCTCCGTCGGAATCCACCATTGTGAATTCTATGCACCCAGCATCGTCGGTGCGACAATCGCTAATTACGCGCCCATAGACCTGACCCGCACCGCCAATTCTCTTGACCTCGTTAAAGCCTCTATAGGGCACGAGCATCCTTGGAAGCATCACCACCCAATAGGACAAAGCAAACGCGATGATAACTGCCGCAGCAACCCGCCATAAATGGTGCTTACTGCTCACCCTCGTCCTCAGCATGCTTGAATTTCCCCTCCAACAAGCGCAACTTGTTATCCAGCCGCCAAAGGTAAAGGAAGAGTGCAATCCAAGTTACAAGCCATGCAAGGAACAACGGCATCCACTCACTCAACTTGATCACTCCTTGCAGCATGAGTTTGCAAAGCCCAAAGAAGGTAAGTCATGGCGCTGAGCCTTATCAAACAAGCGCACAGACAACCGTAGGCGAGCAACGAAATAAACAACGCGATGCGGTATTCAACACCCATGCCACTGCGGCTCAAAATTACAAGCCTCGGATGGAGCGTCGGGAGCCAATTGATCAGGACGAAGGAGTTTACGAATGCCATAAAGGCTGCCACTATCGCATACGCTGACGAAATGACCGCACGCTGTTCCTCATCCTCAATTGCGCTTCTCAATGCAAAGTATGCGCCATACGAGGACAGGACGACAACCATCGTCAATTGCCTCGGATCCCAGTTCCACAAAGCTCCCCACGCATACTTTGCCCATATCGCCCCAGTGATTGTGGCAAGCAGCGAATAGAGCAACCCCACCTCAGCGGATGCGCATTCAAAGGCATCGCAACGCATATCCCTTGTGCGCAAGTAGCAGGCGCCGTAGATTGCAGCAGCGGCGAGGGCGAAGAAGCCAACTATAGCCAATGGGACATGAACAAACATCACTTTAGCGAGCTGCCCACTCCCATATGCGTCGGCAAATTCACCAGCTGGCGGAAGCCAGAAAATGACGGCACCAAAGGAAAGCACCATGAGGATGAATGTCAACGGAAAGAGGATGCCAGATCCAACGGACAAAACCCACTTAGTGCCTGCATGCCGCTCAAAGCACTGTGAGGAGCTTCCGCTACTGCCCTTTTGAGTCATCTTTATCACGCCCTTTGCGATTGACTTTACTCATCTGAGCCAACTGGCTTCGGTGATGAAGCGGCGTTGATGCGGGGGAAAAGCAATGCCAACGCCCCAGCAAGAATATAAGTCAATCCGCCAACGAACATGGCTTCGCTAAATCCATAGAGCTTGCCGAGCA
Source organism: Candidatus Thermosaccharophagus tengchongensis (assembly GCA_032161105.2). Taxonomy (GTDB): domain Bacteria; phylum Armatimonadota; class Fervidibacteria; order Fervidibacterales; family Thermosaccharophagaceae; genus Thermosaccharophagus; species Thermosaccharophagus tengchongensis. The sequence goes on from JAVHTD010000011.1 coordinate 97,493, forward strand.
TCACGGCTGCCAAAGAGCCGCTCACGGACATAACGCCATTTACACCCCACGAGTATGGTATTAACCTGCGATGCGCCGATGAGAGCATGCGCAAACCACAAGGAAACGGCATCCCCATCGGAATACCAGTCACAACTATCATGAGCGAGAGCCACACCAAACGGTGTGCGCCACCAAGCCTCAATAGCCACTCAACGCATCTCCCCATCATGGCTGACCACATGAATGCAATTACGGCGATGGTGAGCGAGGAAAGGAGGGCACACGATGCAATGCGCTTAAGCCCACCAATGCGTTGGCTGAGAGCGCTCCCAAGCGCGGAACCGATGAGAAGGCTCAAGAGGAGCAACGAGAGAGCTTGAGTCGGAATCATGAGCGGCATGCTCATGCGCTGAAGCAGCGCCACCTCTACGAGCATGTATCCAATCCCGAGCGTGCCAAAATACAGCGACGCATTGAGCAGCACTGATGCGCCAGCCAGCACATTGCCGCGAAATGCCCTCAGCTCAATCGGGAGTGAGCACATGACGAAGAGCAAAAACAATGCCGATGAGAAACAAACCAACACCCAAAGCGTAATCGGTATCCCAACGGACAGGTCAAGGAAGAATGGCGACTCATCCGTTGCTGGAGCTATGTTGGCAATTGATGAGAACCTCTCAACAACTTCATCAACGCTCATCCTGCCGCTTCTGACGAGATCAAACGGGTCGCTCTCAACAGCGTTTGGGATCAAAAGCGCCTCAAGGTGTAGCCGCCTTGCGCCCTCAGCAAGCCTTGATAGCTCGCCGCCGTTAAACGGGCGCTTGCTCGTGAGGACGATATAGCGGTATGGTGTCATTGGCATCCTGTCCCGTTCAATGCTCAACACGGCTGTGTGAGCAACGCACTCGCTCTCGCTTTTACCGAGCACCTGACTCAATGCCTTTATGCAAGTCACCCACCACCGCAATGTCAGCATTGGCTCTTGCAATATCATCACCAACATCCCGTCATCTGAGAGCACGCCGATGTAATCCCGACATGCCTCAAATGTGTGTATGTAGCTTTCAACGAGGGCAACTCCAAGCCCACCTGCAGCAGCAGTTTGCGTCAATGCCGAAAATAGAAGGTCATAACGCTGCCCCAATTGACTGACGAATGAGCGCCCGTCGCTCACATGAAACTTTACCCCATCCAACTTGTATACTCCGCCATTGAATGGTTCAAAATGTTCCATCAACTTGGGCAGCGAAGTGTTCACATCAACTGCATCCACAAACTTTGCCCCGCCAAGCAGTGCAAGAAGCACATCCAAGCCGCCTCCCGAACCCAAACATAGCACCCTCTTCGGCTTGCGCACCATGTATGGCAGGAAACCGATGAACCCCTTCCACTCGTTCATCTTCTCAAGGTTGCCGTCAAACCTGAGCATCAAAGATGGATTGTGCCCGTCGGTGTAAATGTGCATCACAGATTGATCAAGCTCACTCTGCACAACATCCGTGCGCCCGAAGGAATCCCATTTGGTCCAGACAATCCTTTGGCGCTGCTTTGGATCGGAAAGTTCCACCCAAAGCGGTTTGATGAGTATCCCGTGAGTTTGCCTGAGCCTCGGGATGTCAATTGGCGGCGATGGCATTGCGAGGTTCATGAAAAAGATGAAGAGCGCAGCGATCAACACCAACACCGAAATAGCTATGTGACGATAAGCGTCAAGTGATGACCGAAAACTGACGACGCGCTCCAGCGAAGTGAGCACCGCTGGAATCGCGCCGCAAGCCGAGATGAGAAGCGTCGCATTCACTCCACCAAACAAGTTGAGCATCCGCACAGCAAAGGCACATCCAAGTGCAGCCCCAAAAAAGTCAAAGTCATACAGGATGCCACTGCTTTGATGGTGTCGCTCAAACAAAACGCTTAAGGCGAATCCGACGCACAGAAATGGCAACATGGCAACCAGCCCGCATGAGGCGACGATGAAAATAATCGCCATAGCGC
>JAVHTD010000012.1:0-88874 GCA_032161105.2 Candidatus Thermosaccharophagus tengchongensis
CAGTTTGGTGGCTGCACAATCACGGTAAAATCTCCGCCCACCGTGGCATCCTCATGTGGATCAGCAATTGACCGTCACGCAGCGTTGGTGTGATGGGTTGCCCGTTCACTTCAAATCGCTTTCGCTGCTCCACCTTGTTCAAGGCAATGGCAATGTGAACATCGTTTGTCTCTTCTCCCAACGGTGAGGTGATATAGAGTCGCACTTCCGCGTCATTCCAACGCACCAGCAGATTTCCATGTCGGCTTAGCGAGATGCCAATTCCGTTTCCCTTCCATTGCGTTGCCCTTATGAGCATCAGTGCACCCTCATTTTTGGCGGTGCGGATGGAGCACAATTCGGCATCCGTAGCAATGCCGCGAGTCGTAATAGTCCCTTCAGCGGTGCGGAGAAGGAGCAGTTCCTCTGCGTTACCCCTCTTGAAGTTGATGGCAAATCCGTTTGCAAGCTGCTCAACGCCGATGCACGCTACTGGGTTTTCCCATTGCGGCGACATGTGCGCAATGATGAAGCCGTCTAACCAACTCTCCCATCTTGCGAGCAGGCGCTTTTTCTTTTCGCCTCGCCCGCCATCTGGAACATGCTCTGCAACTTCAAATTGCCCGCCATCAGGATACAAGATGGCTACGCGTAACTTGGCGTTGCCCTTTGTGATTTCATATGCTCCCTTCCCGACTTCTTTCCATTCGCCATCGCAATGGTAGAGCCAATCAATGGTGCATGGCTTTACGGCAGAGATGCGGTCGCAGATGAGAATATGAGCATCGTCAAGGTAAACGAATGTGCGCTCAAATTGTTTTAGCCCGTCATAAAAGCGCCCAGCATTGCCCCTCACCATGCCATATCCTGGAGCACCAAAAAATTCGGTGATGCGTGCCCTATCACCCATGCTTGATATTGGTTGAGTCCATCCCAACCCTTCGCCAGCTTGTCCCTTCCCGTTGACGAGGATTGTGTTATGGTCGGCGGTTAGCTTGCGGTCATGCGCATAGCCAGCGTCCATCGCAAAAAATTCGCCACGCCAAAAAATCATGAAGTGACCTGCATCTGGATGGTCATGAGCGACATTGACATAGCGTGGTTTCTCAGCTGATTCACGATAGCGGCAGAGTGTATGTCCGCCATAAGGACCGCACTTGAAAAACGCAGCAAGCGCATTTGCGTCGTCCCAACTGGAACGAAATGTTGCAACTTCCAAGTCTGGGAAGTAGCGCCATGTGGGATATGTTGATAACTCAGCGGGTTTAAGCGTCGGGTCGTAAAATAGGATGAGCCAGCACTGATAATCGTAACTCTCTGGGGCGGCTTCATAGTTCCTCAGGTGTAATGCCTGCGCATATGAGTCACGAAAAAGCGAGGCAATGAGGAAGTGATAATGGTTGAACCACCCAACGCCGCGCCCACCATCACCATAGTCCCAGACATGCTTCCTTGTGGGCAAAACCATGTGTGCGCGGAAGTGAGCCATCTGACGAATGCACTCTTGTCCAGTCAGCAAATCCACATGCGTGCATCGTCGCAACGCCCACAGTGTAGGTATGAGGTATTGCGTCCCAAAGGCTTGATAACCGACGGACTCATGGTTTGAGCCGTCAGGTGGAAGCCATTTCACGACCTCTTGTGCCTTGCGTATGCCATAGTCCAAGTAGCCATCAATTTCAGCTATGTCGCCATAAAGCGCAAGCGAAGCAAGGAGCAATCCAGCGAGGCGATGAAAGAGGTGATTGTTTTGCGGGTCTTGTTGCCAGTAATGTGGACCGCTGCCCTTTTGCATGAAGCCCAGTTCATACATTCGGTGGACTTGAAGCCAAAGCTTGTCTTGGACGAGCTTCCTTTCTTGCTCGCTGAGCCAGTTATATGCAACATCATAACCGATGGCTACGCCAGCAAGTATGTTGGCAGCGCCCATGCCAGAATCGCGCTCCTGACCGATCTCAAAATGCCTTGAGCGGCAAAATGTTAAAAGCAACTGTTTTGTGGCTTCCTTGTAGCGCGGCTCATCGGTAAGGGCAGCGACAAAGGCAACTGTTACCATTCGCCACCAACCCCAACGCTGCGCTTCCGTTCCATCTGTGAGCCATCTTTCATCCTTTGGTGGCGTTAGGGCTGTTTGCGCATATTTGAGGGCGCCATCAAAGAATCGCTTGTGCGTGCTTTTGATCCGCTCTCGCAACATTGGCAACTCCTCTTCCGTGAAGAAAAGGCGCGGATGTTTTCCGAGCAACTCCCTTCGGAATGGTATTTCAAACTTGCCAGGCAGTGGCTTGCGCTCTATGACACCCAACTTGACTTCGCCCTCAATGATGACGGTGATGTCGTCAACAATCGCGGCATCTGGGAAATTCTCTCGGCTGCCATAAATGACAATGTGCGTAAAGCCATTCGGCATCTCAGCCATTTCGGCGTGCACTGCCCTGCCATCAAGCAACACTTGCATCTCACCGTCAGGCGCAACGCTAAATGTCCACTCATGCCACCCTTGCTTGACAGTGCCGCCCGCCCACATGCGGTCATACCAGCTGCGTGTCACCGTGTTGATGTAGCCATAGCCGCGATTGCCCGCCAAGTAAGGCGCATACAGGCGACCATAAACGACGACTTTCCCATCGGCATCCATAAGCCCAATTAGCGGTCCGATTGCATATTGCCTTTCGTTCTCCAAAGTTGTCCCGCTATCGTAAAACCAAATTCGCACAGTGCCATAAATTGGCTTTGAAGAAACCGATATTTTCGCCATCCCTTTGAAGCCCACTCGCAATGCGAACTGACCGCTGTGAGTTGGTTCTTTCACGAGTGTCGCATCACCTTCAACGCCTGATGGTAACCCGCCTTCAAAATCAATGTGCAATTCACTCGTGCCCCTGCTTTCACCTCGGGTAAAATAAGCTATCACAGCGCCACTTCCAAGCATGATGGTGACCATCACCGCAACACTTTGCAAAACCCTTTTCCAGGTCACGACCATCCACCTCCTCAGTTTGCAATCATGCGCACCAATCATTGTGAACACAAACGCTCACAAATGCAACTTGGTTCCTTCAGCATGACCGAAGCCACCAACTTGCTTTATTTGGGATTGAAGCCCTCTCTTACTTCTGTGGCTAAAGTTGCACCCCTGCTGCAATGTTTGTTGCATCCAGATTGGGCGGATGGGGAGAGCCGCTTGCGGCAAACAATTTGTCAGCGCAAATAAATTGTAGGGGCAGATGGAATCTGCCCGCTTCTTTTCCGCTTCGTGGCTAAAGCCTCTCATACGATGGTTCAGGTCAAAACGAATTGGCAATTAGCTCAAGCAAATTTTTGTCAATACCGCCGACAACGAGCAAGGCTCGCTTGCCCAGCGGCTTTTGGACGATGGAGACGCGGGATGAACCGAGCGACGGTTTCAAGTTGGACGGTAAGACGAAAAGCGAAATTTTTGTCAATCCGTCGGAGTAAACGGCATGGAGCGTCCGCAAATTTTTCGGCAAATCCACCTCTTCAACCCTCTCCAGAACGAAACCGAAGGGAAGGCTATCGGGCAACTTAAGAGACCATTTATTTTGAGCCTGAACTTTCGTCAACTGCTTCTGGCTTTTGGTCGCCGCTGCCTTAACAGGTGGGGTGAACAGAAGGCGTGGGACTTCCTTTTGGCTCAAAAACTTCAGGTCGGTCACCGACATGAAGGCAATGGGCACATCCCTCTCGTCAGATATTTCGCCCTTGAGGATAATGCCGTGTTCTGCATCCAACCAGAACTTGTGGTGGGGTTTGCCCTTGACTTTCGGCGAAATAGCAACTTGCCATGCTTTCCGACCGAGCACCGAAGTTGCCCCCAAAACTGTCAGGCGGTAATTTTTGCTCAGCAAATCAAGCCGTTCTGGCGTCAGCGTGTCAACTTCAAGTTCCCAAACCGCTTTCCCTTCCACAATCCGCCACCGCCTTTTGCCATCGGAAATTAGGACAGTCCCACGCAAGTTTTTGGGCGAAAGATATTCAATCCGATAGCGACCGTCTGGAAGACGCCACTCCCTCAGCAAAGCGGTATCGCCTTTGTGGCTGCCCCATGATGAAACAGCAATTCTGCAAGAATATGCCACTGGCGGGTTGAGAGCCTTCCGAAGCAAAGCAATTGGGTCAGGAAATTTTTCACCCGCTACTTCGGTGAGCATCGCCGTCAACATCAAAAACGCTTGAACGAACAGTTTCAAGCGGCGTTCATTCATGGCTTTCAACCTCCGAAAATTCAGCAGTAGCGATGAGATGACAAAGCGGGTTATCGCTTAAAGCGAGCGAAACATTGTCAGCGTGGTAACTCACGACGAGGTTGAGGGTCTGCTCTTTGGGATGACCGTCGGTTGGCTTCTGCCGCAATAGTGCGATTGCGCCAAACAGCAAAGCAATTGAGGCGACCGCTGCCAACCAAACTGGAGATTTGACAACGGTGAACCTTTTCCTTCGGATGCGGTATCGGACATGTCTCATAACTCGGTTCCACATTCCCTGTTTCGGCGGAGGGACGGGCATCGCTTGCAATTTTCGCTTTAGTTCCGACAATTCAAATGCGGTTTGACGACAGGTTTCGCAACTTTGCAAATGCGCTTCAAGGTTCTCACGCTCATCCTCAGGCAGCATTCCGTCAACCCAAGCGGACAATTGTTCTGACCATCGTTCGCAACTCAAAGTTTTTCACCTCGCTTGAAGGTGCGATATTTTCGCTCAGCCGCCATCTCAAAGTTCTCACCACGGCATCCTCAAGCCAATCGCTATCAAGAAAATGCCGAAAGATTTTCTTTAGAGCCAATCTTTCAACTTTTCGCGCAACAAAATTCTCGCCCGATGCAATCTTGAACGAATTGTTCCAATAGGGCAGTTTAGTGCCTTTGCCGCTTCCTCGTAACTCAAACCTTCCATGTCAATGAGCACAACGACGGTTTTAAACTCTGTTGGCAGTTCGTCCAAAGCTTCGTTTGCTGCCCTCCAAAATGCCCGCTTCATAGCAGCAGTCTCAGGGTCATCAGTGTCTTCGGGCAAATCTATTGGCTCATCGTCGTTTTCTTTCGGTTCATTCAGCGAGGCGAACTCGTAATGACTGTTTTTGCGTCGCCAGTCAAGGAAGGTATGGGTCATGATTGTCGCAACCCAACGGACAAAATCCGTGCCCTGCTGAAAATTTCGGAAACTTTCCCATGCCTCGGTCAATGCTTCCATCAACAAATCTTCGGCGTCATCTCGGTTTCCCGCCAGTCGGTAGGCGATGCGATACAGGGCTTCTTGGTTCAGCTTAACTAACCTTTCAAACTCCGCTATTTTGTCGTCCATCGGTAGCCCAGCGCCCCCATTTTGAGACTTAAAAGCGCCCAAAGTAAGAAGCGCAATTACGCCGACAAAAGTTCCCTCATCGCTTTCGGGAACTAAAGACCAGTCCCATTCGCTTTAGACATTGGCGGTAGCTCCCGAGAGCGGGAGCCGAAACTCAACATCACAAGGAGGTGTGAATCACATGGTGAGGCAGCTGGTAGTAGCAGCGTTAGCGGCAGTGATGGCGCTGCCATTTGTTGGGATTGCCCAACAGCCACAAAAGAAGCAACCACCAGCAAAGCCCGAAGTTAAGGAGGCAAAACCTGCGCCACCTGCACCTGCGAAGAAGCCACCAGCGGCTAAGCCTGCACCACCTGTGCCTGCGAAGAAGCCGCCAGTGGCAAAGCCTGCACCACCTGTGCCTGCGAAGAAGCCGCCAGTGGCAAAGCCTGCACCACCTGCACCTGCGAAGAAGCCACCAGTGGCAAAGCCTGCGCCATCTAAGAAGCCGCCAGCGGCAAAGCCTGCGCCGTCTAAGAAGCCACCAGCGGCAAAGCCTGCACCGTCTAAGAAGCCGCCAGTGGCAAAGCCTGCGCCAACTAAGAAGCCACCAGCGGCAAAGCCTGCGCCGTCTAAGAAGCCGCCAGTGGCAAAGCCTGCGCCAACTAAGAAGCCACCAGCGGCAAAGCCTGCGCCAACTAAGAAGCCTGAATCAGAAAAGGCAGCGCCTAAGAAGCCGTAAAGCCTGGCAGCCCCATCGCCTTATCAGGGCAGGGTGCTATACGCACCCTGCCCTGAACCTCGTAATTTTGCCCCTCTTGATTGGTGGACAAGCGTTGGAGTGCGATGCGAGTGTCGTTGGCTTATCATTCAGATATTCACTCCTTGCCCCAAACTTTTCGCCCACTCCATAACAGCCCTGAATTTCGGTGTCGGTGGGTCATCATAGAACTGCACCAAGCCCCAAGAACCCCACTTGCTCCATCGTCCCACAGATGAGAAATGGCAGAACAGGTCACCGCCGACCCTCACCCACGCCTGCAGGTATTGCCGATAAATCTCGCCCATCCTCGGGTCAGCGTTAGCTTTCATAAGCAGTTGAGTTAGTTTCTCGTTATTCTCTGCACCGTGAACACCTACAAGGTGCTGACCGCCTTCGTAAGCGACAAGGAGCAACCCATACTTGTCAGCAACCTTTTTCTGCCCCTCCATCCAACGAATGCAATTTGGCAGCGAAACTTTTTCAACATAGTCAAGCAATTGCTCAACACTCCAATTCGCAACTTCATCGGCGGGCGGATTTCCTTTCGGCGAGACATTGAATGAGATGTATGGTGCGATGGCTAAGGCGTCGGCATGTTTGTAGGCATCGCGGAACGAAAGGATTTGCTCAGAGACATACGGGTTCGCCGCTTGAGACGGGAGCACCCTGATGAGCCGTTTTGTGCCACCGAAAACCTCTTCCCAGATTCGGAAGATTTGGACGGAGCGATAAGCGGTGTATCGCCACGCTGCTTCCCAAGGCTTTTCGCCGAACCCCAATTTTTGCCCTTGTTCCGCCGCATATCTGTGCTGCGCGAACATACCGTTCCAAACCTCGTTGGAGTATTCCACATAAACCTTCAGCGACGGGTCAAGTTTCTCCTTGACAGTTTTTGCGAACCTGTAAATGTAGTCGTCATCTGCCATGTGTGGCATGCAAAACCATGCGTCGGCTTTGAGCCTGTTGCAAAGGTCAATCATCCATTCAAGGGCGACGCCTTTCGCCGAAAAAGTCGCATCCTCAACCTTCGGTCTGTCATCCCAACGGACAATTTGAGAGTTGTTCGTTTCCATCCAATCCATGAACCTGAAACAAGCGATGCCTCGCCATCGGTTCAGAAAAGTCGGATGCCAACATGGGGTCTTTCGGTCAGGCACTTTGAAGTTAGGCATGATGACCTGAATGTTGCGGACATAGTTTTGCGGGTTAGTGTGAAGCAGGCGCAGGAAAATCGCGCCTTTTGACGAATCAACTTTGATGACAACTTTGCCCCTTTCCCTCTTGACAACTTTTGCGGCGTTCCAAAAGTCAATTTCGCCATCGCCTTCGTAAAGCACTGTGTATTCGCCGCTTGGGTAATGTCCACCCTCAATTGTGCACATCAAGGTTTCTGCCCAACAGTCGGGTTCAAGCCTTTTGACCCAACCGTGTTCATCAAGTTCAAGTTTCGGACCTTGTCCCCAACCTGCTCCTTTGCGTTGGCTAATCCAACGCCGCGACATGCGAAAGACATCGGTGAAAGGGAGCTCGGTATTCCAGTCGGCTATGCCTGCAAGGTTCATGCCAAGCCTTGGCTTTCGTGCCACATTCTCGGCAGGATTTGCAAATCCAAAGGATGCGATGAGCAGTCCAATTGATGATTCCAAAAATTCCCTTCTTTTCATCTGCCATCATCCCAACTCGCAAGTTTAGCGTTCAATTCCGCTCGTGGGCAGCTGCTGAGGCAGAACCCACCAGATTGCGAAAAAATTTAGCCACAGCTGAAGCTGCTCCTACAAATCCTTATGCTTGCTGGCGATAAGGAGGACCCAATCGTTTGCGTCTGGAGTTTTGAAATCCATCACTGGCTCGGAGACGCCAGTCGCATTCAACCATTCACCGTTTCTCGGGTTGAACCACCTTGCGACTGCCGGTCGCTTGAGAAGCTCGCTCCTAAGTGATATCACACCACCTTCAGGTGTGTAGATGACAGCAAAGGTGTCATCCTCAGCCCTTGCAGCAGCAACAAATCTATGCGGCTGCCCCAAAAGGAGCAATCCATCCTTGTAGGCAATCTCAGTGGCAGGCTGGTTGATGAGCATCTCTTGAGCTGGTCGCAGCTTCCACCACTGCAGCGATGAGAAGAAGTTTTTCAAGTGCTTGACGCATTCTGCGCCCTCACTCCTCACCGCTTCGTGCCAGACGGGTGCTACACCGCTGTTAGGGTGGTCAGTTGGAACTTCTGGCTTTTCAGCCCAAAACCAAATTCCATGGTTCCCGTAAGTGACGCCAGCAGTTGGAGCAATTAGCAAACTCCAATAAAGTGCCCTGCGCACATGAAAGGCAGTGAAAGGCTTCCGTGATTGGTATGCAAGGTGAGCCTCATAGTTGGGCTCAAGGTTGATGATCGGTCTTGGCGGCTCTTTTAACCACTCCTGTGCTGGCGGACCGAAGACAAGCCAAAGTATGTTGTCAAAGGCATCGCCATGCCCACTTTGGTAGCCGATGAAGTCAAACCATTCTTCGTTGCGGAATTCATCTGCAACCCAATGCATGCCACCTGGATGCATCGTCACCAAGCGGTCGTGTCTGTCTCCAAATACAGCGCGCCCAATTCGCTTCCAGCGCTCTGACTTCTCACCGCGATAGTCACCATCGCCACCCAAAATCCAAATGACTTGATAGGCACCCCAACGGGCAACAATGTAGCGTGCAAGCTTAATCAAGTCTTCTTCGGGCAAAACCGCAACAGGTGACGGTGGTCTTAAAGCCCACAGGATGACTGGAGCTGCAACCAATCCGTGTCGGTTGATTGCAGCGACCTTGCCATCAAGCCGCCGAAAGAACTCAGGGGTGATTTGAATTCGCTGTGTGCCAGTGTATGCAGTCTCGCCAAATTCATCTTGTGGGAATGCACGCCAATGCGTGCTCACGAATTGAACGACAGTGAAACCTTGCTCACGGCGAGTTTGCAAGTAACGCTCCCAATCGTTGGACTTTGCCTTCAACACGCCGTTCCATGCGGTGTCGGCAAGCCAGAAAAACGGTGTCCCATCTGCATGGACAAAGAAACGCCTATTCGGAGATAACCTGATGGCACCGTGAAGGTAGAGGGGATTGTCGCCTTTGTAGGGGATACATTGGAAGGAGCCAGACTTGCCGTGCAAGCCATCATTTTCTCTGTCAGAGCATTCCGTGTGCCATTTCCATTCGCCAACCTCGTCAGGGCTGAAGCGCACACGCCAAATTTTACCGCCATCCCAAAACGCATCAATGGCGTGTTTCCTTCCCGATGGGGATGTGAAGATGACATTAACATCAACATCCCAAAGCGGATTTGCATACTCACGCCTGCTCTCAAACGCTAACTCTAACACCATCCACATCATCACCGCTTCCATCATGACCACCCTCCATCAACCCCTGCTTCATTTGTCAGCAACGCCACTTGAGCATTGTAGCAATAATGCGTAACAATGATGCCTTGCTATGCATTTTGGACACCAACGGACATGAAAGGGTTGCCGAACAGCCTTTGGAATGGAGCCTTAACAATCGTAGAGGGACGGCATTCAGCGCTTTGGCAGGCATGCCCGATTTCAAGGTCTACCAAAACCGCGATCGGATTCATCGTCCGTTCCAAAAAGCGGTGCTAAAGCATTGTTCTCATCGTTCGCTTCGCGAACCCAGTGATGTGCTATAATTCCTGCTTGAGAAGCTCGCCATATAGGATGTAACTCGTGGCGGGGTGAATAGGTATGATGAAGAAATTCGCCGGTGCACTTGCAGTTGCTTTGGTGACCTCAATGGCGATGCCGGAGCAAATTGAACATCGTGGCATTTGGCTTCATCCGGAACAATTCAAAATGCCGGAGATGTGTGAACTTTTTGTTGAGCGCATGGCGAAGGCTAATATCAATGTGGCGTATGCGCTTGTTTGGTATTGGGGTGGGACTGCTTACTATCGGTCAGATCTCTGCCCGATGCCTGCCGACATCCCGAAAGGTTATGACCCACTTGGTTACCTAATTGAAAAAGCGCATGCTTGCGGGATTCAAATTCACGCTTGGTTTGTCAACGGCAGCTATGGTGTCAGCCATCTTGGGAATGTGTTTTCAAAGCATCCAGGCTGGCGCCTTCAACCTGCTCCGGGGCGCTTTGCTTGGTGGTATGACTTTGGGAAGCTTGAGGTCAGGGAGTTCCAAACCCAAGTAATGCTTGAGGTGTTAAGGCGGTATCCTGTTGATGGGCTTCACTTTGACTACATCCGCTATAATGGACCACAGTTGTGCTTTTGCGACCACTGCGTTAAAGAATTTCGTGGGCTTTATGGGCATGATTTAAGACCGCTTGCACGCGATGCCTTTCCGCTGGCGGCTCGCATAAGCGGAAACCCGCTTGATAAGCCAACTTCTGCCAGAATTTTGGCAAAGGTTTCGGGCGGGCCGGCTGCAATCGCAATAAACGAGTTTGGGAGAGGTCAAGTGCTCATTTTGAATTGGCATGCCCAAAGAGAGCCTCTACCAGCTGTTGAAACGGTCTTGGCGAGATTTTTGGAAAAGAATGGGATAAAACCTGGTTCAACGGTCTATCTCCACCAGCCACGAGCCACCACCGACAAGTATGGTCGCAGTTTGATTGAGGAAAACTTGAGATGGATGGTGAATTTGGGCTACAAACCAAAAATCTTGTCAGACGAGGAGTTGACAAAATTGCCGAAGGAAGGGGCGTTAATTCTCGCAAATTCTTACATAATCCCGGGTGAAACAGTTGAAAGGCTTGCTCAATTTGTGGAAGATGGTGGTGCGCTCATTGTAGTGGATGGACCCGTGTTCAGTATCTCAAACCCGAAGCTTCAAAGGCTACTTGGCTTTGCATCAACTGCGCCTTACTACAGTGGCTTTCACACTTTGGAAGCCGCAGCTGAGAACGCCTTGATACCAATCGGCGGTAAGCCAATTTCTTGGGAAGAAATGGAACGGATTTTGTCAGATTGGGCGAGGTATCGCATGGACGGCGTAAGCGAGCTCGTCCGTCAGGTCTACACCAATGCCAAGAAAATCAGGCAGGATGTTGCCATCAGTGCCGCAGTTTTTTATCGCATCGCCTCTGCCAGAAATGTCTTCCAAGATTGGGTTCGTTGGCTCAAGGAGGAGTTCATTGACTATGTGTTGCCAATGGCTTATGTGATGACCGACAGGGAGTTGACGGACGCCTTAGACGAATACAGGACAATTGACCCAAATTTGTCGAGAATAATCCCCGGATTGAGCCTTTACATGCGTGATGAAGGCGGTAAGGCAATTCCGAGACCGCCGGAACTCGTCCTGCGCCAAGTTGAAATTTGCCGAAAATATGGCGCAAGGGGTGTCAACTTCTTCTCGCTGGCTTACCTTTCCGACGATATTATCGGCTCGTTGGTAAATGAGCCATTCCGAGAACCTGCCAAGCCGTATGTGCCAGTCCGAGGAAGATGATTGGGGGCGATAAATTTTGCTTGATGAAGCGGAATTTGAGCGCTGGTTCAAGCAAGCTGAGCAAACTCTGCGCTGTGCTGAGCATGATGCGGCAGGCGGTTTTTGGAATTGGGCATGTTTTAAGGCTGAGCAAGCTGCCCAATTTGCTGTCAAAGGTTTGTTGCGTGCAATGGGTGAACCCGCATTTGGTCATGCATTGACTCGCTTGCTTGCAGATTTGGAAAGGCTCGGAGTAGCCATCCCTGAGAGTGTTAAGCTCGCCAGTCGGAATTTGGAGCGCCAATACATTCCGACACGCTACGCTGATGCCTTCCCATCGGGAAGCCCTTACGAGTTTTATGGCGCTCAAGAGTCGCAGGAAGCCATTGATTCATGCCGGACAATTTTGGAATTTGTTCGGGAGGTTATCGCGCATGCAAGAGGTTTTAAAGCGCAGGAAGGCTCAGCAGGCTGAGCTGATCAAAGCCGCCGAAAAATTTGCCGAAAAATTGCGCCAAAATTTGGGCTCATTGACGGCGTGGATTTTCGGTTCGGTGGCAAAAGGCACTTTCAAAACATGGAGTGACATTGATGTGTTCATCGTGGCTGAAAATTTGCCCGACCATCCCATGCAACGCCTCAAGTTGCTATACCGCTACGCATGTGAAGGGATTGAGCCAAAAGGATGGGCTTTATCGGAGTTTTTGACCCATTTGGGGGAGGGAAATAAGCAGCTTCTGGCAATGCTTAGGGAACGGATTTTGCTGATTGATGACTTAAATCTTGAACCACTCCTGCAGGCTAAAATTGCAGAAATGGAAAGGGCGAATGTAATCGGTGATGGCGGAGTCAAATTTTAAGCCGTCGTAAATGAAAAACTTGCCCCATGGTGGTGACCAAAGATGAGGGCTTCAATCCCAACTTCTGCCACAATTTTGGCGTTTTTGTGCTCGCTAAGCTGTGGGCAGTTGGAAGTTAGTTGGGACTTTACGCCGACAGGCGCGCTCAGCAGTGCCCACATTTCCGGGGCAATTCTCGCACAGAATTTGAGTGCAGTTATCATCAAGCCCGGTTGGCAAGGCAGTTACGCTGACCAACTTAATCCATCAACTGTCAAGGCAACCCAACAGCGAAACGGGGATTTGATTTGGAAGGGCTCGCTTCACGGCAACGGCGTTTCGGTTGTTTTCATTCAAAGGGCAACGGTTAAAGGCAATGAACTTTCGCTGTCATACGAGTTCCGCTCGGAAACCGAGTTTAACTTGGAAACCCTGATGCTTCGCTGCCTTTTGCCGACGGAAGGAAACGCCGGCAAAGCAAAATGGATTGCCGTTGATGAATTGTCAATGGAGGTTTTGAGCGGGACTTTCCCCGAAAAGTTGCCCGAACGCTACCATTTGCTGACAAGGGGCAATTTGTCTTGGCTCATGTGGGTTCTGCCGTCAGGTCATGCTCTGCTTTTTGACTTTCGGGAAGGCAACCTTGTCGGCGTCAATTTGCAAGATGACCGTCGCTTTGGCATCAACGCTTTTGAGTTGCAACTTCATTTGCTTGGTGGCAAATGGCGTGTCAGCGAGAAAGTGACTTCAAAATTGCGGTTGCAAGTTTTGACCGAAAGCGAGGCAATTAGGTGGGAGAGGCAAATGCAAGAAGCGATTCAGCGCCAACGAACCATCGTGCTTCAAAAGCATGCGCCGTTAAAGTTGAACAGTGTAAAGCCGAGCACAAAATCGCTTCGCCGCTATGAAACCCTTGAGGTGAAGGTTGACCTTGACGCAACTTATGACAATCCATTTGACCCAGAGCAAATCAGCGTTGAGGCGGAGATTGTTTCGCCTTCCGGAAAGCAATTGCGAGTGCCCGGATTTTTCACGCAAGACTTTGAACGGGCGAAAAGGGACACGGGACAAGGTGCACGGGAAGTTTTGAGGAAAGTTGGTGAGCCTTATTTCGCCGTCAGGTTCACGCCAACGGAGGTCGGAATTTACCGATACCGCATTGTCGCAACTCAGTTTGTAGTGAGCCACGAAGCGAAAGCGGAGTGGCGTAATGGGACGAACCCAAAAGCAACGGCACTCCACTTCGTTTCGTGCCTTACTACGAACCAAGGGGAGGAAAAGCGAGTTTCATCCCGCATTATTGCAACTCAGTTTGTAGTGAGCCACGAAGCGAAAGCGGAGTGGCATAATGGGACGAACTCAAAAGCGACAGCACTCCACTTCGTTTCGTGCCTTACTACGAACCAAGGGGAGAAAAAGCAAGTTTCATCCGATTGGTTCACGCTGCGAGTTTTGCCCAACCCACAGGCGAAAGGTTTTGTTCGGCGAGGCAAGTTTTGGCACTTGCAATTTGATGACGGAACGCCTTTTGTGCCTGTCGGTTTGAATGTCTGCTGGTCGGGCAACAACTTGAGCGCTTATGAACGATGGTTTTCGGCAATGCGTCAAAACGGTGCAAACTTCGCGCGAATTTGGCTCGTCCGTTGGAACATGGGTTTGGAGTGGATGCCCGGAGACGGAAGTGGGATGTATCTTGGCTTGGGCAAATATGCTCTTGACAATGCTTGGCGAATTGACGAACTGATTCGCATCGCTGAACGCAACGGCATTTACCTGATGCTTTGTTTGGGTTATCACGGCGAGTTGGCTGACAGGCAACTTTACTTCGGCGAACAGGCATGGGACAAAAACCCATACAACCGCAAAAACGGCGGTCCATGCGATAAGCCTGCAGACTTTTGGACGAACCCCGAAGCGCGCCGATTTTACAAGCAACGACTTCGTTACATCATCGCCCGCTACGCCCACAGCCCAAATGTGCTCGCATTTGAGTTTTGGAACGAAGTTCACGCACCAGCGGATTGGGTTAAAGAGATGGCTCAATTTGCCCGCAGCATTGACATTTACGGTCACTTGCTAACGACCACCTACGGCGATGATGCTGTTTGGCAGTTGCCCGAAATGGATTTTGCGCAGACACATTGGTATGGCGACGGAAGCCAACGGGATTGTGTGACAACAATTGTCAATATCCATCGTTTCCACCTGCAGCGCTACCGCAAGCCCTTTTTGCTTGGCGAATTCGGAATTGACTGGCGAACGAGTGACTTGACATATGACCCGAAAGGCAATGCCCTGCATTGGCACAATGGCGTATGGGCATCATTAATGAGTGGCGGGATGGGAACCGCTTGCGTTTGGTATTGGGACAACTACATTGACCGATTGAACTTGTGGCATCACTTTCGCCCAATCGCAGATTTTGTCAAGTTAGTTGGCAAGGCTTGGCTTCAGAATTGGCGACCTTTGCAGCACACTGACCCGATACTTGAAACTTCGCCAGAACCACCTTTTGGCGATTTGTTCTTCACCCCAACTCTGGGTTGGCAGCGTCCGACGGGGGATACTTTCGTAGTGCACAGAAACGGCAAAGTTGAAAGCAACGGTGAAACGAGTGTTTTCCTGTTTTCGCCGAGCAAGCCAGACCTTTACCGCCCACCGAAATTCATCGTTGACTTCCCGCAAGATGGCGTGATGGCTTTGCATATCGGCACGGTTTCTTCAAATGCGGTGCTGATTGTCCGCATTGATGGCAGTGAAGTGTGGAGGCAAGTTTTGCCCGAAGGCGAAGAGCGAAAGGACGAACGAGGGCGAACTTACCGAGAAGGCAGTTACAAAAATCGGCGCTGGGATGAAACTTGGAAGAAGTGGGACTACATTTATGAGCGCGAGTTCGTTGTGCCTATCCCAAAAGGCAAGCACACAATTGAACTTGACAATCAAGGCGCCGATTGGTGCACCATCCCGCATATTCGGTTTTCACCCTACCGCGACCGCCGCTACGCTGAGGTTGACATTGTGGGCATCCAAACCGACACGATGGCGCTCATTTGGGTTCACAACCAACACAGCAATTTTCGTGTTGAAAAGGAACAAGGTGGGCTAAGGGAGGCGCTCAGGAACATCCAATTTGAGATTCTGGGGTTGAAGGATGGGAGTTGCCGAATTTTTCAGTGGGATACATGGGAAGGCAAGATGCTACAAGAATGGAGGGCAATGAGCCAACAAGGGCGGTTGGGTTTAAAGCTGCCAGAATTGAGGAGAGACTTCGTTTTGATGATTCAAAGCGATTAAGGCGATGCATGGGCAGGCAAAGCCTGCCCGAAAACTATTGGATGGGGGTGAGTCGGATGAATGGCTCGCTCAAATGGGTAAGCGATTGAGGCGACTTGTAGGAGCGGCTTCAGCCGCAAACGAAATGGTCGTCGTGGCTAAAGCCCCTCTTGACAAGTCGGTCTTTTCGTGCTACCACAATGCAGGGGCGGCTTTAGCTGCGAAAAAATCCCATGTTGTAGGGGCAGATGAAATCTGCCCGTTTTTGGTGCATTTCATGCGCCCTGAAAATCTTCGTGGCTAAAGCCCCTCCTACAGACGATGACCCATTATGGTCGGATTGTAGAGGCGTGTGAAACACGCCCGCCTTTTCGGGCGCATTTCATGCGCCCCTACGGGTGGCTTAACAGCCATCCCTACGCTCAAGGTGGTAAAGTTGCATCAAGAGAGTTGTGGATGCAATTGGTTTGTCAGTGGAAATGGAGATGAAATTCACCAAAAAGGAGGCAAGGAAGGATGAAGAAACTGGTGATAAAGGAGACTTCCCGTGGTAAGATACATCCCGGCATCGTTGCTGAAACCCTTACCATCAGTCCGGATAGCAAAAGGTTCGCTTATGTGGCATTTCGTGGTGGAAAGCAGTTTGTAGTGTTGGACGGAGTCAAAGGGAAGGAATATGACGGAATTGGTGCAGGCAGTCTTGTTTTCAGTCCAGATAGCAAAAGGTTCGCATATGTGGCAAGGCGTGGTGGAAAGGTATTTATGGTGTTTAAAGTGTTTAAGGTGTTTGTAGTCTTGGACGGAGAAGAAGGGAAGGAATATGACGGAATTGTTGAAGGCAGTCTTGTTTTCAGTCCAGATAGCAAAAGGTTCGCATATGGGGCAGGGCGTGGTGGAAAGTGGTTTGTAGTCTTGGACGGAAAAGAAGGGAAGGAATATGACGGAATTGTTGAAGGCACTCTTGTTTTCAGTCCAGATAGCAAAAGGTTCGCATATGGGGCAGGGCGTGGTGGAAAGCAGTTTGTAGTCTTGGACGGAAAAGAAGGGAAGGAATATGACGGAATTGGTGCAGGCAGTCTTGTTTTCAGTCCAGATAGCAAAAGGTTCGCATATGTGGCAAGGCGTGGTGGAAAGCGGTTTGTAGTCTTGGACGGAGAAGAAGGGAAGGAATATGACGGAATTGGTGCAGGCAGTCTTGTTTTCAGTCCAGATAGCAAAAGGCTCGCTTATGTGGCATTTCGTGGTGGAAAGCGGTTTGTAGTCTTGGACGGAGAAGAAGGGAAGGAATATGACGGTTTCCTGCGTGGTAGCAAATTGGTCTTTGATAGCCCAAGAGAACTTCACGCATTGGCTTTTCGTGGCGACGAAATTTTCCTTGTGACGGTGGAAATTCAATAGGGGTTTTTGCCTTGCAATGCTGCGTTGAGTAACCTGTGGCTATGGTGCTACAATGAAGGCAAGGGATAGGTGATGACTGAAGAGGTGCATCTTAATTGAGGAGGTGAGTCGGATGAGTGGCTCGCTCAAATGGGTTAAGGATGTGCCAGTTAGGGAGAAGGTGGATGTTTTGGTTGTCGGTGGTGGTCCTGCAGGGGTGGCTGCGGCAATTGCTTCGGCAAGAAATGGCATGAATACACTGCTCATTGAGGGTCAATTTGCACTTGGCGGATTGGTAACCCTTGGCTATGTGTGCTATTTGGCTGGTTATCCTGAGGGTATCGGGAATGAGTTGCTTGGGAGATTAGCAGAAGTAGGTGCCGTTAGCCCGAGGCGAATTGCGGACCCGGAAAAAACGAAGCATGTCCTTGAGGAAATGCTCATAGAATCTGGCGCTCGCGTCCTATACGGCACAATCGCGATTGATAGCATAGTTGAGGATGGGGCTATAAAGGGCGTAATTGCCCACAACAAATCCGGGACACAGGCTATTTTAGCGGAAAGAGTCATAGATTGCTCAGGGGACGGTGATGTGGCAGCGTATGCTGGAGCACCGTATGAAGTGGGTTGGGATGAAGCAGGTGGCTATAATCAAGCTGTTTCGTTGGATTTCATCCTTGCCAATGTTGACTGGCAAAGGTTCCAGAGCTCCGTCAAGCGCTGGTATAACTACTTGCAGGAAATTGCCTATAAGGCTGTGGAAGAGGGCGTTTTATCAAAGCTTGTAGAGACTGGCTACCTTGGACCTTTTCCGGGCAGGCAGCCCGAAGGGTGCGAAATCTATGTTTGCACAGCGCATAGCCGAAATTGCCGCACTGTGGATGCCGATGACTTGACGAGGATTGCGATAGAGCAGAGGAGGCAAATCCGTGAAATGGTGGAATTTTACAGGAAATATGTGCCCGGCTTTGAAGGCAGTTGGCTCGTATACAGCGCGCCGCTGCTTGGAATTCGTGACTCAAGGCGCATCATCGGGGAATATGTTTTGACTGGTGAAGATATTGTGCTTGCGAGGAAATTTGATGATGCAATTGCCCGTGACACTCACGGATTTGACATCCACAATCCGACAGATTTGCCGCATATTAAGCACATTCACCTGAAGGAGCCGAAAGAGCCAGCTGTATGCTTTCCGAGTGAGGACAAGCCCGGAATGTATGATGCTTATCTAAAGCCGGGCGAATACTACGAAATTCCATACCGATGCTTAGTTCCATTGAATGTGGAGAATTTGCTTGTGGCTGGGAGGTGTCTTTCTGCGACATTTGAGGCTCAATCTGGGGCAAGATTGATTTTCACATGTATGACTATGGGGCAAGCTGCTGGGACAGCTGCAGCGCTTTCAATCCAGAAAAATGTGACGCCAAGGCAGCTTGATGCCAAAGTTTTGCGGGCAAGGTTAATTGAGCAAGGCGTGCGTCTGGATGTTGAGCCACCAGTTTATGTCAAGGGTGGACCGCACCCGCCAATACCAAAGGATGCCAAGTTTGCAGTGGAAAGAGCCGGAGGAATCGGGGATGAAATCGTGATTGTGAAGGAGTAGGGATTTCATGTGCCGAATGGGCAAATGGGAAACATATGGCACGAGCCGACATTGAGGGCGCTGCTTGGAGCCACACTTTGGTGGCTGCCATTCAACATTTTTTGGGGAATTTTGCTCATTCATGGGCTGCAAATGCGGATTGAGGGGCTGGTTGAGCAAGCGGTTGCAGGGAGAGCGCTTGGGTGGTTGAACTTTGTTGGCGCATTCGTCTCAACTGTGACGCAGCTTGTAGTCGGTCCGATAAGCGATGCGTTGTGGTGGACTGGTTTCCGAAGGCGATTGCCACTGGTGATTGGGACTTCGTTAGCCTTCTTTCCGGTCCATTTCTTTCTCCACACCAAAAGGTTTGATGCATTGGTGCTAAACTTTGCACTCTTGCAGTTTCTGATAAACTGCGCTGCCGCATCTTTTCAAGCATTGATCCCCGATACCTTACCCGATGGCAAGCATGGAATTGCATCGGCATATATGGCGATGTGGGCATTGATTGGCAACCTTGCTGGGATGGCTATTTGCATTGCTGTTCTTGGCAGGGTCCCAAAGCCAGCTGTGGAGATAGCATTATCAGCCACAGTTTTTGGCTCGTGGCTGTTTTTGTTCATTGTGGCAATTTTGACGGCAGTTTTGATCAAGGAGCCACCGCCGTCAGCTGGCTCAATGATGGCAAAATCACCTTGGCAAATCCTCTCAGCGATGAACTTCAAGGATGTGGTTGAGCATTGCAGCTTTATGTGGCTATTTGCTTCCCGCTTCGCAATTCAAATGGGGGTTTATGGCTCAATACCCTTCCTCAGGTGGTATGTTCGTGACACGCTCCGAAGCGATAAAGTTGTCGTTGATACTGCTACAGTCGGCATTTGTGCCATAATCGGGAGCGCCATCTCAATCTTGCCAGCCGGAAAACTCGCCGATAGATACAGCAAGAGGCTGATCATATTCGCTGCATGCTCAGTGGCGATGCTTGGCGGGGTAATCTTCATTTGCGCAAATTCAAAGTTTACAGCGATGGCTGCGGCAATCATCCTCGGGATGGGCTTTGGTGCATTTAGTGCTGTTGATTGGGCACTCGCATGCAACTTGGTGCCAAAGGAATGGGCTGCAAAGTTTATGGCTGTGTTTCACATTGCTTTCACTTTGCCGCAGGCTGTGTCCAGCTTCATTGGCGGCTTTGTTGGGGATCTTGGCAATCAGTTCTTTGGCAGGGGAATTGGCTGGAGGCTCGTCTTTGCAATGTGCGTTGTCTACTTCTTTGTCGGGACATGGATGATACGAAATGTCACGGAGAGAAGAGTAGGTTAGCGCCACAGGCATAACTGTCCCGAGGCATAATAGCCCAAAGGCTTCAAGGCGCTTTCAGTTGCAATTGCCTTTTCGTTCTCAAAAGCGCTACAATCGTTTTGAGCACTCAGATGCATCGGTGAAGTGAAGCATTTTCGCCATAGTGGCACGCCGAAGTTGTCTCTCAAAACGCCTGCAGAGGAGGGGATGCACATGAGGCAGACGAGAAGGCAATTCCTGAGCGATGCGGCTGCATTCGCTTCTTTGACGATACTCAGCAAATCCGTCTATGGCGCAAATGAAAAGATCGGTGTCGGCATTATCGGTTGTGGTGGTATGGGTGGCGGTCACATTGGCACGGTGAGGAGGCTAAAAGAAAAGGGTGAGGCAGTTGAGCTTGTTGCCGTTTGCGATGTATGGCGCAAGCGCCTTGATGGTGTGGCGAAGGCGACTGGCGCAACGCCATACATGGACTATCGTAAGCTGCTTGAGGACAAGGCAGTGGATGCGGTTTGCATTGCGACCCCGGATCACTGGCATGCCAAGATAGCCATTGATGCAATGGAGGCTGGTAAGGATGTTTACTGCGAGAAGCCAATGACATACTGGAAAAGATTTGATGAGCCAAAGCGCATCGTTGAGACGCTGCAGAAGACAAAGCGAGTCCTTCAAGTTGGAACTCAAGGCATGTCCGACAGCATTTGGGAGCAGGTTGCTGAAGCGATAAGCGCCGGAGAGATTGGAACACTCATTCATGCACAAGCCGCTGATATGCGCACCGGGCATTGGAGTGTCCTTTGCGGATGTGAGAAGGACATTGACCCGGATGCAAAGCCCGGTGAAAATCTTGATTGGGACATGTGGCTTGGTTGGCAATTTGGGCTTGCTCCAAAGCGCCCATGGGAGCCAAGCAGGTTCTTTGCATTTCGCATCTTCTGGGACTACTCGGGCGGTTTGGCTACCGATTGGTTTCCGCACATACTTACGCCACTTGTTAGGGCAATGGGATTGAAGTTCCCAAAGCGCGTAACAGCTTCCGGTGGCTTGTATGTGCCTGAGCACAAGGGCAGGTGGGAGGTGCCCGACATATTTCAAATGCTCGTTGAATACCCAAATGGTCCTTCCGTCTTGCTCGTTGCGTGCTTGGGTAACAACTTTGGCATGCCGATGCTCATTCGTGGTAGCAAGGCGACGCTCACCTTTGAAGGTCCGGGGGCTGTGATACATCCGCAGCGCGAAGTCGTAGGTGACCAGCCAAGGAAGGAGATTGCGCGCACTCGTGGTGCATCCCTTGAGGAGCATTGGCGTGATTTCTTGAATTGCATACGAACGCGCCAGCAGCCAAGGAGCAATGCCTTGTTGGGTTACTATGTCATGACCGCAATTCACATGGGCATACGCTCATACCTTGAGGGGCGCACAATGGAGTTTGACGAGGCAACAGAGACAGTCAAGCCGGTGTGAAAAGCCTTGGCGCTCGCTTGAATGCCATGCGGAGGTGCGATGGGTGGCGAGGGCATGGATTGATGGCTCATTAGTGCGCATTGAAACAGAGCGCTATTGTGCAGCCGTTCAAACGAAGGGCTATGTCACCGGGGTTATGGGTGGCAGTTTCATTGACAAGGCGACAGGTGCAAGGGATGTTGGGTTTGGTTTGGTCATCGTTGATTTCCTACTTGAGCCCGGCGCTGACACTGAAGAGACGCCAAAGGAGTTGCGCTACCACTGGGGTGATGCAATTCATGGCAATATACCAAAGCGCTATGTTGAGCTGCCGCAGATATGCACGCAAGCAAAAGAGCTCCCGTTTGAGATTGTTGAGGGTGACGGCTTTGTTGCAGTGCATCAATGGTTCACTTGGAGCGTTGCGCGCCCACCGTATAAGCCGGGCTCAAGATGGGAGCAGTGGCTTGTCTTCCCGGAAGGCGTTCGTTGGTTTGTCTCGTATGATGTCGTAAGGAGCGCAAACGATGTTGATTGTCTCCTCTTGCGCATGGACATGCCATGCCACATAAGGCACAATCGCGGAGATACATTCAGGCAAATCTACCTCAGCTATCACGGCTTCATACCGGCTGAGGTATTCTTTGAGGACTTCCCACCGCATGAACGATACCTCTATCGGCGTGAGGATGGGAAGGTGCCAAGGCGTTTCATTCGCGGCGCGCAGTTGAGAGACGACATTTGGCTGCTTGGGATGTGCTTAAAGCCATCAATGGTTTATGAGGCATGGTGCCATCAGCGTGGCTATGTGTGCATGATTCAAGAAATTGGCGGCTTGAAGGTGAAGGCAGGCGATGCCTTTGGTGCGGTGCACATCGTCGGCTTCTTTGAGGATGTCGCCGAAGCCGAAAAAACTTTTGATGAGCATGAAGGGAAAGAGGCGCTCATAATCAAGGGACGAAGTTGGGAACTTGTGTAGAGTGGTGATTAGCATGGCAGGACAGCTCCCCGAATACATCATCAGCGTGATGGCTCGTGATAGACCGGGGATAATCGCCGGCATCGGGAAGGCAATCTATGAGCTTGGTGGCAACATAGAGGAATTGAGCCAAACAGTCGTGAGAGGTTACTTCACCGTCATTGTGTGTGTCACCTTCCCAGAGCCGCAGCCGCCGCTTGAAGAAGTTGTGAGGGCGATTGAGTCAACAGGTATTCCAGGTGAGTTGCATGTCACGGCAGCATTGCGCCACCCAAGTGAGCCATTAAGCGCGACACCGGAAAACTATGACCGCTTCATACTCACGGTGTATGGTAACGACCAGCCCGGCATAATTTATCGCATGGCTTCATATCTCGCATCAAGGGGCATCAATATCACTGACCTCTATGGAAGGACCAGTGATGGCGGTTTTATGATGGTGCTTGAACTCTCAGTCCCGCCGGAACTTGACCCAAGGGAGCTAAAACATGACCTTGAAGAGCTTGGACGCTCAATTGGGCTGTCGGCGCATTTTCAGCACGAGAACTTGTTTAAGGTGACGCACGACTTGCGCTCGCTGGCAGCGCCAACGCTTTAATTGCATCTTCTGCATCTTCTTTCGGAGGGCGCTTCTCCCGAAGCGCCGTTCTCTTCGGCGGCTCCGGAGAGCCGCCCTCTGAATGATTACAGCTAAAGCCACCAACAGGCTCATGGTCAGTTCCTCAGGCTTGTTAATGGTGCTGGTATTCGCCCACCCATTCTGACGAATTCGCTGCTGCAGCCGACATTTCGTATTTCCATGACAACGGTCTCGCCAAACAGCCCGCCAAATTTGACTTTCTCACCGGCGCGCTTTCCCGGGACCGGAATAACCCTCACAGCGGTTGTCTTGTGATTGAACACACCAATGGCAAGCTCATCCGCTATCAATGAGGCGATTGTCTCAGTATCAACATCCCCCGGTATCGCAATCATATCAAGCCCGACAGAACATACGCTCGTCATCGCTTCAAGTTTTTCAATCGTCAAATAGCCCATCTCTGCAGCGTGCGACAATCCGCTGTCCTCCGCAACTGGTATGAATGCCCCAGATAAACCTCCGACCGCTGATGAGGCAAATAAACCGCCCTTCTTAACGGCATCATTTAGCAGCGCTAATGCTGCTGTTGAACCAGGCGCACCAACATGCTTAATCCCCATAGCCTGAAGTATCTCGCCAACGCTGTCCCCAACTCTCGGTGTTGGTGCAAGCGACAAGTCAACTATGCCGAACTTGGCGCCAATTGCCTGCGCAATCTCCCTGCCGATTAGCTCGCCGATGCGAGTCAGCCTGAATGCCGTCGTCTTTATCACCTCGGCGACATCGTTCAATGTCAACTTCGGCTTCATCTCCTTTGCGCGCTCAATTGCTCCTTTAACCACGCCCGGACCGCTAACGCCCACATTGACAGCGCAATCTGCTTCCCCAATTCCGTTGAATGCGCCAGCCATGAATGGGTTGTCTTCAGGAGCATTCGCAAACACAACGAACTTCGCACACCCAAAACCGTTAAGGTGAGCAGTGCGTTGCGCAACTTGAAGCAGCATCTCGCTGATGAGCAAAACTGCATCCATGTTTATCCCGGTGTTCGTAGAGGCTGCATTTACAGATGCGCATAAGCGCTCAGTTGTGCTTAGGGCTTCTGGGAGTGAGCGTATGAGCGTTTCATCATCTTCGGTCATGCCTTTGTGAACAAGAGCCGTGTAGCCGCCAATCAAATCAACGCCAAGTTCACGCGCTGTTTCATCAAGCGTCTTTGCCACCTTGATGAAGCCGTCAAGACCATGCCCGGAGGCTATGATGCTTATTGGAGTGACAGCTATTCTCCGATGCACAATTGGCACACCATACTTGACCTCAAGCGCTTCACATGCCGAGTGCAGCTTACTTGCGCGCTCAAGCAACCTTGACCGTATGCGCTTGCACAAGATATTGATGTCGTCGGAGTAGCAGCCAAGCAAGCTTATTCCAACTGTGACAGTGCGCACATCAAAATTCTCCTCATGTATCATCCGTATCGTGCTGAGTATGTCTTCAGTGCGGACCATGCAATCACCCCCTTGATTGCATTATGGATCGCGCTACATAACGCCATCAGTGAGAGTAGCTTCAATTTAGCGGCGTGCGCCGAAGTGGCAAAGGAGGTGTGAATGGGGTGATGAACGCTACCAGAAGTTCGTAGTAAGACACCAAACGAAGTGTAGCGCCACCAACGAGGTTCGTAGTAAGGCACGAAACGAAGTGAAGTGCCGTCAACGATGCCATGATGAACGCCACTTCGCTAACGCTTCGTGGCTTACTACGAACAATGCCATGATGGACGCCACTTCGCTTACGCTTCGTGGCTTACTACGAACGATGTCATGATGAACGCCACTCCGCTATTGCTTCATGGCTTACTACGAACAATGCCCGTGGCTTACTACGAACAATGCATTGCTCAATTGATGTCGTTTGACGAGATTGCAATGTGAGACTTTACAATCAAATTGCGCCGTGCCAAAGTTGGGTTGTGGGAGTTGGGTTTTCTGAATGGGGTCAATCTCACACCGAAGGAGGTGATGCAGTGAAAGTTCACAGGGGCAGTTTCCGAGTTCACGACTGAGGAACGATGTGAGGCGGACTATCGTCCGCCCTACAATCTCCACACGATGTTTTTAAACTCAAAGGAGGGGTGCGAAATGAAGCGAGCAGCTGGAATGCTTAGGTTGAGGTGGAGAGGTTTTACGCTGATAGAGCTGCTGGTGGTGATAGCGATAATCGCCATCTTGGCAGCGATACTGTTCCCCGTGTTTGCGAGGGCGAGGGAAAAAGCGAGAAGCGCATCATGCCAAAGCAACTTGAAGCAAATCGGGCTGGGCATTTTGCAGTATTGTCAGGACTACGATGAGTTCTTTCCGGTTGTGCGCGGATATGACCCGACTATTGGCAAGCTCTGGACATGGAAGTCGGAGATAATGCCCTATGTGAAGAATGACAAAATCTTCACATGTCCATCAAGCCCCTACATTAACAATCCCTATTGCGGTGATTGCATAACTTGCGCCACCCAAAGTATTGAATCGCCATACCTTGACAGGTCTTATGCATGGGCAACTGCGAGTGGCGATAACCCTGCAACCGACAACTTCTCATACGGATGGGGAGCTCGTCCACCGCACCAGTCAATGATAAAGTCGCCGGCGAATGTTTTGATGATCGTAGAGACACATACAACCTGCATAGACCACTGTGCATGGTGTAGCGGCAATGCGCGCTGTGACCACAATGGCTACGGCAACTTCCTCTTCGCTGATGGGCATGTGAAGATCATGAAATGGACACATACCTACCAGCCAGTATGCATGTGGGAGTTCAGCAGGGCTGCTGCGGGAACAATTTGTAGGGATCCCAATTGGGTGAACAATGTGCGTGCTGAATGCCGTTGAGGGCGCTGGCGATAAATGCCTCGCTGCCACTCACAAACTCAGAACTGAAGAAGAGCTTTCATCGCCTGTGATAACTTGATGTGCGTGTTCAAGTTTTCTTGAGCATTCAAAATGCCGTCTTCTGTGATGCTCGTGCAAAGTGGCATTCGGATTTGAAGCACAGGAGGCGAAGTTTGTCCCGGCACTGCAGTGGAGGCGCTAACCCGAAAGGATCACGAATGACGGCGTGTTTTTCGCACCGATTGCGCATTGCGGCATTGAGCCATTCGCTTTAACGCTCTCTTCATCCTCATGAAATACTCCCTGCGCCATACTAAGGGTTGAGTGTGTATGCCCTTCAACCTTTGCGTTTAATCAAGCGCTCATGCGATGAAGGGAGATAGGACCGTATGCATGAGGGTAAGCGTGAGACGAACTCAATGTTTGACAGTGATAGCCTTACATGTGCCATTGGCTGTCCTGGTGTGGGAGGGAAAATTGATATTCTCACAACTCGCCTCAACGCGTTCAAGGAGTGGCTTGAGGATTTCCTAAGGGGTGTTGGCGTTGCGAGGCTGATTGATGTGGCTCGCAAGAATTCGCTCTGGTATATGACATTCGGATTGGCATGCTGTGCTATTGAGATGATGCACACGATCGGACCGAGATACGACTTTGACAGGTATGGCATGATGCCGAGGGCGACTCCGAGGCAATCGGATTTGATGATAATTGCCGGAACGGTCACATACAAGATGGCTCCGAGAATAAGGGTGCTCTATGAGCAGATGGCGGAGCCAAGGTGGGTAATAGCGATGGGCGCTTGCGCAATTGGCGGCGGTCCATTCTACGATTCGTATAGCGTGTTAAATGGTGTGGACAAAATCATCCCGGTGGATGTGTATGTTCCGGGTTGTCCACCAACGCCCGAGCAATTGCTTTGGGGAGTGAAGATGCTTCAGGATAAGATACTTCGTGGCGAAGTCAGACGCATGCCAAAGGAACAAAAGGAGAAGCTCATGTCACTCATAGCGAAGCACACGGACAAGTGATGGTGATTTTTGATGGCGCTCGCCAGCAACTTCGTGAGGACAACTGCTGGGCTTATGAAGGGGCTTAAGGTGACCGCCAAAAATTTCCTTAGCACAGTCATCATGAGGCGGGCAATGACGATAACCGAAAAGTGGGGCGCAAGGAAAATAGCCGACAGGTATCGTGGGATAATCGTGCTCACCACGGACCTTCAAACTGGTGAGGAGAATTGCATCGGATGCATGGGGTGCGTGCGCGCTTGTCCGGACCATTGCATCTACATTGAAGTTGAAAGGCGAGAAGGGCACCGTGGGCGCTACCCGATTAAGTTCATCGTTGATTTGAGCCTGTGCAGCTTCTGCGGGCTCTGCGTTGAAGCCTGTCCAACGCCATCGCTAATCCACAGTCACATTTGGCAGTTTGGCGGTTACTCGCGCTCCGACCTTTTGCTCGGCAAGGAAAAGCTTTTGAAATGGGGCGACGAGGAGCAAGCGAGAAGGGGCGATGCCGAGTTGATCACCGGAAAACGCTCACAGCAACGCCGCATAAAGGAAAGGGAGGGCGAGTCAACCGAGGCTAAGGATGAAAGCGCTGGTGAAGGTGAACAAGCATGACTCAGATGGAAGCAGCAAGGAAAGGCATTATCACGGAGCAGATGAAAAAAGTGGCTGAGGATGAATGTGTAGATGTTGAGTGGCTGCGTGAGCAGGTTGCCAATGGCAGGGTGGTGATACCGTGCAACAAAGTTCACATGCCTGAGCCGATCGGCATAGGCGAGGGCTTGCGCGTGAAGGTGAATGCCAACATTGGGACATCACCGATGCACGCTGATTTAAATGAGGAACTTGCGAAGCTTGAGATGTGCATTCGCTATGGCGCTGACACAGTTATGGATTTGAGCACTGGCGGGAACTTGAATGAGATACGGATGGAAATTCTCAAGCGCTGGCGTAAGCCACTTGGCACAGTCCCAATATATCAAGTCGCACAGGAGTTGCTCAACGAGCGCAAGCCGATAAGCGCAATGGAGAGGGAGCATCTTTTTGAAGTTATTGAACGGCAGGCGAAACAGGGCGTTGACTTCATGACAGTCCACTGCGGTGTCACAAGGCATGCACTTGAGCTGTTTAAGCGCTCAAGGCGCATCGGTGGAATCGTGAGCAGGGGCGGCAGTTTGCTCGCGATGTGGATGGTGGCTAACAACGCGGAGAATCCGCTGTATGAGCACTTTGACAGGCTGCTTGAGATAGCGAGCCGGTATGATGTGACTTTGAGCTTGGGAGATGGGATGCGCCCCGGAGCAATAGCCGATGCCGGTGACTCCGCCCAATGGTATGAGACATCAGTGCTCGGTGAATTGACGCGGCGCGCGTGGGAGGCAAATGTGCAAGTCATGATTGAGGGTCCGGGGCATGTCCCGATGCACCATGTTGAAGCTCATGTGAAGATGATGAAGGCGCTCTGTCACGGCGCGCCAATTTACTTGCTCGGTCCGTTGACATGCGATGTGGCAGCCGGCTATGACCACATTGCTGCTGCAATTGGTGGTGCCATTGCAGCGATGGCTGGTGCTGACTTCCTTTGCTATGTCACGCCTGCGGAGCATTTGAGGTTGCCATCACCTGAGGATGTGCGCATTGGCATAATAGCGAGCCGAATTGCAGCTCACTCCGCTGACATAGCAAGGGGCATTAAAGGGGCGCTCCAATGGGATAAGCAAATGTCAAGGGCGAGGAAGGAGCTTGATTGGGAGAGGATGTATGAGTTAGCGGTGGATGGCGATAGGGCGAGGGAATACAGAGCCGACATGAGCGATGCCATCAGGGGCGTATGCAGCATGTGCGGTCAGTTCTGCGCAGTGGCTACCTCTTCAGCGGTTGAGCGCATTTTGATTGAGGGCGCAAAGGGCGATGTGATTTCCGGGCTACCAGTGGAATGCCCACTTATACAGCAGTAGCAGATAAGCGGTGCTGCTCAAGCTATCAACTCAAGTTTAACCCAAGTCCTCAGCAACCGAGGGCTGGGCAGTGGGTGATTTGCGTTGAGTGAGCCTATGTTGACCTTGAAAGAGGTTGAACCACTGCTAAGGCGATTCCATGAGGCGAAAATACTCGTTGTGGGCGACTTGATGCTTGACGAATACATCATCGGTGATGCCGAGCGCTTGTCTCCTGAGGCGCCTGTGCCGGTCCTATTGCGCCGTGAGCGCAAGGTGGGACCCGGCGGGGCTGGGAATGTAGTTTGCAATCTGCGCTCATTAGGGGCACATGTTTTTGTGTCAGGCGTTGTCGGTGAGGATCTCGCAGGGCAGGAGTTGATTTGCGTCCTTGAGTCAATTGGTGCGGATACACAAGCCATCGTGGTGGATAGCTCTCGCCCGACAACACTCAAGACGCGCATCATCGCTCACAAACAGCAGCTTGTTCGGATTGATCATGAGGTCAGAACACCAATAGGTGAATCAACCTGTGACACGCTTGTTGAGCGCATTGCCCCTCTGATTACGAGCGTGGATGCCGTCATAGTCTCCGATTATGCAAAAGGCGTGGTGACGGAGAGATTGATGAGCGCTCTTAAGGCGATTTCAAGGAGGGATGCAGTTTTGCTGTGTGGCGGTCCAAAGCCACGCAACATAGCTTCGTTTGCTGGGTTTGATCTTCTGAGCTTCAACAGGGCTGAGGCAAGGGAGTCAGCCATGCTCAACGGTGAGCCAATTGATGACTATAAGCGCATTGGGAGTTTGCTTGTGAGCAGGCTCAATGTCAAGTGGCTTGTGATAACGCGTGGCGAGGAGGGCGCAAGCTTATTTGATGACGGTGGGTGGATTTGCGATATACCTTCACATCGCGTAACGGTCTACGATGTTGCCGGAGCCGGCGATACCTACCTTGCTGCGATAGTGCTGGCTTTGGTTTGCGGCGCCGATTTTGTGGCGGCAGCGAAATTGGCAAATGCTGCTGCAGCTGCTGCAGTCTGCAAAGTCGGGGTCGCTCCTGTGACGGCGGAGGAGATACGGCGTATTTTGAGCGGCAGATTAATTTGAGAGGGCTCATGCAAAGGCGGCATGACGCCACTTCAACCAACGCTTCATCTCCAACCGAGCTGATGCGGATGGGAACGCTCCCTTGCGCATTGACCATAGCTGGTTCGGATTCAAGCGGCGGCGCAGGTGTGCAGGCTGACTTGAAAACATTCTCGGCGTTGGGTGTCTTTGGGACATGTGCCATAACGGCGCTGACGGCACAAAACACGCTCGGCGTAATAGCTATCCACAATGTCCCGCCCGAGTTCGTTGCCGCTCAAATTGAAGCGGTGGTGAGTGACTTAAAGGTTAACGCAGTTAAAACTGGCATGTTGGCAAATGCGAGCACCGTTGAAGTTGTGTCGGAGAAGGTCAAAGAATACAACCTCCAACCGCTCGTCGTTGACCCCGTCATCGTTGCTGGAACTGGTGCAAGGTTGCTAACTGAGGATGGTGTTGAGGTGCTGAAGCGCAAGCTGCTGCCGCTGGCTACCATAGTCACGCCGAACGCCCGTGAAGCGGAGGCGTTAACTGGCATCGCAGTGACATCACTTCAAAGCGCAAAGGATGCCGCAATGGCATTGCGCGAACTCGGCGCATCAATATCTGTGATCAAGGGCGGGCACTTGGGATTGAGCGAAGCTGTTGACCTGGTTTACGATGGCGCTACTTTCATTGAGCTTCGTTCAGAGCGCGCCTTTAAGGGCAGGCTGCATGGCGCTGGATGCGTCTTTTCGGCAGCGATAACTGCTTACCTTGCCGCTGGCGCTCCACCGCTTCAGGCAATCGCAAACGCCAAGCAGTTCATACAGCGCTCAATTGAAAGAGCCATCCCTATCGGGGCTGGCGCCGTGCCCGTCAACCCAATGTGACTTTGCAAGCTCAGCAATGGCGCTTACTTCGGCTTGCCATACTTTGATTCAAACTCCTCGTCGGAGAGTTCAAAGAAGTCTCGGTTCATTTGGATGTAGTGCCTCATGTCATCTGGCACATCATCCTCATGTTGCGGCACTCGTGGGTCTTGTGGGCAAACTTCATTGCATGTGCCGCACTCCGTGCATTCATCCGGATTGATGTAAACCATATCGGTTCCTTCATGGATGCAGTTTACAGGGCACTCCTCAACGCATGTCAAGCATTTTGTGCAGCCATCAGTTATGACATAAGGCATCCTAATCTCCCCCCTCCTGCTATTTGCAACCTCTCCTATGCAGGTATAACCTCACGCAAGTATAGCGCACTTCTGCGGTGGGCAAATGATGTATGCAAGGCAGTAGCCTGCCCGTGTGTTGTGCTCCATTTTCTCAATTGTTTTTTCAGGCTATAATTCGTGCAGCAGATGTGTAGGGAGTGCATTACAGCATGCGCGAGGAGGAGCAGTCAGCAATGTATCGCAGCGCATCGTCATACCCGCGTGGAAGGCGCAAGCGCCCATCAAAGTTTGTGTGTGCATTGGTTGCAGCAGTCATTGCGTCAGCGATTCTTGCGCTTGCGATTATCAACTATCGCAAGGCAGCACTTTTGAGTCATCGGGTGGGGGTTCAGCAGGAAAGCATCCCAACGCCGATTGCTCCCACAAAGCCAAGCATCCCAAAAAAGGTGTCATTGCCGAGTGACTACGCCATCCCTATCCTTTGCTACCACGATTTTCGTGATAGCGGAAAGCACAGGTGGTGGGCAACCCCGCCAAAACGATTTGAGGCACAGCTGCAAATGTTGAATGCGCTCGGATTCACATTCCTGACTATGAGCGAAGCTGTAGACCTTATCCAAGGTCGTTGGAATAAACCAATCCCAAAGCGCCCAGTTGTCATAACGATAGACGATGGGTTTCGCTCGGCATACAAGGTTGCATATCCACTGCTCTCAAAGTATGGTGCGAAGGCGACGCTTTTCGTTTACACAAATGCCATTGGCAGTTTTGGTCTTTCATGGGAGCAGTTGCGCGAGATGACCCAATCGGGTAGAATTGAAGTCGCATCGCACACTGTCACACACCCACATCCAGATCACCTCAAGCGGCTCAAGAAACAATACGGTGTGAATGGTTATCGTGAGCGCTTGGTATACGAGTTCGCCACCTCAAAGCGCTTGCTTGAGCAAAACCTTGGCGTGAGAGTGAATGGGCTTGCCTACACAGGTGGCGTAGTTGATGCTGTTGCAATGGAAATAGCTCGTGCTGTTGGGTATAAATGGGCGGTTAAAATTGATCCACAGCCATTTAAGCCCACGACGGATGTATACTGCATACCACGCTATGCTGTGAACAATGGCACAACAGTTATGGCGCTCAGGGCTTGGCTTATGGGTGGAGGTTTGCACAAGCAATTTGGCAAGTTAAATCGGAGGGGAGTTGCAAGCCAACGGAGGATGTTGAAGATGAGAGGTGGGTGAGGGAAAAGTTGCAATTGCACCATTAGCGGGGTTGAAAATTAGTGGGATTGAAAGTGGGTCGGTTTGGATGGACATTTGCCCAACTTGCACCATATGAGCTTTTCATCAACTTGCCAATGGGTGTCAAAGAAGCCGGCGCACAAAATCTCGTTTGCGCCATCTGTCTCTTGCTCCTCGGTGAAGATGGCGAAATCCGGCAGGGTGTCAAACTTGTGATTTATTGGTAGCCCTTTCCCCCACAACACACCGTCGTAGATGAGAATGTATCGCCTTTGATTTAGCGGGTTGGGATATGCGAGGACAAGTCCCAGTCTCTTACCGATCGTTTTTGTTGTGAGTTCGTGAGCGCCTATGTGATAGCCATTCTCAAGGAAGCGCACCGGCAACTTGTCGGCAACGAGTTTGACGACGCGGTTTTCGTCCGGTCCGCCAACGGCGATAATGTTGTATTGCTCAATGTGTTTCTCTGTGACCTCGGTATCTTTGAGCACGGTTGCAACACCATCAGAGAACTCAATCCACTCGTCCGAAAGCTGCTTTGCCATCTCTTTGCTGTTGGCTATATCACCAAGCAAGGTGCCATACGCTATGATGAACCTGTGCATGTATGAATGCCAGACAGGTCCGCACAGGCTGTTGACCTTCGCCAATCCATCCCTGCATTTGTGAAGCCTGATGGATAGCTTCATCGGCTTTGTCAACTCACCCCGCGTGAGGGAATCTCCGTTCAAGACGAGATTGAATTTCTTCGCCGGCGAAATGAGTTGCGGATGAAGTTCAAGTGACAGCGCTGCGACATTCCTCGTGTTCACATATATCGTCCCGTTTGGGAGCGCTGAAACGCGCACGGTGGCGCGCTTGCACCACTCCTCAAGCTCATCAATGGTCGCCCAATATGCCCTGTTATACGCCGTTGTGAAGGTGTGGTAGATGATGCGTTTTGGCATCGCCTGCCTGCGCTTCTCCTTGAACCAGTCAAACACCTTTTCAAAAAGCGAGCTGTCAAAGTAGATCCAATGCGATTCGCCGTGAAGTATATTGACCGTTGTCGGGCAGCCAAAGCTTGAAAGGCGTTTAGCCATGAGAATGGCGTTTGCCACCGGGACGAGCAAGTCATTCTCACCGTGAATGATGAGCATCGGTAGGTTGATGGCATTCTCAGCGAGCATGTATGGGTTCTCAGCCATTAACACAAATGCCCTCGGTGGCGGGAGCGTTGTCTGGTCAAGCTCTCCCCAAAGGAAGTGGTAGCGCCTTGCAGCCACAACTGCGACAGCGGCAAACAAATGTGGGTTGTGCAATGCGATCGCATATGCACCATAGCCGCCCATTGAGACGCCCAAAAGATAAACCCTGTCCTCGTCAACACTGTATTGTGAGAGCACCCTTTTGAGCGCCTCCAGAACATCCTGTTCGCCGATGTGTATGAAGTCGGTGTTCTTCCTGCCGTGTGGTTGAAGGATGATCAAGTTGCGTTTGTCGGCTATGCGATACACCTCGTCGCTGAGCAACCACGGATTGGCTTTGTTTATTGATGGATCGTAGCCGTGAAGGAAAACGACGAGGGCATGCTTTGATGACGGACTGTAACCCTCTGGAACATAAACCCAATAGGGTTGCGCGGAACCATCAGACGGAGAAAAGTAAGCCCGCTCAACCAATCCGGTTGTGCCTTTGAGCGCATCCTCATTTCTCAACCAAGCATTCATAGCCTCTTCGGCTTCTGTGAGTGCCTTCGCCACATCCCTCTCGCTCCACCACCAGCTCCCCCCGCTGAGCATAATCTTTGCCTTGTCAAGTTTTAGGCGAGCCAGTGCGCCAAGTTCGTAATGCTCTTTGTTTACGAGCTCATTTGCAAGTTGGTTATATCTCGCCTCCAACCTCTCATACAGTTCGTGGAGCGTCTCTCGCCTTGTTGGTAGCCTCCAAAACTGCGGTGCAGCAAAGATGCAACTTGCAAGCAGCATTAGCTCAGCCATAAGGAGCCATCTTAAAAACTTGCGCTGGCAACTGCGCGCTGGCGCCTGTCGCATCCTCAGCATTTGCATCCTCATCCACCCTCTCACATGTTCAACCCGCCATCAATTACGAAGACCTGTCCGGTGATGTAACCAGCAAGTTCGGTGCAGAGGAAAGCGACAAGGTGGGCAACTTCTTCCGGGCGCGCAAACCGTTGCATCGGGATGAGCTCAAGCATTGCCTTCCTTTTGGTTTCCGGCAAAGAGGCTATCATGTCGGTTTCAACCACTCCGGGCGCAATCGCATTGACAGTAATTCCTGATCTCGCTACTTCCCTTGCGACAGCTTTCGTGAAGCCAATTAGGCCGGCTTTCGCCGCGCAGTAGTGGGCTCTCATCACATCACCCATCAATCCCGCGTCTGAGGAGATATTGATGATGCGCCCCCACCTGTTCCTCGTCATGCTCCTCAGAGCCATCTTAGTGCACAGGAAAGCGCCTTTGAGGGAGGTGTCCACGACCTCGTTCCATTCGGACTCGCTCATCAGCATGAGGAAGCTCTCCCTCAAGATGCCCGCATTGTTTACGAGTATATCCACCTTGCCCCATCGCTTAAGCACCTGCGAGAACATTTCGCTAACTTGCGATGCATCACGCACATCCGCTCGGATGGGAAATGCCTTGCCACCTTGCGATTGAATTGCCTCAACGACCTTCATTGCGCCTTCTTCATCCTGCCTGTAGTTGACAGCTACAAGTGCTCCATCGCTTGCAAGGCGAATAGCAATTGCAGCACCAATGCCCCTTGAAGCACCAGTGACTAAGGCAACTCTTTCAGACAGCTCCTTACCCATCCCGACCACCATCCAATAGCGAAGCCGAATTGGGTGATTAAGTGCGTGTCGCTACCCCTCAAGCACAGCCACTGCGATTGCCAATGTGTGCGTGTGCGTTAGCGAGAGCCAAATCCGCTTTACGCCCATGCTTGAAGCCATTCTTTCAGCAGCCCCGCTAAGGTAAACTTTTGGAGCACCATTTGCATCCCTTATGACGGCTATCTCACGCAAGCTTATGCCCGCCAAACCAGTCCCGAGCGCCTTGGCGACTGCCTCCCTTGCGGCATAGCGAGCTGCGAAGTGCTTTGCCGGTTCAGCCTGCGACATGCAATATGCTGCTTCTTCAGGTTGGAAAACTTTGCTGATGAAACGGTTGCCGTAGCGCTCAAGCATCGCCCTTATGCGTTCCACCTCAACCGCATCAATTCCTATGCCGATGATGGGCATCCTTAGCTTCACCCCCGTTATGCGCCCAAGCGGTGTTTGCCCAGCTCATGCGGCTCACGATAGATTTGGCTCTGCATCGGGGGAGCGTGTCCAAGGGGTTTAAATCTCGGTCAGTGTTTGCACCACCTTTTCTGCGCTTTGCGCATCAAGCGTGCTGACGATGCTGACTGCCAACTTGCCATGCCCAAATAGCTTGAAAGCCGTCTCCATCACATCCTCAATGGTTATGCTGTTCAGGCTTGCGAGAACCTCTTCATTTGGGATGAGCTTGTCAAAGTATACAAGTTGCCTGCCCATTTGGAGCATCTGCCCCATCACGCTCTCAAGCGACATGATCATTGATGAACGCAGCTGCATCTTAGCCCTTTCAAGTTCGCTCTGCTTCACCCCACCTCGCAATAGCTTTTGGAGTTCACGCTTGAGCATGACCGCCACTTTCCCAACATTCTCAGGCAGGCAGCTGAAGGAGATTGCAAGGAAACCGGCATCCCTCATCCCGACACTCATGCTGCCGATGGAATATGCCAAGCCCAGCCTCTCACGAATTGTTTGAAAGAGCCTTGAGCTTGCATTTCCACCGAGTATGAGGTCAAGCAGTATCATGCAAAGGAACTGTTTCCTTTGGCGCTGCGAGAAGCCATGAGAGCCGATGCACACATGTGCTTGTGCCGCTTTCTTTTCAACGACTTTGGGATGCGGCTTCGGAATCGGTGGTGTAATCCTTAGGGTTTGTGCTTTGCCATTGAACGACCCAAACGCCTCCTGCAGTTCCTCAACGAAGCGCTCGTGTTCCAGACATCCGGAGGCGGTGACGACGGCATTATCGGGCGTGTAAAAGCGCTTGAGAAATGATTTGACGGACTTCGCTGTGAAAGATTTGACAGTCTCTGGCTTGCCAAGGACCGGTCTTGCAAGCGGGTGTGCGTCCCAAAGCGCCTCCAAGAGCAACTCTTGGACGAGTTCCTCAGGATCATCATTCACCTCCGTGATCTCTGAGAGGACGACATCCTGCTCAATCTTTATGTCCCTTGCGCATATTGCGGGCTCGGTCACAAGCTCGGCCATCAACTTAAGCATCTTGCTCACGCCTTCCGGGAGGACACGGGCATAGTAGCATGTAAGCTCCCTCTCTGTGAATGCCTCAAGATACGCGCCGAGCTCGTCCACAACCTGCGCTATCTTTTTCCCGGTGTGCCTCTTGGTGCCCTTGAACAACAGGTGCTCAACGAAATGCGCCATGCCAAGTTCATTCTCACCATCGTGTGCTGAACCGACCTTGAACCACACCCCGATGCAAACGCTTTTCGCCCATGGCAATTTCATCGTCGTCACTCTCATCCCGTTGCTGAGCCATGACGAGTTTACTTCGGCTCGCATGTTCTGAGCATTCACCCCTCGCACTGCACTTAAAGCATTTCCGAGCCGCACATCGCAAAGGTTATTATATCAGCTAACGCCAATTGCAATACTGCAACCGTGTGCCACAAGGCGCGCGTTAAAATGCGGATGCAAAGGGACATCCCTCATTAGGCATGTCCAAGTCAGCCCTTCAATTCGCGATTCAATTGGCTTAAGGGGTGCATGAGCGATGGAGGAATATGCAAAGAGGGTGCTTGAATGGTGTATGGCTGATAGGATCAGTTATGCGGATGTGCGTGTTGTTGAAACCCGCTTTGAAGAGCTGGTCGTCAAGAATGGGCAGCCCGAGGTTATAAGGTCAAGCTGCACGGTTGGATTTGGCGTGCGCCTGATTTGCGATGGCGCATGGGGATTCGCAAGCAGCTCAAGGTTGAGTGATGATGAAGGTAAGAGCGTAGCCAAGTTAGCAATTGAGGTAGCCAAAGCAAGCGCCGTTCAAAAGAAGCGCGATGTCATCCTTGCCCCCGTGAAGCCTGTAAGGGCAAAACACAAAACGCCCATTGAGATTGACCCCTTTGAGGTGCCATTGGAAGAGCGCCTTTCGCTGCTCATGCGCGCTGACGAGTTAATGCGCTCAGTTGAAGGCATACAAGTCAGCGAGGCATGCATGTCCCTTTGGCGCCAGAAGAAGTTGTTTGTGAGCACCGAAGGCAGCGTGATTGAGCAGGAGAGGGTCGAAGTCGGTGCTGGAATAACGGCAACCGCAGTGAGAGGGAGCGATGTGCAGCGCCGTTCATATCCGGCGGCACATGGCGGAAACTTCGCAGCGAGGGGATACGAATTCATCCTATCGCTGAATTTGGAGGAACATGCCCGGCGCATCGCCATGGAGGCAGTCCGGCTGCTTGATGCCGAGCCGTGTCCGTCAACAGTCACGACAGTTATACTTGGCTCAAACCAAATGGCATTGCAAGTTCACGAATCATGTGGTCATCCAACGGAACTTGATAGGGTGCTCGGAACGGAGGCGAGCTTCGCTGGCACGAGCTTCCTCACTCCGGACAAGCTCGGCAAGTTTGAATATGGCTCTCCCATAGTCAACATTGTCGCCGACGCCACAATCGAGGGTTCTCTCGGTGGTTTTGCACACGATGATGAGGGAGTCCCCGGGCAGCGCTTCCACCTCGTCAAGGATGGCATATTCGTTGGATACCTGACCTCGCGCGAGACCGCCCCTTTGATAGGGTTGAGCGAGAGCAATGGCACTATGCGTGCCGAAAACTACAACGCCATACCGCTCATCAGAATGACGAACATCAACTTGGAGCCGGGTGACTGCACGCTTGAAGAAATGATAAGCGATGTGAGTGAGGGCATCTTCATGGACACGAACAAGAGCTGGAGCATTGATGACAAGCGCCTCAACTTCCAATTCGGGTGCGAGATAGGGTGGCTAATACGAAACGGCAAGCTGACAAAGATGATTAAGAACCCGACATACACCGGCATCACATATGAGTTTTGGAGGAGTTGTGATGCCATTGGGAATGAGAGCGAATGGCAGCTTTGGGGATTGCCGAATTGTGGCAAGGGTGAGCCGATGCAGACGATGCATGTTGGGCATGGAGTTCCGCCGGCGCGCTTCAGAAATGTTCGCGTCGGTGTGGTGAAGTGAACCCCAAGTCAGGTGGTAGGAATGCATCCCATTTCGGCTTCATCCGCTCACAAGTTGAGCCATGTTGGCGATCGCAGCCGTTCAAACACTCTGCGCCGCAGCATATCCATGAGTGAGGACGAGTTTGAGCTGCTGCTTGACTGTGTTCGCTGTGGCTTTTGCTTGGCGACTTGCCCCATGTTTATGCAGACGCTTGATGAGGCTGATTCACCGCGGGGCAGGTTGCACCTTTTGCGGGCGCTTGCCGAAAATAGAGCAAGCCCAACTGATGCCCTGCTAAGGCACCTTGATACATGCTTAGCCTGCAGGGCTTGCCAGAGCGCATGCCCATCGGGAGTGCGTTACGGCTCCCTTATTGAGCTTGCGAGGGCAAGGCTTGAGGAGATGGGGCTCGGTGTGACCAGACGCAACCTATTGCTCAAGGTGCTCATCAGGCATGTTTTCCCTTACAGGCATCGTTTCAATGCGCTCATTCTATTCGTGGAGATGGCGAGGGTATTGGGGCTTGTGAAGCTGGCAAGATGGCTCTCCGGATGCACCGGCGATGCTCATTGGCTTCACGGATGGTTGCAGATTGAAGGCATGTTGCCCGACCGCCGTCAAAGGAGCGCGTGCTATGATGGTAAGACCGTCATACCACCGAAAGGGAAGCGCAGGATGAGGGTGGGATTCCTTCTGGGGTGCGCCTCAGATGTGCTGCTAAGGGGGGTCAATGAGGCAACAGTCAAGGTCCTTTCGCATCTTGGCTGCGAAGTGATCATACCGAGGGGGCAAACTTGCTGTGGTGCGATAGCAATCCATGCCGGCTTTGGGGAGGATGCCAAACGCTTTGCGAGGCGCAACATTGAGGCGTTTGAAGGGCATGGGCTTGATGCCATAGTTACAAATGCAGCTGGCTGCGGTGCAGCAATGAAGGAGTATGCGCAATGGCTAAGCGATGATGAGTTGTTCGGCGAACGGGCAAAGGCGTTCTCATCCCTCGTGCGCGATTTCAACGAACTCATTTTTGAGCTTCCGTTTGCAGACGACTTGAAGCCCATCCACATGCGAGTCACTTACGATGACCCATGCCACTTGTTGCATGCTCAGGGTATAAGGGAGCAACCGAGGAGGCTCATCACGGCTATACCCTCAATTGAGTTTGTTGAGCTTGAGGAATCGGATGTGTGCTGCGGAAGCGCCGGAATCTACGGGCTGATGTTCCACGAGAATTCAATGTGGCTGCTTGAGCGCAAGTTGGAGCGGATAAGGCAATCAGGAGCTGATGCCATAGTGACTGCAAACACCGGTTGCCAACTGCAGCTGCAGTATGGCGTTAAGCGCTATGGTTTAAATGTGAAGGTGATGCACATTGCTGAGTTGCTCGCATTGTCGTATGGGCTTGATGGAGTGATGAGATGATGAGCTGCGAGCATTATGACGGGAAAGTTTGGCTCAAACGCTATCCGAAGGGTGTCCCGCCATCGCTTCAATATCCCGAAGTGCCGCTTGATGCCATTTTGAGTGAAGCGTCAATGCGCCATCGCGGCAATGCAGCCACAGTCTTCTACGGTGCACGCATGAACTACGGCGAGCTTGATGAGCTCGCCTCAAAGTTTGCGTGTGCCATTCAAAGGCTCGGATTGGACTTCGGGGATAGGGTTGCGTTAATGCTGCCGAATTGCCCGCAGTTCATAATCGCGTATTACGGGGCTATAAGGGCTGGCTGCACAGTCGTCCCTTTAAACCCGCTGATGAGTTGGTATGAGCTTAACGCCCTGATGAGGGATTGCGGCGCAAGAGCCATCGTTGCTTTGGACGCGCTTATGGACAAGGTCAGCGCAGCGCTGCACGGCACTGCAGTTGAGCACATTGTTGTATCATCGCTTGCAGGGTATGTGCCGGCATGGTTGAGCTTGCCCATATGGCTCAAGACTCGTCCCAAAGGAAAAGTTGAGCTTCCGAGCAATGTTAGCTTGCACCAGTTTGAGCAGCTTCTGCGAACGCAGGGTAAGCCAGCATCGCGCAGCGTTAATCCGCGCGATGATGTAGCCGTTTTCCAATACACTGGCGGGACGACCGGGCTGCCAAAGGCTGCCATGTTAACCCACTACAACCTTGTGGCTAATGCTTACCAGTGCAGTGCTTGGGCGACGGAGTTGAAGGACGGCGAGGAGAGGTTCATCTGTGTCCTTCCCTTCTTCCATTCCTACGGGATGACAACCTGCTTGAACTTTGGCGTGCTTAAGTGCGCTGCGCTTATCCTGACGCCGAGGTTTGACATTGCGGAGACGGTGAAGCTCATCTCAAGGTATCGTGTCACCGTCTTCATGGGTGTCCCGAGCATGTATGGCGCAGTTAGCCATCACGCACAGCGCGGCAGGGTTGACATCACATCAATCAAGGCATGCATCAGCGGCGGCGCACCCCTGCCGATGCAAGTTGCGGTTGAGTTTGAGCGCCTGACTGGTGGCAGGCTCGTTGAGGGCTACGGCTTGACCGAGGCTTCTCCGGTGACACACATCAACCCGATTTGGGGTGGAGAGGTGAGGATGGGCAGCATAGGCTTGCCCGTTCCGGACACCGAATGCAGGGTGATGGATTTGGAGACCGGCACAAGGTGCGTTCCAGTCGGTGAGGTGGGTGAGCTCTCCATAAAAGGTCCGCAGGTGATGAAGGGCTATTGGAACAGACCCGAGGAGACAGCGCAAACGCTTCGCGAGGGCTGGCTATACACTGGCGATATCGCAAAGATGGACAGCGATGGCTACTTCTACATCGTTGACCGAAAGAAGGATTTGATCATCGTCGGCGGGTTCAACATCTATCCGAG
Source organism: Candidatus Thermosaccharophagus tengchongensis (assembly GCA_032161105.2). Classification (GTDB taxonomy): domain Bacteria; phylum Armatimonadota; class Fervidibacteria; order Fervidibacterales; family Thermosaccharophagaceae; genus Thermosaccharophagus; species Thermosaccharophagus tengchongensis. The sequence goes on from JAVHTD010000012.1 coordinate 41,253, forward strand.
GGAAGTTGAGGAAGTGCTTTACAGTCACCCGAAGGTTAAAGAGGCTGCTGTGGTGGGGGAAAGGCATCCGGTGCGTGGCGAGATCGTCAAAGCTTATGTTGTGCTGCGTGAGGGGCAGGAGGCATCCGAGGTTGAGCTAATTGAGTTCTGCCGCGAGAGGTTATCGCCGTATAAGGTTCCGAGGGCGATTGAGTTTGTAAGCGAGTTGCCAAAGTCAGCCATCGGGAAGGTGCTCCGCAGGGTGCTCAGGGAAAAGGAGGAGCACAAGAGCCATTAGACAATTGTGCTTTAGATGGCGAGTTGGCAGCGGATGCAGAGCGGGCATGAATAGTGCGAACAATTGCCCCATTGAAGCCCCGATGAGGGTGATGGGTGACAACGGACATGAGCGTGTTGAGGGTCCTTGTGACGGGCGCTTCTGGACAGCTCGGCAGTGACCTCATTGGTAAGCTCATTGAGCGCTCACATGATGTTGTGGCGCTATCGCGCTCCGAGCTTGATATCACAAACCGCGAAGCGATGACCGCAGCCATTGAGCGACATCGTCCGGATGTGTTGATCAATTGTGCGGCTATGGTGAATGTGGATGCCTGTGAGCGTGATGTGGAGAGCGCCATCAAAGTCAACGCGCTTGCAGTTTGGCACATTGCCATTCAATGCTCAAGGGCTAAAGCCAAGCTTGTGCAAATAAGCACTGACTTTGTGTTTGATGGCGAGAAGGGTTCGCCATACACTGAGCATGATCCGCCTAACCCAATCAACATCTATGGGCTTACAAAGCTGGTTGGTGAGATGTTTGCGCGCAACTACTGCGATGACCATCTCATAGTGCGCACTGCTGGGCTTTATGGGACTCGCGGCAGCCGATCCAAAGGTGGCAACTTCGTTGACTTCGTCGTCGGTGCAGCGATGAGGAAAGAACCGTTGCGACTTGTCACCGACATAGTGACAAGCCCAACATTCACACACGACTTGGCTTTGAAGCTATGTGAGCTCATTGATGCTGGCGCTCGTGGGGTTGTTCATGTGGCGAATTCCGGGCAATGCAGTTGGCATGAATTTGCGACATTCGCTTTAAGCCTTTTGGGTCTGGATGCCGATGTCGTTCCAATTTCATCCGGTGAACTTTCCCTCCATGCGCGCCGCCCAAAGTGCACACCGCTGATCAGCGTTCGTCTAAGCGAGTTTGGGATTGAGCCGTTGAGGGATTGGCGTGAGGCGCTTGCCGATTACCTCATCGCTAAGGGCTTGCTAAGGTGACAGCTTGTGTGAGGTGAGATAGATGAGGGGGAGTTTGCTATGTTTGCAGTTTGCGCTCATGCTTGCGTGTGCACAAGCATTTGCTCAGCCGAAGGGCTATGTCATCCACGCGGAGGTTTCTGGTGGTTCTGATGGCAGCAAGGAAGTCAAACCGATGTCGGAAGTGACTTACATAAGTGGCGAGAGGTTGCGCTATGAGCTCAGAGATGTGATTGTAATCGCCAACACGAAGAGCGGTGAGGTCGTGATCATTTCACAATCTCGCCGTGAGTATACCGTTGTCAATCTTGAGCGCCTGCTACAGCTTTCCGAGAATATGCGCAAGGCGCTTGATGAGCAGCTAAAGAAGCTGGAGGAACGCATGAAGGAAGCCAAACCCGAGGAGAAGCAAAAGCTGATGCAAGCGCTTGCCATGCTTGCCTTCATGAATCAGATGTTTAAGTCGGTCGTAGTTAAGGACGGTGGTATGGATAGGATTGCTGGGTATGTATGCAAGCGGCTTCAAGTGTTTGGAGATGGCAGTTTGGTTGCCGAGCTCTGGTTTTGTGAAGCTCTGAAAGTTGCTGTGGATGTCAACAAGCTCATGAGCATAGCGTTTGCGTTAACGCCTGTCCCGGCGATGGTGCGCCAAATTTACGAAGCCGTTGTGGGGAGAGCTGTTGGGCTGCCGATGAGACAGGAGCTGTATAAGCCTGTGCGCATGAGGCGCATCGTCAAAAAAGTTGAGGTCAAGCCCCTCAAGGAAAGCCTATTTGCTCCGCCAAAGTATTACACGAAGGTGGATTTTGAGAAAGTGATACCGAGCCGTTGATCTGGGAAGCCTGCGGTGGCTTTGCTACGGTGCTTTACGATGTAGCTGCTTGATGTTAAAATGAAAGGTAGCACGGTGGAGGGATGCGCCGAGTGGCTAAGGCGGCGGCCTGCTAAGCCGTAGGGGGGTTGTGAAGCCTCCCTCCCGGGTTCGAATCCCGGTCCCTCCGCCATTTGGCGCGCCCGTAGCTCAGCTGGAATAGAGCACGGGACTACGGATCCCGGGGTCGGGGGTTCGAATCCCTCCGGGCGCGCCAATATGCTTTAGCTGTTGTGGTATGCGCCCGTAGCTCAGTCGGACAGAGCGCTGGCCTCCGGAGCCAGAGGTCGCGCGTTCGAATCGCGCCGGGCGCATGTGATTGCGTAAAATTTGGGCGCGCTCATTTTTGGAGTAACGATGCCCCTGTAGCTCAAGAGGATAGAGTGGCGGCCTCCTAAGCCGCAGATCCCGGTTCGAGTCCGGGCAGGGGCACTTAGATTTTAAAGCCCTGCCGAATCGCTTGCGCCGGTGTCGGTGAAGTGTGATGACTCCCCAAGCATCAAGCGGTGTGATAAGCTTTAAGGCATTCGCCTCAAGTGAGGATGTAGCGTTTATGCGCCTCGCAATTGAGGAGGCGATGAAAGCCTTTGAGTGCGGTGAAGTCCCCGTCGGCGCCATCGTCGTGTGCGATGGCAAGGTGATAGCCAAAGCGCATAACATGCGCGAGAGGTTAAAGTCACCACTGGCGCACGCCGAGATGCTTGCTATGGAAGCCGCAGCCAGTGCACTTGGCGATTGGCGTCTCAACGGGGCAACACTTTATGTCACGCTTGAGCCATGCCCAATGTGTGCTGGGGCGATGATTCAAGCGAGGCTTGGGAGGTTGGTATTTGGGGCATATGATGAGAGAGCCGGTGCGGCTGGGTCGGTTATCAACCTGTTTGGCTTGAGCGCCTACGATGGCATTGTCGCAGTCGTTGGCGGTGTGCTGAGCGAGGAGTGCGCCAACTTGCTTCGGCGCTTCTTTGAGCAGCGCCGATGAGCCGTTGGGAAAAGCAGCTCTGATAACGCATCGTAAGAGGGTTTATCATGCGGATGACTTCTCGTGAGCGTCTCCTGTGCGCCTTTTCGTGTGGCACGCCTGATAGGGTTCCGGTTTCGCCTCAGGGGTTCGGGAGGATTGACCCAAACAGCGAGCTTGCAGGGATGCTCATTGAGCGCACTGACATCATCATTTACTCGGGCAGCGCTTGCAATTGCCTCATTGGGAGTGCATTGAAGTTTGATGTTGAGACTGATGGCGATTTGACCATCATCACCTATCACACACCAAAGGGCGATTTGAGGCGCGTTGTGAAGTCAACAGCTGCGACGAGGGCTACAATTGAGTTCCCGTGCAAGTCACCCGATGATGTGGAGAAGCTGCTCTCAGTGCCATATGTTCCGCCATCCGATGAGGAGCTCAATGCTGCACTTGCAAAATTCAACTCGTGGAAGGATAGGCTTGGGGAGGAGGGTATAGTTTTGTGGGATTTGCCAAACGCCGTTTGCCTACCGGCTGAGTGGTTCTCCCCGGAGGATTTCTGTCTCCTTTGGGCGGATGCGCCGGATGTGATGATTGAGCTTGTGAGGGTGGCGAATGAGCGCCTGATGATGTTTGTTGAGAGGGTTTGCAGAGCCGGCGTTGATGGCTTTAGGATAGTCGGCGGTGAATATGTTTCCGTTCAGCTCGGTCCGAGTGCATTTGATGTCCTCGTGCGCCAAGTTGATAAGCATCTTGTGGCGCTGATGCACGAATACGGTGCAATCGCATACTACCACAATCACGGTCCAATCATGCGCTACCTTGAGATGATTGCCGACATCGGTGTTGATGCCCTTGACCCACTTGAAGCGCCACCTTGGGGCGATTGCGATATGGCGGAAGCGAAGAAGTTGCTTCGTGGGAAGGTGTGCATCGTCGGGAATATGGATGACATGAATGTGCTAAATCGTGAGCCGCCAGAGGTTGTCCTCCGCATCGGGAAGCAATTGATTGAAGTTGCAGGTCCGGATGGCTTCGTGCTAAGTGGGACGGCATCCGGCACTTATGGTGAGAGAGCTGCATTGAACTTTATTGAGCTCACCAAACTCGCGGAGCAAATGGCTGCCTGAGCAATTCAGTTCAACCCCTTTGGCACTGTTTGACGATTGGCTATCTGCCCTGTCGCCGTTGCATGTTGAGCACCGTCCATATTGTTGAGGCATCAATGCATGGGCGCAATACGATGCTTCGTATGTGCCTCCTCCAAGCCCCGGATGACAATCGGTGTAGCGATGGCAGCGCCTTTCTCAGCAGCTCCCACCTATAGCGCTCAACCTGTGTTCGCATGCGCTTCTTCAAGATGACCGAGTGCCTGTAACCGCTGCGCATTCCTTCACCTTCCTGCGCCAGTAAAGCCAAATCAGAATTGCCATCCCTATAGCACACGCAATTTGTGCCTGCGTCAGCCCGATGGCTGTCACCTTCGCGGAGACGCCCCGCCGGAAAATTTCGTTTGCGAACCTGATGAGCAGGTGAATCATTAAGGCTGCGATCATCTCCTGACCGAGAAAACTCCTCACTCTGTGGATTCGCCTCAGGATGGCGAATGTGAGCAACGCGCCCACAGCCTCATACAATGGCACTGGGTGCGATGGCGGTGTCATAGTTCCTTCCTCAGTCAGGAAACGCATTGCCCAAGGTAAGTTAGTTGGATACCCAATGCAGCATCCGTTGAAGAAGCAACCGACCCTCCCAAGCGCGTAAGCCAGCATATAGCCCTGTGAAAGTGCATCGCCGACTTCCCAAAAGTTGACATTGCTCGCCCTGCAGAGCAGCGCAAGGCTGGCTATACCGCCGATGAGTGCTCCAAAGAGTGACAAGCCGCCAGCGCGCAGGTTGAGAACGCTCAGCAGGTCATCAGCATACTCCTCCCAATTGAGCGCAACATATAAGAGGCGTGCGCAAATAATTCCTGAGGGGATGACAGCGAGGGCTGCCGTGCTGACGAACTCAGACGGCAAATTGCGCCTTTGAAACTCGCGCCTTGACCATGCCAAACCGACAATCAAGCCGAGCGCAATTGCTACGCCGTATGTGCGTATTTCAAATGAGCCGATGCGAATCAGAGTCGGATGCATTGGGCACAATGCATCTCCTCTCGGATTAAGCCAAGTGGCGAAACATGGCATCGTCATTGCATTGTATCACTTCCGCATGGCATTGGAGAGCGTGTGCCAGAGGTGAGGAGATGATGCGAGATGGAGGCGATGTTAACCTGCATGAGTTGCTTGGCGCAAGCTTTGAGTGCGCTTGTGGAAGGAGACATTACATCCCGACAAAGGAGGTCGTCATTGAAAGTGAAGCAATTGCTTTGCTCGGCGAGTTGTGTGAGCGCAATGGTATGGTCGGGCTGTGCAATCTTTTGGCGGACGAAATAACTTACGAGGTGTGCGGCAGGGAAGCCGCAAGGCGGCTTCGCTCGTGTGGCATTCGCGTGCATGAAGTGGTGCTTGACAGCCCGAAAGCCGATGACAAAACTTACGACAGGGCTAATTCGCTCGCGAGCCCTCACGGTGACTTTTGGCTTGCCGTTGGCTCAGGCACGATTAACGACATAGCGAAGTATGTGAGCACAAATGCAGGTCAGCCTTATGCCATCGTCGCCACTGCACCATCAATGAATGGCTACACATCATCAATTGCTGCAATCACTGTCGGCGGACTCAAGATGACGCTCCCAGCCAACCCGCCAGTTTTCGTTCTGGCAGATTTGCATGTGTTATGCCATGCACCGTATGAGTTGATAGCTGCTGGTCTCGGTGATGCGCTATCAAAGCCGGTCTCAAATGCCGATTGGATGCTCGCACATATCCTCTTCGGGGACTACCTGTGCGAATTCTGCCTCCAATTGCTATCCCGCACTGAGCTGCTATACATGTCCAGTGCATCAAGGTTGAAGAGCCGAGAGCCGCATGCCGTCAAAGCGCTTATGGAAGCGCTATGCCTTTCCGGGGTGGCGATGACCATAGCTGGAAGCTCAAGCCCCGTATCCGGCGGTGAGCATTTGATATCACATGCCCTTGATATGCGTGCAAATGTCACGGGGCGTAGGGTGAACCTTCATGGAGCTCAGGTCGGTGTTGCGACGATTTTTTCGGCGACGCTATACGGACGACTGCTTGAAATTGAGGCGCTTCAACTTGACTGTGAGAGGTTGGCGCAGCGCTATGTGAGCATCAATGAGTGGCTTCCGAGGGTGCGAGATTTCTTCGGCGAAGCATGCGGGCGCATCATTGAGCAACTCTCATTGAAGCACCCCAAGTCACAGGATGAACTTAAGCGCAAACTGGAACGGGTAATCGCCATGTGGGATGACACGAAGGCAAGGCTGAGCGGAGTGGTGCGGAGCCACGACAGCTTGCGGCAGATGTTGCTTGATGCCGGTGCTCCGACAACGATTCACGAGTTGAACTTGCATCGCGGTGAATTTCGTGAAGCTGTAATGCTGGCTCATACGATACGCTCAAGGTATACTGTGCTGGACTTGGCGAATGAACTCGGCATATTGCCGGATGAGCTTGATGAGCTAATGGAGCGTTCACAAATCGTGTAGCAAAAGCGCAAAGGGTGGTGATGGGACATTGCACATTGAGCACAGGAAGCAGCGCATCGTGAGGTTGCTACAGGCAGTTGAGAATGAGGCGAAGCACATGGGTAAGAAAGTTGAGGAAGACGACTTCATCGGGCAGCTTGAGAGCCTGCTCAAGTTGAGCGAGCACATTGAGACGATAAAGAGGTTGTGTGTGCGAACTTACGCCGAGACGCTCCTTTCGCTTGCGGCTCGCACTGAGGAGGTTGAAGACGCCGTTGAACAGCTCATGAGCTGGCTCATCAGGTTGAAAGAGTTGTGATGCCATGGAGGGGTGCAAGTTGCTCTTTAAGTTGTGCACGACGGGGTTCGCACAGCGGTTGATCGCATTCATCGCTGTTTGGTTGCACCTTCTTGTGAGCGCGCAGTTTTGTTGGCTTACTGCAAAGCCGAGCAAGTGGACGGTCATGGTTTACATGTGCGGCGACAACGACCTTGAAAGTGCCCTGATTAAGGATTTGAACGAGATGGAGAAGGTGGGTTCAACAGGCGATGTGAACATCGTTGTGCAGCTCTCACGCTCGCCATTCTACGACACATCAAATGGGAATTGGGTTGGGACAAGGCGATACTTCGTCACGAGAGACCCGTATGAGGATCCGTCACCGGATGTGCCGCCCAACAACACCATACGATCGCAGATGCTTGCCGACCTCGGCACGCTCAACATGGGCACAAAGGGTGCGCTTGTTGACTTCGTCGCATGGGCTGTGAGAAGTTATCCGGCGGAGCGATACTTCCTCATCCTGTCGGATCATGGTTCTGGTGTGCGCCCGTTTGAGCGCAGGTTGTTGCACAGGGCGATAATCTTCTCCGACAGCTTCAATGATTACCTCTCCAACCGAGAGCTCAAAGAGGCATTTTGGGAGCTGCGCCAGGGTGTCCTTGGCGGGAAGCCGCTCGAAATACTCGGCTATGATGCGTCGGAGATGAGCATGATTGAGAATGCCTATCAAGTCAGGCACGCAGCAAAGTATCTCATCGCGTCGCAGCTCTCGGAGCCAAATGATGGCTATCCATATGACCGCTTCCTTGGCGAGCTCACATCAAACCCAAGCATACCCACCGAGGAATTCTTGCAAAGGTTTGTCAAGCACTATGTCGCATCGTATGAGCCGGGCAAGCCAACAAATGGTGCTGGAAGCTCCGTCACCATTGCCGTATACCGGCTTGATGCGCTTCAACCGCTTGTGAGCGCCATTAGTGAGCTCGCTGTTGCGTTAAGGCAAAGGCTTTCAGCTCATGCCGAGCTCATTGAGGGGTTGAGGCGTGTAACGCAATCGTTTTCGGAGCACATCTATCGCGACCTTTATCACTTTTGCGAGTTGCTCATACAGCGTTTTCCAGATGAGGCAGTAAAGGGTGCAGCGCACAAGGTCATTGAAGCTCACGGTCCGAGTGACTCAGGGGCGCTGTTCGCTGAGGCTCACAGGACTGGCTTTGATATCAATGTGGACAACGCTCACGGGATTGCAATCTACTTCCCGCCGCCGGAAGGGTTTGACAGCGCTTACTTGAGCGACCTTGATTTCGGAAGGGATTGCGAATGGGGAAGGTTCCTTGCAGCTCGCTCGGGGGCGGATTCGCTTCCGCCAATCATTCGCTTCCTCATGCCGAGTGCCGATGGGATGAAGCTGCCTTTGACTCGTCCGATGTTAATTGTTGAGGTGAGGGACGATGGGTATGCCGGCTTGGACGATGCCTCAATCTCACTCTGGATTGATGGAAGCAAGCTGGATCCCAAGGAATTCCGCTACGATGCGCAAACGATGCTGCTCAAGGTGAAGCCGAATGTGCCGCTCAGTCCCGGAAGGCACACCCTCACAGTCTCGGCAAAGGATAATTTCGGCAATAGCGCTTCATCATCAATCTCGTTTGAGGTTGCACCGCACACTTTGCGGAAAGGTGTGCGCATGTTCACACTCCCAATGGCGACAACATCTTCAGATCCAAGGGTTGTGCTCAATGATAGCTCCGCGATGTTAGCCCGTTGGGATAACAAAGCATCGGCATATCGCATGTTCCCGGCGCCGGATCCGGAAGGTTATGCCTCATTCAGACCGAGGGGGGTTAAAGTCGCATCGCCTCCGGCTGGTGTTGGCTATTTTGTTCGTTTGAAGAACGATTCGGTAGTGCTCCATGCAGGTGAGCCAATTGACCCATCATTGCCCTACGATGTCTCGCTCCCGGCGGATGGCGCTTCTGTGTCATGGCACATGCTTGGCAATCCGTTCCCAGTGCCAATCAAATTGGGTTCCATCTTGGTGATTCGTAATGGTGAGGCAATGACGCTTGATGACGCATTGGCTAAAGGCATCGTCCTATCGCCGCCTTTCATCTACTTGCCGCCAAGCGACCCATTCGCTCCCGGAAAGTATGCGGTCGTGGGATGCGAATTTGAATTGCAGCCGTTTGCCGCTTTCTGGATCGCCATTTCAGAGGATGTCACTGTGCGCTTCATGCCACCAGCCAGCAATTCCAGATCTACCGCCGCTTCAGCGGCTCACTCAAAGAGCTGCATATCGCGCCGCAGCTGGGTTGGCGAGCTGGATTGGCAAATCAAGCTGGTGGCAAGTTCTGCTGGTGAGAGTGATTCCGCCATCATCGCAGTGTCATCGCGAGGGTGTATCTCTCATGATGCACTTGATGTGCTTAAGCCGCCATCTCCGCCGGGTGCAAAGGTGCGTTGCTTCGCGCTGCAAAAGCTGTTTGGCAATCGTTTAGCCGAGTATGAGGTTGCTGTTCAACCGCGCAGCGCGCTTACCTCTTGGGATGTCATTGTGGATGCAAGCTTCGGCGATGTCGCCCTCTCTTGGGAGGGCATATCCAATGTGCCTTCGTCCTATCGCCTCACATTGGTTGATGCTGCTTCTGGGAGGGCTTTATGCATGCGCCGCCACGCTCGGCTGACCTTGCAGAGGCGCAATGAGCCATACAGATTGCGAGTCATCGCGCAGTTGAGGGGGAGTTCGGGGGCTAACATACTCGGTCTTTCGGCAACGCCATACCGAGGTGGTTTAGGCATACGGTTTACGCTTCTCACCGATATGGCTGTGTCAATTCGCCTGCGGGCATTGACTGGCAGGGTCATCGCAACTGTTCTCCAAAGGACGGAGATGGGTAGGGGCACACGAACCGTTTTCTGCCGCCTCCCGGAGGGTGTGACGGCACAAGTTGCCTTAGTTGAAGTTGTTGGAGAGGACGATGCCGGTAGGGTGAGCGTAGCTACATGCCTCGGAAGGTTAAGGTGATATGCTGCAGTTAGCACATTGCTATTGCGCTTGCGGCGCTAAAATTCTGCTTAGGCGTGCTCAAACCGGGAAGCGCAATAAGCTGACGGATTGTTTTTGAGGCTCTGCAAGCGCTTGCGTTGCGCAAAGTCTCCATAGGAGCAAGACAGCCTTTGTGGCAGCAATAAAAATGGCAAAGCAGTTATCAATGCAACGCATGCAGCAGGAGATGAGGCAGTGATGTATCTCAAGCGGCTTGAGATTTATGGCTTCAAGAGCTTCGCCACAAAGACGGAGATTGAATTTTTGCCCGGCATAAGCGCCATAGTTGGACCAAATGGCTCCGGCAAGAGCAACATAGCTGAAGCAATCCAATGGGTTCTCGGTGAACGCAGCTACAGGGCATTGAGGAGCACTCGCTCTACGGACATCATTTTCGCCGGCAGCCAGAAGCGCAAGCCGATGAACATAGCCGAAGTGACGCTCACATTTGATAACAGCGATGGCGCTCTCCCTATCGGCTTTAGCGAAGTCTCAATAACAAGGCGGATATACCGCTCGGGAGAATGCGACTATTTCATAAACAAGACGCCATGCAGGCTCCGCGACATTCAGAACTTGCTTCTCAGCGTTGGGCTTTCCGCCGACGCATTCACGCTCATCGGTCAAAACGAAGTTGACGCCATACTCGCAGCTCGCCCTGAGGATAGGCGTGTCTTGTTTGAGCAAGTTGCCGGCACGGAATGTTATCAAGCGCGCCGTTTGGAAGCCCTGCGCAAGCTTGAGAGGACGGAGAGAAACATCGTTAGGTTGAGGGACTTGAGACACGAGCTTGAAGCGCAGCTTGAATCAATCGCCGAACAGGTGGAGTTGGCAAAGCAGTATAAGGGACTGGTGGAGCGCTACAGAAATTTGCAAATGAGCTTGCTCGGGTGGGAATGGGGTGTTAGGCAGAGGCGGCTGCAGAAGTTCTCTGAAGAGGCGGAGCAGTGGCGAGAACGCCTCTCGCAAGTTGAGGCTGGCATAAGCGAGCTTGAGAAAAGGCGCTCCGAAATTGAGGCTGAGCTGCACGAACTTGAAGGACAACTGGAGCAGCTTCGTGAGCGCTCTGTGCGTGCGGTTGAGACGGCAAAAAGCATTGAAGGGGAAATTGAGCTGGCAAAGCAACGGCAGCATCTCTTGCTGGAGCGAATTGAGGTTGAAAGGGGAGAGATGCAGCGGGCTCTTGAAAGGAAGCGCTCACTCCTCAAGGAGCTTGAGGACGCGCGCCAGAGGATAGCGGAGCTATCCAAGTTGGTGAGCGAGTGCGAGCGTGAACAAAACGGGCTTTTGGATGAGCTTAGGCAGGTTGAGGATAGGATAGCAGCTGAGGAAGTTGAAGCTGATTCGCTCCGTTCACAGCATGTTGAGACCATGAGGCTCGTCACCAAGCTGCGCAACAGGCTTGTTGATTGCTCTCATGCGGAGAGCGTTTTACGCCTGCGCGCTTCCGAGCTTGAGCGAGAGCGCACAGAGCTCACCGAGCAAGTTCAAGCGCTTGAAGCCAAGTTGAGCGAACTTGATGCCGAGTCAAACTCCGTAAAGCTTAGGAAGGCAGACATCCAAGAGAAGCTGCGCATGAAGCGCTTGGAGCTCTCGGAACTTGAACTCACCAACGATGAGTTGCGCTACAGGATTGCCACGCTGCGTGAGCTGCTCAGCGGCTTAAGGGCGCGCTTGAGCGCGCTTGAGGAGAGCGAGGCTGCATTGCACGGTATCAGAGAGGGACCAAAGAGCGTGCTAATGGCTTCGCGCTCCGGGCAGATACCAGGCAGCTATCAACTTGTTGCACACTTGCTTCGTGTCCCGAGCGAACTTGAAATTGCCGTAGCTGCGGCGCTCGGCAGCGCAATTGAATACATCGTCACCGAAACAACAAAAGATGCGGAGGTCGCCATTGGCTACTTGAAGCGTAACCGCTCTGGGAGGGCTACATTCCTGACGCTTGACTTCATACGACCCCGCCGAAGGCATGGTGGCGAGATTGATGAGGTTCTTGAACGCGCGGATGGCGTCATTGGATGGGCAAATGAGCTTGTCGGAGTAGCCGACGGTTATGAGGCTGTGCGTGATTACTTGCTTGGCAATGTGCTCATCGTGAGAGACATGACTGTCGCTTCGGGCTTGGGGAGGAAAGTGAGTTCGGGTTTGCGCATAGTCACCCTTGATGGCGAACTCATCATTCCGGGTGGTCCGATATCCGGCGGGTATGAGGTTCATTCGCTTCACATGCTCTTTGCGCGCAGGCGTGAAATTGATGAGCTGCGCAATCGGATACGGGATGCCGAGGTGAAGCTGCAGCGCTATGAGGTTGAGTTGAGGGAGAGATTGGCGCAGGTTGAGCGCCGCAGGGACGCCATTGAAGCGTTGGGCAATGAGTTGTCAGAGCTGAGCGAGCTTGAGGCGAGGTTGGACGCTGAGCGTGAAGCGACATTTAGGCGCATTGAACAGCTCAATGAGCGCATTGAATTAATCGGCGTGGAGAGAGGGCAGCTTGAAGCGGAGCGTCAACAACTTGCAGCCGAAACCGATTCGCTCAAGTCGGAGTTAAGTAAAGCTGAGGCTCTCGCAGGCGAGCTTGAAAGCAGCATCTCTGAAGCCGTGGCTCGTATGGAGAGCCTGCTCAAGATGAGGGATGAGTTGGGCAAGCGCTTATCAAATGTCCGCATGAGATTTGCTCAGCTCTCTGAGAAGCTCACCTCGGCTCAGTCAGAGGAGGCAAAGCTTTGTGAGATGCTCTCCGAGGTGGAGCAAAGGGCTTCGCGCTCCGAGCAGGCGCTCCTTTCACTTGAAGCCCAGCTGAATGAGCTATCGCAGTGCCTTCCAAAGCTTGAGGAGGAACGCAAGCGTCTAAGGCAATCCTGCGCTGAAGCCGAGGCTGCCTTTGAGCAATGGCGCCAGTATCGCTATGGGTTGCTTTCGGAGATTGATTCAATCGGCGCGCAGCTGCGCAGCCTCTCCAATGAGAAGGATGAAATTGAATCTGAGCTCAACAGGATTGAGGTGCGCATGGCGGAAGCACGCTATGAAAGCGATGAAATTGCGAGGCGGCTTGCCGAGGAATTCTCCACTTCACCACAAGAGGCATTGCGGCATGCCGAGGGGCTGCGGCAAAAGCAAGCGGCAATTGAGGAGCTGAATGAACTGAAGTCCAAGATTGAGCAGATGGGTTTAGTCAATGTCGGCATCATTGAGGAGCACGAGCGGCTCAAAGCTCGCATTGAGCACCTTAAGGAGCAGGAGATGGATCTGGAGGCGGCGAGGGAGGACTTGCTCGCAATCATCCGGCAGATTGATGAGGAGACGAAGTCTCATCTCCTGAAAACGGTTGCGGCAGTTGAGCGCCAGTTTCAAGAGATATTCTCAAGGGTGTTCGGTGGAGGTGAAGTGCAGCTTGTGCTTACCGACTCAGAGGATGTCACTCATGCCGGGATTGAAGTGAGAGTGCGTCCGCCTGGTAAGGCAGTGCATGATTTGCTTGCGCTCTCCGGCGGTGAGCGCGCTATGACTGCCATATGCCTATTGTTTGCCATGCTCGGCGTTCGCCCAGTGCCTTTCTGCGTGCTTGATGAAGTTGACGCAGCCCTTGATGATACCAATGTGAGCAAGTTCGTTGGGCTGTTGAGGGATTTCAATGGGCGTTCGCAGTTCATCGTCATCACGCACAATCAGGGCACGCTTGAGGTCTCCGATAGGCTCTACGGAGTGACCATGGGTGATGATGGTGCTTCAAGGGTGTTCTCGTTATCGTTTGAGGAGGCAACCTCAACTGTCTCCGGATGATACTGCGGTTTGCTATTGGAGTGGTGCTTCGTGGTCAATGTGACGAGGCTTTACTGCGGCGTGACCTGCAAAAGCGATGAACTGCGGTATGAGGGCAAAGGGCGCACGGCGAAAACTGGCATCCATCCACTGGTGGTTGTTTGGAATATCACGCGTGCATGCAATTTGAAGTGTGCACATTGCTATAGCGACTCAAGACCACACCGAAGTGAGGACGAGCTCACCACAGAAGAAGCCAAGGCGTTAATTGGCGAGCTTGCCCGGCTGCGCATAGCGCGCCTTTTGGTTTCTGGCGGTGAACCGCTTATGCGGGCAGATTTGCTTGAGCTCCTCAAGCATGCGAGTTCAAGCGGGCTGGATGTAGCCCTTTCAACGAATGGCACATTGATAGACAACGATATCGCTGTTGAGCTAAAAGCAAGCGGTGTCCGTTATGTCGGGATAAGCTTGGATGGCATTGGGGAAGTGAACGATAAGTTTCGCGGTGTGCGCGGCGCTTTTGAGATGGCGCTTAATGGGATTGAGAACTGCAAGCGTGTTGGGCTGCGCGTCGGCATCCGCATGACGCTCACAAGCTACACCGTTTCGCAAATTGAACCTGTGTTTGAATTTGCTTTGAGCAATGGCATTGACAGGCTTTGCTTTTATCATTTCATCCCATCGGGGCGAGGCGCTCTTGCCAGCGGGCTGGAATTAAGCCCGCTTCAAACGAGGCAAGCGGTTGAGCGCATAATGTGCAGCACGATAAAAGCCATAAGGCATGGTGCATTCATTGAAGTGCTCACTGTGGGCAATCCAGTGGACGGCGCTTTTATCTACCTCAAGTTGCTCAGTGAGGATGGCGAGCGAGCTAACGATGCCTATAAGCTGTTGCGCTATACCGGTGGTGCGGCCAGCGGCTCTGGTGTTGGAGTGGCGTGCATTGATCATGTTGGCAATGTCCATCCGGATCAATTTTGGTGGCATTACAACCTCGGCAATGTGCGCTCAAATTCATTTTACAGGGTGTGGTTTGAGAGCGAGGACGAACTGTTGCATAAGCTGAGAGAAAGGCAAAAGCACATTTACGGAAGGTGTGCTCGGTGCCGTCTCTTTGAGATTTGTGGCGGCGGCATGAGGGTGCGTGCCGACATTGTGCTTGGGGATGCATTTGCTTCCGATCCGGGATGCTATCTAAGTGACGAGGAGATAGGGTTAGGATAAACCGCAGTCCATCGCCGCGATTGACGCACTCGCAATTGGAGATAAAATTGCGAAATGATGGCGTGCGGCGAGCTTCAGCCACAGGGGTGATGCCGATGATGAGATGGCTCTCAGATGGGAAAGTGAGGTTGTTAGCGCTATGCACATTGCTCTGGGTGTTTGCATCGGCTGCAGTCATTAAGTCATTTAGCGCGTTCTGTTATGCCCAAGGGGAAAAGAAGCCCCGTTTGCCAGAGGTGCAACTTGCTGGTATAAGGCTTGGTTCACTTGCTATTGAGCGTGATGAGGATGGTCACCTGTCACCATCTTGTTTGCTCCGTGTGTGGGGAGTGCCAGATTATGTTATCGCTCAAGTGCCACCGATGTTTGCACCGACTGCGGCACCTGCAGCTCCAGTTCCCGGTGCAGAAGGGGCAGCTCCCGGTGCAATGCCTGGTGCAATGCCAGGCGCTATGCCGGGTATGCCTTATGCTCCCGGTGCACCTGGAATGATGGGTGGAGCGCCTGCCGGTCCAATACAACCATTTGCTGGTGGCACTACAGTGATTCAGGCTCCGGGAGTGCTTGCGCAAACGATGCCGCCGTTGATGACAAGCGTCACTGCACCAGGCGCTGCCGGTGTTTTTGGCGGTCCGCCTGAAGGCGCAGCTATACCGGGTGCTGCTCCCGGCATACCCGGTGCACCTGGCGCTCCTGGCGCACCTGCTCCGGGTGCACCCGCAGCCCCTGCAATAGCTCCCGAGCTTTCTTGGGCGTTACCGGTTATTGTCCCACTGCGTGGCAATCAATGTTTGTGGGTATACAGGCGCGGCGACGCGACTCTCGGTTTCATCATAGACGGTGATGGAGCTGTTGTCGGAATAATCGTGGCCGGGGAGAAATTTGACGCTGCAAGGACAGCTCTTGGAAACCCGTTTAAGACGATCATGCTTGGCGATTCACTCCAACGAGTCTTGTCGCGCTATGGCTGGCCGGACGAGATTCGTTCGGCGAGCGGAAATATGCTCAGCAGGGATGTTGAACTGCGCTACCATCGGAGCAGCAACATTGTCTTCACGCTTCACGATTATCGCGTCACGCGCATCTTCATCTTCATCCCGGAGCGAGCCGGATTGGATTAAACTCCTCGTGCAACGGGGAGATAAGGATAATGGACGTAGAGCTGATCAGAGAGGTAAGGGAGAAAAACGACATTGTTGAAGTGGTTTCGTCGTATGTGTCATTAAAGCGCGTCGGAAAAAACTATGTAGCACTCTGCCCCTTCCATCAGGAGAAGACCCCCTCGTTCACGGTCAGCCCGGATAAGCAACTATGGCATTGCTTTGGTTGTGGGCTTGGTGGCGATGTGTTTAGTTTTGTGCAGCGCATTGAGGGCATCTCGTTTGGTGAGGCGTTGAAGAAACTCGCTGAGCGTGTCGGGATAAGAGTTGAGAGGGTGAGCAGGCAGGAGGCTTCACTTCGGGCAAGGTTGATTGAGATAAACAAGCTCGCAATGGATTTCTATGAGCGCACCTTATGGTCGGATGCGGGGAAGGTTGCGAGGGATTACTTGAAGCGTAGGGGAGTAAGCGAAGAGATTGCAAGGCGCTTCCACTTAGGTTATGCTCCAGGGGAGTGGGAGGCGCTGGCAAGTTATCTGAGGGCTCGTTCTGTATCGCTGGAGGAAGCTGTTGGAGCTGGTTTGCTTGTTCGTGCTGAGACTGGAGATAGGTATTATGACCGCTTCCGCGACAGGCTCATGTTTCCCATCATATCGGTGAGTGGCGATGTTGTAGGGTTTGGTGGGAGAGCTTTGGGTGACAACCCCGCAAAGTATATCAACACACCTGAGACTGCGGTATTTCGGAAGCGCGACACGCTTTATGGTTTGAACTTCGCCAGGGTTGCCATTCAGCAGAGCAATGCAGCCATCGTTGTTGAGGGTTACATGGATGTGATAGCGCTGCATCAGTTTGGTTTTCAAAATGCGGTTGCGACGATGGGGACTGCCCTGACACCGCAAATGCTCTCACAGCTGCGCAGGTATGCCCGCCGCATCCATCTCGCCTTTGATGCCGATTCAGCCGGCATGAATGCGATGCTTCGCTCATCGGCTCTCTTCCGCCAAGAGGGGGTTGAAGTGACAGTGGTGGCGATGCCGGAGGGGATGGATCCCGATGAGTATGTGAGGCGGAAGGGAGCCGAAGCTTTTAAAGCGTTGGTTGAGAGGAGCTTGAAGATGTTAGACTACAAGATTGAGCGTTTCCTTTCATCGGACGAGGGCTCAAAGCCGACCTCTCAGGCATTGCGCCATCTTATCGCAATCCTGAGGGAGGTGGATGACCCGCTCGAGAGAGAGGGGGCAATGCAGCGTGTGGCAAGGTTCTGGTCAAGAGGGGATGGTGAGCGGGTCATCCATTTCCTTGAAGCCATAAGGAGTGCGTGGAGGAAACACGAGGTGGCATCATCAGCGCCGTCAGCCCGTCCCCGTGTGGACGATACGATTGAGCGCTCGTTGCTTGAGAGCTCAAGGGCACCGTTGCCAAAAGGTGTGGAGCAGGCTGAGAGGGAACTCATTTCAGCAATGCTCCAGGATGAGTTTGCGGCTCGCAGGATAATTGAGCTGTTGCCCCCGGATGAGTTCATCCTTCCATCGCACAATCAAATTGCGCGCATTGTTGCAGCGTGCATTGAGGGTGACGAATTCCACAAGCTCCCGCAATACATATCTGAGCTGCTGGATGAACAGCTTCGTTCCGAAGCCTGCGGTCTGATGATGGCCGATTTGAGCTTTATGAGTGTTGAGGGCGCGATTGAATCGCGAGTTGAGACTATAAGGCGCTACAAGATCAAGCAGCAATCAAAGCGGATGCGCGAGCGGCTGTTGAAGATGGCGGAAAGCGGTGTCATTAACAGTTCGTCACCCGAGGTTGCGCAGTTGCTTGAGCTTGAAAGGCAGTTGCGCGGGAAACGCTGATGATAAATGAACAGCTCACAAAACCTTGAAGCCCGGATAAAAGGTCTACACATTGATTTGACAAGGTGCACAAGGAAGCCCTTCTCGCTCCTCTTGGGGCAAAGGGGTGAGCTGCATGGATTGGGACGAGCAAGTTGAGAAGCATCGCGAACTTGATGAACATCCGGGGGAGCTTCTTGATGGCGACGGGGCTGCGCTCGGCGATGTTGCATGTGATGACGATATGGAGTTTCAAGATGGCGAAGGCATTATGGATGCTGACGAGGCTGTGAGTGACCCGTTGGAGGCATACATGCGCGTTGTTTCGCAAACACCTCTTCTGACTCCTGAGGAGGAAGTGGAGTTATCAAAGCGCTTGAGCAAGGGCGACTTGGAAGCGCGCCAAAAGATGGTGGAAGCCAACCTGCGTTTGGTAGTCCACATAGCGAAGCAATTTGCCTCTCAAACTTCGCTCCCGCTTGCGGACATAATCCAAGAGGGTAACTTGGGATTGATGCGAGCAGTTGATAAGTTTGATTGGAGGCGTGGATACCGATTTGCAACATATGCCACTTGGTGGATAAGGCAGTCCATTAAGCGCGCCATAGCGGAACAAAGTAGGAGCGTCAAGTTGCCATTGAGCATCATCAACTTAGTCAGCAGGATAACGGCTGTGGCTCGCAGGTTGACGCAGAAGTTGGGGCGTCAGCCAACAATTGAAGAGTTGGCTGAGGCGTGTAGGATCCCGAGCAAGAGGCTTATGGATGTGATGTGCTTGATTCTGCGACCACTCTCACTTGACACGCAAGTTGAAGATAACGCCGAGATGACATTGGGCGAGTTGATAAGCGATGATGCACCTTCACCTGAGGAAGTGGCATATCAAAATGCCATGAGGGAGCACCTTAGGGATTTGCTCTCCATACTCAGCGAGCGGGAAAGGGACATCCTCAGCCTGCGCTACGGTCTTCTTGACGGCAAGGAGAGGTCGTTGGGCGAGGTTAGCAGAGTGCTCAAGATGTCAAGGGAAGCGGTGCGTCAGACGGAGCGAAAAATATTTGAGAAGCTGAGGAGCTCACTGCTGAGCAAATACCTTCGCGACTACTTGGAGGCATCTTGATGAGGTTGAACGGGTGTGAGGGGAGGGGTGCTGTAACCCGAAGCTATAACGCACCCCTCCCGGTGCGGTGTCTCAGTTAAAATTCGTGGCGTGAGGGTGTCTCTTCCTCCTTCGGCTTCTCGGCAACTAACGCCTCGGTTGTGAGGAGCATGCCAGCAATGCTTGCTGCGTTCTCAAGTGCTGCACGCACCACTTTCACTGGGTCAACGATGCCGGCTTCAACCATGTCCACGAATTCCTCACGTAATGCATCAAACCCGATGTAGTGGATGTTGCCATTTACCACCTTCGGTTCAAATGAGCGCACTCGTTGCACTACCACAGAGCCTTCCCAGCCGGCATTATCGGCGATTTGCCTCAGCGGTGCCTCAAGCGCTTTCTTAACTATCGCAATTCCGGTGCGCTCGTCCTGATCCTCAACCTCCTTTTCAAGCTCCTCAAGGACTGGAATCAGATGAACATATGTCACACCGCCACCTGAGATGATTCCTTCCTCAACTGCAGCCCGTGTAGCGTTCAGTGCATCCTCATATCGGTGTTTCTTCTCCTTCATCTCGGTCTCGGTCGGCGCGCCAACTTTGATTTGGGCGACACCGCCAGCGAGCTTGGCAAGCCTTTCCTGCAACTTCTCGCGGTCGTAATCGGAATCCGTCTCTTCAATCTGCTTCTTGATCTGCGCGATGCGCCCGGCAATTCTCTCCTTGCTGCCCTTTCCACCGATGATGGTGGTGTTGTCCTTTGTCACGACAACCTTCTCAGCCTGCCCGAGCATATCAAGGGTCACATTCTCAAGCTTGATTCCCAAGTCCTCCGAGATGAATGTGCCTCCTGTGAGGATGGCTATATCCTCCATCATTGCTTTGCGCCTCTCACCGAAGCCCGGCGCCTTAACAGCACAGCAATGGAGCACTCCGCGCAGCTTGTTCACAACGAGCGTCGCTAAAGCCTCACCCTCAACATCCTCAGCTATTATCAGCAACGACCTGCCACTTTGGACGACCCTTTCAAGCACGGGTATGAGGTCCATTGCGGAGCTGATCTTCTTCTCGTGGAGCAATATGTAGGGATGCTCAAGCACGCATTCAACTCGCTCCACATCGGTTATGAAATACGGCGACAGGTAACCCTTGTCAAACTGCAGCCCTTCCACAACCTCAACAGTTGTCTCCATCCCCTTACCCTCTTCAATTGTGATGACGCCATCTTTACCGACCTTATCCATAGCGTCGGCGATGTGCTTTCCGATCTCGGGGTCGTTACCGGCTATTGCTGCAACATGCTCAATATCCTCCTTTGACTTGACTTCAATCGCTATCTCCTTGAGCTTCTCAACAGCCCTTTGAACTGCCTTATCCATGCCGCGCTTTAAAGCCATCGGGTTCGCTCCTGCGGCAACATTCTTCATGCCTTCGTGAAGCATTGCTTGGGCGAGCACGGTTGCGGTTGTCGTGCCATCGCCGGCGACATCGTTAGTCTTTGATGCGACCTCGCGCACAAGCTGTGCGCCGAGATTCTCAAAGTGGTTGACGAGATCAATTTCCTTAGCGACTGTAACTCCATCCTTTGTCACCGATGGCGAACCAAAGCGCTTATCAAGGATCACATTTCTCCCCTTTGGTCCGAGAGTCACCTTGACAGCGTTTGCAACCATATCAGCGCCACGGAGTAACGCTCTTCTTGCCTCCTCACTGAACAGCAGTTCCTTCGCCATTTAGGATCACCTCCGAGCGATTGTGTTGTTCATCTGAGCCTTTGTTTGGTGTTTTTCATTCTCCCTCTTTGATGGCGAGGATGGAGTCTTCGTCAACGATGATGTAATCCTCGCCACCGATCCGTATTTCGGTGCCAGCATATTTTGAGAAGATAACGACATCGTTGACTTTGACGCCCACAGGGCGGCGTTCACCGTTGTCAAGCAGCTTCCCCTCACCGACGGCTACAACTATGCCCTCCTGCGGCTTCTCCTTAGCGGTATCCGGAAGGATAATTCCTCCCGCCGTCTTCTCCTCCTGCTCAAGCGGCTTGATCAGGACTTTATCACCAAGCGGACGCACCTTCATCGCCCACACCCCGCTTCCCTGGATTTCCCGCAAGGCTATCCTCCCACCACATGGAGGTTGTGATTTTAGAGAGCGCATCTCCCACTGACGGTATTAGCACTCGAAGGGAAGGAGTGCTAATACCACTTCATCATTATAACGCGCTCCCGATGGCGAAATGCGGATTTCAAATCATCCCCGCATCGGACACATGCACGGTGAGCTGCCGCATTTCGGACAACCGTTGAGATAGCGCTTGGCGGCTTTTTCCATATCCACATTTACCAAGGTTGCCAAGCTCACAAGCCATGCAAGCACATCTGCAAATTCCTCCTCCAACTCCATCAGCTCACCACGCTTTATCGCCCGCGCTAACTCTCCAACCTCTTCAACGAACCAGAGGAATGTTCCCTCAACCCCCCTTTGTCTATCCCTCGCAACATATGCATCCGCTATAAGCCTCTGGAACTCGCCTATGCTCAATTCCTCTTTGTCCTCCTTCCGCATCCCCTTTGACCCCCTTGGAACGCCTTTGCGAGCTCCTCAGAGCGCCTCTTTATCGCGGCGACTTCGCTTCTCATCCTCGCTTCAGCTTCACCGCTTTGCAGCATTAGCATCCCAAACATCTTCACCATCCCTGTGGCACGAATGATTGCGCCGTGCCTGAGCAATGTCCCATCACCCTGCGGTTCAAGTTCAAACCAACCGATGGCTGATTTGAACGGACCCGAAAGCTGTTTAACCTCCATGTATGATGGCGGTTCAAATGTAAACTTTGACCGAACCCACTTCAGGAAGCCAAACATGTCCTCAAGTATGTCAGCAATGAGCTCATTGCCATCGTCTGAGCGCTGCACAACATGCAGCTCCTTCACATATGCAAACATGTTCGGGTAGTTCTCCACATCCCTGAGCACACCGAAGACAACCTCAATTGGCGCCTCAATGAATGTGCTCACAATCAGTTCCATGAGATCCTACTCCCCACCTTCAAGGGATATGTTCAGTTGCATTAAGTGCCATGAGCGATGAGCACAATAGCACATCACCTTCCACGCAAACTGCAGGGCGATATTCCTTTGCGTCAAACCGGAGAGAGTGCTTCCTCTAACGCCCGTCTTTCACTGCTCAATTTGCCAACCTCAGTAGTTGCTACGCGTGCTAAATTCGCCCCGCCTCTTTGTCCCAAGCTATCAGTATGCGCAGACCTGCAATTGCGACTTTGATGAGGGTGCTCACATCCTCAATGATCTTGAACTCGCCCGTCCGTTTTGAATGCTCAACATTGGCAGCTGCAAGGAGCACACATCCAGCCCTCGCACCGAGAATGGACGAGACGATAAACAGAGCTGCTGCTTCCATCTCCGATGCAACGGCACCGCCTTTCACCCACGCTTCCCAGCGCTTCATCAACCTCTCATGAACTGGCATGCGCTCTGGCTCAACCTCACCATAGAATGAGTCCTTGGAGTGGACTATGCCAACATGGTAGTGCACACCACACCTCTTTGCACCCTCAATCAAAGCCTGTGTTACAGTTATGTCCGCCACTGCCGGAAACTCAATTGGCATGTAATGCAATGTTGTGCCCTCGTCTCTTATCGCTGCAGTGCCGATGATTATATCGCCGGGCGCAATATGTTCTTGCATGGCGCCGGAAGTCCCAACTCGTATGAAGGTATCGCACCCGAGCGCCCTTAGCTCCTCAACAGCTATAGCGGTTGATGGACAACCTATCCCAGTTGAGGTGACTGAGACGGTGACGCCGTCAAGCTTTCCCGTGAAGGTCACATATTCGCGGTGCTCCGCAACTTTGATAGCGTCATCAAAGTGAGAGGCGATAAGCTCGCACCTTCCCGGATCGCCCGGCATCAGGACATACCTTCCCACTTCGCCACTGCGGCAGCGCACATGATAAACTCTATCGCCAACGAAAACAGCCATAACTTTTCGCCTCGCATCAATCCCAGCTCAGCAGGATGCACTTTTGCGATGATTCATGTGGAGTGGAGCTTTGAATGTTTTCCTCTGAGCATCGGGAAGGCATGTAACAACCAAGGGAGTAGAGCATCAAGGGATTCATTCACAGCCCTCTCACTTCCGGGGAGATTGACGATGATGGTAGAACCCCTCACACCAACTTTTGCGCGAGAGAGAGCAGCAAGCGGGGTCCTTTCTCCGCCATATGAGCGCATCGCCTCTGCAACTCCTTCAAGCTCCCTCTCAATCACCCTTGCAGTTGCCTCGGGCGTTTTATCCCTTGGACCTATTCCCGTGCCGCCAGTCGTGAAAACGATGTCAAGCTCCTCGTGGTCACACAGGCGAATTAGCTCACTGACTATGCGCTCTTCGTCATCCGGGAGCACCGAATAGTGCACAACATTTATCCCCAGCTCCGAGAGCCTGTTCACGATGGCTATGCCTGATGCATCCGTCCTCCTCCCGCAATATACGCTGTCCGAAATGACTATGACGCCAGAGCGCAGTTCTCCTTCCGGCTGTTCGGTGAACTCGCTCATCCCACCACGCTTGCTGAGCAACCTAACTGAGCAAATCTCAACATCGGATTCAACTGACTTGAGCATATCGTAGAGTGTGAGAGCTGCGACAGATGCAGCCACCATTGCCTCCATTTCAACGCCAGTTCGGTCTATGGCAGAGGCGGTTGCAACCACTCTTATTCCGTTTCCATCACCGGTTGGCTCAAGCGAGACATCAATGTGCGTGAGCCTCACCTGATGGCAGTATGGTATGAGCATGCTCGTCATCTTCGTCGCCTGATTGGCGCTCTCCTTGGCGACCGTGATAGCCTCCCCTTTCGGGAGCTTGCCGGAGATTGCCATCTCAACGGCTTTCTTTGGCGCTTTCACAATTGCCTCAGCAGTTGAGGTGCGAAGCGTTTTGATCTTCCTTGAGATGTCAACCATGCCCATTTCTCATCACCGTCACAGATCAGCACCGATGCAATCAATTTCATCGTTATGCAGCGGGGTGACTTCGCCCGTTAAATTGAATGGATCAAGCCGAAGTCGCTTGGCAACCCTCTGGTGGTCCGATAAGTTCCCTAACTTTGGAGCGCAGCACCTTTGGACTTATCGGTTTTGTCAAATACATCTCAACACCAAGCTCAGCGCTGACTCGCCTCCCCAATGTTGTATCAACAGCCGTCAATATGATGATGGGCACACTCCTCATCGGTTCTTCAAGTTGCCTTATAAGTCGGCAGGCTTGCAATCCATCCATTACAGGCATGCGCACATCTAAAATGACCAAATCCGGCTTTTCGCCCATGACTAAGTCAACTGCTTCCTTACCGTTCTCTGCCTCAATTACCTCATAGCCCTCGCTCTGCAGCATTTGCTTTATGACCTGACGCACCACTGGCTCATCATCCGCCACAACTATCTTCTTCACTTGCTCACACCTCGCAGTTGTTCGCTTTGCTATGGTTCGGAGAGTTATATGCTATTTTGCAGCGTTAAATTGGTCCTATCCGCTTAGGGCTACCTTATGGGGTAAGTTTGCCTCAATCTCCACTGTTAAGCGCCATAGCGTAAATGCATTCCGATTTCGGTGCCTGCGAAGGCGCTCATCAGCTTTTGCTCCCTTTTGAGCGCATCATGTAAACGAATGCCCTTGCGAGTTCCGGATCAAGCTGTGTCCCAGCCACATGCAGGATAACTTCAAGCGCTGTCTCAATGCTCATTGCCCTCCTGTATGCCCTGTCGGATGTAATGGCGTCAAATACATCCACAACCGAAATGATGCGAGCCATCAACGGTATCTCTTCGCCCTTAAGTCCATCAGGGTAACCCTTGCCATCCCAACGCTCGTGGTGATGGCGCACCGGCGTTCGTATATCCCATGGGAATGGGACAGGCTCAATGATGAGCGAGCTGATTACCGGGTGCACCTTTATCCGCTCATATTCCTCTTCCGACAGCCTGCCCGGCTTGAGCAGGATGTAGTCTGGTATGCCTATCTTGCCGACATCGTGTAGGAGACCAGCCATTTGGATTGCCTCGGTGTCAGCGCTCCCCAATTCAAGCACCTTGCTAAACTGCATAGCATACTCGGAGACCTTTTCCGAGTGCCCTTTCGTGTATGGATCTCGTGCCTCTATCGCTTGGACGAGAGCCATTATAGCCCCCAGGTAGCTCCTTCGCACTTGGTCATGTAGTTTTGCATTCGCTATTGCTGCTGCCGCTTGTGCGCACAACACGGAGAGCATCCCAAGCTCACTCTCTCCAAATACGGTGCTACCTTCAACGCTGTTGACATTCAAAACCCCAACGAGTTTGCCCTCGAATATCATCGGGAAGGAAATGGACGAAATTATCTCCTTGCGCTTAAGCATTGATAGCACCTGTGGCTCCGGTTTCACATTCGGAGAGATGATAATTGGCTTTTGTTGCCTTGCAACCAATCCGGCAATGCCTTCGTTCACTGACTGCCTCCTTCCAATCAGTTCCTTTGACAGACCATGCACGGCAGCGATGACCAATTCGCCGCTTGCCTCATCATACAACATTACAGAACCGCTGCTGGCATGCAATTCGTTCACAACGAGTTCAAGGGTGAGTGAGAGAAGTTCTTCTAAGTCAAGCGTTGATGTTATCGCTTGGCTGAGACGATACGCCGATAACAACGATTGCAGTTTGCTCACATCCTCGCGCAACTCCGACCTTTCAAGCGCTTTGGTGACTACCGCGTAAAATTCCTCCGGGGAGAATTCGCCATAGACCAACCCATCACACCCAGCTTGAAGCGCCTTGTTCAAGAGATCATGTGAAGCCTGCTTTATCATGAGGATGCATGTCACAAATGGGTTGCGCTCCTTAGCCATTTGAAACAGTTCTAACGGGGCGTCGCTTGATAGCACATTTCCTACGATGAGGAGTTTGGGCTTTTGAGTCTCCAACTGGTCTCTTGCCTCCCCATAAGTTACGCATCTGCATATGCAAAAGCCGAGTCCAGAAAGCACCCACTCGCATGCCTGCGCAATTCCATCCTCACTCTCAACTATGATCGCCAGTTGACGCTGGTGTGCCTTATCTGTTTCCTTCATGCACGCCTGTGCGCCCTTCACGATGCGAGTGGATGCCATTTTGCAGCTCTCCCTTGCATTTGCTTTCATACACCATTGAGCATATACCACATAGCGCCGGCAACCTTAAGACCAAAGCAAGTCAACAAGGATTTAAATGTCCCATGCACCCTTCGGGATAACTAAACATCCACCCTCATGTGGGCTTCCCAAGATAATGCACTCCCCACGCCACCAAAGATACGCCGTTAGTGCAGCTGCAATTGAATCAAGTTCGTCATCACATGGAGGCATCTTTCGGAGGCGCTCAATGAGGTTGGGTATGTAGCGCTTGAGTATGTTGACCCTTTGCATCCTCCCAATGAGCCTTGTCTTTGGGTGGAGCTTCACGCGTGAGAGCGCAGAAAATGTAGCGTGTGGATAGACCTCAATCAACCATCTCCCATGCCTTTCGCTGCGCATCCCATCGGCGATGCGATAATTGTGGCGCGTCAATTCTGCATATAGC
The DNA here is from genome assembly GCA_032161105.2 of Candidatus Thermosaccharophagus tengchongensis. Lineage (GTDB taxonomy): Bacteria > Armatimonadota > Fervidibacteria > Fervidibacterales > Thermosaccharophagaceae > Thermosaccharophagus > Thermosaccharophagus tengchongensis. Next base: position 67,880 of record JAVHTD010000012.1, read on the forward strand.
TTCCACCCGGTGAGGATGAGCTGTCTAAACGAGGCAAAGGTCGTTGGCGTTGTCGGGAAGCATCTTATGCCAAATTGCTTGACAAGTTGGCGCTCGCACTCACGCAGACCGCGCTTTGCCCATTCACACGCTTTGAAGCCCTCCTCAAATGTGACCTCGTGCGCCTTATCACACAACGGTTGTGGTGCGTCTATTGCTACAACGCTTGGATTGGTTTGGAGGACGAACTCAACCGCTTTCTCCACACCGTTAAGCCGCTCAACACCATTGAGGCATATATTGCCTTTTGCGTTGAAACTGAGCGTTGCAATAAAAAACGGCTTACTCAAGCTTCCGTGCGCATCCACTCCCACAAACAGAGCCTCATTTGATGCGCTCATTCTAATGGTGCTCACTGCTCACACCAGCCGGTGCTCCTCAGAAGATCCAGTTCGCTTGTTGTTCTCAATCGCCTCAAGCGCAACAAGTGCTGCCGCAGTTGAATGCGCGCTGATAAGCTCGTTCAACTCCAACCGCTGCCTCTTTGTGTCCGTTAGCAGTCAATGGAGCCCATCATTCACCTCATGTCGTTGCTCAAAATATTGCTTACGCTCATTAAACGCTGCCCGAGTGATAGCTATCAGCTGCCAAGCACACTCACTTGCGCATAGCCGCGCGTCAAATTCCATTCCAATGCCCAGCAGCTGAGCATCGGGCGCTTCCAATCATGAGAGCAAGGTTCGGATTTGATCCAGCCTGCGCACTATGGGCAACCTCTTCGGGCACATTGCTTCACACTTTCCACAACCGTTGCATAGTGTGTTTGGCGCTTCCAAGCTTGCGTAGAGTTCCCTTGCAATCTCAATGTCGCCACGCCTCACATATTCATAGCATCGCATCATATCGGCAATCCTTATCCCCTTTGGGCAAACATTGCATTCACCACAGCCGGCGCACAGTGCCGCTGCAGCGACGGGCAAGTGGCGTTTTAGGAGTTCAGCTTCTGCTTTCGTGAGTTCACCAGTGCCGACCTTCAAGTTGCACTCAACTTCTTCAAATGTGGTCATGCCAACGAGCAGCGTATGAACGCCTTTGTTTGTGAGGAGCGATTTCAGCCCGGCAACGAGAACTTCCGGATCACCACGCCTTAAGCCGCCCGTCGTTTTCATAGCCATTATTCCGATGCCCTTTTCAGCAGCCCGCTCAATTATCGGATCAAGCATCTTCTTGTTGCCGATGTTATATGAGATGAGCATCACATCATGATAACCAAGCTCAATTGCTGTCTCCATAACAGCCGGTATGTTGGTGTGACATGCGAACCCGCTAAAGCGTATTTTGCCCTCCTTCTTCAACCTCTCATATCCCTCAAGCCAACGCTCGTTGCGGACTTGCTCTGGCGTATCAATTTGTGGCAGCAGTATATCGGCGTAATCGGTATTAAGCATCTTCAAAGCCCCATCCACATTTCCCGTTGGGGACTCCTTTAAGGCGAGGTATACTTTGTTGCGTTTCGTCTTCATCACTTCGCCAAAGGCTCTTATGCTTCTTCCGCCGGCATAGCCGGGCGATGTGTGAATGAGGTTTATGCCTCTATCAATCGCCATAGCCAGAACATCGGGATTCTCAAGGCGCAGCCCGCCAAACGATACAACTGTCACCTTGAGCTTTGTTCTGCCGAGCACCCTGGTTGCGAGCTTTTGCTCAGCCTCACCGGCAATCAGAGGGACGCCTGCGATTGTTGCGCCAGCCACTGCTATATCCCTCAGAAACTCACGCCTCGACAGCGAACGCCTCATCTCTTCTCACCCCCATCCAAAGGATTGCGCTTGCCACGATGGCAATCCGATTACGGAGATCGTTTTTCAGATGCTTAGACGAGAAACCGGCACTGCTTGTTGCTTTCATGATAATGGCGAGCTGTGGATTGGTTGCATTAATGCGTGCCAATTCACTCAAGCCTATAACGGCGCTTCATCGCTTGATAACGCTGCCATGCGTAGTCATCAATTTCACTCAATGGAATGCTCTCAAGCCACTCCATAAGGCGATGTAACGGCTCCCCGCGCACCATCCACTGGTAGTAGCTTCTTCCGCCATGGTTATACGGTCCATAGAGTTTTGAGCCGGGCACCAATTCCCTGAGCATTTCAAAAAGCTTCCTGTGGCGAGTGTGCATCCTGAGCGTTATATGTGGTTGCTTTCCGTCACCGCCAAAATGACCCTCACCGATGAGCAAACCCACAAGCAAGCCTTTGAAAAACTCATTCACGAAAGCCACCTCCATCTAACGGATGAGTTGAGGCGGGGCAAATCCAAATCAAGTTAGCTCAGCCTGAGAACTCATCTTGCCGCTCAATGGATCGGTCGTAAACATGACGGAGAGGCAAATTCGCCTCAGCCGTTGCGAGTGAGATCGGTGTTGCGTCATCCTTCATCAACGGTTAATCTGGCTCTATGCGCAAATGGTTGAACATGCCGTTGCTGGCAAACGAGCCTCAGTCGCCCATGCATATGGGGTTAAGTTGGGCGTCCCAATCAGCGGGGGTGAAAATATGCGCGCACAGTTAATGGTGACCGTTCTGATAAGTTTGCTTGCAGGTTCTTTTGTGGCGGCTTCAGCCGGCGTAAATGAATTCCCGGTTCGTCCATACATTGACCCAACACAGCTTGATGTCCCATGGCCCAAACACAGCCATTACAAACTCCCGTGGAGAGCCTTCCTTGAGACGAAGAGCTCTTACGAGTTCCTTCAAGGCATTGGGATTAACTATAATGTGCCTGCCAATCACGAGGTTGCAGTTCGGCTCTTAAGGGAGGCTGGCTTCAAGACATTCCGAATAGAGATTGGTTGGAGCAATGTTAACTGGGATGAGAATAAGTTGAGCAACGAGGATAGATGGCTTGCGTTGCTTCAGCTATGCAAGCATTATGGTATCCGCCCGACGATACTGCTAAATGCACATCACGGCGTTCCATGTCCACATCGTTTCTTTGAGCGCCGCTTGATTGAGGATGCCCCAAAGGGAAGCAGGTCAGTCAAGCTTGACGATGTTCGCGAGATCGTCCCGAAGTATAGCGGGCTGTCCAACCTGACAACATACATGGCATGCGAGGTCTTCATCACCGACATTGATACTCAAACCAAGGAGTGCAAGTTGAGCAAGCCACTCCCGAGGGATTTAAAAGCCGGCGATAAAGTGCTCCTTGCGACATTGAAATATCTCCCTGCGCATCCGGTTAGCACACCTGAATTTGAAGCGATGGCAAATGGTTGGGTGAAATATGCGCAGCTTGTGCTTGACTTGCTTAATGCGGTCGGCATAAACGACTTTGATGTTGAGATTTGGAATGAGCTCTCTTTCGGTTCTGCTTTTATGGGCACGCACGGAATTAACCACTACTACGATCCACCGATAGTCAAGTTCAATGTTGACTTCCTTCGCCCGGGTGGGCACGCTTGGGAGATAGCCCGGCGCACAGTTGAATTGGTAAAATCGCAATTCCAAAACGCACGATGCATTTGGGGCTTTTCAAACACGACTTTCTTCCACACGCCAATTGAAGAGTTGCCACCAATGACCGACGGGCAGAGTTACCATCCGTATGGCACTGGAACAAGGAAGCTGCCGGAGCATGAGCAAGCCCCAAATGAGCCATGGCGGTGCCTTGAGGGCTTCATCCCGAAGATGGAGATGCGTATGCCGGAGGGCTGGGCGCATACATTCATCCAGACGGAGAGCCTGATGAGGCTGCTTAACAGCGAGGCGAGAAAGAGGCGGAAGCCGAAAGGTGTTGAGCGATTCTACCACTATATGACCGAGCATGGTGTTGTCCCGCCAGAATGCAATGTCAATGATGAGCAAGGCGCATGGTTACTCAAAGCCAAAACAGTGTTGCGCTCATTTTGTTTTTGGCTCAACAAGGGCATTGATGTGATGCACTACTACTGCGCGTATGACAGAACTGCCCTTGGCATGGGGCTTTTACCGCCCGAAATCGCAAAGCTACCCAAGGATGCAAAGTTTGAAGATGTGGCGACGCTTCCGATGAAAGCATTGCGCAACCTGACAGAGCTCCTTGCCGCAAGCAAGCCGCTGAGGGACGAGCAAATCCGGCAACTCAGTGTAGATGTGGTTTCGCTCGGCGAGCAGCGAAGGATCTTTGACGGTGACGAGAATCATCCACCACTTTGGCAGCGAGAGGCGTTCGCCTTCCTGCCATTCCAAGTTGACGAGCGCACCCTTGCCATCGCAGTTTATGAGATGACTTACGATGTAACGAAGCCGCATGGCGGGGCTCTGTATCGCCTGACAATCAGCGGCATTAAAAGCAAGCCATCATCTGCACGCCTGTATGACCCGCTCAGCGATAAATGGTTGGGAGTGAAGTTACTTAAAGCCGTTAGCGACAGCGTGGTTGTTGAGGTCAATGTCAGCGACTATCCGAGGCTGCTCATCATTCGGTGAGGCTCAACATTGCTGAAGCAAACGAGGCAAAGGTGGTGGTCGGGATGGTTGAATTAGCCGGTGTGCAAGCGAGATGTTTTGTGCTTCTGTGGGCTGTTACAATGGCTTTAGCCACCTGCAATCACTCGGCGTTGTGCTCTGTTGAGTTTTCAAGCTCAATGCTGTCCATTGAGGCTGAGAGCGGCGGGCTTAAGGGTGACTTGAAAGTCATCGTCACAAAGGGGGCAAGCGGCGGGAAAACGGTTGCTTCAGGGAATGGCGGTGAGGTGTCATTTGAGATTGGCATGCCGTCCGATAGAATGGCTTTCTTGGAGCTCGCAGCATCGCTTCCGTATAACCTCGGTATTGAAACCATACGCTACAAAGTTGTGCTGAATGGCAAAACGCTGATATACCCTCAAGGGTGGAACAGGACATATCGCCCGCACTTCCTCATTCTCGGCGGCACTCCAACTATGGCGAAGTTGCTTTTCCTACTGCCGCTGCAGCTTCAACGGGGCATAAACAACCTCACAATCCGAATGCCACCGCACTCGGCACTTGATTGCATCATCTTGCGAAAAGCAATCGCAGTATCGCTCAAGGTATCCGTTGAGCCCGATGAGCGCAACTTCGTTTTCTTTGGGGATGAGAGACCGACGCTGCGATTTGTGCTTTCATCTGAAACGGACATCTCAGTGGATGCCGAGTTTTTCGCAGTGCAAGTTTGCTTGGCTGATGATACAACCGGCGAAGCCGATTGGTCACCAGATGTGCGCGTCGTGCACACCTCAACACTTATGCGCAAGGTGATGAGGCTTAACCTTCGCGCCTCGGAGCCGGCGAGGATGACCTTGCCTTTACCGACACGAAGATATGGAGCTGTGGGTGTGCTCGCTTTGCTCCATCGCGGTGACGAGATGCTTCCCATTTACATTGCCAATGCTGTCATCATCCCACGGAGGGATGTAAGTAAGTTTTACTCGGATGGCATATTCATGGCTTCAGTCGGGCATGCCGGCACGAGGGAACTCAGCCTTATCCCAGCATATAAGCGCATGGGCATTGATTGGTTTCGCACTGAGATAGGTTGGAACTCATTTGAGCCGAATAAAGGTGCTTGGCGTTGGGAGGAGCTTGACCGCTTCTTTGACGCATGCCGGAAAAGCAGGATTTATGTGATGAACCTCGCCTCGCATGCACCTGAGTGGGCAAAGCCAAAAGGGGACTTCATTGACATCCCATACAAGAACTACACCATCAAGCTTGATAATACCCCGGGACGGGAGTTCATGGGCGATTGGGAAAATGCGTGGGCGGAGTTCTTGCGCCGATACAAGGATGTGTGTCCGGCGCTCAACCTCTGGAACGAGCCATGGGAGGGTGGCGGAATAAGCGGTTGGAAGTCAACTGGTGATCACTATAGGCTTCTGCTCAAACACCTCAAGCGGGCGAGGGATGCCGTTGACAAAGCTGTCAAGATAGTGGCTGCCGACTCGTCACACAACACGGATTGGAAGATCTTTGCGGCTGGAATGGAAGACCACATTGATGTCATCTCGGTGCATTATGAACGCCCGCAAGCCTGTCAAGCCTTTGCCATGGGGAAATACTATGGCAAGGAAGTTTGGGATACGGAAACTTGGGTGACTTGGCTTGGTGATGCATCTTCGCTTCGGCGCACATTGTATCAACTCGCCCTCGGAGCGACGAAAGTTAGCCCATTGCATCGCGACTTGCTTTTTGATTCCGATGGCTTCCCGACGACAACGGCGGCGTGGGTGGCTGCGGCATCTCATTTCCTCAACGGTGTTCGCTTTTATGGTGTTGTCCATCCCGAGCGCCCGCCGTTTGTCCTTCTCTTTTCCGATGGGAGAAGAAGCATTGCAGCTATTGCGACGACACTTGATGAAGCGCCGCTGTCATCCTCTGGCGGCTTCAGGAGACAGTTTGCAACCTCAAAATGCGTGATGGAGGTTGGGCATCACCCATCGTTGCGTGCTTTTGACATGTTCGGTAACGAGATCAAGCTCCAGAGGAGGGGAGGTAGAGCGCTTCTTCCGGTTGATGTCATGCCGAGGTTCTTAGCTGCAAGCTTGCCACCAAAAGAGTTTGAGTCGCTGTTGTCAAAGGCAATCTATCGTAACCTTCGCCCGGTTGAGATAATCCTGCATCAAATTGGACAGCCGCTTAATGAACATCCAAAGCTCACCGTTGAGCTTCGCAATGCACACCCGTTCAAGCTGGACGGGAAACTGACAGTCAATGTTAACGGGCTCGTGCTACAGCCAAAGGAGGTGTCATTCTCACTTGCGCCTGTAGAGCGCAGGAGCTTTGAGTTCAAAGTTGCTTCAGCAAACGGTGAGAGGGTTAATTGCTATCCCGCCAAGGTCACCGTGACGACGAATGTCGGCACAGCAACTCTCAATGAAGACCTGCATGTAGCGGTTATCAAGCGCGGCAGCATCTCAGTTGACGGCGATGTCAGCGACTGGCAATCCATTGGCGCAATCCCGATCATGCTCGCGAAGGCTCAAGTGGATACCCTTTTGCTAAAGGCATGGTTTCCGTGGGAGAGGTTCCGTGAGTCAACAAAAGGTTTTGCCGCCGAAGTGGCATTCGCATACGACGAGCGCAACCTTTACATGGTTGCGAGGGTCTCCGATGAGAAGCCCGACATCTTACCATCGCTGCTCTCCGGGAAAAATCTGCATCGCTTTCAAAACCCACCCGGAGACTATGTCTATTACGAAATGGGACCAATACCTGCAGCCTCGGGCGACTTAATCCAAATTGCCCTCGGAAGGATTGAGAAGGACTGGGTGCAGAAATACGAACCCTTCCCGCCAACATCTCCACTTTACAAGTTTGGGCATCACATGTGCTCCGAATACTGCTACATCGTTTATCCGACTCATGATGGAAGTGCTGAGGTCATGCGTGCGCGCACACCCAAGTTCTACTACCTTCACCCGCTGCCGATTGATTACGGCTTCCTCTCACGCCACTGCAAAGTTGATGGCTCAAGGGCAATCGTGAGGCGCGTTGAAGGCGGTTACATCTATGAGCTTGCCATACCTTGGGATGAGCTCAGCCTCATAGAGCCGGCGCCGGGAAAGCGAATCAAGTTGAGCTTTCTCGTTCAGGATGGTGGTATGGGCAATGTGCTTCAGTTCTCAAGTGGCAAAAGCATCTGCACGATGACCACAATGGATTTTGAGCCGGCATGGGGAAGCAAGTGGTGTGCCGGAACGGAATTTGAGTTTGATTAACTCCCACAGCCGTTGAACTCCATTGAAGGGGATTACGCTTATGCATCGGTTATGGAGTCGTCATCCTTTGCAATTGCTCTTGGGTGGGCTTTGATGAAAGACTGGCGAAGCTGTCCGCTGCTCACATGCGTATAAATCTGCGTCGTGGCAATATTTGCGTGCCCGAGCAGCTCCTGAATTGAGCGCAAGTCTGCGCCGCCTTTGAGCATGTGCGTTGCAAATGTGTGCCTTATCACATGCGGGCTTGGTGGGTTGCTCAATCCCGAGGCGATGCCGTATCGCTTGAGTATTTTGAATGCGGCAGTTCGGCACAGCCTCCTCCCGCTCCGGCTCAAAAAGAGGGCACTACCACCGATGCCTCTATCAAGTGATGGGCGAGAGAGTGTCAAATACGCTTTGAGCGCCTCAATGGCTTTTCTTCCAATCGGTATGATGCGCTCTTTGCTGCCCTTACCCAAGCACCTTATGAAGCCCGTCTCCAAGTTCACATCGCCCAAGTTCAATCCGACGAGTTCACTTATGCGTGCGCCTGTGGCGTAAAGCAGCTCAAGCATTGCCCTGTCACGCAAGCCGAGCAATGTGCTCTCAGATGGCTGCTCAAGCAGCTTTTCAATGGCTTCACGCTCAAGATACTTCGGCAGGCGGAGCTGTTTCCTCGGGCGCTCCATGTTTGCAGTTGGGTCTTCATCAGCAAACCCGTCTCGCACGAGGAAACGGTGGAATGTCGCTATAGCGCTTAAGCGTCGTTGGATGGTTGATGGTGAGAGGTTTTGTGCCCTCAATCTCAGCGCATAGATGAGGATGAGTTCGTAAGTGCACTTGGATGGCTCATCCGCTCCACGCCCGCTTATGAAGGATAGGTAATCAATCAAATCGCGCCTGTAGCCGTCAATGGTGTTGTGTGACAATCCCCTCTCAGCAACCAAGTGCGCAATGAATGCCCTTAGGAGCGATTGCCACATCTGAGGGAGCTCACCGATGAGCGCTTCAACCTTGCTTTTGGTTGGGATTGCCCTCTTCACTGCTTCGCTGCCATCTACTACTCCACTCATTGCTGTCACCGTTTTTTCTCAGTCACTGCGTTGCCTTCGCTGACCGTTGGCAGTTCTCACCCTGCAGCATCATTTGCCCCGATTATCATCCCTCTTATCTTCAGCGCCTTCCTTTGCCCGTTTTTCCGCCTCACCGAGCATCGGGACAAACAACACATCCAAGACAGCCCTCTTTACGACCTTGCCACCCTCCTTGCGCAGCACATAGAGCTGTTGGATATAGCGCTTCCCAACCGGTATGACCATCCTACCGCCTTCCTTCAGTTGCTCAATGAGCGGTTGTGGGATATCCTCCGGCGCGCATGTCACAATGATGGCGTCAAATGGTGCGAACTCCTTCCAGCCAAAATAGCCATCGCCAACTTTAACCTTCACATTCTTGTAGCCGAGTTTTTGCAGCGTCTCTTCGGCGCGCTTTGCAAGCGTCGGTATTATCTCAACGGTGTAAACTTCCTTGGCGAGCTCGGCGAGTATTGCGGCTTGATATCCGGAACCTGTGCCAATCTCAAGCACCCTATCAGTCGGCTTCAACTCAAGCGCCTGCGTCATGAATGCCACAACGAACGGCTGCGAGATTGTCTGCCCTTCGCCAATCGGCAATGCCATATCCTCATACGAGAGGTGACGATGCGACTCCGGGACAAACAGATGCCTTGGGACTTTGAGCATCGCCTTCAGCACTGCCTCATCCTTTATGCCCTGCTTCCTCAGGTGCTCAACTAACGCCATTCTCCGCTTCTCAAAATCCGGTTCGCTCATCTGCTCTCCCTGCTGCGACAGAAGGCGTTGAAGAAATAGCACCACAAAGATGAAGCAGGCGAGCGCCATCCCGGCAATCCATCCCCTTTGCAGTTCTGCCCCGGTCAGCTGCACCATTCATCACCTCAATGGTGATGCTGCTGTCACTCAATGAACTCGTAGACAACCCTTGCCACTTCCTCCGTTGTCGTTATACCTTGCATCATCTTCTCAATTGCGTCTTGCATGAGCGTTCGCATTCCCTTCCTTATGGCGAGTTGGCGCAGCTCACTTGCGTTTGCCCCCTTTGAGATGGCTTCACGCAACTCGGAATCAATGACCATAAGCTCATACACTCCTATGCGCCCACGATAGCCTGTGTTGTGGCAGTGACTGCAACCGGTGCCGCGATAAAGCTTCAAGCCCTCGGCTTGACTTGGCTGTATGCCGACGCTCATCAGCTCCTCCTCGGATGGTTCATACTGCGTTCTGCAATGCTTGCATATTCGCCTGACCAAGCGCTGCGCCAGAACCCCGATAAGGCAGGCGCCAATGATGTATGGCTCAACTCCCATGTCAACGAGGCGTGTAACGGTGCTTGGGGCATCATTCGTGTGCAGCGTGCTCAGGACAAGGTGCCCGGTGAGTGCAGCCCTGAATGCCATATCAGCCGTATCCTTGTCCCTTATCTCCCCGACGAGTATGACATCTGGGTCTTGGCGAAGTATGGCGCGAAGCTGTTTTGCGAATGTTAACCCGATGTCGTAGTTCACTTGGGTTTGGTTGACACCGTCAATTTGATACTCAATCGGGTCTTCAACGGTCACGATGTTTATTTTCTCGGAGCGTATCCGGCAGAGCGCCGCATATAGCGTTGTGCTCTTTCCACTCCCAGTCGGACCTGTGACGAGTATCATCCCCTGCGGTCGCCTTATGAGCTGCTCAAACTGAGCTTGCACCTCCGGGTGAAAGCCGAGTTGGTCAAGGCTTGTAAGGAGCGTGCTCTTGTCAAGCAGGCGCAGGACGAGCTTCTCACCAAAGTATGTCGGCAGGCTTGAGACTCGTATGTCAATCTGATGCCCATCAAAGACACCCCTTATGCGACCATCCTGTGGGAGGCGTGTTTCGGAGATGTCCATATTCGCCATGACCTTTATTGCCGAGACGATGGCTCTCGCCATATCCGGAGGTAGCGGTTCAGATGGTGGTTGTAGGACGCCGTCAACCCTGTATCTGACGACGATGCCCCTTTCCCTCGGCTCAATGTGTATGTCGCTTGCACCCCTTCGCACACCCATCGTGATGATGCCCCTTGCAAAGCGCAATGCCGGACCACCCTCTTCCGCATCAAGGTGCTCAACGCTTGCTGGGGCTGTGAGGCTCGTTGCTTGTGGTTGTGTTTCAGCTTGCGCGGTTGAGAGGATGCCATATACACGCTCAATTGCGGCTCGTATCTGCTGCGCTGGTGCCTGCACTGGGTCAACTCGCAACCCAGTTGCCTGTTGCAGCTGGTCAATTATCTCAAGGCGTTTTGGGTCGGGCATTGCAACGACAAGCTTGTTGCCTTCAACTCGTATTGGCATCACAACTAACTTTTCAGCGAGCCTTCTCGGGACATAAGCCACTGCAGCCCTGTCAATGTAAATTCGCTCAAGGTCAACCGTTGGGTATGCAGTTGTGCCAATGCGCCTGATTATCTCCTGAAGCTGTTGTTGCGTGATTATGCCCGCCTCAACAAGCATTGCACTCCATGCCTTTTCAGGCGGCTTCCTTTGAGCCAACTCCTTTATTTGCTCACGCGTCACAAAGCCGCCTTTGATGAGGGCTTGAAGCAGCTGCTCATCGGTCAACGGCGGCATTAACTTCACCCCCAAGAAACCCGTAAGCCCCTTTGCCACGAGCTTTGCCGGGTTTGAAGAAGCTCCACCAAAAATTATGGCAAGTGACGCCGTGTGAGTCTTCAGCCCTTTTAAGGAGTGAAATATACCGTTGGGAGTTGGCTCAATATGCTGCCTGTTCATCAAGGCGCTTCAGTTTGGCGATGTTCTCAGCTTCAGAGGGGTCTGGCTCAGTGACCGATAACCATGCATCCAGAATCTCCTTTGCGAGCTCCTCTGTCACGAGCCTGCCGCTCATGGAGAGCACATTTGCGTCATTCCAGAGGCGAGCGCACTCGGCGCTTTTCGCATCGTTACACAGGGCAGCTCTTATCCCCTTGAACTTATTTGCGACCATGCACACACCGGTGCCCGTGTAACAGATGAGCACGCCGAACGCGGCTTCACCAGTTTGCACCATCCTTGAGACATGCACTGCAACATCAACCCACGAACACATCTCGCCAGTTAGCAAGGCGCCAAAGCGCACAACATTGAAACCTTTTCGCTCAAGGTGTTCACAGGCAGCCTTCGCTGCTGCATACAGGTCGTCACTTCCGACAGCAACAGTTATGGCACGCCGAGTGGCATCCCACATGGTGATTACAACTCCCCCAGCAGAAATCGTAAGGATGAGGATTCGTCAAGCGAGCGCCAACCGCTTTGTTACCTGTGGCACCACCTTTTCCTTGTAGCTTCTCCCTCTTCGCCGTGAAAGCGTGTGCACCTACATCCGTTGCTTTGCTCTCGGGCTTGACTGACAGGTCTCCGCCTTCAGGGTCCACAAGCAATGGGTCAACACCCACAACGCCGTCTTTCTCCGGGGTTGGCAAGTTGGGTTTGCTCATCTGCGGTCTGTCAATGCAATACCACCAGTTGCGTTCAAACGAGAATGTTTTCGGAGCAGTATTTGGTCCGATGTTGACGCCACCCTCTCGCCATTCATCCGAGCGAAATACGATGAGGTTGTTATAGAACCGCACATTCCTGCATGGCACAAATCCCTCCGCTGTATTTTCCTGCAGTATTCGTATCGCCCAGCGCTTTGGTCGGTAAATTGTGTTGAATCGTGCGACGGCTCCATCAACCCCAACGAACGCTATAGCACCGAGTGAGCCTATGAATGTGCAGCCCTCAATCGTGATATCTCTCGCCTCAGCGTGAGCTCCGCCGGGCTTGAGTGGCGGTCGGAAGTATTCTAAGCCGGTGCTCCCACCAGCTTGCATTGCCCTTCCCCCGGCATGCTCAAACCTGCATTGCCTCACCGTTATGTTGCTGCTACCGCCCTTCGCCTGTATGCCGGCGCCCTTATCGTCCTCATATCGCAATGTGCATTTGACTATCAGACCGTTATGGCATCCAACCATGTCAATTCCCTGTCCGCCATCGCCCCAGCGCTCTATAGTGCACTCTTCAATGAGGAAGTCAGTTACGCCGGACAGCTTTATGCCGTCGCAATTGCCTTTCGGTCCTATGTCGCACACCTTCAACTTGCGCAGCGTTATGTGATGCGCTGGGGTATCAAAAGTGCCCCCATCGTCTATATTCAACCCGTTGAATGCTGCGCCTTTAAGCACCAATCCCCTCAGCTCAAGATATGCTGGGTCCACAAATTGCATGCATGTGCCACCGCCGACTATGACTGGCGGGTTGGTTTCATCCTCAGCAGCAATTACTATCGGCTTATCCGGCTCACCGCGCACGCCAACAAAATATAAACCGCCCTTGTATTCCCCCGGCTTGAGCAATATCGTCGTGCCCGGCTTTGCATTCATCACAGCTTGCCGAAAAGCTTGCGCATCGCTGACGATAACAGTCCTCTCATTGCCAGCGGCACAAATAGTCAGCCATGCAACAATGCAAGCCAAAGCAACAGCGCCATGCCGCATAGCATCTCACCTCTTGCTTGAATTTGTTTGCATCCCACCCCGCAGTCGGACATAATACAACTCAGTCATGAATTTTGATGCTCAGCCTGATGACGCAGTTTTTGACAAGCACCGGGGTGGTGCGAGATGGATTTGACTTTGCCAGTCGTGCATGTTGTTGCTGACACGCTTCCTGAGGCATGGGAGAAGGCGGTGGTTGAGACTTGGCGTATAGGTGCGAGCGTGAAGACGCAATACGATAAGCCGGGCGATCCGCCAAGCAGGGATGTCATAGCGGTGATCGTCGTTCGTGAACCGTTCAAAGAGCCGAGAATACACAGGGCGTTGCCATGCGGTTTGGCTGAGCTTGAGGTTTACCGCCAAGAAGTCATTTACGGAATACACGATCACTGGATTGACCCATCGTCCGGCAAATGGGAATACACCTATCATGAGCGTCTGACGGCATACAGAGTCCCGGGGTTGAGCGAGCCGATTGACCAACTCAGCCAAATTATCAACTTGCTTGCCGAAACACCGTATACGCGCCGTGCACAAGCCGTCATTTGGAAGGTATGGGCTGATTCTGGGGTTGAGCATCCGCCATGCTTACAGCGCATCTGGGTGAGGGTTATTGGCGATGAGCTTGTGATGAATGTCCACATGCGCAGCAATGATGCATTTAAAGCAGCCTTCATGAACATGTATGCCTTCACGGAGCTGCAGAAGGTTATCGCAGAGCGTCTATCAGAGCGCCTCGGGCGGCAAATACGCGTTGGGCAATACACGCATATAGCCGACTCCTTCCACATCTATGGCGCCTACTTTGACGAATTCCAGCGCTTCCTTGAATCGCTTCAAAGGCGCACTTTTGAACAGCGCACTTACAGGACTGAAGAAGTGCTCCCAATACTTGAGGAAGCCCGTGAAGCCATAAAGCGCTCACTTGAGGAGGAGCGGATAAGCGGCAGGAAGGGGCTTTGATTTTGAGCCGTGATTAAAATTCTCACTCGGCGGATGTTCAACTTCACACGGGAGAGCAAAATGCCAGCCAAAGGGAAGGTGCCCGCCGCATGCGATTCGTCATCGGCGTTGATGTCGGCGCAACTTCAGCAGTGGCTTGCATAGCTGACGAGACCGGATGCATTCGTGGAGTGGCTCATTCGTCTGGGAGCAACCTTCTGCTTGACGGCGTTGATGGAGCGTGCCGGAGCATAACCGAAGTGATAAAGGCAGCCTTGCTCATCTCGGGGATTAAACTCAGCGAGGTCGCCGCTGTGTGCATTGGTTGCGCCGGCGCTGGGGATGATGGCGATCCAATACGCCGGCTGCTAAAGCAAAAGCTGAATGAGCAACTTGCTACGGACATGGACATAGCAATTGAGCATGACGCTGCCATAGCTCACGCAGGCGCGCTCCGCTGCTTTCACGGCATAGTGGTAATTTCGGGAACAGGCGCAATAGCATTCGGGGTTGACGAGCATGGCAATTCCGCGAGGGCTGATGGGCTTGGGCATTGGCTTGGTGATGAGGGCAGCGGTTTTTGGATCGGCATGGAGGCGTTGCGCAGCTGGGCAAAAGCACTTGATGGACGCTCTAAGCATACAGCGCTCTGTGAATTGCTCCCGAAGGCGCTCAATTTGAGTTCGCCAAGGGAGGTTTCAATTGCGTTCTCGTCTGGGGAGGTGAGCAAGCGAGAGGTGGCAATGCTCGTCAAAGTGGTCGCTGATGCGGCAAGGGCAGGTGATGAGGTTGCTCAGCAAATATTCAACTCAGCGGCTGAGAGGCTTGCTAACTCCGTATGCGCTGTAGCTGAGCGCCTCAAAATGGCAAACCCGAGAGTATCGTATGCAGGCGGTGTCTTTCGCGTCGGTGAGTTGCTCATCTCCCCGCTGAGAGCGGCGCTTCGTGAGCGCATTGGTGAGGTTGAATTCCTACACCCATTTGCGCCGCCTGCTATCGGGGCTGTCATGCTCGCGCTGAAGAGGCTTCACAGCCTCAAAGCGATTGACGATGAAGTTGCTTCAAGGCTCAAAGAGGGTTATTTGCATTGGGGCTTTGATGAGCTCGGTTTCGTTCCACCAAGTGATGAGGAAGCGCTCATAACCATTCTGCCGAGGTTGATGAGTGAGCAGCGCAATCCGAGGACGGAGAGGCTTGATCAAATGCCGATTGAGGAGATATTGCAGCTCATGAATGACGAGGACAAAAATGTGGCTCCGGCGGTGGAGCGCGAGATTGGGCATATTGCCGATGTAGTTCGCATGGCAATCAGGGCGCTGAGGAGTGGCGGGCGGATCATCTATGTGGGTGCTGGAACGAGTGGGAGGCTTGGGATAATTGACGCAGCGGAATGCCCACCAACATTTGGCACACCGAGGGAGTGGGTGCAAGGGATAATAGCTGGCGGCAATGAAGCCGTCTTCAGGTCAATTGAAGGTGCTGAGGATGATGAGCGGGCGGCTGTGGATGAGCTTGAGAGGCGCCATGTCTGTGAGCGCGATTTGGTAATTGGGCTTTCTGTGAGCGGTCGGACGCCATTCGTGATTGCCGCGCTTCGTGAGGCTAAAAGGCGTGGCGCAAAGACGGCTGCAATCACAGCCAACAGGGAGGCGCCAATTGTGCTCCATGCGGATGTCACTATAGCGCCGAATGTCGGTCCTGAGGTTGTGGCAGGTTCAACGAGGCTTAAAGCCGGCACCGCTGAGAAGCTCATCTTGAACATGATCAGCACCGCTACGATGGTCAAGCTTGGTCGCGTTAAGGGTAACTTGATGGTCAGCGTGCGGACTTGGTCGGAAAAATTGCGCGAGCGGGCAAAGCGCATAACAGCCATAATTGCCGGAGCCACAGTTGAAGAAGCTGAGGAGGCACTCAAGTTATGTGGGTGGGAAGTCAAAGAGGCAATTGATTTGCTCCGATCAAGGCGCGAGCGCCAATCTATGGGAGAGATTCAAAGGTGAGTTGGAGGTGAAGGCAACCCAACTTGCGCAGCTGCTTGCTCAGCTGGTAGAGGGAGAAACGCTTCGCAGGGGGTGAAAACTTATGGCGCAGTTAACTCATAAGGAGGCATTAAGACAACTTCTGCGCCGATTGCATGCCGGCGAGTCAGTTGAACAGCTCAAGGAAGAGTTTGCCCAAATACTCTCGCAGCTTCGCCCGGAGCAGGTTGCCCTCATTGAACAAGAGTTGATTGAGGAGGGTATACCACCCGACGAGATAAGGAGACTTTGCGACCTGCATCTTGAGGTGTTCCGAGAGGTGGTTGAGCAAACAAAACTTGATGTCCCTCAATGGCATCCAATTTACATCCTCGTTGAAGAACACAAAGCGGTGCTCTCTCTGGCTCAAAGGCTCAATGAAGTTGCAAGGCAACTGGCAGCGGAGTATGAGCGAGGTGTTGCAGCTGAGCAAATTGAGGGCGTGAGAGATGTCGCGCATCACTTCATTGAGTATGAGCGGCATATGGAGCGTGAAGAAAACGCCCTCTTTCCATTCCTTGAAAGGCACGGTGTGACGCAGCCGCCCGCTATTATGTGGACTGAGCACAATGAGTTCCGAGATATGAGGAAGCAGTTGCTATCGCTAATTGAGGGTGACCTCGCCGGTGAGCCGGCGTCATTTTTGGAATCGCTGATGAGACTCTCAACGCAAATATCCTCGCACCTGATGAGCCACTACTACAAGGAGAACAATGTGCTCTTTCCGATGGCGCTTAAGCTACTGAGCCACGATGAGTGGAGAGCCATTAGGGCTGACTTTGACGGGATCGGCTATTGCTGCTTCACGCCACAAGTTGAAGCGCCGTCCGAGGTTGTGAGTGAGGCGCGTCCAGTTGGGGCGGCTGATGCGGAAGGCATTGTGCAGTTTGAGACCGGAACCTTGACGCCCGTGCAGATTGAAGCGATACTTAACACGCTGCCGTTTGACATCACATTCGTTGATGCTGACGATGTTGTCCGATATTTCAATTCGCCGAGGGAGGGGAGAATATTTGTGCGCACAAAAGCTGTGCTCGGAAGGAAGGTTCAGCAGTGTCACCCGCAGAGCAGCTTGCATGTTGTCAACAGGTTGCTTGACGAAATGAAGTCAGGCAAAAGGGACTTAGCTGAATTTTGGATCAACCATCGCGGCAGGCTCATTTACATACGCTACTTTGCTGTGCGCGATGCACAAGGGCGTTATTTGGGGTGTATTGAAGTCACGCAGGACATAACCGACATCAAGTCATTGGAAGGCGAAAGGAGGTTGCTTGATTGAGATGATGGAATTGGAATGGCAAGCTGCGGCGAGTCGCCTTAGGGAAGTGATGGGTTTGCGTAGCAAGCCGGTTGGTGTGCTCTATGCCAAAGAGCCGTTAAAGGGCGGTGACAATTCTCCGATTGCCGTTTGCGAAGCAATGAAGCGTGCAAGCGATGGAGGCATCATCAACTTGAGCAAGGATAATTCAAAGTGCCCCGGAGGGACTTACTACATTGGCTTGGGTGAGCGCGCAAGCGGTATTGAGGACTTCCTCGTGAATGTGGAGCACATATTTTCATCGTATCCTGTGGCGAGGGCACATTTCATCCATTCCGTGATTCCGCCAAAGGAGCTCACGCCATATGTTTGCTTCGCGCCGGTCACCGAAATGCCGGTTAAACCTGACTTAGTGCTCGTTGTGTGCAATCCAATGCAGGCATCGCGGTTGCTTGGTCTTGTAGCATATGACGGTGCACCCGGATTAAAGCTCTCCGCATTTGGTGCTGCATGCCAAACAGCCATCACCAATCCCCTTATGAACGGGCAGGTTGATGTCAGCTTCATTGATTTGAGTGCGCGCAAAAGAGCCGGCTTCGCCGATGACGAACTTATCCTCTCGCTTCCATACCGAGAGTTTATGAGAGCTGTCGCAAACATTGATTACAGCATTTGTGGAACTGCAAAGCCATCAGCACCATTACATTGAGCGAGCTGCAGGCGGAGCAAAGGTTTGCAGTGAGTGTTTCTCCCTCTCAACGGATGAGGCAAAGGGAAGAAGGGAAGTTGAGCGGGCAATTTGGTTGTGAAAGGTAAATGGAGGCTTCGGCGGCGCAATGAAACTGCAGTGTTGCTGAAATGGCTCTGCGCTGTGCAGCGAAAGGAAGTCGGGGGCGCACCATGCACTGGGTTGACAGAGCGTAACATATGTGGCTATAATAAAACATGAGCAGCATTGGTGGGCGCGTAGCTCAACGGCAGAGCAGCCGGCTCATAACCGGTCGGTTGGGGGTTCGAATCCCTCCGCGCCCACCATTTTTCTTTTACATGTGCGATGATGGAAAGTCAGTTTGACGAAGCAGCAACGGCGCGTTAAATTGCCGACGGTGGATGGTATGAGGCGACCAGTCACTAAGGAGGTGGATGCGATGTATATGAGGTGCGTCTGTGTCAGCCTTGCGGGTGGTATAGCTTTGATGCTCGCTATGGTTCACACAGATACGGCAGTAGGTGAGCAGGGCAAGAGGATGCGCTTGCTCGTTGTCACTCACTCAGCCGGCTTTATGCACGATCCGGTGAGACGACCAGCTCCTGATAGGCTCTCGGTGTGTGAGGAGGTCGTTATGGGGCTCGGTCTTATAACTGGCGCATACGACTGCACATTCATCTACACGAAGGAGGAGTGCCAGAAGCTCACACCCGATTTCCTGAAACAGTTTGACGGTTTCTTCTTTTACGCCACCGGCGACCTGCCCATCCCTGAGGAAGGACGGAAGGCATTGATTGAGCTCGTGAAGGAGGGTAGGGGATTCATTGGGGCGCATGCAGCGACTGATGCTCTGTATAACTACCAACCATTTGGCGAGATGATCGGTGGCTACTTTGATGGGCATCCATGGCATCAGAAGGTGCGCGTCATCGTTGAAGATAAAGAGCATCCGGCAACCGCTCACCTTGGTGATGCGTTTGAGATCGTGGACGAGATTTACCAGTTCCGAGAGCCATATTCTCGTGAGCGTTTGCGAGTGCTCCTCAGCTTGGACATCAATTCAGTTGATGTAAAGAAGGGCAAGCGTAAGGATAACGACTACGCGCTTGCGTGGGTGCAGCAATTCGGCAAGGGGCGCGTGTTCTACACGGCGCTTGGTCATAGCAATCAAGTTTGGCGCGACGAGCGCTTCCAAAAACACCTGCTAAATGGCATTCTGTGGGCGCTCGGTCTTTTGAAAGGTGATGCCACTCCGCGCCCAAAGCCATAAGATAAGCGGCATGCGGTTATAGGGGTGCGCTGTGGTGGACATGCCGAAGGTGAGATGTGATTTTGACAGCGGCAATGTCTGCGCAGTCAGCGTGGAACGCCACAATGGTGAATGGCATGTGCGCTTTGCAGCTGACCCACGCGGTGGCACTGAAACCCTTTGGTTCTACTTCCGTGTAGATGGCGATGCCGGCGATGCCTTCAAACTTATTCTCACGAATGCCGAACTTTGCCTCGGTGGTTATGGCGATTGGGGGAAAGTGCATCCGGTTGTCAGGCATCTGTATGACAGTGGGTTGAGCGAAGGCGGGCAAGGAACTGAAGGCTGGCAAAGATGTGAAGGCGGCACCATGCATAACCTGCCCGATGGAAGGTTTGAGGTCTCTTGGGATGTGTGCTCCCTCACTGGCTCTTTTGAGTTTGCCTTCTGCTACCCGTATACACATCGCGAACTTGAAGAGACCTTGAAGGTTTGCGGAGGCTATTGGCGTTGCGATATTATCGGGGTCACTTCAAAGGGTCGTCCGATGATGCGTTTGAGCAATTCATATGGCGATGGTGAGCGAAACCGTTTCGGCGTTTACATCATCGCACGCCAGCATTCTGGGGAGACGCCTGGTTCTTGGGTTCTTGATGGTTTGTTGCGCTCGGCAACAAACAATTTGTCGCCTGATGAGTTGGTCATATGGGCAGTTCCATTCGCTAACTTAGATGGCGTTGTTGAAGGTGACTATGGCAAAGACCCTCATCCCATTGACCTTAACAGAGCTTGGTTCTCGCCGATGCCAATGCGTTATGAAGCAGCAGTTATGCAATCCGACATCGTCCGTTTCGCGAAGCGCTGCAAGTTCATTGCTGCCATTGATCTTCACGCCCCCGGAGCGCTTGAGTCTAACGGCGCGTATTTTCAATTGCTCAAGCCGTTGCAAGCAGCAAGCAATGCGGCAAAGCGCTTTGTGGATGTCGTAGTGAAACACATGCCAAAGGAACTCATGCGAGAGGAGCCGTTTCAAGTAGCCCAATACCCGTCAAGGTGGAGCAATCAAAGTGTCCAAGGCGAATTCTCACGCTGGGTATGGGAAAGGTTTGCCATACCAGCAGTAGCATTTGAAACGCCATACAGCAGAAGCCGTGAGACGCTCCTTCAGGTTGAACACTACAGGCAACTCGGCTCAACGCTCCTTGAAGGGCTAAAGGAGTATGCAAGGACGGTTGGCGTCAAATTGTGAACAGCATCGCATAAAGCGTTTTGTTAGCGAGCCTTGTGCTCCCGATTTGAAAGTTGGGGTGGAGGGATTTGAGTGCCGCACTGGCGAACGACAACCCAATTTGCCCTAATATGCGCTTCATTCACGAGAAATCTTGGCGCGCAGTCGCGAGTTTAATTCTCATCGCCCAAACCCTTTCGGTCCAATGAGCTCAATAGGGATCGGCTTGAAGCCAAGTTTGAAAGCGGGTGAGTTTGGACGAAGGCGAAAGTCAAGTTTGTCCTTAGGGGATGGCGAAACAAACAGCGGGTCGGCAAAGACGGAATTGCGGTCAAA
>JAVHTD010000013.1:0-85108 GCA_032161105.2 Candidatus Thermosaccharophagus tengchongensis
TGGCGCAATCAATGGCTCATAGCTCTTCTCAAACTTGGTGAGCGATTCGCCTCGGACTACAGGTGTTGAAAGCAATTGCACCAGAGTGCCACTCACCGATAGCCTCGTTGGCGATAGCTCAACACTTGGCAGCTGCCTTACTCCACCGACGATCGGTGCGGGTATGATTGAGATTTCGGGAGTAGGTTGAATTGCGCCTTCACGCATCACTGTGCTCCACTTTAACTCCGCTCCGCCCTCACGGCTCAACACCGGAAGCCCAACAGGCACACCCTCCCTAACAGCCGCCTTCAATGGCGCAATCAATGGCTCATAGCTCTTCTCAAACTTGGTGAGCGATTCGCCTCGGACTACAGGTGTTGAAAGCAATTGCACCAGAGTGCCACTCACCGATAGCCTCATTGGCGATAGCTCAACGCTTGGCAGCTGCCTTACTCCACCGACAATCGGTGCGGGTATGATTGAGATTTCGGGAGTAGGTTGCTTTATCGGCGCCCTCGCTTCACCCAATTGAGCAGGTCTTGCAATTATGACTGCTCCATAAGATGGCTTCACCAGTGGGCGTTCGCCACCCCTTGGGCTTGTCTCTGGGCGCTGTATGACCGCTTCAACGGATTGATTTCTCACCGTAACGAGCACTTCAGGTGACGCGCCCTCTTGACCCTGCCCATCTACAGCCCACGCTTGAAGGATATAAAGACCATCGGGAAACACCGGCGAACCACCGATAGCGGAAGCTGTATCCCAAAGCACAGTCGCTTCGTATATGCGTTCTCTGAACACGCCACCCTTAGCGTAGAGGATGTAATGCTTGCGCTTTTCGTCCTGTGAAGTCGCCTTAACGCCGACTTGGGCAAGCTGCCTATCGTCTTCAAATCTCGCAATGATTGCGACCACACCCCTAACGACCGAGCCACTCTTTGGTGAGAGTATTTCAGCTTTCGGCTTAGTTGTGTCGGCACCTTTGTAAATTGTCACGCTCGCCTCGCCCATGCGGTTGCGTGCATCAAAAACTCGTATCGTGATTGTGTGAGGACCGTCTCGGAAGAATGTCGCATCCCACTCAAGCGTTTCCTGAACAGATGTGGTCGGCGGATTGTAGGTTAACCCTTCATCACCCCTCACGCCATCAACATAGGCTTCAGCCCTTATGAGCGGAGTCCCATCGGGGCTCCATGCTTGATACACAATCGGTATAACCGTCTCCTTCACGAATGTAGCGCCATTTTGTGGGGCGACAATTTGAACGCGAGGGTTGCCTTGCGAAGCTTCTTGTTGGTTGGCTATGCCATTGTGCAAAAGTAGCGTAAGGCACACTACGGCAGCAAGTATTGGGGCAAAATATTTATGCCTTCCCTTCATCCCTCCCATCTTGAGCACCTCCCACATTGCACAACCACCACAAGGCTGTGCAGCATTAAAACTTCAGGTTGCAGTGTAACGACTTTCAAATGCTTTGTAAAGGGATAGCACCATAGTGACTTTAGGGCATTGTGCAAGCTCATGCGTCACCATTGACTATGGAGCAAACTCAAAGATTAGGCTGCAAAGCACGGCTATGAGCTACCCACGAGCCTTCAGTGCTACGGGCTGCCCAAGGCGAGAAAGGGTGACCAAAAGGATGAGCAGCGAGAGAGCCCTTGAAAGTGAGCGCTTGCGTTCAAAGGTTGCAGCAATGCCGGATTGCCCGGGAGTATACATGTTCAAAGATGGCGATGGCAAGGTCATTTATGTCGGGAAGGCATCATCCTTACGAAACCGCGTTCGCAGCTACTTCATTTCAAGTGCTGAGCGCAGTCCATGGCATCATAAGTTGAGGCAACGCATGCGCGATGTTGAATACTTGGTAACGCGCACCGAGAAGGAGGCGCTAATACTTGAGGGCAATTTGATAAAGCTTTACCGACCACAATTCAACATACGCTTTAAGGATGACAAACGCTATCCGTTCCTCAAGATACCGATGCATGAACCCTTCCCACCGCTCCTAATTGTTCGGACACCGAAGGATGATGGAGCACTATATTTTGGTCCTTTCACCTCCGGCAAAGCGCTCAAGGAAACGGTTGACATAATCAAGCGAGCTTTCGGGATGCGAGTCATGGTGCTCATCGGCGATAGGCGTCTGAGCGGCTGCCCATGGCGTGATACATCAAAGCGCATGCCGAGGGCTTGTTTGGAATACCACATAATGCGGTGCAGCGGTCCTTGCATTGGAGCGATAAGCGAGGAGGATTACAGCAGGGTTGTCAGGGAAGTTCGCGCCTTCCTTGAGGGGAGGCACACAAAGGTTGTTGAGGAGTTGCGCCACCAAATGATGGAGGCTGCCGAAAAACTTGAATTTGAGCGCGCCGCGAGGATAAGAGACCAAATATTCGCCATTGAAAGGGTCGTTGAAAAGCAAAGCGTTGTCATCGGAACATGTGAGGATGTAGACGCATACGGATATGCCGAAAGGGGCGGATGGGCTTGCATACAGATGCTTATCGTGCGTTCCGGAAGGCTGATAGGCAGTGAGCCGTTTATCGTCCACTCTACGGATGCAAAGTCACCCGCCGACCTGCTATCGGCATTCCTGAAGCAGCATTATTCATCGCTTGTCCCAATACCGCAAAGTGTCATCCTGCCAATGCCGATTGAGGATGCCGATGTGATGTCCGAATGGCTCTCTGACAAGCGAGGGGATAAGGTCACAGTGCGAGTTCCAACGAGGGGCAAGCTGAAGGAGCTGCTTGACATAGCGCAGCAAAATGCAGAGCAGGCTCTGATTGCCGAGCTTGAGCAGAGTGAGCGCAAACAGCACCTCATTCAAGAGGCGTTGGAATCGCTGCAGCGCTGCCTATCGTTAGACCGTCAACCCAAGCGCATTGAATGCTTTGACATCTCAAACTTGCACGGGCATATAGCCGTCGGCTCAATGGTCGTGTTTCTGGATGGTCGTCCGGACAAAAGCTCATATAGGCGGTTCACGATAAAGATGCATGAAGGACTTCAGGATGACTACGCCATGATGCGAGAGGTGCTAAGGAGACGCTTCATGAGGTTGCTCAGCGGTGATGAGAAGTTTATGACCCCTCCAGACCTTCTGCTCGTTGATGGCGGCAGAGGACAAGTGAATTGTGCCGTGCAGGTGCTGAATGAGCTCGGATTGAGCGGCATAAAGGTTGCTGGCTTGGCTAAGGAACACGAGCTCATCTACCTACCAAATGAGCCTGCCCCAATTGCACTGCCATATAACGATCCAGCCCTGTTGCTCCTCCAGCGAATAAGGGACGAGGCACACTCATTCGCAATAAGGCATCACAGGGCGAGGCGGAGGAAGTTTGCATTGCGCTCCTTGCTTGATGAGGTTCCCGGCATCGGTGAGGTAAGGAAGCGACGCCTGCTAATGCGCTTTGGCAGCTTAGATGGGTTGAAGAGGGCGAGCATTGATGAATTGGCTTCCGTTCCGGGTATGACGAGAGAAGCGGCTATGAGGCTCTGGGAGTTCTTGCACACAGAGCAAGCTGCTCATCATGAAGAGCATGAACAATCAAGCACAAACAAAAGTGAACGAACTGACGGCGCGAGGTGAAAGCACCCTGAAAGAAGGGGAGCTCCTATTGCCCGACCATGCTTTGCCATATCAAACGGCACCGCAACACTCCAAAGCCAATCGCATGGAAAGCGGTTGGTGACCAAATCGGACTTGCAAGGGGTATAAGGCGGTGTTGCCGTGATGACCAAAATGACGCGCAAGGTGCTCCTCCAAATCGGCATTGTGCTTTTTGTGCAGCTTCGTTCGCTGGCGCTTGAAAAGCTTGAGCCGCCATATGGCTGTTACATTGGCGCATTCATTGAGCGGGATGAGGTTGTCCGTGGCGACATAAAGCTGTTTGAGGAATTGACCGGCAAAAAGCATGCAAGCTACATCACATATGTCGGCTACGGCTCACCGTTCCCAATTGATTGGGTGCGCAAGGTGATTGAAGCAAACGCGATTCCACACATTGCATGGGAGCCAAACGACGGGTTGGATGTTGTCCGAGATGACGAATATTTGCGTTCGTGGGCTCGCCAAGCAGCGCAGTTTGACTTCCCGATAATGCTGCGCTTTGCCTCCGAGATGAATGGCGCATGGAGCGCTTACTTTGGCGACCCGAGGAAATACATTGCCAAGTGGAGACTCGTTGCGAATGTCATGCGAGCGGAAGCCCCAAATGTGGTCATGTTATGGGCACCGTTTTGCATGCCGAAAGAAAACATCAATGCCTACTACCCGGGCGACGAGTTCGTTGATTGGGTTGGTGTTAACATCTATAGCGTCTACTGCCACAACGGGAATCCAAACGATAGAGCCCATCATGAAGACCCGGTTGAGCTTCTAAGGCATGTCTACAGAACTTATGCGCACCGAAAGCCAATAGCCATCGCCGAATATGCGGCAACTCATTACTGCAAGGGCACGAGGCGAGACACAACAGACTTTGCACTCGCAAAGATGGCTCGCATGTATGAAGCCATAGTCAGGGAGTTGCCGAGGGTGAAGATGATAAACTGGTTCAGCATGGACACGATAAAAATGGGGCTTGCCAACAATAACTACTGCTTGACGACGAATGGCTATGTGCTCGCCGCATACAGGGCGCTCGTCTCATCAGAGCACTTTTTGAGCGAGCCATACTTTGGCAACTGGTTTACGCCAGTGAAGTTGCTGCCGCGCCGCCCATTGCAGCTTTTAGCCACTCCGCAACTGCATGGCATCCCAAGACAAAGGGAATGCATGCAACGGCTAAGATGGGTTGAGCCGATGAAGGCTACCCCAAATGACGGCGTCTATAGCGCATGCGGGATAGCGCTTGTTGGGCTGCGCAAAGGCGAGTCCGTTTATGGCTCACGGCTTGTGTGGCTGCATGTCCCAAATGGCATTGATGTGCGCTATGTCGCATATAGGCTCAATGGCAGGGTTATCCTCATAACCAACAGACGCCCATACTATGCACGCATTGAACCGGTGGATGGACAAAGGCTCCATCGCTTGAGCATTTCAATCAACCTTGCAAATGGTGAAGCCATCACGCTGCCAGAAGTCCAATTTGAATTCGCCGGAGATGGGATTAGGAGCTCACACAGCTGTGAGGAGGATTCTAAAGCCAGCAATCCCAAGAGCGCCAGCGAGCAAGCGCAAAATCCAATCGGATGAAACTCGCCCCGAAAGAGCAGCGCCAACTTGCGCGCCGACTGTCATCCCCACACCGATGGCTATTGACTCAAGAATTTTGAACGAGGTCCCGGAAACGAAGTGCGTCAGCACACCGACAAACGAATTGGCGCAAACTGCAACCATTGATGTAGCTGTGGCGATGTGTGTCGGGATGCCAAGCAAACCGATGAGCATGGGCACAAGCATGATGCCGCCGCCAACCCCAACAAATGCGCCAACGGCTGCAACTGCGCATCCGAGAAGGGCGACAACGACGAAATTCTCCATCGCGCTTCGTTGAACCCTATCACACTCATGCGCAAGTGCATCACTGTAAAACCCTCTAACATGGTCAGCTGCCATATGGGCATGGCATTGCCTGCCCGCCTTGAGGAGCAAATATGCCGATAACCCGATGAGCAGCATTCCGAAGGCGAGATTGAAAAAAGACCTCCTTACGATGTGCGTGAGCATCACGCCGAATATGCTCCCGGGAATCATGCCAGTGATCAAAGCCACAGCACACCTGTATCTTATGCGCCCCGCACAGGCATATGCGATTGACCCCGATAGTGAGTTCATGAACACCGCCATTAGGGACATCGCAGTTAAAGAACTCGGTTGCTCAAATGGATGCATCAAAAGCAACACCGGCATGAGGATGAAACCGCCACCGGCACCAATGATGCAGCCATACACACCGGCGAATAAGCCAATGAATGCGAGCAGGATAAATTTCACACCTTATGCCTCCACTCACGCAAGGGACAACAATTTGGACTCACCTGAGCACTCAAGCCTCAGCAGCACGGCGCTTTGTGCGCTCCTTACGCAGCTCCACCTTTCGCTTAAGCTCAATCGTTATCTCAACGGAGCGCTCCTTCAAAGGCATGGTCACTTCCCTGTGAGCGGGTTCGTATCCGTCAGCAACGGCGTAGATATTCCATGTTGCCACTGAAACGCCCTCAAAAACAGCCCAACCGTCCTCATCGGTTTTGGCAAAGTATTGTCCACCCAGAGCGAGCGCCTTCTTCTGTGCTTGCTTGTTCATCCTCATGCGCAATTCAACGAGCCTCGGATCAACCTCCCTGAGGGAGATGAGCACACCCGCATCACCAATGGGTAAGCCATCTTCAGCGCTGATGACGCGCACCTTCAGTGTTATTCCCTTTGTCACAATGACCTTACCGACATCCACCCTCACTTCATCGGCATCTCGCCTCAGGATTTGCTCAACCGCTTCATTTGGCAACCTCACAATTGTCGGCGCATAACCGTCAACCTCAAATGTGAGTGTGAATTCAACCTCGCCTCCAACCGCAAACCTGATGTTCCCCTTCCACAGACCCACATCACCAACTGTCACATTAAACTTGCCCTCCCTATCCGTCTTGGAGGGCAGGTTGAAAGCTGCCATCATGGCAAATTGGTTGCCACCTTTACCCCGCAGCCGAATTTGCGTCCCCGTCACCCTGAACGGTGTCTCAGCTAAGGGGTTGCCATCTTCATCCACAAGCAGCCCGCTAACTTGCAGGTTTAGTGCATTGCGCTTTAATCCCCCCACACCACCTAACGCCAACTGACCCATCTGCACCGCGATTAAGTCCAAACGCAATATCGCTCCATCTTGCAATGTCACCGTCTGTGGCTTAAGCGATGTCGTAAGCAAACGCCTGAGTGGATCAGGGATGCGTGTTATCGCCCCAGCCAGAGCTGCGACCTCGTATTCTCCGGGGCTCAACCCACGCACGAAATACATCCCAAACTCATCCACTTGTGTGCGCTCCCACTCCCTGTCACCAACCTTGCGATAAAAGACTTGAGCGTCAATGACCACTTCACCCTTATCCGTCTTGACTACGCCCCAAATCATGGCGCCATCTTGCGAACGCATCTGACGGAGCGTCAACCAGACGCCAACACGGCTCTCATCGTTTGGCAGGCGAGTCTGCGATGTCGCCATAGTGCCATCAACTTCGTGGAGCGCACGCACAGTGTATGCTCCGGAGATAAGACCGCCAAATTTGAACCGTCCATTATCGTCCGCTGTCGTTGTGCGCGGAAGATTAAAGCGCACCCTCAACGGCTCGTCCGAGGAGGACAAAAGGACAGTGACACCAGCCTTCGGAGTTTTTCCATCTGTGTCAAAGACCGTCCCAGCTATCTCACCAGCAATTGATGGAAGTTGAATGGCGCAGCAGGAGAGTATGACAACAAGCCATCCCACCAATCGCATCACCATTTCACCTCATGTTGCGTTTAAGAATCGCCATCCCTCAGTCTATAAATTTTGACGCTGCTCGGCTGAGCGGATTTACCGAATTAAAGCTTCGTCGCTAAAGTAATCCCCACCCTATAGTTTGGCAGCGATGGTGAGGTTGGTTGCTTCAAACTTGCCGCGCAGCAAACTTTTGAGTGAGCTGGCGCAGAGCAATTTGGTTTCACAGGGAAAGCACGGATGGGAAGGTGAAAGGTGATGGGCATTGACACATTTGATGTTGTCGTGATCGGTGGCGGACCGGGTGGATATGTTGCTGCGATAAGGGCTGCACAATCCGGCATGCGCACAGCCCTGATTGAGAAGTGGAAGCTCGGTGGCACATGCCTGAACAAGGGTTGCATACCGACAAAGGCAATGCTGCACGCAGCTTACATGCTCAGACGCGTGCGCACGCTTGATAAAATCGGCATAACCGCGAGCAATGTGGGGTTCAACTACGACCGAATGGTCAGTTGGAGGGATGGCATAGTAAGCACTTTGAGGCGTGGCTTAGAGGGGTTGATGCGCTCAAACGGCGTTGAGCTCATCTTCGGCAAGGCGAGCTTTGTAAGCCCAAATGAGCTCAGCATCATCAGCAAGGGGAGCGAGTTCAAGATCGGGTTCAAGCACGCCATCATAGCGACTGGCTCAAAGCCATCCAACTTGAGGTGCTTTAAGGGGTGCAAGAGTTGCCTTTTAAGCGAGGGCGCACTGTTCATGCAATCGCTGCCTCGCAAATTAGCCATCGTTGGCGGTGGCGCAATCGGTGTTGAATTGGCTTGGCTCTTCGGCTCACTCGGATGCAATGTAACTCTGATTGAACTCATGCCGAGGCTGCTCCCGACGATGGATTCCTCGCTATCGCGCGGCATTGAGATGCATTTCCGAAGGATGGGCATTAATGTGATGACCGCAACTTGCGTCACATCGGCTGAGGAGACACACGACGGGATAAGGCTTCAATGGGGGAGCCCGCCCGGCAAGGTGGTGGAGTCATCCGGGGATTGTTTTGAGGGTGTCATCGTCGCCGTGGGGAGAATTGCGGATACCGGTTCACTCAATGCGCATGCCGCGGATGTGCAACTCTGTGATGATGGCAGGGTGATGGTTGACTGCAGCCTTAAAACGAGCAATCCTCACATCTATGCCATCGGCGATGTGATTAGAGCCGGCGGTTTTGCACATCAGGCGATGGCTGAGGGAGAGCTTGCGGTTGAGGCATTGCATGGCGTTCAAGTTGATATCAGCAAACTGCTGATACCGCAGTGCATTTACACGCATCCCGAGATAGCCTCCGTTGGGTTGACAGAGGAGCAGATGCGCGAGCAAACCGATTCCGTGCTCGTCGGCGAATTCCCGATGAGGGCTAACGGGAGGGCGTTAACTTGCGATGAGCCGGAAGGCTTCGTCAAAATTGTCGGCGATAAGCGCACCGGTGTTGTGACTGGCGTGCACATAATTTCGGCAGGGGCAAGTGAGCTTATAAGCGAGGGCACCCTTGCAATACAGCTCGGTATGAAGTTTGACGAATACATTAGGCTCATTCACCCTCATCCAACGCTGTCGGAAGCCCTTGGGGAGGCTGCGATGGCTGCTATCGGAAAGCCATTGCACATCCCAAAACTCACGAGGAGGATTGGGAGAGTTAAAGGCAACGCATGATAACTGATGCGGGTGATAGCGCATGCTTAACTCACTGCTCATAAAGCCAGCTGGTCCGGATTGCAACATGCGTTGTGCATACTGCTTTTACCTGCCAAAGGCATCACTGTTCCACGAGAGCAAGGTGCACCGAATGAGCTACAAAGTGCTTGAGGCACTCACAGTGCAATACCTGCGCATCGCAGGGGATATAGCCTCATTCTGCTGGCAGGGTGGCGAGCCAACACTTATGGGGCTTGAATTCTTTGAGCGAGCTATGCACTTACAGCGGGCAAATGTAAGAAGCGGTCAAGCGCTGAGCAACACCATACAAACAAATGGGCTGCTGATCAATCACGATTGGGCGCGCTTCCTGAAGAGGCATGGATTTCTCGTCGGGGTGAGCTTGGATGGACCAAAGGAGTTACACGACCACTACCGAAAAGACGGCGCCCAAAGGGGTTCGTTTGATAGGGTCATGCGTGCTATTGAGTGCCTTCGTGAGCATGATGTTGAGTTCAACATATTGTGCGTGCTCAACGATGTCACGGTGAAGCATCCCGAAAGGCTCATTGAGTTCTTCCTGTCGCATGACCTTCGCTACTTGCAATTCATACCGTGCGTTGAGTGGGATGAAAGCGGTGAGCGCATTGCGCCATTTTCCGTGACACCCGAGGCATATGGCGAATTCCTGTGCAGGGCATTTGACATGTGGCACGGTGATGGCGTGCCTCAGTTCTATGAGCGCTTCTTCAACGATGTTCTTGCCGTCTATGCCGGATATGGAATGCCAACATGCGTAATGAAGAGGCGGTGCGGTGACTATGTCGTGGTTGAATATAACGGCGATGTGTATGCGTGTGACTTCTTCGTTGAGCCACAATGGAGGTATGGCAACCTGCTTGAAAGACCGCTTGAGGAGCTGCTGAAAATCCCCGTCGCGCTGCGCTTCAGGGAACGCAAGCGGTTGCTCTCAAGGGAGTGTTTAAGTTGCAGGTGGCTACATATATGCAATGGCGGTTGCCCGAAGTATCGCATGTTTGCTGGCGGAGTTGAGTGCGTCAATTATTTCTGCGGCGCATACAAGCGCTTTTTCTCACACTCCCACAGGCGCTATCTTCGCATGGCAGAGCGCTTAAATGTAGTGGCGCATACAAAGAGCATGCTGCATTGGTGGCGACAACGAAGCCATTAGGTTCATTCGGCATAATGTCAGTTTGATTGGCGAATGCCCGGCATGCATTGCGATCGCTGTGTCGGAGGGGTGGCTGAAATGCCGCCAAAGATGAAAAGGACAACAGATGTGGTTGGGCTTCCGGATGTTCAAACCGAGCCCCCAAAAACACCGCTGGCATTGACCCGCGTCGGAATAACCAATCTGCGCTACCCAATCGCGTTCCATCAAAAAGGAAATGTGGTGGAGACGATCGTGAGCGTGACGGCATCAGTTGACTTGCCGCACAGGCAGCGCGGGGCGCACATGAGCAGGTTCACAGAGGAGATTGCGAGGGCTTTCCGCATACCCTCTGAGGTGGGCTCACTCTCTGAGTTAGCTGAGGGGCTTTGTGAACAGCTCCTCAAGGCGCACGATTATGCCAGCCATTGCACGGTCTCAATTCAAATGGACTCACACATTGACAGCAATGTCTACACAGCGGTGGTGTCATACTCGTCGTTGTCTCGCAGGTGGACTGTCGGGGTTAAAGTCATGGGGACTTTGGCATGCCCATGCTCAATTGCTCTGACCGGAGGCATGAGCCACAACCAACGCGGTATTTTGGAGATAGAGATTGAATCGGATGACCACAGAATTGACCACAGGGACTTGGCGCTGCTTGCGGAGAAGTCATTCTCTGCGCCGGTTAGGCTCCTGCTAAAGCGTCCCGATGAGAAAAGGGTTGTTGAGGAGATGCACCTAAACGCGAAGTTCGTTGAGGATGTGGTGAGGGATTGCGTCAAGATGTTGAAGGAAAGATACAAGGGGCTGAAGGCGAGGGTTAAGTGCATCTCCTTTGAGTCCATTCACCCGTATGATTGCTTTGCCGAGTGGGAGGGCAAACTCTGAACATGCTCAAGCTATGCGTCATTGACAGCTTTGAGGCAGCACACTACCTTCCGGGGCATCCAAAGTGCAGCCAGCTTCACGGGCACACATACAAAGTGGAAGTGCTGATTGAGACGGAAGAGGAAACAGACATGGTGATGGACTTCGGTGAGTTGAAGGGTAAACTGCGTGAAGCGCTATCTGAGTATGACCACAAGCTCCTCAATGAGGTCATGGAACGGCTCCCAACCACGGAGAACTTAGCCCGCGCGCTCCACTCAAAGTTGAACCCGGTTTTTTCACGCTACCGCCTAACAGTGAGAGTTTGGGAAGGCGAGGACAAATGGGCTGAATACAGCGAATGAAAAAGCGATGGCGATGCCCTCTCAATCGCCCCCACAAAAAGGAGGATGCTTCAGCACCCCAAAAACACGCCATCAATTGCCCCACAAAAGCCGCCCCAAAAATCCCTTGCAACTGCGATGCCAAATTCAATTCGCCTAACCAAATAGCGCATACGCCACCTTCAGTATCGCCCTTGAGATTTGGCGCGTGTGCACTCGCTTCATCTTCTGGCTCAGGGGTATAGCGACCGTGCGAGTCAGAATGCTCATCGTTTGAGGACACATGTCTGGTGAGTAACTCACATTGCCTTTATAGCGCGTGTCTCGCCATGGGTCAAACTTCTCGGTCACCGGCACTCTGCCGAGCACATACTCCCAGTAGCGGTAAATATGCCTATCAGGGAAACCCTCCGTGTGTATCGTATGCACTGGGACACCCTCAGCTGCGAGCGCCTTTGAGAAGGATTGCGCCTGTTCAACCGTTTCAAAGAGGAAGTTGACCGAGTAGGCGCACTCGCCATCTGGGTCTGGGACGCGCATCGGCTTTATCCCGGGTGCGCCGGCTATGTCTTCAAGTATCTCACGCTTGCGTCTGCGCAGTGTTGCGACAATCTTGTCAAGCTTCTTCAGCTGCGCCAACCCAACTGCACCTGCAAGCTCGCTCATCCTGTAACCATCGCCCGCAAACGGCGTTACACGCTTCAGTTCCTCTGGCACCTCTTGAGAGAGCTTCCACCAGAATGTGACACCAGAGTCATGCGCAAGCGCTGCTCGTATGTAGATCATCGGGTCATTTGTGACCACCATTCCACCTTCACCAGTTGTTATCGTCTTTGAGACTTGGAAGCTGAAGCAACCGACATCTCCTATGCTGCCAACCCTTTTACCCTTGTAGCTGCCGCCGTTACACTGCGCGCAATCCTCAATGATGAACAGCTTGTGCTTGCGAGCTATTCTGACGATCTCATCCATCTGGCATGGTATGCCGCGCATGTGCACCGGCATTATCGCCTTCGTGTGTGGCGTTATCTTCCGCTCCACATCCTTCGGGTCTATGGTGAGTGTGTCATCAATTTCGGCTATGACTGGAACCGCGCCGACAAGTATGACCGCTGCGGCACTCGCAACGAATGTGTATGCCGGAACAATGACCTCATCTCCCGGACCAATTCCGAGCGCCCTTAAGCCGGTTATGAGCGCTGCAGTGCCACTGCTCACAGCAACGGCATATTTGACGCCGAGCAGCTTGGCAAACTCACGCTCAAAGCGAGCCACATATGAGTTCTTTGCATCCTGCCAGCGAAACAACATTTGCCTATCAAGGACATCAAGGACATTGCGCTTCTCTTCCTCGCCTATCTCCGAAAGCCCGAAGTAACTCCTCGGTATCGGTATAGTCACGGCTTTTGGACCGCCATCAATTGCGAGCTTCTCCCTCAGCACTTTGCGCACGATGACTTTAGCCACAGTGCGTTCACCTCCTCAACATGCTCCCCAAGCGTGCGAGCCTTTTCCCAATCGCCATTTTAGCAGTCAGATTGAAAATCGTCCTCAACGGACTATGCTGCATGGCGGACGCCTTTATAGCTCAAGCGCATAGCGAAGGCAAGCCCGCCAACGATGCATATCAATCCATTCAGCGCCACTGTCCTCGGTGCGCCAAGCATGTGCGCCATTGTTCCCGCAAGCAGTGAGCCAAGCGGAGCCATTCCCATGAACATCATTGCGTAAGCTGCCATGACACGCCCTCGCATCTGATCCGGGGATAGGAATTGCACAAGCGTGTTGGATGAAGCCATTTGCGTGATCATGCAAAAACCAGCCGGCACGAGAAGCGCTATGGATAATGCGAATGAGCGTGAATGCGAGAATAGGAGTAGGCATATGCCGAAGCCAGTCGCACCAAACGCTATGCGCTTATCCAAACCGGCAACTCCCTTACGCATTGCAAGGGAAAGGGCACCTATGAAAGCGCCAGTGCCAGATGCAGCCATGAGCATACCCAAGCCCTTTGGACCAACATGCAAGATGCGGTCTGCAAAGATGGGCATGAGAACAACATAGGACATCCCAGTCAAGCTGATCAAACCAAGCAATGCCAATATCCTGCGAACCGGCGCTGTGCCGACGACAAACCTTACCCCTTCAATCAGGTGAGAGATGGGTGATGATGGCGCATTTCGTTCTACGGACTTTGGTAACTCCATCATGAGCAAGCTTAGGATGATGGCGAGGTAACTCACGCCGTTTATGAGAAAGCACCAACCTTCTCCAATCCACGCAACTACAACGCCAGCCACAGCTGGACCTACAATGCGTGCCATGTTAAACATCGCCGAGTTGAGCGCTATCGCATTTACGAGCAGGCTTTTGGGCACGAGCTCCGGGACAAAGGATTGCCTTGTCGGTATGTCAATTGCGCTTATTAACCCAAAGATGAGCGCCAACACCGGGATGTGCCAAACCTTGATCAAGCCCGTGAGGGTTAATAACGCAATGGTGAATGCATGCGCCGCAAACAGCGACTGTGCAGCGAGTAGCACTGAGCGCTTTTGGAATTGGTCAGCAAGCATTCCGCCGACCGGCGCAAGCAGCAAGACGGGCAGCTGACCAAGGAAGCCAACGATGCCGAGCATTGCAGCAGAACCGGTGAGCCTATAGACGAGCCACTGCTGTGCGACTGTTTGCATCCATGTGCCAATGAGGGATAATGACTGACCCAAAAAGAAAAGGCGATAATTGCGGTATCCCAACGGGAGCAACGGCAATGTCAAATTATGCCGTTTCATAACGGCATCACCAAGGCAAATTATGCCCCGTGATTTGGCGCCAGCTTATCCAAGCTCCAACGGTTTGGACGAAGAGACGAAGATAGGAGACAATCTATGTCCGAGCTTCAGCCACACACGCCATATTGGTGGGGCAATTAAGCCATATCCACACAGGCAAGACAAGTTGCTATGCTTTGAATGGATTGGTGGTATAAACTCAAGTGACATCTGCACGCCGTGCGGCTTCTTAAGGCGACCAAGCGCAATTTCGTATTGATGGGGGGCAAGCTCAAGGTGGGTCATTTCATGCCTCACAGCAGAAGAAAGGGCGTGACAATGGTTGCCGTCGCATTCCTCATGATTGCCTTAATGATCATGCTCACATGCGTGATTGAATGGGGGCGCATTGTGCGCGCAAGGACAGAAATGCAACAATGGTGTGATGCGGCAGCGCTTGCTGGCGCATTTGAGCTGCCAAACGCTGAGTCGGCAAAGAGAGTTGCAGTTGAGTATTATGCGCACAACCTCGGCGTTGAACCGTGGCAGTGCGTTTTGATTGGTGAGGATGGCGAAACAGCCACCTATAGAGTTGGCTCAGATGAAGTCTCAGTCACCACACCATACGAGGATGGGGAAGTTCGGCGCAGTGGAGTCGCTTCGGAATACGCCATATCCGTCTCAGCCAAAAGGCAAGTGGCGATGATACTTGGTAGAGTGCTCAATGTTGATGCAATCAGCGTGTCGGCAAACTCCGTTGCCGTGTATGACCAATCGCCGTTCAAGTGGGTGCTTTTTAGCAACTCACGAAATGACCCATTGACCATCACCGGAAGCGATGTCCAAATTGATGGCAGCCTGCACACAAATGACGATTTAGTGGTTCGCGGTAGCAGGCACAGTGCCAGTGGCATTGCGAGTGTTGTGGGGCTTGCACAAATAACCGGCAGCAGCCATTCATTCAATGTTCAGCGTTCCTCATACCGTCAACCACCACCGTTGCCGACGGCGCTTGAACATTACAGGCAACAGGCTGAGAAGTCAGGTCAGTTGATCATCGGAAGGGATTACCAATTTTCATCAAACAACCCGCCAAGTGGCGTTGTCTTCGTTGAGGGCGGCGACATAATCAGTCAGGGGCATGGCTTCAGTGCCGATGTCACTCTCATAGCCGTGCGAAAAGGCGGCAAGGGTGGCTCCATACGCATTGTCGGCAATTCATGGCGCTTGAGCGCAAGCGATGGTGTGCTTTTGATGTTCGCGACTGACGAAGTTGAGGTGCATGGGAGCAGCATAAGTTTCAACGGCGTCATCTATGCTCCCGACGCCTATGTGCGCATAACTGGCTCTGGGATTGCAAGCACGAGCGTCATCGGAAACTACATCCGAGTTGATGGGAGCGGCATGAATTTCACTCCCAGTGTTGACATCTTTGGCGAGTGGCAGGCAAGGCTGCTTGAGTGAAATCAACCGATTGCCATTCCAACACCAGCAAGGGGTTAGGTGGTGAAAATGCAGAATATGTTTAAGCGCCGCTGCAGCGGTCAGACAATGGTAGTTCTCGTAGCGACATTCATTGTGTTGATGCTCATGCTCGCACTCGCAATGGAGTGGGGCAGGTTGACGAGGGCGAGAACGGAAATGCAACAATGGTGCGATGCTGCAGCGTTGGCTGGTGCTGCGGATTTGCCGAATGCCGACACGGCAAAAAGCACAGCGGCAAGTTACTATGCGCGCAACTTGGGCTTGGGTGAGAACGATTACAAGCTAATCGGCACCGAAGGCAATACGAGCATTTATCAAATTGGCACCGACAAAGTCTATGTCACGACGCCATACGAAAGTGATGTCACTCGCTCGCTTGGCATTGCGCCGGAGTATGTGATACGAGTGTGCAGCGAACGCGATGTTGGGCTTTACCTTGGGCAGCTAATCGGCATCTCAAGCATGATGGCGAGCGCATGCGCAACCGGCGTGAATGAGGGGGCAGGTGCATGCTATGTTTTTTACAACTGCGACCCAAACAGCTCGCTCACCATCACTGGCTCAAATATCGGTGAGAGGGTGAGCATCAAGGGCAGGTTGCACACAAACCAGGATTTCATTGTGCATGGATACAACCATAGGGCTTCAGGTCCTGTAACGGTTGTTGGGAGAAGCGTGATCACCGGCACCGGACATTCATTCAACATTGTGAGAGTGCCATTGCAACCATGCCCCGAATTCCCAACATTACCCACCTCACTTGACGGCTACCGCAAGATGGCTGAGGAGAGCGGGCAACTCATTATCGGTAGTGACTATCGCATCTCCAGGGACAATCCACCATCCGGGGTCGTGTTTGTTGAGGGTGGCGACATAATCGGCACCGGAACTGGAGTTAGCGCGAATGTGACGCTAATTGCAGTGAGCAAGGGTGGCAGGGGTGGCAACATCAAAATCACCGGCAACTCTTGGGATTTGAGGGCAAGCGATGGTGTAACCCTCATGTATGCTACGAATGGGGTGGAAATAAATGCCACCGGGTCGTCGTTTGACGGTCTCATCTACATTTCGGACGGTGACTTCCGCTTCACCGGCTCAAATTGCGATTCAAGGATAACGGTGGTAGCGGCAAGGGGAATAAGGGTTGATGGGCATGACCTGCTCTTTGAGGCGCCATGTCCAAGCTTGATTTCGGTAAAGGGAGGGATAAGCCTCGTGGAGTAGAGGGAAAAAGCTTATGACAAAGCCTTCCCTGACCGAGCTTTTGCCAATCATCCTCTTAGCGATTCAACCCTCAGAAGCCATACAGTTGAATAGTGGCTGTAGCGGCGCAGTGAAGACAGGTTGCTGTCCAAATACGAGGTGTAAGGGAGTGACGCTATGTGAGACGAGTGATATGGCTACAGCACATCGTCAAGTTCGCAAATGAGCGTTCTCAGGCGACACTTGAATTCGCCATCGTGCTCGTGCTCCTCTTTTTGCTCATCATGGGCATCATTGTTTTCGGTAGGCTGTTTGGTTTCCTTCAGGTGGTCAACAACGCTGCAAGGGAGGGTGCAAGAGCCGGCGCAGTTTGCAAGAGCGATGAGGAAGTGATCGCTATAGTCAGGGAGAGGCTTGCGCGTATACCTGGTTCAGATCAAGCTCAGATAACAATTTCACCGGCTGGGACAAGGGTGGCAGGGCAACCAATATCTGTGACAGTGCGCATACCGTTCAAGGCATTGTGGCTCCCCGGCGTTACAAACCAACCGACATGGCTCACAATAACGCAAACAATGACGATGGAATGCACACGCTCGTGGTGAGGACTGCAAAACTCGGCTGTGAAAATGCCACTGTGATGCTGCCCTGTTCATTCGGTGAGCCGTTCAAATTCGCTCTTCTCAGCGCCGCACACAGGGCAAACCCAATCATCGGGCAATTCCTCAAACGGCGTTCCGGGAAGGATGCCATTTTCCATATCGCCAACTTCGGGGTCATAAATATAACCGCAGACCGTGCATCTCCACTTCTCCATCTAACACCACCTCACACTGCTCAAAACTTGGTAGCGAAAAGCCGCGGCGGCATTGCGGCATCAACGATGTGTATAATGCATTATGACACGATGCAACATCGCGGGGGTGAGGTAAATGGGGTTGCGATGGGGAGCGTTATCTTGGGAGCACCTTATGCGCAGCAAGTGGTGGCTTTATGCAGTAGTGTGCGCCACCAGCTTGCTATCTTACTCACTGGCTTTCACTCAGGCGAAGCGCATCACTGTCAAAGGCTCTGACACAATGGTGATACTCAACCAGAGGTGGGCGGAGGAATTCATGAAGAGGCATCCCGGGGCAACCGTGCAAGTTAGCGGTGGTGGCTCTGGGATCGGCATCGCCGCACTGATCAATGGCACTACAGACATATGCGCTGCTTCACGCCCAATGAAACCAAAGGAAGTTGAAATGTTCAAAAGGCGCTACAGACGAGAGCCGGTGAAGTTTGAAGTGGCGCTTGATGGAGTGAGCATTTATGTCCATCCCGAAAACAAAGTGAAGGAGCTGACGATTGAACAGCTGCGCCTGATTTACATCGGCAAGGTGAACGATTGGAAAAATGTCGGCGGTTCTTCGGGAAGGATAGTCAGGTATGGCAGGGAGAACACAAGTGGCACTTATGAGTTCTTCAAAGAGCATGTGCTGAAGGGAGCCGACTTCACAAACGATTACCAAGCACTCCCCGGGACTGCGGCGGTTGTGAGCGCTGTCTCAAAAGACAAGCTCGGGATAGGCTATGGAGGCATAGCTTACACCAAGGGCGTTAAAGTTGTGCCATTGCGCAAGGATGAAAAGTCACCGGCAGTCGCGCCGACGGAGGCAAATGTGCGAAAGGGTCTTTATCCGCTTTCCCGCCCGCTTTTCTTCTACACCGCAAAGCCACCGACTGGTGTGGTCAAGCAATTCATTGACTTCGTCCTATCACCTGATGGTCAAAAGTTAGTCAAGCAAGTTGGCTACATCCCGATACGCCAGTGATGATGGCGCTCCCAATCGTGGGTGGCTGGCGAAACGCATTTTGCGCTGTCAATGCGAAGCGACTCTTGAAGTGATAACCCGTCTCACGCTGCGTTGTATTTTCGCCCATGCGACATGCGAAGCAATATGCGTATTGGTGTGGCATCAAGCGAGAAGCGTTCCCTTATTCGGTTCTCCAGATAGCGCATGTAAGAGAAGTGCATCAACTCAGGGTCATTGACGAAGAGCACAAATGTTGGCGGTTTGACATCGGGCTGAGTTGCATAGTAAATCTTGAGCCGCCTCCCCTTTATCATCGGTGGCGGATGAGTGGCCAAGAACTCCTGTATCGCCCTATTTAGGACACCGGTTGTTATGCGCTGCATAGATTGCTCATAGCAATAAAGCGCCTTCTCAAGCACGCCGTCTATGCCTTCGCCCTTGATTGCCGATGTGAACTCAATCGGGGCGTAATCAACGAACTTGAGTTGGTGGCGAATGAGCCTCTCATAGTCCTGCCTAAGCAGCTTCTCCTGTCGCTTCGCATCCTTGCGCTTGAGCTCGTCAACTCCGACGCGCTCAAGTATCAAATCCCACTTGTTGATGACGATGACAATCGGCTTGCCGCCTTCATGCGCGTAGCCGGCGATCCTCGCATCCTGGTGCGTTGCGCCCTCAGTGGCATCAATGACGAGCAACGCTACATCTCCCCTATCAATTGCGCTCAGAGCCCTCACCACGCAGTAGTATTCAAGCTTTCGCTTTATCCTCGCCTTGCGGCGCAGCCCAGCTGTATCAATGAGCAGCAACTTCTTACCGCGCCATTCAAATGGCGTATCAATTGCATCGCGAGTCGTTCCCGGTATCGGACTTACAATTGTTCTCTCCTCACCGATGATGGAATTGAGCAGCGCAGACTTGCCGACATTTGGGCGCCCGACAATGGCTATGCGTATTCGTTCACC
Source organism: Candidatus Thermosaccharophagus tengchongensis (assembly GCA_032161105.2). Classification (GTDB taxonomy): domain Bacteria; phylum Armatimonadota; class Fervidibacteria; order Fervidibacterales; family Thermosaccharophagaceae; genus Thermosaccharophagus; species Thermosaccharophagus tengchongensis. The sequence goes on from JAVHTD010000013.1 coordinate 19,686, forward strand.
ATCCTCGGTCTCCTCCTCGCCACTTGGTGGCGGCAGGTGAGAGAGTATTGCTTCGCACAGCTCATTTATGTTCCTGCCGTGAATTGCTGATATCCCCATCGGCTCTCCGATGCGCAGCTCATAAAACTGACTCACATCAGCATTTGATGCATCTATCTTGTTTGCAGCAAACACAACTGGCTTAGCTTGCTTGCGCAATCGCTGCGCAATTTCGTGGTCAGTGGCTGTTGGTCCTTCAACGGCATCAACGAGGAAGATGATGACATCAGCCTGCTCAATGGCAAACTCAACCTGCTCAATAACCTTGCTACCTATTGGGTCATCCTTCAAAGCCAAATCAAAACCGCCAGTGTCTATCAGGATGCATTCCCTTCCGAGTATGGAGACATCGGCGGCAAGCCTGTCCCTTGTAACTCCGGGCACTTCATCAACTACGGCGACGCGCCTCCCAATGAGCCTGTTGAACAGCGATGACTTGCCGACATTCGGTCTTCCGACAATGGCGATGACGGGTTTCGGCATTTCGGAGTTCACCCCATCGCATTAGTGTGCCGACAATGAAACTGAAAACGCATCGGCTGCTTTACCGAGTGGATGGGCGCGTTAAAATGAGCTGCTGAATTTTTCTCCCAACAACGCCATTTGCTTGGCGCTATATTTTTATGCCCATGTTTGGGGGTGAAGTGGATGAGGCGTCCTTATGCCATGATTATGAGCGCATGGTTGATTTGCGTTCCCATCCTCGCACTTCATCTTGTCCTCGGTGAGGAAGGCGAAAAGGCGGTCCATAGCAAGCCGATCAAAAGCTTCGTGGAGAAGCTGTCGGGCACGCTCGTCAAATTTGAGATGGTCTACATTCCCGGTGGCGTTTATGAGATGCCCGACCCATTAAACCCGGGGCGAATCCGAACGGTTGAGATTAAGCCGTTTTGGTTGGGCAAGACTGAGGTCACTTGGGACGAATTTGATGTTTACATGTATCGGCTTGACAAAGCCGACCCGAAGGCGAAGGAGGCAGACGCCGTTGCACGCCCAAGCCATCCGTATGGCGCTCCTGATAGGGGCTTTGGGCACTTCGGCTATCCGGCGATGAGCTTATCCTTTCATTCAGCAGAGCATTACTGCAAGTGGCTGTCAGTCAAGACGGGCAAGAAATATCGTCTCCCAAATGAAGCTGAGTGGGAGTATGCTTGTAGGGCTAACAACTTGCCGGCTGGCAAGCTTGATAGGGATTTGCTTGATCGCATGGCATGGCACAGTGGGAATTCGGATGAGCAAACTCACCCAGTTGCGAGCAAAGAGCCAAACGCATGGGGTCTGTATGACATGCTTGGCAATGTGGCTGAATGGTGCATCGGAGTTGATGGCAAGCCAGTTGTTCGTGGCGGCTCTTACATTGACCCGCCCGAGAATGTGCACCCACTTGCGAGGGCATATCAAACACCCGAGTGGCAACTCTCCGACCCGCAAGAGCCAAAGAGCAAGTGGTGGCTCACGGACGCGCCATTCGTCGGATTTAGAGTGGCTTGTGATGACGAACACGAGAGGGTAAACACTATGGTGAAACGGCACCTCATCCTCGCCAAAGTGGGCGGCAATTAATGGCGCATGAAATGCGTTTGGAAAAAGCGCTGCTATAATGTTGTGTGTTAGTTAGCGCCGTTCACCGTGCCCCATCAAAGTTGGTGATGGCTCATGAGACTTGACTTGCGAAGGATAATTCGCCACGCGGGAGCATCCGTCACAAGATCATACCGAGAGGTGATTTACCTTGACAGGGAGGAGGTGAATGTGGAGGTTAGCGGCGATGTCACAGCGCGAAATGATGGGCGATTGGTGATTGTTCATGGGACGGTCAGTGGAAGTGTCATGCTGCGTTGCAGCAGGTGCCTTAAGCCGACCGAGTGCCATGTGCAAGCCGAATTTGAAGCTGAGTGTGAGGTCAAAAACTTCTTCGCGATGGCGGAGGGAAACTACGAAGGGCTTGATGAGGAAGTCACATCAATCTTTGATGAGTCAACTGCTGATGTGACAGAACTTGCAAGGCAAGCTTTAATTCTCGCCTTGCCAATGCGACCACTTTGCAGGGCTGATTGCAAAGGCATATGCCCGTATTGCGGTGCTGACTTGAACGAAGGACCGTGCAGCTGCAAACCACCAAAAGACCCAAGATGGGCTAAGCTTGAAGAGCTGCTCACCAAGATGAAGGGAAGAGCAAAATCGCCATAAGGGCTTACACAGCTGATAACCTGCAGCAGAATGCACAGCTAATCCATGTTGGGGTAACAAACCGCCCCCGTTCAATCAGTTAACTCTTGTGCAAGTTGGAGGGTGAATGAGATGGCAGTTCCAAAGCGTAAGGTCTCAAGGACAAGGCGCGATAAGCGCAGGACACATTGGAAACTTAAGCCACCCACCTTCTCCCTATGCCCGCAGTGTCGTAAGCCAGTCCTACCACATCGCGCATGCACATTCTGCGGTTATTACAAGGGCGTGATTGTCCTGCCGAGGGAGAAAAAGGGCATGGGCGAGGAGGCATAAGCATCGTGTGAGGCCGGCTTTCCAACCGCTCTCCATACCTGCAACATGCCACAATGAGCTGCACTAATGCAAGTCTAACTTTTGCCTCCTCAGGGTTGCGTGTGTGCGGTTGCACAAGCCATATTCGTTATTAGCGCCGGTGTTGATTGTCATTTGCTGTGTGCAGATCCTGAACGGCATGAGGTGAAGCTAATGGGTGCACAGAAGTTGAGTGCGAGTGAAGTGAGAGCCACATGCGACCCAAGTGAACTTGACTTTGAGACAACGGCAGAGCTGCCACCGCTCAATGAAATCATCGGGCAACCGAGGGCAACTGAAGCGCTGCGCTTTGGCGTTGACATTGACAGCTTCGGTTACAACATCTTCGCGCTCGGACCACCGGGGACGGGCAAGATGAGCTTCGTCAAGAGTGTGCTTGATGAGGTGGCAAAGAGTAAGCCTGTCCCGGACGACTGGTGCTATGTCTACAACTTCTCAGAGCCACATCGCCCAAGGGCACTGAGGTTGCCTGCAGGTATGGGGAATGAGTTCAAGCGCGACATGGAAAAGCTGATTGAGCACTTAAAGCGCGAGATTGGCAGGGTGTTTGAGAGCGAGGATTATCAACGCCAGCGCCAAGAGGTGATAAATGCCCTTCAAAGGGAACGGGATAAAGTCCTGGCAGAGCTTGAGCGCCGTGCGAACGAAATGGGCTTTGCAATAATTGGCACGCCTGCCGGTCCAATGCCTGCACCGCTTTTGGGCAACGCCATAATGACGCCAGAACAGTTCATGCAACTTCCAGAGCCAATTAAGGAGCGGATTGAGGAAAACAGGCGAGAGCTGCTCAACGAAATACAGACAGTGATGCGCGACTTGGGGAAGCGCGAGCGTGAGGCACGCCAGCAGCTTGAAGAGTTGGACAGGAAAGTGGCAGTGCTTGCCGTCGGACATGTCATAAGCGACCTGATGGAAAAGTATGCCGCCCATGAACAAGTTGTTGATTACCTTCGCCAAGTGCAAGAGGATGTCGTTAACAATGTCAATGCGTTCCGCACCGCAGCTCAACAGGAAACAACACAGACACATCCACTTGCCGCCGCAATATTTGACCGCTACAAAGTGAATGTGCTCGTTGACAACAGTAGCCTTCAAGGCGCCCCCGTCGTCGTTGAGACGAACCCAACATATTACAACTTGGTTGGGCGAATTGAATACAGGCTTGAGATGGGCGCATTCATTGCGCACTTCACGATGATAAAGCCGGGCGCATTGCACAGGGCTAATGGCGGTTACCTCATCCTTGATGCGAAGGCGCTGTTATCAAATCCATTCTCGTGGGATGCGCTCAAGCGGGCGCTCAATGACCGCCAAATACGAATTGAGGAGCCGGGAGAGGCATTCAGACTGATAAGCATTGCCAGTTTGAGCCCCGAACCAATACCGCTCAATGTCAAAGTTGTGCTTGTTGGCAGCCCTTGGCTTTATTACCTGCTGCAAGCCTTTGATGAGGACTTCCGAGGATTGTTTAAAGTCAAAGCGGACTTTGATGTCGTCATGGACAAGACGGATGAGAATGTGCGCAAGTATGCCATGTTCATTGCCTCAAGGTGCGCCGAAGAAAACTTGAAGCCGTTTGATAAGACGGCGGTTGCGAAGGTGATTGAATACAGCTGTCGGCTCGTTTCCGACCAAAGGAAACTGTCAACGCACTTTGCGAGCATATGTGACATTCTCCGTGAGGCAAACTATTGGGCATCGCGCAACGGACGAGAATTCGTCACCGCAGAGGATGTCAGGATGGCGATTGAAAGGAGAGTCTATAGGGTCAACCTGATTGAGGAGCGCCTGCTTGAGATGTTCAGGGACGGCACACTGCTCGTTGATGTTGATGGCGAGCGTGTTGGCACGGTAAACGGGCTTGCCATCGTGGACCTTGGAGACCACATCTTCGGCAAGCCAACACGAATAACGGCGCGCACATTCCTTGGGCGCGGGAGTGTAATCAACATTGAGCGTGAGGTGGCTATGAGCGGCAGGATACATTCAAAGGCTGTGATGATACTCTCAGGCTACCTTAGGGGCAAGTATGCGCAGGACAAGCCGCTGGGCATAGGAGCGCAGCTAACATTTGAGCAGTTGTATGACGAGGTTGAGGGTGACAGCGCAAGCGCGGCTGAACTGTATGCGCTTCTGTCAAGCATTTCGGGCGTGCCAGTGAAACAGGGCATCGCAGTGACTGGCTCAGTCAACCAGTATGGCGAAATACAGCCAGTTGGCGGCGTCACTTACAAGGTTGAGGGATTTTTTGATGTGTGCCGAGTAAAGGGATTGAATGGGCAACAGGGCGTCATCATACCGAAACAAAATGTGCATAACTTGATGCTGCGCGAGGATGTCGTTGAGGCAATTGAGAAGGGGCTATTTCACATCTGGGCAATAGGCAACATTGATGATGGTGTGAAAGTGCTCATGGGCATTGAAGCTGGCGAGCGACAACCCGATGGAACTTATCCAGAGGGCACTTTGCATGCGCTCGTTGAAAAGCGGCTTTCGGAGATGGCAGAGCTAATGCGCAAGTTGCAACAGCCAAGTGATGAAAAGGATAGAGGTGACAACGACCGTAAAGGCAACCCTTAGGGGGCGGTTATCGGGCTGCACGCAATCCCTGCGGATTGGCATAACCCTTTGCGTATATCTTGCGAGTGAGCTATCGCCTGCCCTCGTGTAACCTTTTGTAAAAACCCTTCATTCGGGTGCGGCATACTTAAGCGATTGGGGTGACTGGTGATGTGGAGGGCAGTCGTGGTCTGTGCCGTGGTTGGCATAATGGTTTTAACGCTGCACGCCAATTCAGCCGCTTGCAACCGGAGTGATTACCACATCGTTCAAAATGGGGACACCCTTTGGAAGATTGCGAGGGCGCACAATACCACCGTGCAAAGCCTGTGCAAAGCTAATGGGTTGAGCGAACAAAGCATCATTCATCCGGGCGATAAGTTAATCATCCCACAAAAATCGCCGAGCGCAACAACTGGGCTGGCGCCAAACCTGCGACCCGGAATGAAGATGCTTGTGCGGGCAACCAATGTCAATGTCCGATGTGGACCATCAACATCGTCAAAGCGCATCGGGATGGTTGACAGGGGCGATGTTGGGACGGTGGTTAAAACTTGCGGGCAATGGGTTAAAGCCTCATTTCGCACAAAGGGGATTACTGGGTGGGTGAAGACGGATTTCATTGAAGCGTGCAAAACAGTTTGTAGTAAGGCACGGAGCGCAGCGGAGTGCCGTCAAAAACACCACTCCGCTATCGCAGATCATGCCTCAAGTAAGATGGCAAGCCATGTATCCCATTCCAACATGGGTGAGTTGCTCGCTGCAACAGCCCAACGCTACATCGGAACACCTTACCGGCGTGCATCAAGCTACCCATCAAGAGGTTTTGACTGTTCTGGCTTCGTCTATTACCTGCTCCTCAGGTTTGGTGTCATAGCCCCTCGCACTGCGAGCGCAATGTTCGGCATTGGCAAGCCAGTTAAGCGCACGGAGTTGCGCCCCGGGGACTTGGTCTTCTTTAAGACGACATCAAGTGACAGAGTGACCCATGTCGGCATATACATCGGCGATGGCAAATTCGTGCATGCATCAAGTGGGGCAGGGAGAGTGACTGTAAGCCCATTAACACACGGCTATTACGCAAACCGATATGCAGGCGCAAGGCGAGTCATTGAATGACGATGAAGAGTCACGCCCAAAAGCCCCCTTTGAAAGAGGCATCCACAAAGCGTTACGCCGGCTGCTTCCTCCACATCCCGGAGAGCTAACCCAAGACGAACATACCCCACAAGCCCCACATTGAATGAGCAAGATGTCGGTTTACATTTATGCTCAAGTGCGCTATACTAAATGACGCCACTGCAAAAATTGACCCCATTCAGCGCTGCTATAAGCACGAGTTGCAGCAACATCTTCGGGTTAGAGTGGTGCTACGCGGTCGTGAAGGCATTTGAATGGAGGGGTAAGGTATGCGCGTTGCTGTGGCAAAGCATATTTTCCGCCAGTATGACATCCGCGGTGTTTTTGGTGAGGACTTGAGCGAAGATGTGGCGAACCTGATTGGGAAGGCATATGGCACATTTGTCAGGCGCAACGGCGCAAGTGATATTGTCGTCGGACACGATAACCGTGCCAGTTCACCTGCCTTGCATTCGGCGATAATTGATGGATTGCTTTCAACCGGCTGCGATGTGATAGACATCGGTGAAACGCTGACACCGATACTTTACTTTGCACGCCATGCCTATGGCACCAAAGGCGGTGTGATGATAACCGGCAGTCACAATCCGCCGCAGTATAACGGCTTCAAGCTGTGTTGGGGTGCCGGAACGCTATTTGGCGAGCAAATCCAACACATCCGTGAGGTTATTGAGGCGGGCGACTTTGAGACTGGCTCAGGGAAGCTCACACAAAGGGACGCCATAAGTGACTACTACGACTGGATAGCTGACCACATAAAGCTTGGCGATAGGAAGCTAAAAGTCGTCGTGGATGCCGGCAACGGGACTGCAGGTCCGATAGTCCCACCGCTGCTGCGCAGATTGGGATGTGAGGTGATTGAGCTCTACTGTGAGTCAGACAACACCTTCCCAAATCATCATCCAGACCCAGTCAAGGAGGAAAACCTTCGTGATTTGATCGCCAAGGTTGTTGAGAGCAACTCTGATGTTGGGCTGGGGTTTGATGGCGATGGAGATAGGCTTGGTGTAGTTGACGATAAAGGCAGCATCATTTGGGGCGACTACTTGCTCATCCTGTTTGCGAGGGAGATTCTGCGCTCGCACCCCGGGGCGAAGATAATCGTTGAGGTGAAGTGTTCACAGGCAACGGTTGAGGAGATAAAGCGAATTGGCGGCATCCCAATACTCTCACGGACTGGACACTCGTTCATAAAGGACATGCTCCACAAGGAAGGTGCATTGCTTGCCGGCGAAATGAGTGGGCATATGTTCTTCGCCGATGAGTATTTTGGGTTTGATGATGCAGTCTATGCAGCTTGCAGGCTTTTGCGCATCCTATCAAATGCCCATGAACCACTCTCACAACTTCTCTCAGATGTGCCGAGGTATTACTACACACCCGAAGTGAGGGTTCCGTGCTCAGATGATTGGAAGTTCAAAGTGGTTGCGCAAGTTGTGGATGACTTCAAGCGCAAATACGAAGTGATAGACATTGACGGTGCAAGGGTCTTGTTTGAGGATGGTTGGGGATTGGTTCGTGCGTCAAATACCGAGCCAATGCTCATCTTGAGGGCAGAGGGCAAAACGCCCGAAGCGCTTGAGCGGATAAAAGGCATCATCGCAGAGGAACTCTCAAAGCTGCTCCATATCTCAGCATCGGAGCTCTGGTAAGCCCACACATAAAGCCACTTTTACCGACGGATAAACGATTTAGCGGCATCGTCAGGCGCGAAGTGGCAACCGATGATGCTGTGGTGGCTGGAGGTGATAGAGGTGCAAGCGCTGGTTCTCATTGGGGGTTATGGGACTCGCTTGCGCCCGCTCACCTACACCGTTCCTAAGGCAATGGTGCCAATAGCGAATGTGCCATTTATTGAGCACATGATGCGCTACTTGAAGTCAAATGGCGTTGAGCATGTTATCCTGACACTTTGCTACTTGCCAGACCAAATCAAAAGATACCTTGAGCACAACGATTGCGGGATCGCAGTTGACTTCGTTTTTGAGAGTGAGCCGCTTGGCACAGGTGGGGCTGTGAAAAATGCGGAGCACTTGCTTGAAGACGAGTTCCTCGTCTTCAACGGAGACATACTCACGACGATTGACCTGAAGAAGCTCGTGAGCTTTCACAGGGAGCACAATGCTTTCGTAACGATTGCCTTAACGCCAGTTGACAACCCTTCACTTTACGGCGTTGTCGTGCTTGACAGCGACGGGCGAGTTCAAAAGTTCATTGAAAAGCCGCCAATTGAGCTCGCACCATCAAACCTGATAAACGCTGGAATTTATGTCTACCGAAAGGATGTGTTAAGGCACATACCGCCAAAGGTTGAATACTCGGTTGAAAGGCAACTATACCCAAAGTTACTTGAGTGCGGCGAAAGGCTATTTGCCGTTGCATTCGCAGATGACTACTGGATTGACATAGGGAGCATTGACAAATACATGAGGGCAAACTTTGACATCCTTGATGGCAAACTGCCGACACAAATTCGCGGCAAAGAGGTTTCGCCAAGGCTGTGGGCAGAGGATGGGGCAGAAATTAGCCAGAATGCGAAGATAATACCGCCTGCATTGATAGGCGCCAACTCGGTGATTGAGGCTGGGGCGCAAGTTGGTCCTTATGCCATCTTGGGGCGAAATGCGCTCGTTAAATCGGGTGCCGTAGTTGAACACGCCATAATTTGGGATGGATGTGAGATCGGAAACAACGCGAGGGTTTGCGAGACCGTCCTCGGCTTTAACTGCAAAGTTGAAGATGGCGCGATAGCGACAATGCCAGTGTATGCATGCAATACAACCATTTGCGCCCAAGTTGCGATGACTTAAACAAGCTGACACTTTTGTGACAGCTCTGCTTGGCTGAAGCAAGACGAGGGTAAGTCTGGAGTGTATAGCAACGGCATTGCTGAGTTGAAGGCTTTGTGTCCAGAAGACGCATTATCTGCGCTGGAGGTGAGTGGTGGCATTGTGATAGCTGTGCGGGCGTGCGGATGTGGTTGCCACCTCCAAGCAACTTTTGGGAAAATTGGATTTTTTGCCAATACTGCAGCTGTGAAGGGAGGTGGAGACCATGGCTGTTGCGCCCAAGCAGTTTGTTTACAGCGAAGTAGCTCGCAAGTTAAGAACCGCCACTTACCGTGATGGTCTTACGATTGCCTTCGTTAGCACATACCCACCACAGGAGTGCGGAATAGCCACATACACACAAGACCTCATCCATGCCCTTGAGATGCATGGCTGCATCAAAAGGGCAACAGTTGTCGCCGTCTCCGATGGTGCGCAAGCTTATGATCACCATGTCAACTTCGTCATCAGGAAGAATAGCCGCAAAGATTACGCATTGGCAGCCGAATTTTTGAATGATAGCGATGTTGACATAGTCAACATACAGCACGAATTTGGCATATTCGGCGGTGAAGATGGTGAATTCGTCCTTGAACTTTACAAGGGGCTGAAAAAGCCGATAGTAACCACCTTGCACACAATCCTATACAATGTGGACAGCTCAAAGCGGCGAATAACGCAGCTCATGGCTCAGCACTCCAAAAAACTCATCGTGATGAACAGCATTGCCTTCTGGCTGCTCTCATGGCACTATGGCATTGATGCGGCAAATGTCGCGCTGATCTATCATGGCGCCCCAGACATACCATTTGGGCTGAAGGAGGAGGCAAAGAGGGAGCTTAATCTTTCGGGAAAAATTGTGCTATCAACATTCGGGTTGATCAACAGGGGCAAGGGAATTGAGTATGCCATCCAAGCCATGAGCCAAATTGTGAAGCACTATCCGCAGGCAATTTATCTCATCATCGGAAGGACACACCCGAATGTAGTCCGCTACGAGGGAGAATCATATCGCATGGAGCTTGAGGAGTTGGTCAGGAAGCTCGGCTTAAGCGAACATGTCAAGTTCGTGAACAAGTATCTGACGAAGGGCGAAATAATACGCTACCTTTGCGCATCCGACATATACATTTGCCCATACACTTCGTTGAATCAAATCGTTAGTGGCACACTTGCCTACGCTGTTGCTGCTGGAAAAGCCATAATTTCAACGCCTTCTCTATATGCCCAAGAAGTGCTGGCTGAAGGCAGAGGATTATTGTGCGAGCCTTGTAATCCAGAGTCAATTAGCGAGAAGGTAATCTACCTTTTGAGCAACCCAAGGGAGCTTGAAGCGTTGGAGAGGAGAGCATACCGTTTTGGTCGCCAAATGACATGGCAAGCAGTTGCTTGGGATCACGAGAGGCTTTTCAGAGAGGTCGTCGCATATTCATACACTCATCAAGCTTATCCATCGCTGAGCGATTCGCTGCACATCAGGGCAGCAAAGTTATGAGGGCGCGCTTTCACGCCACCCAACGCGCAGAAATTCGCAGCATAACGCCAACGCCCGTTAGCCTACCATCCTCACACCAACCTCGCGAGCCATTGCAAGGTGAGGTGTGAGAGGATGAGTGAAATGGTCAAGCTAAGCAAAGTGATAAAGTGTCCACGAATTAACATCGCTCACTTGGCATCAATCACCGATGACACAGGTGTGCTTCAGCACACAAAATACGGCGTCCCAAATCCAAAGCACGGTTACACCACCGACGATAACGCAAGGGCATTGATCGTTGCGGTAAAGCATCACGAGCTAACGGGTGAGAGTGAATCACTGGAGTTAGCGCGCACATACTTGGCATTCCTTCAATGGATGCAGCGTGAGGATGGCTTATTCCACAACGAGGCAAGCTACGATAGACGCATACTTGATGATGTCGGTTCACTTGCATGTCAAGGGCGCGCAGTGTGGGCGCTCAGTTGGGTTGCCGTAAGCAAGCTCCCAATTGGGATGCGAATGACCGCCTTTGAAATGCTTCAACGAATGCCGCTCAGTTCCATCCCGCTTGATACATCAATCCATGTGCCATCGTTCATCATCTATGGTTTGACTGAGCTGAAGGAGAAGGCTGGTTCAAACAGCTTGGAAAAGATCGCAATGCAAAGCTCGCATGAGGTGGCGCTTGAAAATGCCATCACAGCGCTCCTTGACCTTTACAGACGAAACTCATCCGATGATTGGAAGTGGTTCATTGACGAAATGACTTGGGGCATCGGAGCACCATGTGCTGCGCTATTTAGGGCATACAGGTTGCTTGGCGACGAGCAAATTTTGCGTGTGGCGATGAGCGCATACGAGTTCATGTGTGGCATTGTCTTTGAGGACGACATCTTTCAGCCCATCGGGTGCAAAGGGTGGTTCAAGAGGGGTGGCGAGCGAGCTTACTTTGACCAGCAACCAATAGATGCGATGTGGATGTTCCTTTCGGCATACGAGGCATACAGGTGTTTAGAACGCAGGATTGACTTTCACAGGGCTTCGCTTGCGCTCGGCTGGTTCATTGGATACAATGTTCATGGCATTGAGCTTTACGATGAGCTAACTGGCGCATGCTATGATGGCTTGCACGAATTTGGCGTCAACATGAATCAAGGCGCTGAGGCGACCATCGCTGCCTTGCTCACATTCATCACTTTCTCCCAGCTCAACATGCGTCAAAATAAATGACGGGGCGTTACAAGGGGCAATGCAGTGGGCAGGGTGGTCGCTGGTGAGCATGCACATCGCATGCTCATCAGAGGAAAGTCCGGACTCCATAGGGCAGCGCGCTGGGTAACTCCCAGTCCCCGTGAGGGGAGGAAAGTGCCACAGAAAACATACCGCCATGTGGTTAAGCGGCAGCTGCTAAAACTGTAACGCCCTCAGCTGCTGGCGTTGCCACATGGTAAGGGTGAAAAGGTGGGGTAAGAGCCCACCAGCAACGCCGTGAGGCGTTGGCTTGGCAAACCCCGCGCGGAGCAAGACCAAACAGGGGACGCTATCAGGTTGCCCGCCGATGTCCCCGGGTGGGTCGCTTAGAAAAATGACCACCACCGCCACCATGCTGTGGCGGGACAGAATCCGGCTTACATGCCCACTGCATGCCCCATTTTACCCTCGCACTACACTATGCCAGTGTGAGCCCATCAGCGCTACCTCAATTTCACCCGCCACACTTTCGTTGTCTCATCCTTGCTTGCTGATGCCAGAAACTCACCAGACGGAGCAAAAGCCAACGCAAGCGACCAATTGCGCCCGCCCTCCTTCGTCAAAACCAGCTGCCAATCATTAACCCGCCAAACCCTCAACCTATCATCCATGCTGCATGAGACGGCAAATTTGCCATCTGGACTAAACCCGACGGCACGAATTTCCCTTTGATGCCATCCCTCTAAGCGCTTGACCAAACTTCGGCTAACAACATCCCAAACCGCCAAAGTCGCATCTTCGCTTCCAGAGAACAAAATCGCACCATTGGGATGAAATGCCATCGCCGTAATTGCACCTTGATGGGCTTGCCATTTTACTATCGGCTCCGATTGAGCAACATTCAAAAGCCAGATTTGCCAATATTAAAAGCTCAAGCACAAAATATACCAATATGTATAGTTCCAAGAGGTTTTGGGGCATTCCAAAACTATTGGGTTTTATCAGGAAATAATCTCTATGCTTCATCTACAACTTGGAATGTTGGCATCGGGACAACGAATCCAGGGGCTAAGTTGGAAATTAATGCTACAGGTGTTTTGGTCCAGGAGGATGGTTGAAGGGGATTCATTTCACAATCACTCAGCAATCACCATCAAAAATCCACAGGCTGGAAAAGGTGGGCTCTTATTTGGTTTACATGCATTAAATCAAAAGTTTTATTTTGGGCATTATAACCCAGATGATAGTTGGGATAAATATATGATGGTGATTGATGCAATTTCAGGCAATGTAGGTATAGGAACAGATAATCCTCAAGCTAAATTAGAGGTAGCTGGAGCAATAAGGTTAGCTCCTTCTTCTCAACCTTCTAATCCTCAAGAAGGTATGATGTATTATGATAGTAGTTTGCATAAGTTTATGTGTGCAACAGACAAAGGTTGGCAAGATTGTGGAGGAGCTGGAGAAGTAGCCGGGGGAGAACTAACAGTACCAGTTAAAATTTGGGATTCAAATAAAACTCGTTTAGTTTTAGAAATTACAGAAGAATAAGAAAAATCAGCCCCCTTTATTAGGGGGCTGAAGAGAAAATTGCCCTATAAGGGATCTCCAGGTTGATGCGCATATAAGAGATGAATAGCTTTCTGCATGAATGGGTGAATGTATGGTCTAGGAGAGGCATCGAGGAAACTACCATTTTTGGTATGATACGCGTTATTGGCTGGTATTAGCAACACATGTCCAAGCTCATGGGCAACTATTAGAGCTTTGAGTTCGTTAGCCGACGTTAACCAGCCGCGATAGAGAGCTACAAGGCCAATTCCTACTTTGTAGTTAGGATCTTCGTACACGTAAAACTTCCATGCCTTAGCATAACTAGTGGTATCTACGGTCTCCAGCCGGAGCAGGATAGAACCATAGTCTTCAGGGGCCCTTAGGTCATCCTTTTGCGTTATTTCAACTACAAAGCTTAATCCTGTATATCTAGTCCAGAAGTCAACTCCCTGTCGGATAGTTTCTAAATACGGCTCTAGCGCTCTATTGACCAAGACTTTGATTGGCTTACTAGGCGGTCCGTCACTTAAAGACATAAATCTGACTACTCTCCCGTTTACAGTTGCATACTTAAGCAGAAAATCTCGAGCCAACCTTTCGAGCTCTGCAGGATCATGAATTAACTCCAGCTCGCTGCTGCCTACATTTCCTTGTGAATCCACTGCCTCCACTCTCACCCATTTTCTGCCTGGACTTCCGAACTTCTCTAAGTCAACCTCAAACTGCCCACCATTAAATGGCCACTCCTGCAATATTGTTCCTTGGTCAGTTACACGAAGCTTTGCAATCGGATAACTACCAGGATATGCTTCTCCCACAATTTTTAGCTTTGTGCCATTTCCTACAGTTCGGACATCTTCTGGCCAATCAGCAGGATACCTTAGATAGACCTTTGGAGGTTCAACAGAAGGAGAAGGGATTACACGAATTTGTGTCTGACCACTAAACCTGATGTTGTTTCTCACTGCTACAAAGCTAATGGTGTATACAACCTCGTTACTGACTTGGAAGCTTACTTGCCAGTGCCTGGAATCATTCAGTTTCTTGAAGGTGATGGATGGCTCTGTTGGCTGGTAGCTCCAGCTTACATCTGCTTCAGCTAAAATTTGATCCTTCACAGAATCACCGGTTGTAAGCTCAAGGTTAGCTACATCTCCACTTTTGGCTTCGCTTGGTCCGATGATGGACGTAATTACATCAGAAGGCTGGCTCGGTGGATTGCTTGGAGGTAGTAGAGGTCCTTTTCCTCCACCTCCGCACCCTCCTATTGTTAGAATCACAGCAAGTAGCAACAGATGCCTTTTCACAGCTTTTCACCTCCCTTTGGTTTTGTTTTAGTGCACTACTTAAATTATAACACTAAGGGAATTTGATTTTGTCATCACTCCCTGAAGCCAAAATTTGTCCGTCTGGGGAAAAGGAAACGGAGCTCACCAAATCTGTATGCCCCATAAGTGTTCTAATAAGGCTTCCGTCTGATACTCGCCATAGTGGGTGAAACACTATTGCTGATGCCTGCCATATTGCTCTCACTTTCCCGATCGCCTTCGTCAGTGTAGAGGCTTTTAGTGGTATGGTTGGTCTCGGTATAGGCTTGGGTTGCACCTTACCTTGTATTGCCCTCCAAAACTCGTCCACACTATCAAACCGATGGTTAGGGTCAAACCTCATTGCCACTTCAATGGCTTGCCAAGCAGCATCGGGGGGCATCAGCAGGTTTAGGGGGCAATGTCAGTTCACCATTTCGGAATTTCTCCATGCGAGTGAACGCATCATCGGGTATTTGTCCTGTAAGTGCGAAGACCATTGTGGCTGCCAAAGCATATTGGTCGGCACGAGCATTAACTTCAACCCCGCTTTGATACTGCTCAGGTGGCGAATAGCCATCCGTCCATGCGACAATGGAGCTTGACCTTGGTCGGTTCGGGTCAACGGCTTCCAAAACCTTCGCAACACCAAAGTCAACGAGATGGTTTTCCTTGATGGCGACAAGTCCGTTAGTTTGCAAATCGGTTGCCCGATACACTGCGCCAAAACCGCCACTGCCACGAATGCCATCAATTCGGTATCGCCCTTGCAAAACCGTTCCACGACCGAGAAGTTGCCTTTGAGGAGTCCCACACTTGGGGCAGTTGTTTGCCGACAGCGAAACATCAGCACCGCACTTTGGGTTTGGGCAAAGTTGAATGTTTGAGGCTTGAACCGTCATCCTCTCACCCCAACTTCGGTGAACCAACATCTTCACCAACGACTTTACCCGCACCGATACAGCGATGCGCCACCCACAATTGACCTCTTCGCCAATCCTGCTGCATTTGGTGCAGCTCAAGATTTCTCCCGCGCTCGCATCACTCAATCTTCCTCAAAGGCGCATATTCAAGTGCGAGGCATTTTTCGCCGATGGTTGGTTCGTCAAAGACGATGTAAGCTTGCGCTCTCCTCCCGACTCGCTCAACCATCCTTACAGTGCCTGTGCCAAATTTGGCGTGAATGACCCTGTCACCAGGTTTGAGGTCAATCAATGTCTCACTTTCTTCGTGCTCATCCAGTGAGGTGGCAGTCAATCTGGGCTCGCTTTCCGATTCGCGTTTGTGCCTGTCAAGCAAGTCCCGAATGTTGAACACCACTGATCGCCACGGGCGCATCACCGTGGTTGGCTGGAAAGTCCTTATAAAGCCGCTCATTGTCGGCTCACCATAAATGCGATGCATTAGCTCATTCGGTATCTCGCCAATGAATCGTGATGGGGCTTGCGTATAGTGCAAATAGCCGTCATAGCCCCTTCTCATGCGCTTTGCGGCGTGCGTCAGTATGACCAAGTCCTTTGCCCTCGTCAGTGCGACATAGAACAGGCGCCTTTCCTCCTCAAACTCCTCGTCGCTATTCATGCTTCTGAAGTGTGGGAATAAACCTTCCTCAAGCCCGACGACGAAGACAACTGGAAACTCAAGTCCTTTGGCACTGTGCACAGTCAGCAATGTGACTGCGTCGCCATCCCAAGATGCCTCATCCTGCGGCGTCAAAAGGGCGATTTGCTCAAGGAAGGGTTGCAATGCCTTTGAGGCTGGCTCATCATCAAATGCCCTCTTTGCCGCCATCATGAGCTGTTCAATGTTTGCAAGCCTTTCCAATGCCTGCAATTCGCCCTCGGCTTTGAGCATCTCGCCATAGCCGCTTTCGTCAATGATGAGCTCAATCAACTTCGGTATGCTCACCTTGCTCATTTGCTCCCTCCACCTGATGACCAAACGCCTGAAGTTGAGCACGGCTTTAAGCTCCCTTTCCCTGAGCGACGATATCCCGCCTTCAAAGATAAGCCCTCCAATTGACAGCCCCTTTGATTGCGCCTCCGCCCTCAGATTGCGCAATGTCATTTCGCCGATGCCCCTCGGCGGAAGGTTGATTACCCTGAGCAGGCTGATTTCGTCATCGCTGTTGATTAGCAGGCGCATGAATGCGACCATGTCCTTAATCTCTCGGCGCTCGTAGAAGCGCACCGCACCAACAACACGGTGCGGTATGCCAAAGTGCAAGAAGGCTTCCTCAAATGGGCGTGACTGCGCATTCACACGATACATCACGGCGAAATCACAATAGCGCCTCCTATCCTGTGAGATGAGCTCACGAATCATGTTCGCCACAAAGAGGGCTTCCTTGTCCTCGTCCGATGCCTCATACACGAGTATTGGCAGTCCGCCCTCCCTCACCGTCCTTAGGCGCTTCTCATGCCTGTAGCGGTTGTTCTTTATGACATGGTAGGCTGCATCCAATATCACGCCCGTTGAGCGGTAGTTCCTCTCAAGGGTTATCACCTTGGCATCGTGGAACCTGTCTTTGAGCTCAAGTATGAACTTGACGCTCGCCTTCCTCCAACCGTATATCGCTTGGTCATCATCGCCGACGACGAAAATGTTTCGGTGCCATCTTGCGAGGGCGCAAGCAAGCTCATGCTGGAGGTAGTTCACATCCTGATACTCGTCCACATGGATGTATTGGAACCGCTCGCTGTATTGCCGCCAAAGGCTTTCGTTCTCCCAAAGCATGCGCAACGCATAGAGCAACAGGTCATCAAAGTCAACGGCATTTGATGAGCGCAGTGTCCTCTCATACTGCTCATAGATGGTTGCGACGGTTTTCTCAAAAGGTGTCTTTGCAACCTCGGCATAATCTTCGTGTGAGAGCATGTCCACCTTGGCGCTGCTTATCGCCGCCTGTATCGCATTCGGGCTATACATGTCGCTGCCCATCCCGAGCTCCCGCATTATTCGCTTTATGAGCGCGATTTGATCATCCTCATCAAAGATGACGAAGTTGGGCTTCAAGCCAACAGAGCTGCCGTGCATCCTGAGCATGCGTGCGCATATTGCGTGGAATGTCCCTATCCACATCTGCTCGCATGCTCTCCCGATGAGGCGCTCAAGGCGCTCTCGCATCTCATTTGCGGCTTTGTTCGTGAAGGTCACAGCCATGATGAAAGACGGTGGGACGCCCTTGCACCCAACAAGGTATGCAACCCTGTATGTCAGCACCCTCGTCTTGCCGCTGCCCGCACCAGCAAAGACGATGACCGGCCCTTCGGTCTCCATAACTGCCATGCGCTGTTGCTCATCAAGTTGCTCAATCAGGTGTGAGGGATTGAAGCGCATCTGCTAAATCACCCTGAACCACATCAATCCGATAGAGCAAATGTGGACTACGGTGCAACTGTATGCCTGACTTTGAACATGCTGTGGCTCTTCTCAAGCGCCGCAGCTATGAAGTCCCTGAACAGCGGGTGTGCTCTGTTGGGGCGCGATTTGAATTCGGGATGAAACTGCGTTGCCACAAACCAAGGGTGGTCTCTAAGTTCAATTATCTCAACGAGCCTGCCATCCGGAGACAGCCCGCTGAAGACCATCCCGTGCTTTTCAAGCAAGTCGCAATATCTCGGGTTGACCTCATATCTGTGCCTATGGCGCTCATAAACGCAATCGGCTTTATACGCCTCGTAGGCTTTCGTGCCCGGTTGAATGACGCAAGGATAAGCTCCAAGGCGCATTGTCCCACCAAGCCTTGTAACCTTCTGCTGTTCCTCAAGCAGGTCAATCACTGGGTGCTCACATGTCTTATCAAACTCACTGCTGTTTGCGCCCTTAAGACCGCACACATCCCTTGCAAATTCAATCACGGCGCACTGGAGTCCAAGGCAAAGCCCCAAAAACGGTATCTCCCTCTCACGGGCATACTTTATTGCCGTAACCTTCCCTTCAATCCCCCTATATCCGAAGCCGCCGGGAACGACTATGCCGCTCACATCCCCAAGCAGCGATTCAACATTGTCATCGGTGAGCTGCTCAGAGTCAACCCACTTTATCTCAACGCGGCACCTGTTTGCGTATCCACCGTGCTTTATCGCCTCAGCAACGCTTATGTATGCGTCATGAAGCTGCACATATTTTCCGACGAGAGCCACACGGCACGAGTGCAATGGCTCCTTCATCGCCTTAACCATGTCACGCCACTCCGAAAGGTCCGGCTCCCTATCTGGCAGGTTGAGCCGCTCAACAGTTAGCCTGCCAAGCCCCTGCTCCTCAAATGTCAAGGGCAGCTCGTAAATTTGGTCCGTGTCAAGCCCCTCAATTATTGCCTCAAGTGGGACTTCGCAAAAGAGGGCAACCTTCCGCCTCATCTCCTCAGTGAGCGGCAGCTTGCTCCTGCAGATGAGCACATCAGGCTGTATTCCGATGCTGCGCAGTTCCCTCACGCTATGCTGTGTCGGCTTCGTCTTCATCTCGTTCCTCGGTCCGACATATGGTATGAGCGTGACATGAACATACATCACATTATCAAAGCCCTCGTCAATCTTGAACTGCCTCGCAGCCTCAAGGAATGGCATCCCCTCTATGTCCCCGACTGTCCCACCAATCTCAACAATCGCCACATCGGCATCGTAGTCATCGGCAAGTGAGCGTATCCTGTCCTTGATCTCATCCGTGACATGCGGGATGACTTGAACCGTTTGACCGAGATACTCCCCCCTCCTCTCCTTCTCAATCACAGCGCCGTAGATTGTGCCAGTTGTGATGTTCGCCTTTCTCGTCAAGTTGATGTCAACGAAGCGCTCATAGTGCCCCAAGTCCAAATCAGTCTCAGCACCATCTTCGGTGACGAAGACTTCGCCATGTTGATACGGATTCATCGTCCCGGCATCCACATTCAGGTATGGGTCAATCTTTTGCAGCGAGACCTTAAAGCCACGAGCTTTGAGAAGCCTGCCAAGGCATGCAGTCGTTATTCCCTTACCGATTGAGGAAACGACGCCGCCAGTAACGAACACATATTTCCTTCGCCTCATCTCCGCTCACCCTCTTTGAGACCACTCCATTGAGTGTGAGTTTGCGACAGCGCTATCGGCACTCAAAAATTATTTTGAGCAGTTGATGAGCACTTTGATTCGCTCAAGATCACCGTAAGCCAAGCTGAGGAAAGCCTCCCTCGCCTCACGCAACGGGACTTCACTCACCCAGCCATGAACTTGCACATGCTCATCACAAAGCAGCTTTATGGCTGCTTCAAAGTCACCACGGGTGTATGCATAGCTGCCTTGAATGCGCTTTTCGCCCGTCACAATGCCCGCGCCATCAATGAGGGCATCGGCATCGTGCAAGCCAATCCACACCGCAATCCCTTCCGGGGATAGCAGCTTGCATGAGAGTGCCCTCGTCTCACTCTTCCCAACAGCATCAAAACACACATCAGCGCCAACACCATGCGTCAAATCGCTAACAAGCTCACTCACATCAACTTCATTCGGGTCAATAGCCACTTCAGCACCGAGTGACTTGGCGACCTCCCTGCGCTGCTCAACCGGATCAATGACCACGACAGTGATGCCATCAAAACGCTTCACCACTTGCAGGCAAAGCAACCCTATCGTGCCAGCGCCAATGATGACCACATTGTTGAAACCGTTTGTGCGCGCAAGGCGGCATGCATGCACCGCATTTGCCAACGGCTCCGAGAGGGCTGCAAGCTTTAGGTCAAGCATGCTTGGGAGCTTGAAGACGCATTGCCTTGGAACACTCACATACTCGGCATACCCGCCGGGACGATGCATGCTCAAAAGCTTCCTCCGCTGGCAAACATTCTCAAAGCCCCTCATGCACAGCCTGCATTCACCGCATGATATAAGCGGGTTAACCACTACGCGCTCTCCAACCTCAAAGCCACTTACGCCATGACCAACATCAGCCACAATGCCACTAAACTCATGCCCCATGATCAAAGGCGGCTTGCGCCTCCTGCCACTCACAAACGATTCAACCTCAGAGCCGCAAATGCCGCACCATGCAACCTTGATTAACACTTCATCGGCTCCCGGTTTGGGCATCGGCAACTCAAGCAATTCAATCTCTCCGGGCGCTGTGTAAACGAGTGCCATCATCCCCTTTTGAGTTCACCTCCAACATGGCAAGCCTGCCACATGCCACTTCAACGGTGCATTTTATGTCGCGCTCGGACGAATGGCACATCCGTTAACGGCACTTGGCACACTGCGACACATTGCATAATTGATGAAAGCTGTGGGCTGTTTTTTCATCAATCACCACATAGCGCAAGCTGCGCAAGCTATATTCACAGCTGCTTCAAGGTTGTGAACGAGCATGCGCGAGGAACGGCTTAAGGAGCGCATACTGTCGTTCATCTTGAATGGCGATGGCTCATTTGACGAACTCGCAATTGAGCTGTTTGCCCATCAGTTTGAGCGCAATGCGCCATACAAACGCTATTGCGAGCAACTCGGCATCACACCGAGGAACATCACCAATTGGCGTCAAATACCATCAGTGCCAACACTCGCTTTCAAGTTCTTTGACTTGGCTTGCCAACCGATTGGGATGGCAAAGTTCATCTTCACATCAAGCGGCACAACACATGGGCAATGGATGAGGAGCAAGCATTACATATTTGACGAGAGGTTCTACGAAGCCGCCGCATCTGTTTGGTTCAAACGCCATCTCATGCCCGACAACTCACGCATGACATTCCTCATCCTTTTCCCATCGCACGGCGAGCTCAAAAGCTCGTCGCTTGCATTCATGCTTGACCTGCTAATGCGCCGCTTTGGCTCTGAGGGGAGCGCTCACTTCGTCGTCAACGGCAAGCTGCTCACTGATGAACTGATTGACAGGTTGGCAAAAGCCTCCGATGATAATGAGCCAGTCTGCATCCTCGGCACTTCGCTTGCATTGTGCGAATTCGTTGATGAGTGTGAGAGGCGCAAGTTGAGCTTCAATTTGCCGGGCGGCAGCAGGCTGATGGACACCGGCGGGTTCAAGGGGAGGCGCAAAGAAGTCCCTAAGGACGAGTTGTATGAGCGCTACGAGAGCCTCTTTCGGATACCCAAATGCAACATCATCAACGAATATGGCATGGCTGAGCTGTCGTCACAGTTTTATGATGGCGTCGTGGGCGCTGCAAGCGAACGCGCATTTAAGCCACCGCCATGGGTGAGGAGCGTCGTTGTTGACCCTGTAACGCTCAACGAAGTGGATGATGGTGCAGTGGGCATACTGCGCCATTACGACTTAGCCAATGTTGATTCCGTGATGGCGATACAAACCGATGACATCGCCCGAAGGCATGGCGATGGCTTCATACTGCTCGGGAGGGCGAGCGGCTCCGAAGCGAGAGGTTGTTCGCTGCTCGCTGAAGAGTGGGACATAGCAGTTGGCAATAGGGGCAGCTAAGCTGCTCGCAGTTGCTTGCAGCTTTGTTGGCAGAGAAAACCCAATCAATCGCGCACGGGAGCATTTGAAGATGGCAATCAAATGGGTGCTTAAGGGATGAATGACCATGAGGACGGCTCACCAAAAATCTGCGAAAGCCAGAAGGGCGGAGAGGTGGCGTTGCCCAAAGTGCAATAGGGTGGTGAGCCCTCGCCCGATTGAATCGCCGCGCTGCCCGCACTGCGGCGAGAACTTGCGCAAGTGCCGATATTGCAGGTGGGCAGACACGAGGATGTGGGAATGCACCAATTTCACGATGGTCTCAATGCACGGTGACGAGACCGGCAGACTGCGCATACCTGAGCCGGAGTTCTCGCGGCAGTGTCCGTTCTACGATTCAAGATTGAAGGTCGGCTTCCCATTGAAGCCAATGCACATAGTGAGCATAGGAATTGCGCTCGTCCTTCTCCTCGCCATCGTCTATGGAGCATACTTTCGCCCTCGGCTTGAAGAGGTGCGCGTTGGTGACATCTGGGCAAACTTACAAGCACCACCGGTTGCCCGTTTCCTAACGCCATTTTACATAAGGGTGGATCTGCGAAATTTGCATCACTCACTTGACTCAGGTGATATCGTGTTCCGAGTGGAAGGAGAGCTCGTGCAAAATTGCGACCTCATATCCGCATACCCGCCGCCGCTGCGCATGACAAAATCAAGGGCTGCAGCACATTGCTTTTATCCCCCGATCAAACCCGGCTCTTGGCTCATTGCTGAGCTCGGATTTAAGCCGCTCCATACGGGTGAATTCACTGGCAAGCTCGTCATCTTCCAAGGCGGAAGGAGAACATATAACCTGAGCCTCAAAGTGGCGGTGATACCGTAGGAAGCAAAGCGGGCGTGATTAAATTGGGTGTGTTGTGGGAAACGAAGACAAGCCCTCATTCTCAATGCGGGTAAGCTTTGAAAGCGCCTTTGGAAGAAGGGGGTGGTCGCAATGAAGCTGCGCGGGATAATACCTCCCGTAGTCACTCTGATTGATGAGGGTGAGCGAGTTGACGAGAGCGCTTTCGCAGCACACCTTTGCGCATTGATTGAGAGTGGTGTTCACGGATTGTTCGTCCTCGGTAGCGCAGGCGAGTGCGTCTCCCTCAGAGATAGCGAGAAGAGGCGCGCCATAAAGGTAACAGTTGAACTCGCCAAGGGGAAGCTTCCCATACTCGTCGGGACGATGGACACGAGCACCATGCGCACGATTGATAATGCAAGGGTTGCCGAGGACATGGGAGCAGATGCAGTCGTTGTCACACCGCCATTTTACTACAACCACACGAGGGATGAGGTAATTCGCCATTACGAGATGGTGGCAAAAAGCACCGGTTTGCCATTGGTCATCTACAACATCCCGCAGCTAACCAAGTTTCACCTGAGCGCCAGAGATGTCTCGGTGTTGATCGGCACGGGCAACATCATCGGGATAAAGGACAGCAGTGGCAGCTGGAGCAACTTGCTTGAGCTGTTGGAAACATTCGGCGGGAGGGACGACTTCAGCATACTCATCGGTGACGAAGACTTAACATGCGCCGGACTCCTCATGGGCGCTGATGGCGCGATAATGGCGATCGCAAATTTAGCACCGAGGCTTGCGGTGCGCATATACGAAGCTGCCTCAAACGGTCATTTGGATGAGCTGAGGGCACTGCAGCGTGAACTCCTCAAGCTGCTTCGCATTTACAAATACGGCTCACCGCTGGCATGCCTTAAAGCGGCATTGTCAATTGCGGGTGTGGGCAACGGAAAGGCATGCGAACCAATTGGTGGAGTCTCGGAGGATGCCCGTGAGCGCATCAAGCAAATCCTCATTGAGTGCGGTTTGCTCACATGAGCGCATTGCATGCGATTAACCGATGCGGTAGCGTTTTACCTTTGCACCGATTGACCGGCTGGGCGCACGGTCAAATCGGCTGGGAAAAATTTGAAAGCCACAAGTGGCTCATTGCCATCGTTCTCAAAGATGTGCGGCTTTGTCGCTGCCATGTGTGAGACGAAAAACTCGTTTCCGGGGCGCACGGCTTTACCGTTCAACCTGCCCCTCCCACGCCACACAAACAGGGCATATGGCGATGATTCAACGCTCTCAAAATTCGTGTGGACAATGAGCCGCTTGGCTCCAAACTTCCTTGTAAGAGTTGGCGGAACTATCCAAGCCTCTTCGCCGCCCCTCCTTTCACCCTCAACCGGTGTGGGCACAAGGCGATACCTTTCAATGATGTCGTCCTGCTGTGATGTCTCCATGTCAATGAATTGCAAAGCCATCTCAATGTCCGTGAACCCGGGGTGGACTTGCCTTGGGCTCATCCTCCTCCCGTTGATTTTCGTTTCAAGCAGCGTATACACATCCGATGGCTGTTGGACTTCAAGTGTGAGTGCCGTCCCGGGACGATGCGGCACGCCAGCCGGAACAAAGAAGCCCTCACCGTAGCGCTGATAAAAGTGCGGCGAGAGCTCAAGAAGGTAATCACGACCTTTTTCAATTGCCCTCTTCAGCTCGTCAAGGCTTACACCCTTGTGCAGCCCGACATGCGTATATGGCACATTACCTTTCGGTGCCTCAAGGAAGTAATAAGCCTCGTCCTTGCCGAAGCGATGCCCGAGAAAGTGCTGTGGGAAATTTGAGACGGCTTTATCGTCTGCGTGGAAGTGAAAGACGATTGGCTCATAAGGGTCAAGTATCTTCACGAGGACAAGGAAGTCACCGCCATGCGCCTTGTTGCGCTCCTCACCAAGGAGCAAGTCACCGCGCATCCTCAATGCATCGCGCAATGTCAATTTGGCTTTGCGTGTGGCGATGCGGCTCAATCCCTCACCGCTTATTGGGTGTGGATTGACCGCTTCAACAGTTGAGGCTATCCAGCGCTCCGGTATCCACAGCTTTGAATCCGATTGGAATGTGTCGCCGGGCTTCTTGCCCAAGCCGAGCCTGCCACCATCCATGTAGAAGCGCCGCACAAAAGTTGGCTGCAACGGCAATATCCCACCTGTGCGCTCAATGAGCTCATCTAACACTTGCTCAACATCCACCATGCAAACCGCACCACCTTACCCCTTTGGTTGATGAACTGATGCACCACTTGGCGGACCGCTCTTGCAGCACAGCGGTGATATGCCATTTAACTTGGGCTTCTTAACTCGTTAACTTTGCGCCTCAGGCTCATCGCGTTCTAAAGCGACATCGGCGGGCAATTTCCCCTCGCCACCAATTGCGAGCGCCTCAGTTAGCTCGCCCATGCCCGGTTTGAATGCCCCACCTGAGACAATCAACTTGATGGCGTCCTCAAATGAGATGTCAATGTATATGACGCTCTCCTCCGGAACGACAAGCGTAAACCCAGTTAATGGCGTAGGCGTGCTCGGAATAAAGACCGTCACCATGCGCTTCCCAACGGCATTTTCAATGGCGCCACCAGCATAACCTGTCAGGAAGCCAACGAGATGACACCCAGCCCTCGGCAGTGAAATAAGCACTGGCTTCCCAAGGAACCTCACCGTTGGCTGCGTGAAGAATTGAACAATTTGGCGAGCCGGCGGGTAGATGATGCGAATTATGGGCAATTGCGCCAGAAGCGAGTCCCACCACTTTATAATCCTTCGCCCAACCACAGTTGAACCGATGAACCCGATGAGCACGATTATTCCGATGACCAAGATGAGCGAGAGGAACAATCCGATCCCCGGTATTGTGATGTGCAATGTCCTGCTAACCCACTTATCAGCAACTGGCGCAAGCGGCTTGTAGATGAGTTGCGTGATGTATGCCAATACGCCCACCGTCACGGCAATGGGCAAGGTGACTGCAACACCGGTCAAGAAGTAACGCCTCAAAAGTCTCAGGCTCATTCATCTCCCTCCTTGGGCGTCACCACATCGGTATTGTGCTCCATCACGATGCGCACCTTTGTCACGCGGCGCCTCCTCACCTCCTCAACGAACATGGTTGCGCCATCAATTTGGATGCCTTCACCAACCTGAGGTATGTGTCCGAGGGCATACAGCACGAATCCACCGAGTGTATCATAGTCGCCATCCGGTAACGATATCCCGAGTTTGCTATGCACCTCGCTTTTGCTCAAGCCGGCATCCACGATATAGCTGCCATCCGGCAAACGCTGTATTTGCGGCGCTTCAATATCATGCTCATCAACCAGCTCACCAACGACTTGCTCCACAATGTCCTCAAGGGTGATTAAGCCAGCCGTGCTTCCATACTCGTCAATGACGATGGCAATGTGAACCCTTGAGGTGCGCATCTCATTCAGCAACTCCCTGAGGTTTTTCGCCTCAGGCACATAGAGCGGTGTGCGCATTATCAATCTCGGCTCAATTTCAAACTCGCCTCTGCTCCAGCGGCTGAGGATGTCATAGGCATACACGACACCGATTATGTTATCAATGTCGCCCTCATACAGCGGTATGCGTGAGTGCCCCGTCTCCACAATGACTTTCACGACATCGCTGATCCTGCAATTTGATGGCAGGCAGACTATGTCTGGACGGGGCACCATGACTTCCCTTACAAGCATCCTATCAAGGCGCACTATGCCAGAGGCGATGTCAAACTCGCGCTTCTGTATGACATCCTCATCAATGCCTATCTCAAGCAACGCCATTATCTCTTCATCTGTGAGCTTGAGCTGTTCACGCGCCTCTTTGTATCCTATGAGGCGAAGGAAAGCCCGTGCAGCTGTTAAGAATAAATCCGCAATTGGCGTCACCAACTCACCGAAGAGTTTGAGCAGCTTATTCCACCTTGCAAGAACCCTCTCAGGATACTGCATGCTGTATGCCTTCGGGGTTATCTCGCAAACGCTCAATATGAAGGTGAGCATGAGCAATGTCCCGATGACATGGATATGCGTTTCCTTTGGGGCGATGGTGACAAGCATGTGCGTTGTCAATGCCGATGTGAACAGTATCGCCATGTTACACCCGACCACAAATGACGGGATGTAACGCCTTAACCTCTCCCAATCAAGCAACCATTGTGCTTCATCGGCGCTGCGGCTGAACATTGCCTGAAGCCTTGCCCTGCTTGAGGCAACTAAAGCAGCCTCAAATAGCGAGAGCAAAAATATGGTAATCAACCCGCCACCTATTAGGCAAGCCTCAATCCACAGCAGCGCTCCTTTCATCGTTACCGCTCCATAGCCAAAACGGAATCAACGCCGTTTAGCCGTGGCTTAAAGCGAGTGCTCAGGCTTCGGCATTGTGCTCCCGTTGCCGCTGCGCACTCCCTTTAACTTCAACCGCTTGATTCGCCTCCCATCCATTTCGGCGACCTCAATCTGGACATCGCCGACTGTTAATCTATCTCCAACCTGAGGTAGACGCTCAAGCACCTCATAAACAAGCTCAGCAAGCGTGTCGTATTCCTCCTCGGGCAGCTCAATGTCAATCAACCTCTCAACCTGTCTCAAGCTCAAGCGAGCATCAACTATGTAGCTACCATCTGGCAAACTCTTGATCAGGCTTTGTGCGGCATCCCACTCATCATGTATCTCGCCAAATATCTCTTCAATGAGATCCTCAACCGTGACCAATCCAGCAACGCTTCCCTCTTCGTCAAGGACAATAGCCATAGCTCGGTGCATCCTCTGCATCGTTTCAAGCACAGTGTAAGCCCGCTGCGATTCCGCAACAAATAGCGGCTCCCTGCATATCTCCCCGACTTTGAGGTTGCTCTTGCCGAAGTGCCAAGCTGCCAATACATCCTTCGCATACAGTATCCCGACAATGTTATCAAGCTCGCCATGATACACGGGTAGCCTTCCATGACCAGACTCAACCATCTTTTGAACGGCTTCTTCAATGGTCATCTCGTCTGGTATGCAGACCATGTCTCGTCTCCTGACCATGACTTCGCCAACCGTTATATCGGTGAACTCAATTGCGCTGTGGAGCATCTGGCGCTCATCATAGGTTATCGTCCCTTGCTCCTCAGCCATTTTGATCAGGGCGAGGAGCTCCGACTCGGTGATAAGCGGGTAACGAATCTCATGCCCAGCCCTGACCATGCGCAGGAGCGCACCAGAGATTGTGCTCGTCAACCATATGAGTGGGGAGAGGATAAAGCCCACAAGTTTAATCGGCAATGCCGAAATGAGGGCGACTCGCAGCGAGTTTGATATGCCGTATGTTACTGGGGCGAGTTCGGCAAAGATGAGTGCGAGGAATGCGAATGCCAACGGGATGAGCGGCTTGAGCCACCTGATGGAGTCAGTGTTAAGCAAATCGGTAGTGGCGTGTGTTGCCAGTGCCTCAGCAATATACAAATGCGCCGTTATCGCAATGAGTATAGTCGCAACAAGCTTTGACGGGTTTGAGAGCATGCGCTGAATGATGAGGGCACGCCTATTCCCTTCCTTCGCCAACCTTTGTATTTGTATCCTCCCGACACCAAGGAGCCCAACCTCAGCTGCTGCAAAGAATGCACCGATGCCGAGGAAGATCAACCCGATGAGAAGCTTCAAAGCCGCCCATAAAGGCGCGCCTTCATCCAACTGCAAATTGCCCCCTCACCGAAGGTATGGTTCAACACGCCATTCGCCAAAGCGTCGGCATTAAGTATTATAGCATCGCCAAACTGGATGTGGGAGCGAACTGGTATGAGCCGCGCTTCATAACGACTTATGATGGCATCTCGTGCTCAAAAGCCGCACAACCATAATGGACAGCATCATGTCGGCAAACGCTCGTTATGATTTATTTCGGCATAGGATGGTTTGGGTTGACGATTTGAATGATGGGCGGTGCAAGGAGGGCGATAGCAATGCCGCTTTACGAATATCGGTGTGAAGGCTGCGGGAAGCGCTTTACCTTCCTTTACGGCGTTATATCCGATAACATCAATCCGAGATGCCCGAGGTGCGGCAGCAGCCAGCTCAAGAAGCTCATCTCAAGAACGAGGAGATTGAGGGGCGAGGACGAAATACTTGAGAGCATGGCTGACTCAATCAGCGATATAGACGAGACGGACACTAAAGCCATACGGAAGTTTATCAGGCGCATGGGTAAAGAACTCGGCTCGGAGCTCGGTGAGGACATCACTGATGAGCTTGAGGCTGCCCTTGAGGAGGAGGAAAAGAGGGGCGGCGCAAGGGAAGGGGAGGAAATTGATGAGCACATTTATTGATTGCCGTCCGCAGCTTAAGGATGCCATACGCACATGCAAGTTGAGGCGCAATGAGGGTGAGAGCAAATGGATTGCATCACCTTGAAAGGGCTGCAGTTTTACGGTCATCACGGATGCACAGCGCATGAGAGGAAACTCGGACAGCGTATAGAAGTGGATGTGACATTGAGGCTTGACTTGAGCAAGGCTGGAGAGAGCGACAATTTGAAGCACACGGTCAATTACATCTCGGTGTATGAGATTGCGCGCGACATCGTTACGAACGAGAGCTGCAGGCTGCTTGAGTCAATTGCAGCAAGGATAGCAAATAGCATCCTTTCAAGGTTTGGGAGCGTTCATGAAGTTGAAGTTAGCGTCAGGAAGTATAACCCGCCGATTGGTGGTATTTCCGAGTTCGTTGAAGTGAGCATATCTCGGACGAGGGAGCACGGATGCGGACTCAAATGAATGAGCCTGTCCAAAATGAGCAGGAGATGCACAGCGGTGAATGGGTGAGCGCTTTCATCTCCCTTGGAAGCAACATAGAACCGAGGCTGCGTCACTTGCAAGCTGCCGTTCAAATGCTCGTTCAAGTTGACGGTGTGCGCCTCGTCGCGGTCTCTTCCGTATACGAGACTGAGCCAGTTGAAGTGGCTGCGCCTCAGATGCCATACCTCAACGCGGTCATCAAAGTTGCAACGCGCCTTTCGCCAATGGAATTGCTCTCCGCAATGCAATCCATTGAGCTGAAGCTCGGCAGGACGCCGAGCTCAAAGGGAACGAAGCTGCCAAGGACTATAGACTTGGACATGCTCACCTACGGCGATTTGAAGCTCACAACGATGGAACTCACGCTGCCGCACCCGAGGATGAGCGAAAGGGCGTTTGTGCTCATCCCGCTGTGCGAAATTTCACCGCTGCTTAAGCTGCCCGATGGGGCCAATGTATGTGAGCGCGCAAAGGAGCTGTCACGCTCTCAAAGGGTCGTCCGATACCTGAAGCCAGAGCAATGGCTCAAGTTAGATGGGCGAGGTAAACAAGGTAAATGAACGAGCGCGTCCGCACGAATTGCATCATAGAGGGAAACGAAGATAGTGGCGCACGGGCAAATGAATAACTCCTGAATTAGCGGGTGAGGCTTAAATGCCGATCTTCTCATACCGAGCAAGGGATAAAGATGGGCGCTTGCACTTTGGGTTTGAGTTGGCGCCATCACGGGAGGAAGCGGTGAGCAAGCTGATGGAAAAAGGGCTTCGGGTCATTGAGGTGAAGGAACACAGGGAGCACCCGATGAAGCAATTCAGCGCATGGGCATACAGGACATTTAACATCTTCCAACCGAGCGCAAAACACTACGCCATCTTCTTCAGAAGCCTTTCGTCGGCGCTGTCGGCTGGGATGACAGTGTATGAGGCATTTGACATGCTCTCGTCATCTGCACCTCATGGGGCATTGCGCAAAGCAGCTGCCAATGTGAAACTCCTTGCGCGCTCAAATTTCGCCCTATCGCAAGCGCTGGCACGGCATCCACACCTTTTTCCGGGGTTCATCGTGAGCATGATTCAAATTGGCGAAGAGAGCGGCAGGTTGGATTCCGTGCTTGACTTGCTCGCCAATTACTACGAGAGGGAGCACGAGCACTCCCTTGAACTGAAGCGCGAGACATTCTACCCGATAATGCTGTGTGCGTTCCTCATCGTTTACCTCTGCGGGCTGCAACCGCTCATTGGTTGGCTCACCGGGAAAATGTCCGCCTTTGAATTCGCGTTGGCATTCTTAAAAGGGCTTGTAGGGTATGCCCTCATCATAGCCGCCTGCTACTTTATCATCAGGGGATTGCTTTCATTGCCGCAGCTACAGTTGATTGCCGATTCCGTCCTCCTGTCATTTCCACTCGTTGGTGGGGTGAGGCGGAGGTTAGTTGAGGCGAGATTCTTAAGGGCGCTGGCTATGCTGCAAGCCTCTGGAGTTGATGCGGCGCGCTCAATCTCACTCGCCGGAGAGGCATCCGGGAGCAAAATATTTGAGGCACTTTGCAGCA
Source organism: Candidatus Thermosaccharophagus tengchongensis (assembly GCA_032161105.2). Taxonomy (GTDB): domain Bacteria; phylum Armatimonadota; class Fervidibacteria; order Fervidibacterales; family Thermosaccharophagaceae; genus Thermosaccharophagus; species Thermosaccharophagus tengchongensis. Next base: position 50,932 of record JAVHTD010000013.1, read on the forward strand.
GAGCTGCCTCTATGGTCAGGGGCGGAAAGAGAATGAGCGAAGCACTCGCATCCGCATCAAGACGCCTGATCACCATTCAACCGACAACACTCCAAATGATGTCAACTGCCGAAACCACTGGCTCACTTGATGACCTTCTCCCTCGCTTGGCAGATCGTTATGAGCAAGAGGCATTCACAGCGATGCGCCAAAGGGCTATCGCAATCGGTGTAATCATGTTTTTGGGTATCGCCATCATCATCGGGGCAAAGGTCATCGGATTTTACATGGGCTATTACGGCGCCCTATTCAATGAGCCATGATGTGCTAACCATAACAATGGCAATGAAGGTGAATGGCATTTGCTGCATCAAAGGGCTGGTGGATAGTTAACCTCAATCCCCTCCCTCACTGCTCTTGAGGCGTCCTCATAAATGGCAATATACTTGTGAGCGCACACTTCCCAGCTGACTACATCCTCAAGATACCTTTTGAGGTTGTCCCCGAGCATCCTGCGCAAGCCCTCATCGCAAGCCAACCTTATGACTTTGCGGATGAAGCTGTTCCTGTCGGTGAACATCAATCCACCTTCGCTTTCAACCGTCTGAGCCGTCAAGCCCTCAAGTGGTGCTGTAGTGATGTATGGCTTATTCAGGGCAATGATGCGCGCGAGCGTCCCGGATTGAGTTTCGTCAACAGTTGGCAAAAGGACAAAGTCGCAAATCGCCATCACCTTGTAGTAGATGAGACCCCTCGGCGTAAATTTGTAGTAGAGCGCTATGCCATCACGCTCAAGCTCACGGATCATTTCAACAACGCGCTGATAATAGGACAGGTGCTCGGGGTCCCTCATATCTCCGGCGCAAAAGAGCAGCCATTGCTCCCCAGTCCTGTAAGTTATCTCCGCGTGAATATCCCGCCATGTTTCAAGGACGAGTTCCCAGCGCTTGTTTGGCTGTATCCATCCGACAATGCCGACAACATGCTTCCCCTTAAGCTGCGGCAACCCAAGCTCCTCCTTAAACTGCTCAACTTCACCATTGCCCCACCGCCTATCCGGGCGCGCGCCATGCTGGACAACCGTAATGCGCCTTAGCAAGCGCTTTGCTTCATCGTCATCTCGCCATTGCCATTCAAGCCTCCACTTCTGGTATGCGCACTTGAGGATGCACACTGTCACCTTGGATAGCATTTGCTTTAAGAACCTCTCCTCACCCTCGCGCAATCTCCCATGGACTGTATGCGGCTCAACCACTATTGGGTAGCCATGAAGCTCATCAAGCATCTTGAGGAAGCCCTCATTGTATTCGTCCACGCCTTTCTCGCTCACTGAGCGGTATAGCCCATACTCGTGTTGGATGTGTATGACATATGGATCAAGCTCCCTGACAAGCTTCACAACTGGCTCATACCAATCAAATCGGCTCAGGTCAATTATCGGATGGACATTCTCTCCCTCACCGTCAGTGTGCGAGATGATGTGTATCGGACGACCATTGAGACGCTTGCTTACGAACTCAAGCTGCTCTTCAACAAATGTCGCAATGCCACACGGTCTCGGTGGATAGCTGCTTATTACGACCAAAGGCTGCATAGACTTTATCACCCCACATCACGAATGCAGCATTAAATCACCTGAGGCGAATGATTGATGCGAACCTTCTGGCGACCAATCCCACCTCCTTGAATCCCGCTAACCATAATGTGAGCGCGAATGCGAACGCACCGATGAGCGCCGGAATAAACACGCATGCAAACCGCCCATACAAGTTAGCGCTCACCCACATTGAAATGATGCGCAAAACGGCGTGGGCAAAAACGCCCGTAACAACGCTTCCGATGGCAAACCACGCAAACGAACGAGCCATCTCAACATCCAAAAATCCATTGATCCTCCTGTTGAGCATCATCATCAACATGAGCATGTAAAACCAAGCTGCCACAGATGACGCCAATGCAAGCCCACCATGTTCCAACCGTGTTCTTACAAGCAGCAAGTTTGCGAGCATAGCCAACGCGAAGCTGCCAAGGGCAATCATGACCGGCGTTCGTGTATCACGCATTGCGTAAAATCCCCTTGCCAATACATTCTGGCACGCCATCGCCGGCACACCAATGCTGTAAAAGAGGAGTGCAGTGCCCGTGACCTGAGTGTCATACGCAGTCCAGCGACCGTATTGAAACAGGAGCGCAATGACTTGCACCCTCAGAACACCTATGAGCACCGCTGAAGGGACGGCGAACAGCAAGATGGCTCTTACACCCGCAGCAATTTGCTTGCGAAGCTCGTCCAAAGCTTCAGTCGCTGCAAGAGTTGAAAGCGTCGGAAAGAGGGCAATGCCAATGCTTGCCCCAAACAGTGCCACAGGTAGCTGTATAACCCTGTTCGCCATCTCAACGGATGTGGCAGCACCCTGCGACAACACCGAGCTGAAGCTCCTCGGCAGTATCGTTGAGTTGATGTATGTGACTGACAGGCTCGCCATAACGGGCAGGATAAGCCTCATGACCTCCCTTGCCCCCTCATCGCGCCAATCAAAGCACGGTGAGAAGCTCATCCCCAACTGCCGTAACCTGAGCCACTGTATTCCAACGGCGCCGATGGCTGCCCCAATGAGCGCCCCGATTGCCATTCCTTCAACCCCGCCGCCGAGCCAGTGAGAGCAAAAATGGGCGCCAACTATGCCGCCCATGAGGATGCCGATGTTGTAAAGCACGGATTGTAATGGCGGCTCAGCGAAGCAGCGCAATGACATCAAAGCACCGGAGAACAGAGCGCCGAGCGCAAAGAAGAACTGAGCCGGCAAAATGATGCGAACGAGCAGCACCGTGAGCCTAAGCTTATCATGATGCTCCACCATCCCGGGGAAGAGCAAAATGACAAGGCGCGGTGCGAGCAGCTCACATGCAAAAATCACAGCCGCAATTAAGATGGCGATGTAGGTCATGAGCACCCTGAAGGTTTTGATGGCTCTTTCATCCTCGCCAGCGGCAAGGTATCCCGAGAAGACAGGTATGAACCCGGAGGACAAAGCGCCACCCGAAGCGAGCAGATACACCAAATCGGGCAAGCTAAAAGCGCATACATATGCGTCAGTGCGCCAATCCCTGCCAAAGAGCGATGTCCTACCAATATCCCTTACGACGCCGGTCACCCTTGAAAGCCCAATGAGAGCGCTCGTCATTACGGCAGCCGCAACGACACCGCTTTTCTCATTGCGCTTCAGCGCTCTCTTTGCACCGCCAATTGAAGCCACATCACAATCATCCGTTCTATCTGGCATTGAACCGTCAACTCACCCCTTCAAGCGAACACGAGTTCAACCGTCTTTATCTCAAATGGTGCGCACGGGACGGTCACGCTCCCATCTTCGTTGATCTTCAGCTCGCCTTCGCTCAACCTCTCCTCATTCAAGTTTGTCAGCCACGCAACAGTTGGCTTCTTGAACGGGCGCAAGGTCACATCCTGCGACCGGTTGCTTGAGTTGTAAAAGCGCACAATGAGGGAATCTCGCCACTCGCATTTCTTGATCGCCGTCACAACACCAGCGGGCGGCTCAACCAAAAGGAAGCTCATCGTTGGCGGCAACGCCGCTTCCATCCTTGGATGCCATTCGCCAACGAGAGCACCAACATTGAACTCATGTGCATAGCGCTGCACAAGCGCCTCTAACCAATCGCCACCGTGTATCATGACCGCATACTTGAATGTGTGCATCCCGATGCACTGGGCTTCTGGAGTCTGTATCGCCGGACCTGCGTGTCCGGAACGAGTGAGCAAATCGCCACGGGATAACCACCCAACACACCTGAGAAGCGTCAGGCAAATGACGGATCCAACCTCAGTTTGCTTGACTTCATACTCGGGCAAACCCTGATTGATGAGGGCAAACCCGCGCTTGCCATCGTTAACCTCAACGAATGAACATTGATGATTTGTTGGCAATGGCTTTTGCGCCCAACCTTCCCCGGATGGCAGCTTGAGCGAGCGCTCCAAAACACAGAAGTGCCCCTCAACTATCGCCCTGTCGGAATTAATCCCGGTCGGGAAGAGGACGCGCAGGCGATGATCTTTAGCCCTATTATCAACGGTGGTTGTGAAGTCAATCCTCGGTGAGCCGGAATGCAACCTCACAACCGTTGTGATTGGCAATGTGCAAGTCCTGTTGGAGCGCGCCTTCCTGTCACCGCGCAGCTCAATCGGCAATCGCCAGTTGAGCCTTATTGTCATCTCCGCAGCGACGGCGCCAAGGCGCCTTACCCTCACAATCGCCCTCTCATTTTCCGTCGTCATAACTTGCGTCGCTTCAATCGGCGAGTAGTCATATTCATCGCCGGCATCTTCGGCATCCTCAAAGAGCAAGACGCCGCTGTATATCTCACCAGTTGCCTTGACGAGTATGTCCAATGTGCCATTGCCATTGGAGCTTATGCGGTAGTGCTCATTTTCAATTGAGTTAGCTCCAACGCTTATGTCGCTTATCATTTGCTGCCCCTTAGGTCTGCCAGCGAGGAAGTAAATCGTTGTGTAACCACATGCTGGCAGCTCATCCAACTTGATGAGCCATTGTGCCTCATCGCCAAGTCGCTCCCTGTGTGCGGCTAACACTTTTCCATCGGCACTCACAAATGTCCCAATAGCATCTGACGGCAATCTTACGCTGACGACCTCGGTGCGCTTCCATGGGAGGGTGTTGAATACAATGAATGCCCTTGCATCACCCGACGGCGCCGATGAGGATGCATTCACATGGGAGCAAATGTTTGACAATGCCTCCCGCACAATCGCCTCACCAACTTGCTCGGCGAGTGAATAGCGATACATATCCTCACGGTGCACTTGGTCAATGCTGCATCCGCATATGTCATCGTGCGGGTGATTCTTCATCAGCGTGCGCCACGCATACCAAATGTGCCATGACGGATAAACTTGCCCGCAGACAAGCCACGAAATGGCGCATAGCGGTTCGGTGTATCGCTCAAGCAAAGTTTGAACCCTCCAGTTGGATTGCTTCAATGGCATTCTGGAGGAGAGCACACCAGAAAGGAGGTATTGATACCGACCGCTTCTGAACTCCCCCCTGTATGTCCTCAAGTGCCCGCCAAACTGACGCACCAATTTCAAGTAGTCATGGAAGCTGCCTATGATGAGCTCTCCACCGTCCCAGTGTTCGTTGATGTAATTGACAATGTCGGGCAGCTCAGGTTGCGGCTCAACATGGTCGCACCCATTGTTGAACAACAGTGCATTTGTCCTCGCATATTTGCGCAGGCGCTCCACAAGTTCAACCGTGCGCCTCAAACCGGCTTCATAGTCAACCCTGAAGCCACCCTGTGAGTGCACATAGCCGAGGTGGACGGCGTTGCAATATCCGCCAATCTGATGCACGGCAAGCACATTTGATTTGCCATCCAAGCCCTCCCACAAAAACTCACTCCCCAGCTCCTCACCCTCATCACCAACGCCCCTCGTGAATATTGCTGAGTCAATTCCGAACCCACAAAGTATCTGCGGCAGCTGCGCTATGTGCCCAAACGGATCTGGTATGTAGCCAACTTTCATTACACCACCCATGCTTGTGGCTATCTTGTGACCGAGCATCAAGTTGCGCACGATGGCTTCGGCGCTGACAAGGAATTCATCGGGGAGGACATACCAAGGTCCGATGAGCAACCTCCCAGAGCTGACAAGCTCTCTGATTTCATCGCGCCGCTCCGGACGAACCTCAAGGTAATCTTCAATGACAACCGTCTGACCATCAAACACAAAGCATTTGAACCGTTCATCGGACTTGAGCAGCTCAATGACCTTGTCGGTCAACTTAACCAGGCGTATGCGGAACTGCTCAAATGTGAGATACCATGCCCTATCCCAATGCGTGTGCGGCACAACTACGACTGTCCACCTCTCAGCTGCGTTTCTTCCGTGCATACCACATTCACCCCCAATCATCGGAATCGCAAGCAGCGCAAACACCACCCAAAGAACGCAGCAATGCAGCGCTCTCACTTACCGGAGATGAAGCCAAGGACAACAATGGTGAGTATCCAAAGGAAAACCGTGAGCACTAATGGCAGGTCTTGCAACATCCTTTCCGGTGCACCGGCTATATCTGTGCTGTATGCGAGATACATGTAACGGAACATGCCGTAGATGACATACGGTATCGTGAGCATGAGCAAGGGCGAATCAGAGTTGCCGAGCAGTATGTGTGGCGCAGTGAATGTGTATAGCGAGTAAGCCATGATTGTCGCAGCAGCGGTTGCGGCTATCATCTGGTCAAGCATCGCCGGAGAATACTTAGGGAGCACATTCCTAAAACTCTGTGCCCTGTCACCGAGCATGAGGAGCTCATGTCGGCGCTTGCAAAGCGCTATGAAAAGCGAAAGCAAGAGCGTGCAAAGCAGAAGCCACGGTGAAATGCTAACTCCAATGGCAAGGCATCCTGCGACCACTCGCAACATAAATCCGGCGGCAACGGCAAGCACATCAATGATGACTATGTCCTTCAGCAGCATTGAGTAAAGGAGCGCCCAGATGGGATAGGATATGGAAGCGAGCGGAAAAAGCGGTGCGCGCATCACTATGCTCACAAAGGCGGAGAGAATGAGACCGCAGAGCAAACATGTGATGGCAAACACAGCAGCCTCGCGTGGCGTTATGCGCCCAGATGGCAGCGGACGATGGCGCTTCAGTGGGTGATGCAAATCACGCTCCCTGTCTTTGAGGTCGTTGATGGCATATGCAAATGAAGAGAGCATGCAGAAGCTGACGAAGGCAAGGATGACACCAACAAGCTCAATTAGTGCCGATGGCATCGGCATCTTGAGTCTCCCGGCGAAGATGTAACCGGCAAAGAGCAATCCATTTTTGCTCCATTGCAGCGGTCTCGCAAGCTCAACCAGTGCGGCTAATTTACCACCTTCACGCATTCTCATCCCTTCCGCTCACCGAGAATTCAACTTGCTGCGTTTCCATTTCCCAACTCCATCTCTCCCTTCCGGGGACAAGATCGGGATTATCCGCGTAGCGGCGATAAAGTTGCAAGTATGTAACCGTCGGCATCCCGAGAGAGAGCACATGCTCTATCAGCAACCTGACTATGCGACAATCCTCACTCAGCCGATAAATTGAGTGTGGGTGATAGACCAGAGAAATGTAATCAAGCCGATATCTCAGTGCCCTGTCAATCCAGACTTTTTGCACCTCAAGTTCCTCCTCCGGTGTTCTTGTAGGGCGGCTTGGTATTCCCCACGGCAGGAGCTTCGGCCAAGGAAGCGTCAGGCGTGGCTCAAGCGAGCCATCCGGATCCTTGAGCACATTGTCATGCCAACCGTGTGCCGGCAACTCAAGCAAATGCGGGAAGCCTTCCACATCATACCAATACGCCTGTTGCAATCCCGAGGGGATTGAATCCGCTGGTCCTCTCGCATCGCTGCTGATGAATTTAAATCCGCACGACCATATCACTCCCAGGCGCTCAACCTCACCTTGCATTCCCCTGTAGAAACCGCATGGCGTTCTAAAGCCGATGCACTCAACACCAAATGCCTCCTCAACAAGGCGCTTGCCGAGGTCAAGCTCCATTCGCATCTCCTCAATTGATATCCCGTGACCGTGCATGGCGCTGTCTTTAAGCAGCTTGTGAGAGTAAGTGTGCGACTGAATGTCAAAAAGGGTGTCGCCGAGAAGGAGTTCACGCAGCTCCTCGCCACTCTGCTCAATGACTTTTCCGACCACGAAGAATGTTGCAGGCACATTATACCGGCGGTGAATTTCAACAATCGTTGGCAATGCCTTCATGCAAAGCTGTGGATGCTCAACATCGTAGCTGAAGACATAGCTCGTCACATCTAATCCCCTCCTTACAGTTCCCAGATCGCTTTGCGGACTTGCAACCCAAAGCCAACTCAGACTACAAATTTGCATTTTGACATGCTCATGCCAGCAATGCATCTCGGTGGGCATCGGGCGCGCGTTACGGTTACAATTTGCAGTTGAGCTTGACGAGAGCTTGCTTCATCGGGTCCGAATCCGGGAAGGGAAGCAAACCAAATGGAGGCGGAGGTGGGAGAGATGTTTCACATGATGCGCAAAGAGCTTACAGCGTGGCGCAATCGGATTGCTTGGCTGATAACGAGTGTTGGCAGAGCCAAGTTGAGCATACTCCCGGATGGCGGGGAGGGAGAAAAGAGCTTAGCTGAGGAACTGGTCACGGCATTGAGGCTCGCATTCTCTCAGCCGCGTCTCAGCCTCATGATGTTCATTCAGTATGCAGTTTGGGGAGCTTGGTTTCCAGCTCTTTCGGGTTACCTTGAGAAGCACCTCGGGTTTGCTGGGAAACAGATTGGATGGATATACAGCATGCTTCCGCTCGCCAACTTGATTGTGCCATTCACTGCCGGACAAGTCGCGGATAGATGGCTACCGGCGCAAATTGCATTGAGCCTATTCCATCTCACCGGCGGGTTGATCATGCTCGCCATGGCTTTTCAGAGCGGCTTTTGGACACTGCTTATGCTCATGCTTATCTGCGCTATCCTATATGCACCAACACTCGCCCTGACAAACACGATTGCATTGCGCAACCTTGTGGATCCGAAGAGGGAGTTCGGTCCAATAAGGGTGTGGGGAACGATAGGTTGGATAGTTTCTGGATTGTTGCTCACTGTGCTGCGCAACTTCTTTGGGAGTGAGGGTTGGCGTCTCTCCCCGGAAGTGAGAGTCATTGATGTATTCGTGCTCGCCAGTGTGCTCTCGTTCATCATGTGCATCGTCTCATTAACTTTGCCGCACACACCACCGGTTAAGGAGGCGCCAGACCCGCTTGCCTTCAGAAGGGCATTTGTGCTCTTGCGCAACAGAAGCTACCTCACCTTCTTCATCATCGCCTTCGTTGTGGCGACGGAACTTCAACTCTACTATGTCCTCACATTCCCATTCCTCTCGCAATGGCAGGGGAAGGTTTACGGGATAACCACCGAGAACCTGCCGGCATACATGACCATAGCTCAGATAGCTGAGATATTCGTGATGACATTCATGCTGCCATATGGGTTGCCGAGATGGGGTGTCAGAAATTCGCTGCTTATAGGTTTGATAGCATGGCCTGCGCGATATTTCATCTTCTCAATTGCATGGTCGTTGTATGCCACTGCGCCAGCTTTCGTTTGGCTCGCCATAGCTGCTCTGGCGTTACATGGATTTTGCTATGTCTTCTTCTTCGTTGTGGCTTTCATCTACACGGATATGGTTGCGCCACCCGACATCAGAGCATCGGCACAGTCGCTTATTAACCTCGCTGTGCTCGGCGTTGGATTGCTAATCGGCAGTTGGTTTGCCGGTTGGTTAAAGGATATCTGCACCAATGCATCCGGGATGACAAATTACACCATCGTATTTCTCGTGCCGGGCATCATCACCTTGATATGCGCATTCATATTCGCAACCCTATTCCGAGAGGAGCGCTAAACGAGATCCCGCACGCTATCTACGGCGCTATACACACTCCGCAGGCTGTGCAGCTGCGACATACAAGTCAGATGAGGTGATGCTCCATGGGCAGCAACAATGAGGGGCGAATAAAGGTGCTGCTTGATACCGACATCGGCTCTGACATTGATGACGCGCTTTGCTTAGCTTATCTGCTCATGCAGCCGAGGTGCGAACTGCTCGGCATCACAACCGTGACTGGGGAGCCGGATAAGAGAGCAATGCTTGCAAGTGCAATCTGCATTGCTGCCGGTAAGGACGCCATCCCGATAAAACCCGGCTCGCCAAAGCCACTGCTCATTGAGCAGCGCCAGAAGACAGCACCACAGGCTGAAGTCCTGCCCCGATGGAAGCATGCCACAGATATGCCGAAGTTTGAAGCCGTCCAATTCCTCAGGGAGATAATACGCTCGCACCCGAAAGAAGTCACGCTGCTGACAATCGGACCGCTTACAAACATAGGCTTGCTGTTCGCCATGGATCCGGAAATACCGACGATGCTCAACCAACTCGTGATGATGTGCGGGGCTTACAAAGTTGGGAAGAGAGAGTGGAATGCCGTTGTAGACCCACACGCCACTGCAATCGTTTTTAACGCCACAGTGAGAAAGGTTGTGGCAGTTGGCTTAGATGTGACCACACGATGCGTGATAAATGCCGAGGAGTTCCGCAAGCGCTTCAAAGGGACGCCACTGCTTGACCTCATCCGTGAAATGGCTGAGGTTTGGTTTAAGGGGACAGAAAGGGTGGTCTTCCACGACCCGCTTGCTGCATCGCTCATATTTGAGCCCGACATATGCAAGTATGAGCAGGGGCTTGTTGTTGTGAACTTGAGTGATGGAGAGGCACTTGGAGAGACAACATTCCTCCCGAAGGGTGATGGGAGACATACGGTTGCAACCGATGTTGATGTGGGGCGCTTCTTTGAGCATTACTTTTCCGTTGTCTGCGGTTCGCAGCGCTGAGTCATATCAGCACACAGAATTTACCAAACGTCGCCAAAGGTTTTTGGGATCTGACTACGGCGTTTGGTGTGGGTCGATTGACACATCATTTTCAAGTTGCGCAGCACCGATGCACGCGCTAAGTTTCTAATATGATGGGCGCTGAGCAGATGCTCAGCGTCTGGTGAGCTGCCATGAAAGCGGACAAGTTTGATGCAAGCGATGAATGGTATGCGAGGATGGCAGAAGTGAGGAGACAACTTGAGGAGCTGAAGAGGTCGCTTTCCATCTCTGAGTTTCTTCACGGGTATTACAATGTCATCCTGAACTACCTTGAGGGGCTTGCACCATATGGAATTAAGTGGCTAAAAGCAATGCAAGCCATGCTTCAGTATGAGGCGTGGCGGCATAAAGCCATGCGCTCAGTCAAGGAATCCTCAAACATGAACCTGTTGCTTGTGCTCGGTGTGGAGATGAGGAATGCCCTTGCCAGGTTGCTCCAGCAGCTTGAGCGCATGTCCCCACAGAACTCGTTTGAAACCATAGTGCTTCACCTGCTACAAGCTGAATGCCTTTATCAGCTTGGGTATACAAATGAAGTGATTGAGGCACTTGATAAAGCCGTTGAGGCTGGGTGTGATCATCCGCTTGTATACTTTGCGCTCGGATTCAACATCTACAGGCAGGCACTTCAGAATTATGTTGAGATTGAGCCGGCCACTCAAAGGGCGGTCATCACCGACAGGAAGGAGTTTGAGGAGCTGTGTGAAAGAGCCATTGGGGCGTTTCGCTCCGGCATATCCGACGCCGGGATGGAGCCAATGGACGCGCAACTCCATTTTTGGATTGGCATCGTTTATGAGACGCTCGGAAGGCATAACGAGGCGAGGAAGGAATATGAGACTGCGCTTGAGATAGCCCCGGAGCTCTCAAGGGAGATTGAACAAAGGCTCAAGCACCTTCAACGCACTGAGGCTCAAGCCGGCAAGCAGGTGAAGGAGGCACAGATGGAAGAGCCAGCAGAGCCGCAAGAAATGAAGAGAGTTGAAGGGCTTGGCAGGATAACGGATGAGGAGTTATCCAAGATGAACGACCTTCTCGGCAGGATAGACACACTCTCCGAACTTCTAAAGGGCAGTGAGGGCGCAGAAGATAATTGAGCCGCAGCCAATGCTGCCCATCTGGCACAACGGATTTATGACACCCTTATGTCCAGCGGCTGAATGCTACATCGTGATGGCACGGATGCGGGCTTGGTCAAGAGGTGTGAAAGGTGTGCAGGTTTGAACATCATGCCCCAACGACACTTGAAGAGGTGATAATCCTTCTAACAAAGTTTGGTGCTGAGGCGAGGTTGCTTGCCGGCGGAACTGACTTGCTTGTCTTCATGAGGCATGGTCGCTTAGCGCCAAAGCACATAATTGAGCTCTCAAAGGTGAATGAACTGACTCGCATTGATGAGACGAAGGACGGTTTCATCATTGGGGCATGCGTCAAACTGCGTGACATAGAGCGCAACGAATCCATAAGGCGCTGCTACACGCACATAGCTGAGGCAGCAAGCCAAGTTGGCTCAGTTCAAATACGCAACCTTGCTACCATAGGGGGGAATTTGTGCACCGCATCGCCAGCTGGGGACATGATACCAGCCCTCATGGTCTCAGATGCAGAATTGCGCATTGCTGGGACAAACGGAATGCGCACCCTCAAGATGGAGGAGTTCTTTAAAGGACCCAATGAGACTGCGCTAAGCGCAACTGAAGTGCTTGTCAGCATACACCTGCCGCCGCCAAAGCCGCGCACCGGTGGAGCTTTCTTCAAGCTCGGTGTGCGCAACGCTATGGATATCTCAATTGCGAGCGCAGCAGCCAAAATCACGATGAGTGAATCCTCACCGGAGGTTGTGAGTGAAGTCAAGGTAGCCCTTGGCTCAGTTGCGCCTACTGTTATTCTCTCACGGAATGTTGAAAGGGTGCTCATCGGGAAGCGCATCAGTGATGCACTTATTGAAGAGGCAGCCCGCTCCGTAATGGACGAAGTCAAACCGATCACCGACCACAGGGCTTCAGAGCAATACCGACGACTGATGGCATCTGTGCTGACTAAGAGGGCGCTCAAACTTGCGCTGCAAAGGGCAATTGGAAAGTAGCGTAAGGTTGCGAGGGGGAGTGAAAGTGAGCATCACCAAGAGAGTGAGGTTGCGCGTAAACGGAGTTGAGCACGAATTGGATGTGCAGCCGTATGAGCGATTGATTGATGTGCTGAGGTATCGTCTCGGCTTGACCGGGACAAAGGAGGGTTGCAGCACCGGCGACTGTGGTGCGTGCTCTGTGCTGATGGATGGGAAGGTAGTGCCATCGTGCCTTGTGTTGGCTGTAAGCGCCGATGGACGGGAGATAATCACAATTGAGGGCTTAGCTGATGGTGATCAACTTCACCTGATCCAACAGGCTTTCATTGAATGCGGTGCAGTTCAGTGCGGCTTCTGCACTCCGGGGATGATATTGGCTACAAAGGCGCTGCTTGACGAAAATCCCAACCCAACGGTTGAGGAAATAAAGAGCGCTCTATCGGGCAACCTTTGCAGGTGCACGGGCTATGTGAAGATAATTGAGGCTGTCATGGCTGCAGCAGCTAAACTCAAGCCATGCAGTGACGGTGTGCAGAATGAGAGTTGAAGTCAGGCTGTTTGGACCGCTCAAGAGATACCTGCCACAGAGCTCTATCGGGCAGAGGGCAACATTGGAATTGACCGACGATGCGACGGTTGAGAACTTGCTGATGGCGCTCAACATCACGGGCACGGAGTTCATCGTCACGGTGAATGACACGCCGGTGAACCGTTCTCACAGGCTCAATGACGGAGATATCGTCAGCATCTACCCGCCAATTGCCGGCGGAAATATGCGGCTGTGACACATTAGCGGATGCATCAGCTGGCTACAGGAGCAACGGCGCACATGAAATGCAAAATCCCTCGCCAGCCTTACAGGAGTGCGACTTCCGGTTGAGCGAAATGAGCTGCGGCGGGCAACAAGGAAAGCGACAAACAAAGGGAACAAAGCTGAGTGCTACCAGTGGAAGGAAACCGCTCTGCGAAACCATCCTTGGCGTAGATCCGGGGTTGAGTGTCACAGGATATGCGGTCATTCGGTCAAATGGTGGTGCACTCAAGTTGATTGAGGCGGGCGTGATCGTGAGCTCGCCAAAGAAGCCACTACATGAGAGGCTCGGTGAACTCTTCAATGGCATGGTTGAGGTATTAAACGAGCATTCGCCCGATGTGGCAGTGCTTGAGTGCCTGTTCTGCAAAAGGAGGTGCGAGCGCTCAGCATTAATGCTCGGGCATGCAAGGGGCGCAATATGCGCTGTAATGGCTTCACACGGTTTGCCCGTTGCCGAATACACATTTGCGAGTGTCAAGCGCACGATAGTCGGGAAGGGCAATGCCACTAAGGAGCAGTTGCACGAGGCATTGAGGCGATTGATCGGGATAGGCGAATTTGAATCAAAGCGCCTATGCGATCATGCTATGGATGCGCTTGCGCTCGCCGTTTGTTACGCCTTATCACGATCAATTGAGTTTCGGGAGATGGGAGAACCGCAGGTGGGAAGGATTTTTAACTTAAGGTGTGTCGCACCCGGCAAAGGTGCGACGATGAAGCTTCGCCATAAAAGCATGCATGCCCTATGCCGCAAATTTGATTGACGGTGTGATCACACAATTGTGCCATAGGAGTTGAACAGCGCCATGATATGCAGGCTGAAGGGCAAAATTGCTGCGATGCGCGACAACAAGATCGTGCTTGATGTTAGCGGAGTTGGATACGAAGTGCATCTCCCTGCGGCAGTGGCAAAAGCGTTCAAGGACAAGAGATGCGGCGAGGACATTGAGCTTGTAACGATGTGCATCTTTCAGATTGAGCAAAGCCGCATAGTGCCATTCATGATCGGGTTTGAAGATGAGCTGCAGCGTGAGTTCTTTGAGCGCCTGCTATCGGTGCCGAAACTTGGACCGAGGGCTGCACTGGGTTTGTATTGCGTGCCGATGTCAACGCTTGCATCGGCGATTGAGCAGGGCAATGTGAACTTTCTGACAAGCCTTCCGGGCGTGGGAAGACAGCGCGCAAGGGACATAGTGGCTGCGCTTCAGGGCAAGATGGCCAAGTTTGCGATGAGGCATGAGGCTGAAGTTCCTCAGCAGGGAGAAGCACCGCCACAGCCGGATGCGAAAGCTTTGATGAGGGAAGCGCTTGAGGTGTTGCTTCAACTCGGCTATAAGAAGAGGGAAGCGACAGAAATGCTCAAGCGAGCAATGGAGCATCATCCAGATGCAGCCGATGTTGAGGGGCTCATTAAGGCGGTCTATGAACTCCATCGCGAGAAGTGAACGGGCGTTGAATGTTTTAGTTTGCCCGGTTGCCATTTGGCGGAAGGTGCGGAGTGATAGCTTGTGCTCAGGAAGAGGCTTTTAACGCCGCATGAATATGACCCAGAAGATGAGAGTGTAATTTGGGCGCTCAGACCGAGGACGCTTGATGAATGCATTGGTCAAAGGGAAACAATTGAGAGGTTGAGGATTGGCATTGAGGCTGCAAAGATGCGCAACGAGCCACTTGAGCATGTGCTGCTTTACGGACCGCCCGGGTTGGGCAAGACGACGCTGGCGCACATCGTGGCAAACGAACTCAACGCAAATATACATGTTTGTTCCGGTCCGACACTTGAGCGTGCTGGCGATTTGATGGGCTACCTTTTAAACTTGCGCCGAGGCGATGTCCTGTTCATTGATGAGATACATCGCATGCCGAGGCAAGTTGAGGAATTCCTTTACGGCGTTATGGATAGGTTCACCGTGAGCTTCCCGATGTCAAAGAGACCGGGCGTCAAGCCACCCGAGTTTAAGCTTCAACCATTTACGCTCATAGGCGCGACAACGAGGGCGGGCAATATTTCAAGACCGCTTCGTGAGCGCTTCGGGATATGCATCAGGCTTGACTTTTACAGCGTTGATGAGCTGACGGAGATAGTGAAGCGCTCTGCGCGGCTGCTCGGCATACCAATAGACCATTTTGGGGCACAGGAGATTGCCAAACGCTCAAGGGGGACGCCGAGAATTGCAAACAGGCTTCTGAGGCGAGTCAGAGATTATGCCGATGTGAAAAGTGATGGAAGGATCACACGACACATCGTTGATGAGGCGCTGTGCATGGAGGGAATTGACGAACATGGCTTGGACGAGCTTGACCGCAAATACCTTGAGGTGCTGATTCATGAATACAACGGAGGACCTGCCGGAATAGATGCTATATGCGCTCTCCTTCAGGAGGATGCAGCAACGCTTGAGGAAATGGTTGAACCATATTTGCTCAAAATTGGCTTGATCAAAAGGACACCACAGGGACGAGTCGCTACAGCGCGCTCATACACCCTCCTCGGTCTTGATAACCATTTGGGAACGAAGGCGCAACCCAGCCTGTTTGATGCGGACAAAAGAGTGAGGGAAAGGGACCGATGGAGATGAGCGAAGGCGGCGGGCTGAACGCCTGTGAGGAAGCGTTAAAATATACTTATGGCATTGATTGTCCACCCACTGGGGCGTGGTGTAACTGGCAACACGCCGGACTTTGGATCCGGAGTCTCCAGGTTCGAGTCCTGGCGCCCCAGCCACTTTTTGTTTTTGATTCAGCACACCTTTGAGGATATAGGGCATGGGGTGGCGGAGGACGAAATGATGGGAGGGGAATTGGCAATGGCAGAAGCCCCGCTGAAACTCTTCACCGGGCGAGCTAACCCGCAACTCGCGGAAGCTGTAGCGGAAAGGATTGGCACACAGCTTGGTGAAATATTGGTTGACAGGTTCGCCGATGGTGAAGTGAGGGTGCGCATCCTTGAGAATGTCAGGGGCGCAGATGTATTCATCATCCAACCGACATGTCCCCCAGTAAACGAAAACCTAATGGAGTTGCTGATAATGATTGATGCCTTCAAACGCGCTTCAGCTGGGCGCATAGTAGCTGTCATGCCATATTACGGCTATGCAAGGCAGGATAGGAAAGCGCGCCCGAGGGAGCCAATCTCCGCAAAGCTTGTTGCCGACTTGCTCACCACAGCCGGCGCTGATAGGGCGTTTGCAATTGACCTGCACGCCGGTCAGATACAGGGCTTCTTCAACATACCGGTGGACAACCTGCCGGCTGGTCCGATACTGGCGAATTACATTCGTCAGAAGGGATTAACGGGGAATAGCGTTGCTGTAGTTTCACCGGATGTTGGTGGTGTTGAGCGCGCCACAACTTTCGCACATGCCATAGGGGCGAGCTTAGCCATAGTGGTAAAGCACCGTCCTGAAGCGCAGCAGTGCGAAGTGCTCAATGTCATCGGCGATATAAGCGGTAAGCGCGCAATACTTGTGGATGACATGATAGACACGGCAGGCTCAATAACTGCGGCTGCAAATGCGCTTATTGAGCGCGGCGCAAGTGAGGTATACGCGTGTTGCACACATGCCTTGCTCTCCGGGTCAGCAGTCCAACGCCTGTTGGAATCGCCAATCAAGGAGGTCATAGTCACCGACACGATTCCGGTTCCGAAGGAGAAGCAAATTCCGAAGCTGACGATACTATCTGTGGCGGAGCTGCTCGCCGAGGCGATCATAAGGATACATGAAAACCGCTCGGTTAGTGAGATAATGCTGATGCGCGGTTGGCGACCGTAAAAGGAACGGCTGCACGCACAATTGTGTGTTCGGTTAATTTGGAGGGGAAGCGCGATGGCTCAGAGGGGCGAAGCTGAGGAGTTTGAAGCAGTCGGCGCAAAGGTGATTGAATTAACAGCACAGCCGCGCCTTGAGGACGAAATTGGTAAGAGACCGAGCAGGAGACTTAGAAGGGCTGGCTATGTTCCGGCGGTTGTGTATGGCGCTTCAGTCGGTTCAATCCCGATCAAGCTTAAGGCAATTGATGTGAAGCGTGCATTTGGCGGATTGCCACATGTTGGCGCCGAAGTGATGCTCAAGTTGCAAATGCATGAGGGCGAGAAAGCGCTAAGGTGTCTCGTGAAGGAATTTCAAGTTGACCCGCTCAGCCTGCAACTCCTATCGGTTGACTTCCACGCTGTTGAATGAGCTCAAAGAGCCAACATTATCACTGCGCTCTCAAAATGCGCTTTTGACGCCGTGAGGAAGAAATGAAGTGGCTCAAGCGCATCTTCAAAGGGTCGAAGGGAGAAACAGCGGATTATGCCATCATCGGGTTGGGCAACCCGGGAAGGCAATATGAAGGCACAAGGCACAATGTCGGTTTTATGGTCATTGATGAGCTTTCAAGGAAATTGGGCGTGCAGTTGCGCCGGAGGCAGTGTAAGTCAAAGCTGACGATTGTGGACTTTAACGGCATTCGCTTGCTGCTCGCAAAGCCAATGACATTCATGAACTTGAGCGGCGATGCCGTAAAGTGCATCGTGCATCAGTTCGGTTTAGAGGTGCAGCGCCTGCTCATTGTCCTTGACGATGTCAACTTGCCCCTCAGCAGGATACGCATAAGGTCTGGCGGCAGCCATGGTGGTCACAAAGGTCTGAAGTCGGTCATTGAAGCGCTTGGCAGAGAGGATGTGCCGAGGCTGAGGATTGGCATCGGTGCACCACCACCGGGTATTGACTTGGTTTCATTTGTCCTCTCACCCTTTGAGCCGCATGAAATGGACGCCATAAGGGAAGCAATTGAGAGGGCTGCTAATGGCGCAATTGCGTGCGTTACTGAGGGGCTTGAGAAGGCGATGAGCAAATTCAACTCATGAAGCTGCCCCAAGTGCCCTCATCCAATGGCTATCAAGTTGTGGCGCAGATTCTCCTCGCATGTTCAAGGTGTTGGACATCGTCAATGTCAAAGGCAATCTCGGCAGCATCGGTTACGAGGACAAAGATGCTGCAGCCGAGGATTCTCTCTGCACTCCACTTCAACTCGCCAATCGTGAGCAACCCAAATGGCATCTTGAGCAATGTCCGCCAACCGAGTATGCGCGCTAAATGCCACAACTTCTTTCGCGCCGCTATCGCTGCCTTTGCGGTTTCAGCGACCTTGCTGAGAATGCGCCATCGTATGAGCATGCAATTGCCGCCAGTAAAGACGCCCTCACGAAGCCTTGCAAATGTGCGTTTGCACCCGCCAAACACCCTCTCATAAGCTGCCTTTGGCACGATTGGATAGACAATGTCAGCCCCGCTTGAAAGCCCGCCATCAATGAACGCATCAAGCAGTTCGCCGCGAAGGAATGGCACATCACCCGCAACAAACAAAATCAACTCACTCGGCTCATGCAAGCTGTTTATGGCTTGGTTCACATTCTCCCACAATGAACCGGTGTCGTGGACGAGATGAATGCGCCTATCGCACAAGTTTGAGACGAGCTCACCCAACTGTGGTTGTGTGACGACGACCACACTGCGTATGCTGGAGGCATCAAGCAGCGATTTAACGACCCGCATGAGCAGCGGCTCGCCACATATGTTTACCGCAACCTTTGAGAGCACATTCTCAGCCCTTGCTACCTTGTCACCTACGCCACCGGCAAGAACGACGGCATCAATTGAGTGCGCTGCCGCACGCATGGCTCATCGCTCCCAATGCGCTCCGGATAGCTGCGCTATCGGCTACATGAGCCATAATGAACGATGCCACATGCTCTCAAAATGGCTATTACCTGCGGCGCTTGCACCATTCAAAAGGCGGCGTCGTGTTGGGAGTTTGCAAGCAGCCTCGTCATCTGCTGTATCGCGGATGCAACGGCTTTCGGAGAGGAGTGATGAAGGTGCAAAGCAAAGTGACTTTGGAGATGGTCATGGAAATGCTGCGCAAAGTGACAGACCCAGAGTTAAGGCGCGACATAGTCACTGCCGGGATGGTCAAGGATGTGGAAGTTGAGGGCGGGAGGGTGAAGTTTACGCTTGAGCTAACAACCCCGGCATGCCCACTGCGCGATTACTTGGTAACGGCTGCAAAGCAAGCTGTTGAGAGCCTGCCCGGCGTTGAACAAGTTGAAGTCAATGTGACTGCAAGAGTCCCACAACAAGCCCGCAAGCGTGAACTTATACCGCTGGTCAAAAATGTGATCGCCATTGGGAGTGGCAAAGGGGGCGTCGGAAAAACTACAGTGACGGTGAATGTGGCAGTCGCGCTCTCGCAAATGGGTGCGAATGTCGGATTGCTTGACGGCGACATCTACGGACCGAATGTGCCAAGGATGCTCGGAGTGCACGGACAACCGAAGGTTGTTAGCGGGAAAATACTCCCGCTAACAGCATGGGGCGTGAAAGTGATATCCATTGGCTTCTTCGTTGAACAGGATGCGCCCGTCATTTGGCGTGGACCGATGCTGCATAAGGCTGTTGAGCAACTCCTGAGCGATGTCAACTGGGGCGAACTTGACTACTTATTTGTTGACCTTCCACCCGGAACTGGCGATGTGCAAATAAGCCTATCACAGCTAATTGAGCTCGGTGGCGCCGTTGTGGTTACCACGCCACAAGATGTCGCTCTCTACGATGCGCTTAAAAGCGCGGCAATGTTTGAGAAAACAAACACGCCAATCCTCGGCATCGTTGAAAACATGAGCTACTTCATTTGCCCACACTGCGGACAGCGCACCGACATTTTCCCGCGAGGCAGCATTGAGGAAGAATGCAAGAGGAGAAACATACGCTACCTTGGCGCAATACCAATCGCACCAGAAGTGTCACGCACAAGCGAATCCGGAAAGCCCATCGTCATCGCTGAGCCACACTCACAAGCTGCAATTGCGCTATACGAAGTGGCAAGGCAAATAGCAGCCTCAATAAGCATTTCGGCGCTATCTAAGCCGTTATAGCCCTGATTATGCCAAAGGGCACACGGGGTGATTCACGAGAAAGCCGCTGTTTCGCCCACCTGAGGGCTATCCACAAAATCCAGAAGAATCCAAAATAACCCTATAATTCCCACCCGACACGATACTCCCTGTGGAGGAGGGAGTTCGCCTCAACGCAATTGACGATTCTCCCAGAAATTGGGTCATATTCAATCGGATGACCGACTTGCAAAGCGACATTGCCGAGCAAAATTGCCTCAGTCAATGGACACGAGTAGCCAAAATTTGCCATCGGCGTCCCTTCTCCCTTGCACGCGAGCACCCACTCTCGGTAATGCCCGACAGAACGCGGCATTTTTTGCGGTATCTCTTCAATCCCCTCAAATTCCTTTTGCGGGAGCAAGACGAAGCGCGAGTGAACTGTATCAGTTGTCAGGAGAGAGCCCCTTGACCCAACAAGCAAGCAACCCACATCAGTAACCTGATGACCCATAAGTAGGTCCTCTTTTGGCTTTTTCCCGCCATTATACCAAGTGAGCGACACCGGCGGCAATTCACCCCTCTTCGGGAATTCATAGTGCACCACAACCCATCTTGAATAAGTTTCCGGGTGAATTTCGGAGGCTTCTCCCCAAACTCGTATGGTAGCTCCTTTCGGTGCCCTATCTGGATCCCAAAGCTCATCCAGCTTTAGCGCCATGAATGCCAAATTAACAATGTGGCAGCCAAAATCACCCAAAACTCCGGAACCAAATGCCCTCCAATTGCGCCAGCGCCCGCGAATGTAAATCGGATGAAATGGGCGATATTCAGCCGGTCCAAGCCACAAATCCCAATCAAGCCCATCCGGCACAGGGTGTTGACCTTCCGGTCTATCCATTGGACTATTCCCACCACTTATCCAGCAGTGAACCTCGCGAACTTCGCCAATAACACCATATTGCACCAACTCAACTGCCCTTCTAAATGCCTCACTTGCAGTGCCTTGATTGCCCATCTGGGTTGATACCTTCGCCTCTTTAGCCAATTCGCACAACTTGCGAGCCTCAAAAATCGTCCTTGTAAGTGGTTTTTCGCAATAAACATGCTTTTTGGCACGCAGGGCTGCTGCCACAGCAACTGCATGTGTATGGTCTGGTGTCGCCACAACTACAGCGTCAATTTTGTCGCCAATTTCCCCCATCATTTTCCGAAAATCGCTATACTTTGCCGAATCCGGAAAGCGATTGAATGAATCCGCAGCATACTCCTCATCAACATCGCAAAGTCCAACAATATTCTCACCCATGCCAGAAAAGATGTTCACCAAATCTCGCCCCCTGCCACCCACCCCAACGAATGCTATGTTGAGCTTCTCGTTAGCTTGGTAGCTCCATACCGATTTTGAGTTTTTGAGGAACATAAATCCGGAGGCGCTGAGGGCAATTAACCTCGAAAATTTCCGCCTGTCCAATCGCTTATTGCCGCCACCGTTCACCCGGACCACCCCTCTGTCAATTGCATCTTGACAGCGCTATAGTTCTCCGTGAACCCGCAAGGTTAAGCGCTTGGCTACTTTCGCCCTCAACTTCATAGACATGCCTTTCATAACCGGCAAAGTTGTCAATTAAAGCGCCATTACGGATGGTTACTTTGCGATTTTCAAACAGCACTCTGGCTCTCAAATTCTGCCTCAGCCACGGCAAGTTGATTCTCACATCCCGCTGTGGTTCAGCACTTGAATTCACCGTGATAATGTAAAGTTTTCCGCCGTATTCCCTGATGGCGAAGTGTATATGCTCGCTATCCACTTTAGCCTCCCGTTTAGGCTGCGGTGATAGGATGACTGGTGCCAGTTCCCTTAACTCAAGCGATAAGTTCACAAGTCTCTCCCAAATCTGGCGATTTCTTTGGGCGCCATCAAATGAGAAGTAAATGATGCCATTGACACCTTGCGCTAATGATACATAAGTTGATGCGACCATTTGTTCGGGCGTCACTTTCCCGAATGCCTCTGTCACAAGCCAAATAGGTCGCTCATCCTTAACTGCGCGCTTCAAAACGCCAATTGTGCGAATTAAATGGGCAATTGGTGATGGCTTATAGGTGGGGAAATCGTTGAAGGAATACTCATCGGTTGAGATGATGTCAACTGTATCCGAATACTGATAGATGTTGCTATCAGCCCAAGGCATTACAACTGCCCATGTTAGGTGATTTGGATCGGATTGACGCAAAAGCTTGCTTGCAATCCTGACCTCGGGTGGTGGGACAGTCCATCTTGCGTGGTCAGGTTCATCACAGACATACCAACCCAAAATTGCGGGATGTTCCTTCAATTCCTCCACCGCTTTTGGAGCCTGCCATGGGAGGTGCGCCCTCATCAAGCCAGTGAGCCCAATTGAGACCATAATCCCATTTTCGTAGCATCTGTCAAGGAAGTCAAAACCGGAAAAGCCCCCAGCACCACCAACAATGTCGGTGACGATGAGGTTAAACCCTGTGCCTTTGAGCGCATCTGGGGTTGCACCGTAGATGCCAATCGGGAAGAATGGCTTACCATTGACGAAAACGGTTGTCCCCCTAATCTCCGCCTTGCTTGGCTTCATTTTGGCCCTTATTTCCGCTGCGCCTTCTTGGCGCTTTTCTTCCCCTTTCCGGACGAGAGAAACCGCATCAACAAACAAAGTCCCACCGCCAACGCTGTAGATGTAAAGTCGCACATCAACATCCCTTTGCACCACCACTTCATACTCTCGCTTTTCCCACTCCCTTGGGACATCAAATCGCGGCGAACGCTGATTCTTCGTTATTTCTGGCGGAGTCTCCGCCTTTGTCCCCTCAAGTGCCCAAAACATCCGCACACCCTCGCCTTTCCCCTTGACATAGAAAGTGAGCTGGTAAGTTCCCGGGCTAAGATGAAACGGTTGATGAGTCCAGATGCCACCTCTGCCCACCCTTTGGCAGATTATCGCAGCAGATGCCATCCCAGAGCATGCATCTTCGCCGGTGCCATTTCCGAAGATGTATAGCCCACCATCCCACTGTCCCCATGAACCCCAGTTTTGCAATCCCAGTTCAAAATCGCCGTTTACGATGATATTATTTGGCGGAACAAGCGGTGGCTTTGGCTCCCCTTTCGGCAACAGCCAACTGTCGTCATCTTCGCCCCTCGTCAAACGGATGTTGTCAATCACGAGTGCGCCACTCGGACGCTCGCAGAAAAATGCCAACCTATCAACCTGTGAAACATCAATTGCGCCGCTCATGCCCCAGATGGAAAATTCAACGACATTGAAGCCAGAATGGACGAAGTAATACCACGATGTGTATTGGTTACCCTTTCGGTCATAAACACGCAAAGTGAGATTGATTGGCTCCCCTTCACGATGCACATCCAACTTAACCTTATCCCAGCCGCTAAAATTAAGGGGCTTTTCCCCGGATTTGATGATGAAGATAGGGGATGGCGCTGTCATGTCAACCCTGAGGGCATTTCTGCCATCTGTGGCATTCTGAGTCACAATTTGAAGGTTGGCAGCACCGCTGCACTGCCCTAACTCCGAAGCTGCCTCAAACGAAAAGAGCACTTTGCTTTCCTGAGCCGGTTTCGGACTTGCACGATTTGGGACGATAACACAAACTAAACTAATTAGCCCCACTAAAGGGCACAATCCAACCATGGCAAGCCTCCCCATCGTTGTCACCCCCCATTACGGCGAGTAGTAATTCCAGACCGCTTTCGTGCGCCGGTAATGCTGCTGCGTCCACAGCCTCGGACGGTCTGGGTTCGGATTTGGCGCTTCGTTCTGGTAAATGTGGAGTTCATTGCCAGAGAGCACGACCAGCTCCTCACGCCAATCACCGGAGACATCGGCAACATACAATCGGTCGGCTTTCTCCCTGAAGCGTGCGACAAACTTTCCCGTCAAAGGCTCAATGACTGCGACATCGCCGGATTTGTGCCGCTCCTTTGCAGCGATGTGCTGGCGCCCTGTGCCATCCCAATGGATGGCAAAAATCACCTCAATGCCTTTCTCCGTCCAATCCGATGGCGCAACCTTGCTCAACTCATAGTCAGCGATAACCTTGCCAAAGGAATCAAAGACCCATGGCTTCTGATGGACATCGTATCGGCTGCGGCACCAGATTTCCAAGCCATAGCGGTCAGTATCAAATTCGCCGACGGCGGCATTTTGCGGCTCTTGGCGCTTATGGTCTGAGACCCAAATTAACCCTCCCATGCCAAACAGAAAAACTCGGTTTGCACCCTCCTCAAGAGCCACAACTTCTAAGCCATTAATGTCTGGTCGGACATCGGCAATGAAAACGCTGTCAAGGTGACCACGAACATCGGGCAGGCGAAAGATTTCCCTCCCATCATGGGCAAGGATGCAACCGCTGATGATTTCATCACGACCGTCGCCATTCAAATCGGCGACTCGCAACCCATTATGGGCACACGCGAGGAAGTCATCGCGCTGCCAAAGCGGCTTCATGTTGCCCTTCCGCAGCTCCTCAAGGGCAAATGCAGCCACATAGCGCCCCATACGATAACCCTTTGCATTCGTCGCCTGCAAAACGATGTCTCTGTCGCCTTCGCCACGCAGGTTGACAACAGCGATGTGCTCCCACCTTTCAGCGCCTTCAGGGATTGGCGGTTTCGCATTCCATTTCGTTTTTCCTGTAGCGCCGTCAACGATATGAAGCGTGCTATCATTGGTCAAAAACAGGACTTCGGTTCGCCCATCTCCATCTATGTCTGCTGCCTGAACTCCAGCGCCGTGATGCCCAGGCAAACCTTCGCTCTCAGCGCTACCGCCCACCCTCAAATCAACTTTGAGCACCCAGAGCTTTCTTCCATCCCATCGGTAGGCAGCGACATGCCCGCGAACGGTAACGAGATAGTCCATCCGACCATCGTTATCCAAATCGGAGACAATCATGCCCCCTGCGCTTTCCTCGTAGCTTTGAATTGGCGGTATGTCAAGCTTGATGACGAACGGGTTTTGCTGGTAGTGTGAGGTTTGCTGTTTCTGACTTGCACTTGTGGCTGACAAGCCAAGCAAGAACAACAGAACAGCTGCCTCAGCTGCCCCTTTACCCATCATGTGTCACCTCAGCGCGATTGCATCCGTCGCTTAAGGCATCAACCTTCAACCTCCTTCAATGCTTCCTCTAACACGCCCTCATCAATTTCAAACGAGTGCTCAGCTGTCGGAAATGAACCATCCTTGACCTCGGAAATGTATCTTCTGACCGCTTCATCCATGAGCTCGTATGCATTCAGATAGCGCTTTGCGTGCCTTGGCGTCTTCGCCAGTAGCAACCCGACAAGGTCGTGGAAGACGAGTATTTGACCGTCACAGTCCTGACCCGAACCGATGCCGATCGTCGGTATTGACAGGCGCTCAGTTATGACCTTGCTCAACTTCGCAGGGACACATTCAAGCACTATGCCGAAACAACCTGCACGCTCAAGCTCAATTGCAGCGGAGATGAGCTCTGCCGCTTCCTTCGCCCTCCTCCCAAGAACCCTCGGACCGCCAAGCTGCAAAATCCATTGCGGTGTAAAGCCGATGTGCCCAAGCACTGGTATGCCAGCATCAACAATTGCTCGCACAATGTTGACGACGCTCCCAGCACCCTCAACTTTAACGGCTTCTGCACCGCACTCCTTAACAAACCTGCCAGCATTCTTGATTGCCTCCTCAACTGATGCCTGATACGACATGAATGGCATATCAGCAACGAGCAATGCCCTCTTCACGCCCCTCCTGACAGCTTTAACATGGTGCACCATTTCATCCATCGTCACAGGGAGCGTGTTCTCGTAACCCAACACGACATTACCGACCGAATCGCCAACGAGTATCATGTCAATCCCAGCGCCGTCAACGAGCATTGCTGTCGGATAGTCGTATGCGGTAATTGCCGTGATCTTCTCGCCAGATGACTTGCGCTCAAGCAGCGTTTGTATGGTCACTTTGCGCTCCATCACACCCCACCTCACCCAATTGCATTGTTTGGTTGTGTTGAGCCCTGCGCACTTCGGAGATTCAATGCGCCACAGCGCGGATTCAATCCCACCACCGCAATTTCGTGAATGAGCCGAGCATCCAACCGACGATGAACGGCAGCAACACAAAACTGCCACCCCACATTACGATGACACCAACGCTCTCGGAAAGCAATGCAAAGAGGAAGGCGATGAGCCAACTTAACCCAAGCGCAATAAACAGCGATGCCTCCCAGTCATCATTCCACCACGAGAGCAAAATTGCGACGATGATGGAGAGGTAAAAGTTCAACAGCGCGCTAAGCACTATTAGGACGCCAACTGGTGCACCGCCCTTTGTGAGGAGCGTCGGCTCACCGCCATAGAACAAAACTCTGTCGGCTGACTTCAACCAACCGCCATAGTGAAGAAGCCAACCGCAGAGCAATCCGCAAAGCGCAGCAAGCCATACGAATGATTGCGGTATCGGAAAGAATTCAGAGAGGGCTTCCTTTGTGGACTTGTGAAATGCATAAAGGCAAAGCACAATCACAGCGACGGTGATGACGAGCATGGATGTCTTCACAAATGGCGATGGCTCGGCTTTGCCCTTTTCCCTTGGCGCACTTACAGCCCGCCCTGCGCGCTTGCTGAGGAGACGCTCAACTTGCATGCTATAGTAAGGGTTGCTCGGCGCAAGTTGTGCTGCGTATGAGAAATACTCGGCAGCTTTTTCAATGTTGCCCATGCGCTCAAATATTTCGGCGAGCAGTTCATACACCTGTGGGTTCTTCGGCTCAGCCGATATGACCTTGCGACATAGCTCAAGCGCCCTTTTGATGTCGCCACGCAACATGTGCTGCTCTGCCTCAATGAGCAGCGATAGCGGCGTGCGCCTGCGCCTCTCCTCAAGCCACGAAAATGGCGCAGCTTCAACATCAGCACCCATTTCGCCTTGTGCCGAGCCAATTGGTATGCCGAGTTGGCGGCTGAGCCTCGCATCGTATGCGGCACGCTTAACTGGGTCAATAAGCGTCTGATATGCGTCAACGATTTGGACGAACTTCTCATGCGCTGCGAGCTTATCAACTGCAACATCGGGATGAAACTTGCGAACGAGTTCCCTGTAGCGTTTCTTTATCGTCAGCGCATCGGCATCGTATGGGACGCCAAGCACCTCGTAGTAGTTGACGAGCTCATCGCCGTCCATCTGCATGGACACCCTCAAGCACCGCCCAAAGGGAAACGAATCGGCTTCCCAATCATAGCTCGCATGCCTTCAAAAATCTGCCACTAACAAGTTTGACGCTGCCCCAATGCGAGACAACCCTTTTGCAGTGCTCCTTTCAAACAGCGCCAGCTAAGCATCCGAAATGAATTGGCGATGAGCCTAATGAAATGCAGCCGCCCAAAGGTGCGAGTTTAATTGCGCAGGCTGCCATCAATCCGAAAAATGCCACCAGCTGCGCAAGCCAAATTGCGTCACCAACGCGTTAGCATTACCATGAGGGAATCATCGTCTTTGGGCAACTCAAAGCAACTTAAACTGCGGTGCGAGTTAGGGGGTGAATAAGATGCGTCTGGCGAAAGAAAGGCTCGGTGTCGGAATTGTCGGGAGCGGCTTCATGGCACGCTTCCATGTGCAAAGCTGGGTCAATGTGAGGGATGCCGACATCACCGCAATATGCAGCACGAATGAGAAAACGGCATCTGAGCTTGCGGCATTATGCAAGCAATTGGATGTCGGGGAACCGAAGGTATACACCGACATAAGGGAGTTTGTGAGAGACCCGAATGTTGAAGCTGTTTGGGTGGCTGCACCAAACTATGCTCGCCTTGAGATTGCGGAAGCCATAGCCGATGAAGTGAAAAGCGGCAAGGCGGAACTCAAGGGCATAGCTTGGGAGAAGCCGATGGCTCGCACGGTCGCAGAGGGGAAACGCATACTTGAGGTGATTGAATCCGCCGGGCTCAATCACGGCTATTTGGAGAATCAACTTTACGCTCCATCGGTAGTCAGGGGCAAGGAGCTAATCTGGCGAAGGGGCGTCCCAATTGCAGGCACACCATACCTTGCAAGGTGCGCCGAGGAACACAGTGGTCCTCACCGCCCATGGTTCTGGATTGGTGAAAAGCAGGGTGGCGGAGTGCTAAATGACATGCTATGTCACAGCGTTGCTGCCGGTTGGTTCTTGCTCACGCCGCTTGATCAGCGTTTGGAGGCGCTTACACCAAAGACTGTGACCGCAACGATTGCCTGCCTCAAGTGGTCACGCCCGCAATACATTGAGAGGCTGAAGGCGATGACGGATGGCGAAGTTGACTACGCAAAGGCGCCAGCAGAGGATTACGCCACGGCTGAAGTTGTGTTTGAGACACCGGATGGCGAGCATGTCATTGTTCAAGCCACAACATCTTGGAGCTTCGTCGGAGCGGGTCTGCGCCTGACATTTGAAGTGCTCGGTCCTGAGTATTCACTCTTCATCAACTCGCTTGACACTGAGGGGCGGATATTCTTCAGCAGGGAAGTGAAAGGACCAGCTGGAGAAGATCTGGTTGAGAAGCAGAATGCGGAGCAGGGTCTGATGCCATTCCTCGCCGACGAAACATTCACCTACGGCTATATCTCCGAGAACAGGCACATGGTCAAGTGCTTCCTTGAGGGCAAACGCCCGTTCAGCACGCTCCATGAGGGCTTGCGCATAACTGAGTTGCTAATGGCATGCTACATGGCTGCCGAGTTGAAACGCACATTGCCGTTCCCGCCGGATGGGCTTGATGAATTTGTGCCGCAAGTCGCAACCGGCACCTGGCGCCCGGAAAGCATCGCACAAGTCGCAGCAACATGATTTGCCCTGCGAGCTTTACGGCGGCAGAAAAACAACTGCCGCATCAGCACCGAATGGAGCTCAAGGAGTGCAGTATCATTCGCTGGTTGCGTTGTGGGATGTCCACTACTCTGAAAGCATCTGGCGCAGCTTGTTAAGCGCTCTTCTCAGAAGCCTTGAGACATGCATTTGCGATATGCCGAGGCGCTTTGCAATCTCGGTTTGCGGCAGCCCTTCATAGAATGTCATCCCAATGATTTTCCGCTCGCGTTCATCAAGCCTCTCCATAGCCTGTTCTATAGCATGCCTTAATATCATCCTCTCAAACTCAATTTCGTCGTCGCTGCCAACCAGCTCTGAAGCTGGCTGCCCCTCATCCTCATCGTGTGTTGCCTTCGCATCATCATCAAGCGATCCCAAGTCATAGTAGTGTGCGAGCTCAAGCGCTTCAAGCGCCACCTCCTCATCAACTCCGAGTGCTTGGGCGACCTCCCTCACCGTTGGTGAGCGATTGAGCTGCCTTGAAAGCTCTTCAATCGCTCTTCTCGCCTGTTGGTTGAGCTCTTGCAGTTTCCTCGGAACACGCACATCCCAACCTCTGTCTCGGAAGTAACGCTTTATCTCGCCCAGTATCGTCGGAACTGCAAAGCTCGTGAACTTGTTCCCCCTGTCTGGGTCATACCTATCAACGGCTTTGATGAGCCCATACCATGCAACCTGAACCAAATCCTCGTATGGCTCACCCCTATCTCGGAAACGCCTCGCAATAGCATGAACTAAGTTTGAATGCCTCTCAATGATTTCCTCGCGGATGGCCGGATCACGCGTCCTCCTATACTCCCTGAACAAATCCTCAACATCATGCCACACTGGAAGTCCATCAAAGCCCCCTTCCAAAACCCCATCATTGAGCCTTTCGTCATCTCGCTCCGCCTTCGTCCCCTTGCTCACCGTTCTCACCCCGACGGGACTTAGCTAATCCTCCACAATTGGGATTCGCTTGACCATGCGCACCTTTGTCCCGCCGCGCTTCCCAACCTTTATCTCAACCTCATCCATGAGCACGCGCATGATCATTATCCCGAGACCTTCTGAAGACCTCATGCCGATGCCCTTATCGCTCACCTCAACGATGAAATTGCTCCCGTTAATCCAGCAGGCTATGTGGACCGTCCCGGAGCACCCAATGCCCTTATATGCATGTTGGATAACATTTGTGCACGCTTCCGTCACGGCTCTCTTTATGTCCTCAATCATGCTCATGGTCATGTTCAACTCCATGGCGAAAGCTGCAAGTGCTTGCCTCACAACCTTGAGCAACGACGGCTCACATGGTATAGTCAGCTCAAACCGCATATCCCTTTGGCTGCGCTGTTGGGCAATGCTCACCTTCATTCACCCCCTCGCCGATAGAATTGAGTTGATTGCGCCGTCAATGTCATCGTAGACTTCAAACACCTCATCAAGGCGCGTCATTGAAATTACCTTTCGGTCGTGCTCACTCGGCGACGCGAGCGCAAATCGTATCCCCTTCTCTTTGGCACGCCTCATTGCTCCGAGCAATATACCCAATGTTACGCTATCCATAAATGTCACATTGCGCAGATCGACTATGACGCCGGCTCCCGCTGCCGAAATCGCCCCGCTCAATCGCTCACGAAGCAATTCAGCCGTTGAAAGATCAAGCTCGCCAGTCGGAGAGACAATGGCTACCCCGCCCTCGCGCAAAGTCAGCGATATGCCTGACCTCATAATTTGCTCTCCCCCCATACGCGTTGCTCTTTCAGTCGTGCCTTCACCAAAGGCAATTTGTTGGCTGCCTTCTCCAATGCCTCTATTTCCCTCCTTCAGTGCCTCTTTCAACCTGCTCCAGCGCTCCATGCGCCTTGCAATGACCCTTTCAAATCCCATCCCACTCGGAATGTAATACGGCTGCGATTTAGCCCCCTCGGGCAAATACTCCTGCGGAACATAATGCTCTGGATAATCATGCGGGTAAAGATACCCGATACCGTGCCCAAGCCTCCTCGCCCCAGCATATGACGCATCACGCAAGTGCTGCGGGATCGGCATTGCCCCTCTTTCCTCAATGTCCCTCATAGCTCTGCCCATAGCGACACAGCATGAGTTGCTTTTCGGGGCTGTGGCGAGGTAGATCGTAGCTTGAGCAAGTGCAAGTTGTGCCTCTGGCATCCCAACGGTCTCAACGGCCTGCGCAGCCGCACTCGCAACGAGCAATGCCATCGGATCCGCATTGCCAATATCCTCCGATGCGTGGATGAGCAGCCTGCGAGCTATAAACCTCGGATCCTCTCCGGCACGCAGCATCTTTGCAAGCCAGTAAAGCGCCGCATCCGGGTCCGAGCCGCGAATGCTCTTAATGAAAGCCGAAATTGTGTCGTAGTGGCTGTCGCCAGCCCTGTCATATGTGATGGCGACCTCTTGGAGAGCGTCCTCAACCAACGGCAGTGTTATAACCGCGTTGCCCTCCCTGATCTTAGTCGCAGCGATAGCAGCTAACTCAAGCGCATCAAGCGCCCTCCTCGCATCGCCATTTGAGCGCTCACATAAGTGGCGCAGCGCTTCTCCCTCAATCTCAAGCTTTAACCTCCCAAGTCCCCTCTCGTCATCCTTCAAAGCGCGCTCAATGATGATGCGGACTTGCTCGGGAGTCAATGGCTCAAACCTGTAAATTCGCACCCGAGATACCAACGGCGCGTTCAAGCTGAAGAAGGGATTCTCGGTCGTTGCCCCAATGAGCGTTATAGTGCCATCCTCAACATAAGGCAGAAAGGCATCCTGCTGCGCCTTGTTGAAGCGATGTATCTCGTCAATGAAGAGGATCGTCTTTTGAGAGAAACGCTTTCGCCTAATGCACGCTTCACTCACAACTCGCTTAACATCGCTGACCCCAGCCGTGACAGCGCTGAAGCGCTCAAAATGCGCCTTCGTCATGCTCGCAATGATGTATGCAAGCGTTGTCTTACCGCACCCGGCTGGTCCGTAAAAGACACAAGATGTTAACTTGTCATGTTCAATTGCGATTCGCAACACCTTGCCATGACCGAGTATGTGCTCTTGCCCGACAAATTCATCAAGCGTGCGCGGGCGCATGCGAGTTGATAAAGGCGCATCCGGGAGCGCAAATCCATCATCTGACCTATGTGAGGCTATTTCCGATTCAAAGAGCACTGGCTCACCTTGATGTTCGGGGCTGTTCAAACACACCAGAGAGACACCTCACACGCATATGAGTGTTCCCCTCATAGCTCAATCGGCAGAACCAGTTCCACAAGCTGCCCACAATCCATTATGCTCATCTGAGTGACATCGTTTATACACCACAAAATTTGCATAAGCTGCCAAGCCACATCCATGCGATGTTTAGGCTATATTTTGGGGTTGGTAAAGTCAAGTGCACCAAATCGGGGGTGATGATGGATGCGGCTGATATTCCTCATCGCAATTGCGGTCGCCAACACACTTAGGACAACACATGCTGATGAGTTGGGTGAGCTAAAAGTTGTTGAACGATTGCCCGCTGATGGCGTAAACTCCTTCTACTGCGGCAACAGACCTCCGCTCGCTCCTTCTCCGCTTATCAAACTCCCAACCGGAAGCATCAAGCCAAAGGGTTGGTTAGAGGCACAGCTTCGCCTGATGGCAAATGGGCTTCTCGGACGGCTGCCGGAAATCAGCCCGTGGTGTAATTGGGATGGCAATGCATGGGCAAACCCTAAAGGTGAGGGACATTCGCATTGGGAAGAACTGCCCTATTGGCTCCGCGGCTTTGCAGCACTTGCATACATCCTGAGTGATGAGAGGCTCATTGCTGAGGCGAGGAAGTGGATTGAGGCGATACTGTCCAGCCAAGATGAGAGCGGTTACTTTGGTCCGAGACAAAATTGGCGCAACCAAGACCTATGGCCAAACATGCTGGCACTTGATGTCCTGCGAACACATTACGAGGCAACAGGTGATAAGCGCGTTGTCTCCCTCATGCTCCGCTTTTTCCGTTGGCTCACAACTGTCCCACTTGAAGATCTCCTGCCGCCAACAAAGGGTGGCGGGTGGCAGCATGTGAGGGGTGGCGACATGCTTGATAGCATCCTGTGGCTATATAACCTGACGGGAGAGGAGTGGTTGATTGATGTTGCGAGAGTCGTTCACGATTGCACAGCTCCGTGGAAGCGCGAGGTCGCAAGTTGGCATGGCGTGAACATATGTCAGGGCTTTCGTGAGCCGGCGCAATTCTGGCTGGTGACAAAGGACATCCGTTACCTAAACGCAAGCATACGAAACTACGAAACGGTGATGGGCATATATGGTCAGGTCCCCGGCGGGATGTTTGCCGCCGATGAGAACTGCCGCCGAGGATACACAGGTCCACAACAAGCAGCGGAAACTTGCAGCATGGTTGAATTCATAAGGAGCCATACAATGCTTGCGCGCATCACTGGCGATGGCATTTGGGCGGACAGGGCTGAGGAAATCGCCCTCAACTCTCTCCCAGCAGCTTTCACGCCTGACTACAGAGCGTTGCACTATTTGACCGCACCAAACATGGTTCAGCTTGACAGGGGCAACAAAGCGCCGTTCCTCCAGAATGCCGGCAAGATGCTCTCCTACGACCCGTTTGACTACCGATGCTGCCAGCACAATCACGGTTTGGGTTGGACTTGCTTCACAGAGCACCTGTGGATGGCAACGACGAACAATGGTCTTGCAGCGATGTTCTACGCGCCATGCGAGGTAACGGCAAAAGTTGGAAATGGTGCAACCGTCCGCATCACCGTTAACACTGACTACCCATTTGACGATTCGGTGCAAATTGCTATCCAAACCGATAAACCGGTCCGCTTCCCGTTGGTGTTAAGGATTCCATCATGGTGTTTATATGATTATTCAGTAGAACTAAATGGAAAGAAGCTATCTTCTGATGATATATCAACCAATAATGGCTATATTCATTTGGATAGAATATGGGAAGATGGTGACCAAATCAAAATTGTATTTTCAATGCCAGTTTTAAGAGTGTATGCACATTCAAATGTGAGATTTAATCAAGGAAAAGTAGCTATACAAAGGGGACCACTTGTATATTGCCTTGAAG